>CAKZSI010000025.1 GCA_937918935.1 uncultured Chloroflexales bacterium | reverse complement strand
CTGGTTTCCCCACACCCCTGCCTGGAGGAGGGCGCGCGTATGCACTATCATACGCCCTCTTGCTACCCGTGCTACAATACGCGAGCCAGAAGGCAACGCCGCGCCACGCCGAGGAGGATGTATGCTCACCATTGATCAGCTTGTGAGTTATTGCGAGCGTGCGATTGCTGAACGACACCTTGCCGGCGACAAAGAGGGCCTCCGCCGGGTGCAACTGGCGCTGGTCGTTCTGATGGAGGCCGCACAGGCCGCGGGTGATAAGGAGACCGCGCGGCGTTTCCAACTGCTGGCCTCTCGCTCGGCCAATTTGCAAGAGCAGCTCGAGGGCGGCAACGACGCGGATGGTTGATACCCCGTCAGCCCTCCTTCAGATATGAACATACGCCACGATTGGGAGGGTCGGGGAGGGCCACGCCCGCCCAGGAACTTCCTTGTTGATTGTAGGGGTGTGGAGCAACCAGGTCTCCCCACACCCCGGCGCAAGGTTGGAAGGGCGAGGCCCCCTATCGCGCATCCGCCCGGAGCAGAACCGTGACCGATTTCCCCGTCACCCTGGCCGACATCCAGCACGCGCGACAGACGATCCGCGATGTGGTGATCAACACGCCGATCCTGCCCGCAGCGCAACTTTCGAGCGAACTGGGTGCGCAGGTGTTCTATAAGGCCGAGAACACCCAGTACAGCGGGTCGTTTAAAGTGCGCGGGGCATTTAACACCATCGCCCACCTGAGCGCCGAGGAGAAGGCCCGAGGGGTGATTGCTCCCTCAGCCGGCAACCACGCCCAGGGGGTGGCCCTGGCCGCGCGTCTCCACGGGGTGCGCGCCGTGATCGTCATGCCTGAACGGGCGCCGCTCAAGAAGATCGTCGCCACGCGCCGTTTTGGGGCCGAGGTCATTCTCTACGGCGAGAGCTTTGATGACGCGGCGGCCTACGCCAGTGAGTTGCAGGCCCGTCACGGGTACACCTACATCCACGCCTTCGACAACCCCTACGTCATCGCCGGTCAGGGCACGATCGGGCTGGAGATCGCCGAGGCCCTGCCTAGCCTGTCCACCCTGGTCATACCGATCGGCGGGGGCGGCCTGATCGGCGGAATTGCGCTGGCCCTGAAGGCCCTGCGGCCCGACACGCGCATTGTGGGCGTGCAGGCCGCCGGTTGCGCCCCCGTACCAGGCTCGCTCGCCGCCGGGCGTCCCATCGCCGTCGAGGCGGCCCGGACCATCGCCGACGGGATTGCCGTCAAAGCCCCGGGCCGCCTGACCCTGCCCCTGATCCAGGCGCTGGTGGACGAGGTGGTGGTAGTGGATGACGAGGACATCGTGCTTGCCATCGCTCATGTGGTACAGAACAGCCGCCTGGTGGTCGAGGGCGCAGGCGCGGCAGGCGTCGCGGCCCTGCTGGCCGGCAAAACGCGCCTCGCCCCTGGCGCGGTGACGGCAGTGCTGCTCTGCGGCGGGAACATTGACGATGAACTACTTGCCCGGGTGCTGGAGACGGCCATGGTGCGCCAGGGACGCTACCTGCTGCTCCGCACCAGTGTCGAGGACCGGCCCGGCGGCCTGGCGCGCCTGATCAACCTGGTGGCCGAGACGGGGGCCAGCGTACTCGACCTGTTCCACCGCCGGGCCATGTGGCGCGTGCCGATCACCATGGCCGGGGTGGAACTGGTGCTGGAGGTGCGCGACGAGGAGCACGCCCGGGCCGTGCTGGAGCACCTGCAGCGCCATGGCTATCGCTGCGAGCGCGATGGCGTCGGGCCCTGGCCAGGGTAGGCAAGGCCCGACACCATCGCCTACCGGCAAACGACCGGCAATCCGCTCGGCGAGTAGCCGAAGCCAGGCGGCAACTGGAACTCCACACCCGGCGGGGGTTGGAAGTGGGTGGTGAAGAAGTGGGTCTCAAGGATCTGCTGACCCTGCACCCCGCGGACATAATTCAAGAACTCCTTGCTCACTTCGACGGCACGGGGATCGGTACGTGAATGCTGGAGCACATACATGTACAGTGGACGGATCAACTCGGCTGGATAGTTCCACGGATCGAACTGCGGGCTCAACGGATCAGTTACCAGCCCTTTATCATTCTCAATCAACACCGGAACCAGATAGTTGTCCGGTTGCAGACGCAACCACGACAGACTCACCCAGTAGAGTGAGCCGCGGGTGCTCAAGGTCAGGTTAAGGCAATCAGCCTGGGAAGCGCATCCGATCATATGTGAAGGCATGGCGTGATGCCCAAGAAACTTTTCCAACATGAGTTCGGTCGTTCCACTGCCTTCACGGGCAAAGATGCGGATCGGCTCCGCCTTGCTGCCCACTTCTGACCAGCTCTGGACTTTGCCGTTGAGGATCGCGATGAGTTCCTGGAGTGTAATCGGCCGTTCCAGGCGATTGGTAATGTCCGTCACGAAGACGATAACATCGTAGCCGATGGGCGCGGCGCATACAATGTTCACGCCGGAGGCGGAAAGCCCGCTGATCTTTTCGTCGGATAGCGGTTCGGAGGCGGCCAGCAGATTCACTGCACCCTCTGTTGCCAGTTCAACACCCTGAACGGTTCCCACTGGATTGACTGTAAACCGGATTTTACGTTCGATCTCCCCGGCAATTGGAAGATCCCAGGTCTCCAGATTACGCTCCTGAAATGCTGCCACCCAGTCCTGTCCCAGCCGTAACTCGTTCCCCAGGATAGTGGCACTCCCCACAAGCGTCACCGAGGGCATAGGAGAGACCAGGTTGACAATCGGGGCGATCAGCCCGCTTGCATCGGCCAGACTGGCGATCAAGGCCAGCAGGTTCCCGCCAAGGGTAGCAAGGAAGACCAGGAGGGCCAGCCGGCGGTCAGAGCGCACATCGGCCTGCTTGAAATCCTCGATCTGCTGCCGGGTGATCTCGATTGTGGGTTCGTCCTGCTTGACGCTCGTTCCGCCATCATTGGAAGGATGGGGCGTCTTCGATGGTGCTGGCATAACCTCTTCCTTCGGTTGACTTTGATATGGAAATCAGAAGCGTTCCCTGGCCATGAAACGAGACTTCGTCTCAGGGGGGTTGCCGAGACGTGTGGCCGCGCCAGATTGTTCATTCCCGTGCGCCGCGGCGCACGGGAATGGAGTCTTCGGAGGAGGAAGCGCCTCCAGACTTCTCCTCGTAGGGAAGAAGTCTGGAGGGGTCGGGGGGAACCAGGTTGCCCCGCGGCTTCGCCGGGCGGCAGAAGGGCTCATGGCGCAGCCCTGCCAGCCCCTTCTTGTTTCACCCCATAATGTGGTAACCACCATCAATATAGGTGATCTCGCCGGTAATGAGGCGCGCGGCGTTGGTGGCCAGGATGGCCGTAAACAGACCAACGTCGGCAGTGGTCACCAGACGCTGGGCCGGGGCGCGTTCAGCGGCCCGCGCCAGGATTTCATCGAAGTCCTCGATCCCCGAGGCGGCGCGGGTCTGGATGGGGCCCGGCGAGATGATATGGGAGCGGATGCCTTTCGGCCCCAGTTCGTAGGCGATGTAGCGCACCGCGGACTCCAGGGCCGCTTTGACCGGCCCCATCAGGTTGTAGTTCTCCACCACCTTCTCCGCCCCATAGAAACTCATGGCGTAGAGCGTGCCGCCCCGGGTCATCAATGGTTCCGCCAGGCGGGCCATGCGGATGAAGGAGTGGCAGGAGACGTCCATCGCCAGCGAGAACCCCTCGCGCGACGATTCGATCAGTCGCCCCTGCAGATCGTCCTTCGGCGCAAAGGCAATCGAGTGCAGCGCAAAGTGGAGCTCGCCCCACTGTTCGGCGATTGCGCCGAACACGGCTTCAAGCTGACCTTCGACACGCACATCGCAGGGAAGAAAGATCGGCGCTTCGAGTTCCGCAGCAAGCGGCTCGACGAACGGACGGGCCTTTTCGTTCAGGTAGGTCACGGCGAGTTCGGCGCCGAGGAAACGGAAGGCCCTGGCGCAGGCGTAGGCAATCGACTGGTCATTGGCAATGCCGAGTATCAGCCCTTTCTTGCCGTCCAGGCGCAGGTCGGCTGCTGTGTACATGGTCGGGAACTCCTTGTTGCCTGTGGAGCAGCCCGGAAGGTCGCCCAACAGGGCCGGTGAGCAGGTTCGTCAGGGGCAACGCGGACAGTTGCCCCACAGGGCCAGTGTCAGCAGTTCAGTCGTTCCCGACAGCCAGGCCCTCGCCCTGCTGGAGCCGGGTCAGTTCGGCGCGCAGGCGCTCGTTCTCGGCCCGAAGGTGCGCCACTTCAGCGCCGATGTCGCCATCTGGCGATCCGGCCATGCTCGACACCAGGTGCTCCACCTCCAGCCCGAGGGAGGCAGCGATCGCGTCCAGGACGGCTTTTTCGGCCAGGTTGGGCTTGTCGCCAGCCAGCACCACCTGTAATGCCAGGGCCGCGGCCTCTTCACGCTCCTCACGATTGGGCAGGAGCCGGGGCAGCGCCGCGAGCGCGCCCTGGCGATCCAGCGCAAGCGTCAGGAACTGATCCTTGAAGAGCGCCCGCAATTCCTCGGGCTTCATTCCGGCGAAGCGGGGGTGCTCGACCAGACGGTTGACGTTCTGGATGGTGCGCGGTTCGACATCTTTATCGGCCCGGGAAAGCAGGATAATGAGGCGTGCCGCGGCGGCCCGGAAGCCGCCTTCGGCGATGTTCGCCCGGAGGTGCTCGGCCTTCGCCGCGAATGCCTGCTCGGCCTCTGACTCAACCGGCACCTTGCGCCCTTCGCGCGGCGGGAACAGCATGCCCAGCCCCAGGGGGCCATAGACGGCCTTGAACCAGAGTTCCATCCCCGCGTCGCGAACATTGCCCACCGATTGCAGCCAGGTCTCGATAGCGGTGGACACCTCGCGCTCAAGGGCCACGAAGGGATTATCGGCAGCGATGGGGCGCCGGTTACGGCGCATCGCCTCGGCCATCACTGCGACGGGCCACATCCAGGGGTTCCGGTTGGAGAAGACGTAGTGCTGGAGCCGGGCGGGGTTGAGTTGGCGCAGCGCCTCCGCCGACTGCTCTGTCACACCCAGACGCACCCACGGGTCCACGAAGGTCTTGTACCAACTCGTGGCAACCTCAGAGACCTGGGCGAAGGTGTCGAAGTAGCGTTCTTCGTCGCGGCCATCGTCAATGCGCCTGATGTCGTTCAGCGAGCGCTGGACAAAACGCACGCGGTACTCGGGGAGCACCGCGACGGGATCGTAAGGGGTCTCATCGGCAGCTTCGATGAGCATCTCATAGAGACCGGGATTGAGCTCATCAATGAACTCCAGGGTGCCATAGATGGCCGAGGTCTCCCGGCGCGCGACACGCCCGGAGACGAAGATCCCCAGATGGCCAATGTCCTCGTGGAGGGTGTACACGATCACCTGATCGTCGCGGATAATCTCCTCATCGTTCTCGTAAACATCAAGGATCCAGTTGAGGGCCTGCTCCGGCGGCGTAATGTTGTCACCGCGCGAAGCAAAAACCACGATCGGGGCCTTGATGTTCTTCAAGCTGACCTGGCGGCCGTCGGAGAGCTGGATCTGGTTGGTGGCGAGTTTGTTGCCGACGAAGAGATCGTTGACGATGAACTCCATCTCTTCGGTCGTCAGCTTAAAGAAGCCGGTCCACCACTTCTCGAAAGCGAGAAAGCGTGCTGGCTCAGTATCAATATTGGCGTAGACGTTGTACTGCTTCGTCCAGAACGTATTGGCAAGGTTGAGGTTCTCAAAGTTCTGCACCAGGTAGGCGCCATCAAAGCGATCATTGCCCAGGGCGGAGAGGTACGAGGCAACCCAGGCGCCGCCCCAGAGACCGCCGCTGTAGCGCATAGGGTTCTTACCGCGGGCGCCGGACCAGTAGGCAAGTGGGGCACCTTTGAGAATGATCGGCCCGGCAAGGTCCGGTGCGACAGCGGCGAGCATCGCCACGGCCCAACCGGCCTGGCAGTTACCGGTCACACAGGGCTTCGGCGCGTCGGGATGGAGGCGGCTCACCTCGCGCAGGAAGGTCGCCTCGGCCACACCGATATCTTCAAGGGTCTGGCCAGGTACGGGATCGGGACGGAAGCTGATAAAGTAGACCGGATGGCCGGCCCGCAGGAGCACCCCGATCTGCGAGTCTTCTTTCATTCCGCTGACGCCAGGCCCGTGGCCGGCGCGAGGGTCGACGATCACGAAGGGGCGCTTCCTGGCGTCAAGCTCCTGGCCGGCTTCGGGCACGATCCGGTAGAGGAGGTAATTGCAGGGCCGGGGCAGATCCTTACCGTCGATGAGCAACTCATAGTCGAACTTGAGGACCGGCGGCGCGCCGGCGGCTTCGTGCTCGAAGAACTGGTTGCCGCGCCGGCGCAGCACATCGAGGAAGAGCATGGAGCGCTGGCTCGCGTCCTGCAGGTAATCCAGATAGGCCGCCATCCATCCGAGAGTAAGAGTGACCGGATTGATGGCCAGCGCCGGCATGAACATAGCAGCAGCAAACTGCTGAGGCCGTGTTGGCTGAAGGTCCTGCACAGTTCCTATTCCTTTCACGTCATGGCCACAAGTTGAAGAGACGTGTGGAGGGATGGGCAGGGGCTGCACCGCCCGGGAGGAGCAGAGTCATCGCTGTTCTTCACTACTATAGCGGGGAGAGATTACGAGCGTGTCATGATTATATTAATAAATAGTTAAACTTGTTTGCCGGAGACAAGGATCATTGCCGCCCGAGCACAATCGCCCTGTGGTTTTTCCATGTTCACCGTGCAAGCGCCTATGTGCTACACTTCCCTGTACAGGGCCAACCCGCAAGCAAACGGATCATCATATGGCACAGCCCACCGTCAACCCCCTGGCAATGCTCCGCCGGTTTCGCGGGGTAGAGTTTCAACTACTTCTGACCGTCCTGCTCTTCTTCGCCGCGGGTTACCTGCTGGTGGTCGTTGCGACGCGGCAGCGAGAATTCGTCGCCAGCGTGCCGGGGGTGTTGAACATCCTGTGGCCCTCGACGCTCCCGCTGCTCCTGTTCATCGGCGTGTCGCTGGGCCTGAGCGTGAGCAGCCCGCGCGCCGACCAGGTGCTCCTGCCCCTGGTGGCCCTGCTGGCCGGCCTGAGCCTGATGCTGACCGCGCGGCTCGAACCGAGCCTCAACACGCTCTACCGCTGCACCGCCGCCGATGGCACGGTCTTCCCCTGTTACGAAGGTGTCGCGGCCAGGCAATCACTCTGGGTGACGCTGGGGGTGCTGGGGCTGGGCGCTATGCTGTTCGTGCCCTGGGATCGCCTGCTCATCCGCACCCTGCGCCTGTCGCTCATCGACTTTCTGGACCACTACCGCTATGTCTGGCTGACCCTGGGGTTGCTGTTAATCTTCGCCACCTTCCTGTTCGGCGTCGATCCGAACAACAGCGGGGTCAGGGTCTGGTTCAATTTCGGGTTGTTTCTCTTTCAACCTTCGGAGTTATTGAAGATCATTCTGGTGATCTTCATGGCCTCGTACCTGAACGAGTACCGCGAGGTGGTCAGTGCGGGCTACCGGATCGGGCCGCTGACCCTGCCGCCGCTGCCCTACCTGGCGCCAATCGTGGGCATGTGGGGGCTGGCAATGGCAACAATCGTGTTCCAGCGCGACCTGGGAGCGGCGCTGCTGCTCTTTGGCGTCTTTCTGGCCATGCTCTACGCGGCGACGGGGCAGGGCTGGTACGTGCTGGCGGGGATGCTGGCCTTTGGCCTGGGGGCCTACGTGCTCTACCAGATCGTGCCGGTGGTGGCGGTTCGCGTGCAGATCTGGCTCGACCCGTGGGCCATGGCCCAGGGCAGCGGGTACCAGATCGTCCAGGCGATCTATGCCCTGGCGGCGGGGCGGATCTTCGGAGCGGGGTTAGGGCTGGGGGTACCGGCGATCGTGCCGGCTATTCATACCGACTTTATCTTCACCGCCATCGGTGAGGAGATGGGTTTGGCCGGGACGCTGGCGGTGTTAATTGCCTACATCTTGCTGATCTTCCGCGGCTTTCACATCGCCCTGCGGATACCGGGGCGCTTTCGGGGCTTCGAGCAACTCCTGGCGATCGGGCTGACGACGATCATTGCCGTGCAGACGCTGATTATCATCGGTGGCAACCTGCGGCTCATTCCCCTCACCGGCATTACGCTGCCCTTCGTCTCCTACGGCGGCTCGTCGGTGCTGGTTAACTTTATTATCATTGGTCTGCTGATGCGGATTTCGGCCCTGAGCCAGAGTTGAGATGCTCAAGGGCGAGTAGAACAGGGAAACTCCTGGGAGGTCCACGCCCTCCCCAACCCGCCCATCGGGCAGGGGTATGGGGAAAGCAGGTTTCCCTACACCCTCTCATCACCTCTGCGCGGATCAAAATAGCCTCTTGAGCAACCCGCGAGTATCGCCTATACTGCAAGAGAATCGCTGTCCTGCATTGTGAGGAGAACCCGCGCCACGCGCCCAACGCGGGGACGGGCACGGTTATGGGGGAGCCTGGATTCCCCCGCTTCGGATCACAAGGAGGTGCTTCCATGACGCAGACCGTGGTAGGTGTCTTCGAGCAAACCGCGGACGCGGAGCGCGCAGTTGGCGATCTGATCGCCAGCGGGATCGCGCGCGAGAAGATCAGCCTCGTTACCCCCCAGCAGCAGCAGGAACACGTGAACATCCCGGGGACCAACGTCGAGCATGTGGAGGACATGGCGATTGGCGCCGTCGGAGGCGGGCTTCTCGGCGGGATGCTGGGGGCGCTGGTGGGCATGGTGGCAATCGCCATTCCCGGCATCGGCCCGGTAATCGCCGCCGGTCCGCTGGCGGCGGCGCTGGGCGGCGCCGCTGGCGCCACAATGGTGCTCGGCGCCGGGGCAGGCGCGGTGGGCGGCGGCATCCTCGGGGCGCTCACCTGGGCGGGCATCACGCATGAGGAGGCGCTGGTGTACGAGGATCTCATCCGCCGCGGGGGCACCCTGGTGATGGTGCGCGCCGACGGCGATGAGCGCGAGCGCGCGACGGCGATCCTCCACCGTGACGGCGCCGCCGACGCCCACGCCCTGGAGGAGGAGTGGCGGCACAAGGGCCTGGCGTAAAGCCGGCGCCACGCGCCGCCCCGGCGCAACTGGCCGGCCTTTCAATCGCAGGGCCACGTCAACGTTCTGGCTGGAGGCCCTGCTTTGCCTTCCCCCCTCTTCGCATTCAAAGACTCTCCTCGTGAGATGAAGGAGGGCAGGGGTGGGAGGGTCGTAAGCGCATTGGAATGCCGAAAACCCCTTCTCGTTCGAAAAACCCTACACCTGCCGTGGTGGGTGAGCGTCCTGGCGAAGCCAGGACTACTACAACGAAACTCCCCTTAAGAGGGCAGGCTCGGCTGCGTACAATCCCACCGAGCGCTCCATACCGGTGCGGTGCGGCGAAGCCGTGCTGCACCGGTATGGAAAATCCTGGGGGGATCTTCGGCCCCCGCAGCCCCCATCGAGACGAAGTCGTGCTGTAGGATTACCAATACCGCACGCAAAAGGCAGGAGCCGTATGCAACGCACCATCCACAAAGTGCTCGTGGCAAACCGTGGCGTCCCGGCCGTGAGAATCATGCACACCTGCCGTGACCGCAAGATCCCCACCACCGCGGTGTACAGCACGCCTGATCGGCTGGCCTACCACGTCTTTATGGCCGACACCGCCATTCACATTGGCGATGCCCCACCAATTAATTCCTACCTGAACGGGGAACGGATCATCGAGGCCGCGCTGGCCAGCGGTTCGAATGCCATCCATCCCGGCTGGGGGTTTCTGGCGGAGAATGCCGACTTTGCCCAACAGGTTATTGACGCCGGCCTGATCTGGATCGGCCCCCGGCCCGAGGTCATCCGCATGATGGGCGATAAGATCCAGGCCAAGGAGATTGCCCGGCGCTCGAATGTGCCGACCATCCCCGGGATCGAGAACGTCACCAGCGCCGCGCAGATCAGCGACTGGATGCGCGACCAGGACATCGTCTTTCCGATCATGCTCAAGGCGGCCTCCGGCGGCGGCGGCAAGGGGATGGTCAGGGTCGATGCGCCCGAGCAGATCCCCGTCGCCCTGGCCCAGGCCCGTTCCGAGGCGAAGAAATCTTTTGGCAACGATATTGTTCTTGCCGAGAAGTATATCGAGCATGGGCGGCACATCGAGGTGCAGGTGGTGGCCGACGAGTACCGGCACGTCGTCCACCTCTTCGAGCGTGAGTGCACGCTCCAGCGCCGCAACCAGAAGATTATTGAGGAAGCGCCCTCGACCCTCGAGAATGACCTGCGCCAGGAGATCTGCGTCACCGCGGCGCGCCTGATGCGCCGGATCGGTTATACCTCGGCCGGCACCGTCGAGTTCATCTTCGACCCCGCCACCCAGAGTTTCTACTTCCTCGAGGTCAACACGCGGCTCCAGGTCGAGCATGGCATTACCGAGCTCATCACTGGTCTGGACATCGTCAGCATCATGCTCGATGTGGCCGAGGGCAAGCCCCTGCCGATCAAGCAACTCGATGTCGTCCCCAACCGTTGCGCCCTCGAGGTGCGCCTGAATGCCGAGGACCCCAGGACCTTCGGCCCTTCCTTCGGCAAGATTACCCGTCTGCGCACGCCCCTCGGCCCCAACGTGCGCGTCCTGCTCGGCGCGGCGGAGGGCGAGGACATCCCGCCGTACTACGACTCGCTCTTTATGCTCCTGATGACCTCGGGCGCCGACCGGGCCGACGCTCTGCGGGTAATGGACCGGGCGCTCACCGGCGATTTGCGCATCGAGGGCATCAAGACTCTCGCGCCCCTGCTGCTGAGTATCATCAGGCACCCCAGGTTCATTGCCGGCGATTTCTCGACCAGGTTCATCGACCAGCACCTGCCGGAACTTGTCTCCGGCTTCCGCGAGCGTACCAGTGAGGATGAGATGCTCCGGATCGCCCAGTACGTGGCCGAGATCTCCGCCCTGGGCCCGCAGAGTTGGATGTGAGGTGAACCATGGAAACCGGCAACGTGGCCGCCCAACCCGCCGGCGCTCAGGAAGATTATATTTTCGTTCGTCCAGGCATGACCGCGCGCGAGATCGTGCAGGCCGTGCGCAACCTGCAGGGCGTCTGTCTGACATCGGTGAGCATGCGCGACTCCGGGCAGTCCGACTTTAAGAATCGCCACCGGATCTACGATCTGCGGACCCTGGCGCCGATGTTCAACCGCATGGGCCTGTTCAGCGCCGAGTGTCACGGCGGCGCCCGCTGGCACGTCGGGATCATGAACCGCCGTGAAAGCCCGTTCGAGGAGATCCAGATCCTGCGCCAGTTGATGCCCAACGTCCTGCTCCAGACCCTGGTCCGCGAGACGAACCTGTGGGGCTACCGGCCCTACCCTCGGAACGTTATCGAGTACGCCGTCTCACAGGTGGATATTGATGTCTGGCGCTGTTTTTCGTTCCTCAACGATGTGCGCAACATGCGCGCGGTGGCCGAAGTGGTGATGAAGCGTGGGCGCCTGTTTGAGCCGGCGATCTCATTTACCGTGGCCGACTGGGCCACCGATGCGTACTACCTGAGTGTGGTGCACGAGATCGTTGCCCTCGCCGGCGGCGTGGATGAGATCATCCTCTGCATCAAGGATATGGCCGGCGTCGGCAACCCGGTGCGCATTGGCCAGTTGGTGACGACGATCAAGCAGCACTACCCTGAGTTGCTGATCCATTACCACCGCCACGTCACCGACGGGCTGGCCGTCCCGGCGCTGTTCGCCGCCGCGCAGGCTGGCGCCAGGATCGTTGATGTTCAGGAGGACGCCCTGGTGCGTTTCTACGGCCACCCGCCCATTCTCGGGGTGCATGCCTACTTCGAGGAAGGCGGCATCCATGTGCATCTCAACCGGCCGGCCGCCGAGCAGGCCAACCAGCAGGTGCGCGAGTGGATCGCGCACTACGAGTGGGCCGAGTCGCCGTTCAAGGGCTACGACCACGGTGTCACCAAACACCGTATGCCCGGCGGCGCCTTTCCGAGTTCGTTTGAGCAGGCCGAAAAGGGGGGCTTCCTGCACCTCATGCCGGCGATCCTGCGGGTCATGGCCCTCTACAACCAGATCGTGCGCTACTTCGACGTCACTCCGGGCTCGCAGATCACCTGGGTGACCTGCAGCGGGATCGTCAACCGCTATGCCAAGGAGCAGGGTGAGGGCGGCGTCCGGCGACTCATCGCGCTGCTCGGCAAGTTTGTCGAGGAGCAGGGGCAGGATATGGCGGCCATGAGCGAGGAGGAGCGCGAGGAGTTGCTCCAACTCTTCCGCAACGCGTCCGGTGATTTCAAGAACCTGCTGGTGGGAGGCTATGGCAAACTGCCGGTCGGCTGGCCGGCCGACTGGATCTACCAGAGCGCCTTCGGCGACGAGTGGCAGGCGAAGATCCAGGGGCGCAGCGATCTCTCGCCCCTCGATACGCTCAAGGACGACAACCTCGACAAGCTCCGCCAGACCTTGAGCGATGCCATCGGGCGCGCGCCGACGGAGGAGGAGTTCGTGCTCTACCTGATGCACCCCAAAGATGCCCTCAGTTTCATCGAGTTCCGCGAGCGTTACGGCATGGCGCCCCTGGTGCTGCCGACCGATGTCTGGCGCCAGGGCCTGCTGCGCAGCGGCGATAAAGTTGATTTCGAACTCGACGGCAAACCGTACTGTATTGAACTGGTATCGGTTGGCGCCGAGCACGAGGGCATTATCCACGTGGTGCTGAAGGTCAACAATGTGACCCGGGTCTACCCCGTTGCGACGCCGCGGGCCAGGAAGGCCGAGATACGCATGGCGAAGGGGCCCAACGAGATCGGCGCCCCGATCAACGGCAACGTCTGGCGCATCGGCAACCCGCAGCGTGGCCCGATCCAGGTCGGCGATGTTGTGCACAAAGGTGAGGAGGTGGCCAACCTGGAGGCGATGAAGATGGAGAACGCCATTCTCGCCCCTTTCAGCGGCCGCATCGCCGAGGTCTGCATCAAGCTCAACGACGTTGTCAAGGAAGGGCAATTGCTGTTCGTGCTCGAGAAACAGTAGGGCCGAAGCACTGGCTACGCCGCTGCTTCGCAATCCGCAATCGCTCTACATGGGGCATCGGCAAGTTCTCGAACGGGAGGGTCTGGGAGGGCAAAGCCTTCTCAGAAACCCGCCTCCCGGCTCTTTCGTGTAAAACGATAGACCCGCAACGCTGGCGGGGCGAGTGCGGCGAGCCACATGGCGCGGGGGCCTCGGGGCATCAAGGATGCCGGCCAGTGCTCTCGTTTGGGGGAGGCGCGAAGGGCCCGGCCCCTCACAGCTTCTCTCTGAACAATGCTGCACGTGAGCGTGAGCGGCCCTTCCCGCACTCTATCCGCCGCAAGCATCTCTCAGCGCGCCGTTCCCTCGCGCGTTTCGGGCGCCAGCAGGTCGCGCAACCCGTCGCCGAGCAGGTTGAACCCCGTAACGCTCAGCGTAAAGGCCAGCCCCGGAAAGAACGCCAGCCACCAGGCCGTGTCGAGGTAGTCACGTCCGGTTGCCAGCAGGGCGCCCCATTCGGGGAGGGGTGGCTGCGCCCCCAGACCGATGAAGCTCAGCCCGCCAGCGGCCAGGAGCATGGTGCCCATCCGCAGGGTCACGAGGACAATAAGCGGTGAAGCCAGGTTGGGCAGGATGTGGCGCAGGAGGATGCGCGTCTGGCCGATGCCCAGCGCCCGGGCTGCCTCCACGTAGAGCGCGTGGCGGGCAGAGATCGTTCCGTTGCGGGCCAGGCGGTAGAACGAGGGCAATCCAACGACCCCCAGGGCGATTACCGTCGTATCCAGCGAAGGACCCAGGCGCGCCACCAGCACAATGGCGAGCAGCAGTCCAGGGAATGCCAGCCAGATCTCCATCAGACGCGAGAGGATCTGTTCGCTCCATCCCCTATGGTAGCCTGCCAGCAGACCGAGCCAGATCCCCGGCGCCGCCGCCAGCAGCACCGACAGGAGCGAGATCCGCAGGGCAATGCGCGCGCCGTGCAGCACCCGGCTGTACAGATCGCGTCCGAAGGCGTCGGTGCCGAAGGGATGTTCGAGGCTCGGTGGCCGCAGGCGCAGGGCAGGCTGGATCTGATCGGGGGGGTATGGGGCCAGGAGTGGCGCGAGCACGCCAGCCAGCACGAGCATCCCTACCAGAAGGGCGCCAACCAGCACGTTCGGGCGCAGGCCGCTCCGCCGCCGTCGCCCCGTGCCGTGAGTTACGGCACGTTTGCCCTGGCGACGCCCGATTGTGCGACCAGCAGTTTGCTCGATCTTGAGTGCCATAGCGTTTATGCCAATCCCCGCAACCCTCGCCAGGGGCAAAATGACGAGGTAGCGTCAGGGCGCTAGATACGGCAATCCACAATTAAAATGACGCTATAGCGCCTCATGACCCACCCTGGGGTCCAGCACGGCGTGGATCAGGTCAACTGCCAGGTTCAACACCTGGTAGATAAGAGCAATCAGAAGCACGGCGCCTACCACGACGGGAACATCGCGGTCAAAGATGGCCTGCACCACCAGCCGTCCCAGGCCGGGCCAGGCGAAGATCGTTTCGACGATGAACGCGCCGCCAAGCACATGGCCGAGGTACAGGCCGAGGATGGTGATCACGGGCAGGATGGCATTCCGAAAAATGTGATCACGCCACACCAGCAACGGCCCCAGGCCCTTGGCGCGGGCCGTGCGGACGAAGTCGGCGCTGCGCACGTCGAGCAGACAACTACGCACGAGGCGGGCCAGCAGCGCAATCGCCGGCAGCGCCAGGGTCACCGCGGGTAACACCAGGTGCGCCGGGCTGCCGGCCCCGAACACCGGCAGCCAGCCCAGCCTGAGGGCAAACACCTGGATCAGCAGTAGCGATACCCAGAACGATGGCAGCGACTCGCCCAGTGTCGCCCCGGCCATCACCGCGAGGTCCAGGTAGCCCCCGGCACGAATGGCCGCAAGGGCGCCGATGAGCAATCCTGCCACCAGCGCCAGGCCCAGGGCCGCCAGCGCCAGCTTGAGTGTCGCCCCGAAACGTTCCGAAAGCAGGGTGGCCACCGGGCGACCTGAGACGACCGACGCGCCCAGGTCGCCACGGAGCACGACCCCTTCAACGAACCGCGCGTACCGCACAGGGAGGGGCTGGTCGAGGCCCAGTTCGTGACGCGCGGCTGCCAGTTGTTCCGCAGAGGCCAGGTCACCCGCGAGAGTATGTGCCGCATCGCCGGGTATCACATCGAGCAGGACAAAGACGATCAGGCTAACGGCAAGCAGCATCAGCACTGCCCCGGCAAGGCGCCTGAGCACATAACCGGCCATAGGCGTTACTGCGTTATCACCCGGGCCTCATTGAGCAGAATGCGCCCCATCGAAGCCAGGTGGTAGTTGTGGATGCGCTTATTGATTGCCAGCACATCCACCGGCACGTAGAGCGGCTGCCAGGGAGCATCGGCCATGATCAGCTTCTGGGCCTCGACGTAGTACCTGGCACGAGTGGCTTCGTCGAGTTCCTGCGCCGCCTGGTCGAGCAACTCGTCTACCTGAGGGTTGCTGTAGCCAAAGCGGTTGGAACTGCCAATGCGGCTGGAGTGCAGGTTAACGTTGAGTACATCGGCATCGTTGCGATCATAGCGCCACAGCAACAGATCGTACTGGCCCTCGGTGGCCGCCTTCGCTGCGGTGGGCGTATCGTACTGCTGGATGGTCACCTTGACCCCGATGGCCTTCAACTGGCTCTGCAAGAGCGTGGCGACATCCTCGTTCGGGGCGCGGGCGAAGGTGAGCAGGGTCAGGTTCAGCGGCTGGCCGTTGCGGGCGAGCGTGCCATCGGCGCCTGGGGCAAAGCCGGCCTCGGCCAGTAGCGCGCTGGCACGGTCTGGATCGTAGCCGAGTTCATACTGCTGTAGACCTGGATCGAACCCGGGCAGGGTCGGCGCCATCGGCGCGAAGGCCACCTGGCCCGTGCCGCCAAGGGCTGCGGTCACAATCTCTTCCTTGTTGACCGCATGGGAGAGGGCCTGGCGCACCTTCACCTCGTCGAGGGGCGCCTTTGCGCAGTTGAAACCCAGATAGATCAGGCTGTTGAGACGTGTTTCGATCAGTTCGACGGAAGGATCGGTCTTCAGCTTTTCAACATGATTAGGCGCATTCACGAAGATCAGATCGACCTCGCCCGCCTGCAGGGCCGCCAGTTGCGTGCTGGCGTCGGGGATCACCGTGAAGACCACCCGATCCAGGTATGGGGCGCCGGGGTTGGTGACGGGCGCCGGTGACCAGCGATAGTCAGGATTGCGCTCCAGCACCACCTTCGTCCCCTGCTGCCAGGCGGCGAACTTGAACGGCCCGCTGCCCACCGGTTGCTGGCCGAAGGCGTCGCCCGCGGCCTCAACCGCCGCAGGGCTGACGATCCCGGCGTAGGGAGTTGCCAGGGTGCTGAAGAAGACCGCCGAAGGCTCGCTGAAAGTGAAGCGTACCGTATAGTCATCAAGGGCTTCCACGTCGGTCATACTGGCCAGGCCCTCACCCGCCGATGTCCTGGCCTCTTTGAAGCGCTTGAAGGTGAACACCACCGCCTCGGCGTTGAGCGGCGTGCCATCGTGGAAGGTCACATCGTCGCGCAGCGTAAAGGTGACACTCTTGCCATCAGGGGCAATCTCCCAGCCGGTGGCCAGGTAGGGCTGGTAGGTGTTGTCCATGTCACGGAACACCAGGGTGTCGAAGATATAGGGGAGAATGACGTTCTGACCCGAACCAGGGGCGGCGTGCGGATCGAGACTGGTCGGTTCGGCGGTGATGGCGCGGGTGACAGTGCCGCCCAGTACTGGTGTCGGAGCAGACGCCGTGGTGGGGGCTGCAGGGGCCGTGGTCGCCGCGACCGGTGCAGCCTCCGTGGGAGGGGCTGGCACCGTGGTCGGCGCTACCGAGGGAGCCTGGGCCGCCGGGCCGCAACCCGCGACGGTGACGAGGAGCAGCAGGGCAAGTACGCGCATGGTACGCATCCTAAAACCTCCGTCGGCTGTCTGGTAGTACAGAGTCTGTTGTACCTTTAGTCATCAATGCTAGCATGAGAATCAATATCTGCAAATGCTGTGCAAGATGACGCCGAACGGCTCCAAGGCGCTAGAATGCGGAATGGCTGCATCAGCCCCTCTGCCTGGTTATGAACTCTTAACCTGAGTGTGCCGGCTTTGCGCCTGTGAAGTGGCGGGCGATGGCCATAGCGAAGCCGTCGAAGGAACCGAAATCCTCGGCGACCACGGCAGGGGACAGCCCCATGCGGCGGGCGTGGGCGGCGGTGTAGGGTCCGAAGCAGCAGATTGCGCAGCGTCCATGGTCCTGAGGAGCGTTGAGCATGGCCAGAAAGGCGGCGACCTCGGCGGCGCTGCTGAAGGCAATCGCGTCTATGGCCCCCTGGCGGATCAGCGCCAGTTCGGGCGCGTAGCGCGCCCCGTCGAGCGCACGGGTCCGGTAGGCGGGCGCGCGGGTCACGCGCATGCCGATACGCTGGAGGTCGGTAACGAAGGTAGGAACGACATCGGGTTCTGGCACGCCCTCGACGACTGGCGCGGGCACGAGGATCGCGGCGCCGCCGGTGGATTCGAGCGCCCTCAGAGCGTCAACGATGCCACGGGGACTGGGCTCCCGTGGCATCAGATCCACACGCAGGCCCAGTTCTGAGAGGCGTTCAGCGTCTTTGCCGATCGCTGCCAGCCGACAGGCGTTTAGCGCCATGGGCGGCAACCCGAGTTGTTCGCACCGGTACACCAGTGCCTCGATTCCGTTGCGACTGGTGAAAGCGATCCAGTCGAAGGTCTCGAGTCGGCGCAGGTAAGCGTCGAGCGCCGCATAATCATCGAGCAGCGAGGTCTCGATTGTGGGCATGAGGACAGGCAGGCCGCCCCGGGCCAGGATCGCGGCAGCGAATCGCAGCGCGTAGGTGCGCGGGGCGGTGAGCAGCACGCGCCTGCCGAACAGTGGCAACGCTTCGGCCGGGCGCAGCATGGCGAGGACCGAATCAGACATTGGCGCACTGGTCATGGTTCTGGTACTTCCCCTGGTTGCGCCAATGACGCTTCTCCGTCGAGGGGCGACCTGCAGGGGCGAAGCTCCTCCGAAAAGTTCTTTCCGGCAGGCATGGCTTTGACATACCCCACCGGAAAGAGAATCCGCGGGGTCCGCGGCCTGCACGGCCCCCGCCGAGACTCAGTCTCGCTTTGCTACGAAGCTCCCGTTGAGGCGTCTTCAACCCCCTGGGCCAGGGCGCTGAGAACGGCGGCGCGGCCGATCATGCCCAGCAGACATCCCTCCTCATCCACTACCGGCAGACGCTTGATCTTGTAGGTCATCATCAGGCGGATAGCTTCGGTGATGGGCGTGTCGGGTGTCACCGTAAAAACCGGGCTGCTCATGACATCGCCAGCGGTGCGGCCCTGGGCCTCCACTTCCAGCCCCTCGGGACGCTCGCCGCCGGCGAACCAGGCTGCCAGGCGCTTCAACGCCCCCGGCTGCACGCGCCGCCCGGCCCGCCGTAGCACGTCGCCATCAGTGATAATGCCCACCACGCGCCGGTCCTTGTCGATCACCACCACACGGCGCCTCTCCGTCTCCAGGAGCCGGTCAAGAGTTTCCGTCAGCGGGGTGTCAGCATAGACGGTGGGCACACTGGTGATCATCAACTCACTGACCGTCGCCGGAGCGCCCCGGGGCAACTTCGGCGGCTGCTCGGGACGCTGGCGCACACCCTCGGCCACGGTCTTGAGCAGGTCAAGGCGGCTGACCATCCCTATCAGGCGCCCCGTAGCATCTACCACCGGCAGCCGTTTAAGATTGTGGTCGTTCATCACCGCAGCGGCCTGGGCCAGTGAGGCAGTTTCGGGAAGGGTCACCGGATTGGGGGTCATCAGGTCGGCGGCACGCTGCGGTTTGGCGGCAAGGGACGCGACACGCTCGCTGCGTTCTTCGATGGGCAGCAACTGCTTGAGACGCAGCGGCAGGGTGGTGACGCCACGGCTCAACAGGTCGCCATCGGTGATGATACCCACGACCCGCTGGTCGGCATCAACCACCGGCACGGCCCGCAGAGCGCGATCGATCAACAGCCTGACGATCTCCGAGGCCGGGGTGTCGAGGTGCACCCGCGCCACATCGCGGCTCATGACATCGGCAACGCTGAGGTGCCGCGGAAATGGCCCCGCAGGGCGATGACTGGTCTGGACCACCGTAACCGGCGTCGTGGCAATCAGCCCCTCAGTAACCAGTTCGCGCAGCGCCGGCAGCACCTGGGCGACCCGCTCAGCATGGTCAATGAAGGTGATGATCAGCGGCAGATGGCTGGGCAGTTCTACCGCCAGATCGGTATGGACCACGCCGTGGACGCCGTAGCCACCTATTCCGCGCAGGACCGTCGCTCCAGGGCAGCCGGCAGCGCGGAGCGCGTCGAGCATACGGAGCGAGAGCGCGCGGCCACGCAGCCGGTCGCTCTCGTCAATGTAGATCCAGACTTGCTGGTAAAGCTCCTGCTGCATAGAGGTCTCCTTCCGCACCATCGCGGACTATGGTCCGAACATGCGCGCCAGGCTCGCCCCGAGAAACACCGCTGCCAGTCCAACGATCATGCTGCCGCCGATATACAGCCCGGCCCCGAGCCAGTCGCCACGGGTGACGAGGGTGAAGCTCTCGTAGCCAAAGGTCGAGAAGGTTGTAAACCCGCCCAGCAAACCTGTCACCAGGAACAGGCGTACCGGCTCGCTAAGCGATAGACGGGTAGCGGCCAGGGTCAGCAGGACGCCGATGCCCAGACAGCCCAGAACATTCACCAGAAAGGTGCCATACGGCCAGGCGGCGCCGAGGCGCTGCGCGGCCCAGGTGGAGAGGCCGTAGCGCAGATTGGCGCCTATCGCGGCGCCAAGTGCAATCGCGACCAGGTTGAGCATTGCGTGGCCTCCCTGGCGGGACATGGACTTCCAGCCGATCCGGATAACCAGGGTATCCGACGTACATTGCAGGCGGGCAAAGCCCTTACAGACCCGCCCCGCAGAGAGGTAGCGGATAGGCCCTTAGCCGTCGCGAGACCCTTCAGGAGCAGTGAATGGGAAGACCGCCTTGCAGAAACCGGTCAACTGCAAGTCAATCTCGTACAGACCAGCGCTGAAGCGCCCCTCATAGGGCATCCCGAGACCCTGGACCAGGGCGATCATACCGGCATTGTCGGCGTGGGTAAGCAGGATCATGTGCCGGAAGCCGCGAACCATGGCCGTCTGGACCAGGAGGTCGAAGAGCTGACGCCCGATCCCCACACCCTGGTAATCATCGCGAAGAACAATCGAGGCTTCGCAGGTCGCCTCGTGTTCAACCAGGCGCGCGAAGCGCGCCACCGCAACGGCCTCCTCGCGACCCTCTTCGTCTACCACGGCAATCAGGGCCGTTTCGCGCCCGGGGTCAATCGTCGCCAGGCGAATGGCCTCCTGGCGCACGCGCTCCTCATCAACATCGTTGAGTGGCACAAAGAAGCGCCGGTAGCGTGTCTCCGGGGAGAGCCGGTAGAACATGCGCGTAAGCAACTCGGCGTCTTCGCCACGCATGTGCCGCACGCGCACCTCGCGCCCGTCTCGGGCGCGCAGGGTTACGGCGGCTTCCATATTCGGATGGAACGGAGATAGGGATTGAGTCAAGCTATCCTCGCTATTCATGCCCTCAGGGAAGCACGGGAAAGGCATTTGCCTTTCCATATGCTCCTATGGGCCGGGATGTGAGGAAACCTGGTTTCCCTACAGCCCTCTAGAGATTGCAGCCTGTGTTTTCTGGGAGGGCTTCGCCCTCCTATGCAGGCCCTGTATTCATGGTACAGTGTAACACGCTGGAGTTACACTGCACTGGATGATACACATGTCCGTGAATCACGCTCCTCCCAACGCGCTGCCGCCTCTGCTCGCCATCGTCGGGCCGACCGCGGTCGGCAAAACGGCCCTGGCCATTACGCTCGCGCGCCGCATCGGCGGCGAGATCGTCTCTGCCGATTCGCGACAGATCTACCGCCACATGGACATTGGCACGGCAAAGCCCACGCCGGAAGAGCGTGAGGCGGTTCCACACCATCTGATTGACATCCGCAACCCCGACGAGGAGTTCTCGCTGGCGACCTACCAGGAACTGGCGCTGGCGGCGCTGGCGGCGATTACGGCCCGTGGGCGCGTACCGTTGCTGGTCGGCGGCACGGGCCAGTATCTGGCGGCGGTGCTCGAGGGCTGGCAGATCCCTCGCGTTGCACCACACCCCGAACTGCGCGCGAGCCTGGAGCGTGAAGCCGCCGAAGGCGGCGTGGAGACGCTCCACGCCCGCCTGGCCGCGGTTGACCCGATCGCCGCAGCGCGCATCCCTGCCACGAATGTGCGCCGGCTGGTGCGCGCCCTGGAGGTGTATACCCTGACGGGCCAGCCGATTTCCGCGCAGCAGCGGCGCGAGCCGCCGCCCTACCAGATCCGCACGATCTGGCTCACCCGCCCGCGCAACGAACTCTATGCCCGCGCCGACGCCCGGGTTGAGGCTATGATCGCCGCTGGACTGGTTGACGAGGTGGCCCGCTTGCTGGCCACAGGCTATGGCTGGAACCTGCCAGCGATGTCGAGCCTGGGGTACATCCAGTTTCGCCCCTACTTCGAGGGCCAGGCCAGCCTGGCGGCCTGCATCGAGCGCCTGAAGTTCGACACCCATGCCTTCATCCGCCGCCAGGCGGCCTGGTTTCGCCGGCTGCCCAACGTGGAGATCTGGACGCCCGAGCACCCGGAGTGGCAGGAGATGGCCCTGGCTCCATCGTAGCGCAACCCGGCGGGTCAGGTCAGGCGAAACCAGGTCAGCCCTTCCCTGGTTCCCTCCCCCCTCCACAATCCAACATCAAGCCTCCAGAATCACCCGATACTCACGCACCAGATGCTCAATGAAGCGCTCGGGGTCGCCCGTAACGGCAAGACCAAGACGGGCGCGCAGGGTTGCGGCGATGGCGGCGGCAAGTTCCGCGCGGGGACCAGGGCCAAGCTGCTCGCGGCGGCGCAGAAAGTCCTCGGCGAGGGCGTAGCCGGCCGGAGTGAGGAGGTGCAGGTCAGGGAGCAGAGGGGTTGGCGGTGCCTCGGGGTCGCGTGGTGGAAGAGCAACCGTCGCCGCGCCACGGGTCAGTTCAGCCAGGGTAATCGGCAACCCTTCGCGCACCACCAGCGTACCGGCCGCCAGATCGCCCAGCCGTCGCCCTCGCGGGTCGGCGAACATCACCAGAACACCCAGACCGTAGGCGAGGGGCAGAAAATCCACCGCGCGCACCAGGTTACGCACGGCCGAGGCGCTAAAATCAACTGGCCGGCCACCCTCGCGCAGCACCCGCAGCCCGATCAGCCTTTTGCCGGGAGTCTGCCCGGACCAGAGCACTTCAAAGAACAGGTAATAGCCCCAGACCAGGACAAAGGCCAGTATAGCCCAGATAGCATAAAAGACCGAACCGGCCCGGGCGATGGCCTGGTTCAGCGCCTCCAGAAACTGGGCCGACACGCCGAGGATAATCTGTAAGAGCAGGATCAGCGACGTATCAACCGTCGCCGCCAGACAACGAGAAGCGGCCCCGGCCACGGTGTAGCTTATCGGGACAACCTCGGGGGTCTCGACGTAGTAGTGGCCATCGTCCATAAGAACCCGGACACAGTTCACACCGACATAACTATGCTGGAGGGTTGCGAGGAGACTGCCCCTTCCAAACGCTCCTTGCTGGCTGATTTCCCCGGTCACAACCGCGGTCCCGGCGAGCAGGAACGCGGGGACACCCGGGTCCCCGATTCTCCTCCAGATCCTCCCATCCAGAAGCAAGCGCAATTACAGCGCAGGGGGCTGCTCGGCGTCATCGGGAGGCGCAGAGATCATCTCGGGATCGTGGGTTGCCTCCAGGTGGGCCATATCGTTGACCACGAGCGTATCCCACCCCAGGGCGCCGATACGCACCACGCTAATTGAGGTATTGCCGATGTGCGGGAAGTGCTGGAACTCATTGCCGTCAAGACTCACCGCATGCGATAGCAGGGCGCGGATGCAGCCGCCGTGGGTGACAACACCGAGGGTCGCGCCGGAATGCTCGGCGACGATTCGCTCAACGGTCGTCACAACACGCTGGCGCATAGCGCGGATCGACTCGCCGCCGCCGCGCGGAATATCTTCACCGGCGGCGACACGGGCGAAATCTTCGGGATAGAGGACCTGCAGTTCGGCAGTGGTATGGCCACTCCACGAACCCAGGTCAATCTCGCGCAAACCGCGGACGAGCCGCACTGCCACCCCGAGGGCCGTGCTCACCTCACGTGCGGTCTGCGAGGCTCGGGCCAGATCGCTACTGTAGAGGGCGTCGAAACGCACGCCTTCCCGAAGCAGGCGCTGGCCGAGTAATTGCGCCTGGCGCCAGCCGACGGCGTTGAGCGGCACATCGGCATGCCCCTGCCAGCGCCCGGTGAGGTTCCAGTCGGTTTCGCCATGACGGATCAGGTAGACGGTCGTTTGCATCGGGTAATTTCCTGAGACATGCTGATGCAACGGACGGGAGCATCATACCACAGGTCTGGCAGAACGGGCTTTTGCAACGATACGGCTGGCGAACTCCCGCTCCTGGGAACGAGGGCGAGCTGAAACCTGGAACTGCGGGCGTCTCGCCCGTACAGGTCATGGCAGCAAGCCGATACGGCTTCGAGACCCGGCACGTGCGGCCTCAACCGCTTCGATACATGTTGCCGCACCTCAGCCAGGCGGCTGTCTCCGAAGACTCCTTTCGTCCGGGTCTGAACAGTCAGGAGGAGAAACCCTGTTTGACAGCTCCTTCCCAACGGGAGTACGATACATCACATCCCCACAGCGTGAATGCTCGTCTCGGGGCGCGGAGCAGGCAATGGCTTCAGTTCTGGTTCTCTACAACGGCCCAATCTACACCTTCACCGCCGAGGCGCCTACCGCCCAGGCGCTGGCCATTCGTGACGGGCGCATCTACGCAGTGGGCAGCGTCGGGCGAGTGCAGGCGGCGGTTGCGGGTCTGCGCGGCGATGCGCTCAATTTGCAGGGGCGCGCGGTGGTGCCAGCGCTCACCGACGCGCATGTGCACATCACCTTGCAGGGCCTGGCGAGCATGGAAGTGCGCCTGGCCGGCGTGGCTAGCCTTGAGGAAGCCCTCGGCCTGATAGCCGACCGGGCCGTCACCCTGCCAGCGGGGGCCTGGCTGCGCGGCAGCGGCTGGGACCACGTGTCCTGGGGCCGCCGCTGGCCCACTCGTACCGATCTCGACATTGTGTGCCCTGAACGCCCCGCCGTGCTACTCCGCAAAGACGGGCATTCGGTCTGGGTCAACAGCGTGGCCCTGCGGCTCGCCGGCATCGGCGCCACGACGCCCGATCCGCCCGGCGGCACGATCCAGCGCGACCCGGACGGCGAGCCGACCGGTATCCTCATCGAGACGGCCATGGATCTGGTGCGCCGGGTGGAGCCGGAACTGACCGAGACAGAACGCCTTAACGCCCTGCGGCTGGCGATGAACGAGGCCCTAAGCTATGGCATTGCTTCGATCCATGTACCCCCGACCCCCAACCACGCCACGGCGCCCGAGACGCTGGGGGATCTGCAGACCCTGCGCGCCCGAGGCGAACTGCCCCTGCGCTGTCTGGTCCATCTGGCCGAACCGCAGCTTGAGGCGGCCATCGCGCTTGGCCTGCGCAGTGGGCTGGGCGATCGCTGGCTGCGGATCGGCGGGCTCAAGCTCTTCGCCGATGGCTCACTCGGCTCCGAAAGCGCCGAGATGCTCACCCACTACGAGGGCCGTCGCCACACCGGCATCGCCACGATTGACCCGGAGACGCTTGAAGCGACCATTCGCCGCGCCAATGCCCACGGCATTGCCGTGGCCGTCCACGCCATCGGCGATGCCGCCAACCGGCGCGTGCTCGACGCGCTCGAGCGCGCCGCTGCCGATCGGCGCGCCTCCGGCGCCGCTGCGCCACCACTCCCCAACCGCATCGAGCACGTGCAGGTGCTGCACCCCCGCGATGTGGACCGCCTGGCCCACCTGGAGGTCGTCGCCTCGATGCAGCCGATCCATGCCACCAGTGACATGGAGATGGCCGAGGCCCTCTGGGGCAACCGCTGCGCCCTGGCCTACGCCTGGCGCAGTGTGCGCGATACGGGGGCTATCCTCGCCTTTGGCTCCGACGCCCCGGTGGAGACAATGAACCCCTGGATGGGCCTCCACGCCGCGGTGACCCGGCAACGCCCCACCGGCTACCCCGAGGGGGGCTGGTATCCCGAACAGCGGCTGAGCGTCGCCGAGGCGCTGGAGGCGTACTGCGTCGGACCGGCCCTGGCCAGTGGTGAAAGCGCCGAGAAGGGCCGCATTGCCCCCGGGATGCTGGCCGATCTCGCCGTGCTGACCGGCGACCCCTTCCGCAGCAGTCCCGCCGAGCTTCCCGCCATTACCGCGGCGATGACGCTTGTCGAGGGCCGGGTTGTGTTTGAGCGTTAGACCTTGTTCTCTGGGAGGGCTGTGCCCTCCCAGAGCCTCCCGGCGGGCCGGGCCGCCGGAACCCGCTACCGGGCCGGGGACTGGGGACACCTGGTTTTCCCACCCTGCTTCAACCCGTTGTTCACGTGAGCATGCTGAAAGAAAGGAGCGCGCGCCACGTCAACCGGCGCGCGGTACATGTTCAAGAATCGGGTCTTTCGGGCCGTTGTCGGCGGCCATTTCGCCATCGACGTTCTCAACAGCAGCGGCGCAGTGCTCCTGGCGGTGCTGCGCGAACCCCTGGGCCTGAGCTACGCGCAGATCGGCGCGGCGCTGACGGCCTACTTGCTGATCGGCGCCCTCTCGCAGCCGGTCTTCGGCTGGCTCTCCGACCGGCTGGCCGGGCGCTGGATGGTACTGGCGGGTGGGGGATTGGCCTGGGTGGCACTATTTTTCGCCCTGGTGGCCGTGGCGCCCACCTGGGCCTTGCTGCTGCCCGTGTTCATGCTGGCGCCCCTGGGCAGTGGCCTGTTTCACCCCATCGGCACGGCGGCCTCGGCGGCGGCGGTGCCGCAGCGGGCCGCCAGCGCGACCTCGACGTTCTTTTTCTTTGGCCAGCTCGGGCTGGCGATTGGCCCCTTCCTCGCCGGCGCCCTGACCGGGCGCTTCGGTGCGCCGGGCTTGCTTCCGCTGACGGTGCTGGCCCTGATCCCCGCCCTGATGCTCCTGCGCGCCCGCCGCGATGAGGCCAGCCTTACCCCCCGCCGGAGCAGGCAAGCAGGCGCGGCCTCCGCCGCCAGGGCGTGGACCGCGGCGAGCATCGCCCTGATCGCCAGTTTCGTGGTGCTGGTGGCGGTGCGCTCGTCGATCCAGCAGGTGTATATGTCGTTCCTCCCCCAACTCTTTCAGAGCCGGGGCTGGGAACCGGCCCTGTTCGGCCTGCTGTCGGGCGCCTTTATGGGCGCGGGCGCCGTGGGGCAGCTCGTCAGCGGCAATCTGGCCGACCGCCATGGGATGCGTATCGCCACCGTGGCCCCGCTGCTGCTTGGCGTGCCCGCCGGGCTGTTGGGGCTCCTGGCCCAACCGGTCTGGGCGGCCTTCGTGGGCTGCATTGCCGCCGGGTTTCTGTTTGGCGGCCAGCATAGCGTGCTGGTGGTCCATGCCCAGCGGCTGCTGCCGGTGAAGCAGGGCTTCGCCGCGGGACTGATCCTCGGCTTCACCTTTGCCACCGGCGCGATCGGCACCGCCCTCGCCGGTCTCCTGGCCGACATGGTCGGCCTCGAAATGGTTATGGTCTGGACGACAGTGCTGGGCGTGCCGGCGGCCCTGCTGGCGCTCACCCTCCCCGGACGGCAAGCGGCGGCCCCGACGCCAGTGGTGGCCACGGCAGATTAAAACCCACGGGCGAAAGATGTTTCGCCCCTACCGGCGTCCACGCGGCAGGGGGATGGGGGATGGGAGATGGGGCAACCAGGTTGCCCCATTTTTTTCATGTCGGCCTGGAAACCTGGTTTTCCCACTTTTCAGCCTGAAAGCTGTAGTAGAATGGCCCCATGCGGCGATGGGCGTTTCTGTGGCTCCTTCTGCTGCCCGTGCTGGCCGTGCCGATCCTCTGGCAGGCCGCAGGGGGTGTGGCGGTTCAACCGGGCACGCGGCCCGACCAGAGCGGTCTTACCGGCTTCGCCCCGCCCGAGGCGGGGCCTGTCGGCCCGTGGCGCTGGAGCATCGCCCCTGAAGCCGGGCTGTCGCTCCCCGGCGGGGGTCTTCCAGGCATCCTGACGCTGCGCGGCGTGGCCGCCCCCGGCGCCGTTCTGGCGATCGAGGCCGGTACGACCCACGTCACGCTGCCCCCCACGACGGCGCCCCCGCAACTCCGGCGCTACGTCCTCCTGGTCGCCTCGCCTGATTCCCTGGGCTGGCTCGACCTGCGCATCAGCGCGACGCCCCTGGCGAGCATCGAGGGGCGCCGTCTCGGGATGGCGCTGGCCGAGGTGAAAATCGCGCCGGTCACAAGCCGGTTCCGGCTACCGCCGGCATTCGCCTGGCTCGTCCTGGGCGGCGCGCCGCTGCTGATCGCCGCGGCGTTGAACCTCGCCGGATGCTCGCCCCGGGTCGCCGTCCTCGGCGGCGCCGCGGCGGGACTGACGCTGGCGCTGGTCTGGGCTGCCCGGCCCGAGATGGTGGGGCCGCTGCTGCACGACGCGCGGGCCTTTCTCGACCCGCTGGTGCTGCGCTGGTGGCTGGCGGCCCAGGCAGCGGGGCTGGCCGGCCTGCCATTCGCCTGGCTCATCCTGCGACCGCTGCCGCTCGGCGGCTATCCCCTGGCGAAGATCATCGGGCTGTTCCTGATCACCCTGGGAAGCTGGGCCATCGCCGTGGCCGGGGTAGCACCCTTCAGGCTGCCCCTGGTCGCGACGCTGTGGTTCGGGCTGCTGCCTGGCGGCTGGGGCGCCGCCTGGGTCCGGGCCAGACGTGCGGGCAACCCTCCGCTCCCACGGCTGACCTGGCGTGCCGTGGCGGGCTGGGAACTCCTCTTCGCGGTGGGGCTGTTCGCGGGCGCGCTGCTGCGCTGGCACGGCGCGGTTGGCCCGGCGATCACCGGCACCGAGAAGCCCATGGAGATGGCCATCCTCAACGCCGTGCTGCGCTATAACCGCTTTCCACCGCTGGACCCCTGGTTCGCCGGCTTTGGGATCAATTACTACTACTTCGGCTATGTGAGCGTAGCCGCACTCGCGCTTGTCACCGCCACGGAAGCCGCCTTCGCTTTCAACCTGGGCTTTGCCCTGATCGTGGCCCTGACCCTCACCGGCACAGCCTACCTGGCCGTAGCCCTGGCGGCGCTGACGCCGGCGGCCCGCGAGCGCAGCGCGTTCGGCCTGGCGCTGCTCGCTGTGATGCTCACGCTGGTGGCAGGCAATCAGGCCGCCGCCCTGCACCTCCTCACCGGCTCGCACCTGGCCCGCGCCCTCGACGCCGGGCAACTCTCCGAGGCGCTCGTCCAGCGCTTCGGCGGCGCGGAAACCCTGCGTCTGAGCCGCCCCGTGCCGCCAGGTTGGGACGGGCCGGGATTCGACACCATCCAGCCATCGGCGCCCGCCGCGTTCGACTGGTTCCGGCCGTCACGGGCGGTCTACGACGACGTGCGCCTGCCCGATGGGAACGTGGAGCGGCGCTACGCGATCACCGAGTTTCCGGCGTTCAGCCTCTACCTGGGCGACCTGCACCCCCACGTGCTGGCCATGCCGGTCAACCTGCTGGCCCTGGCCCTGGCCCTGGCCCTGGCCACGGGCGGTGCACCGGTCGCGCTCGCGGCCTGCACCGGCGTCGTCGTGGGGGCGCTCTACAGCCTGAACGCCTGGGATGCGCCCACCTACGGAGCGATCTGCGCGGGCGCCCTGCTGCTCGGCTGGCGAAGCGCGGGCGGCCTCGAGTGGCGACGTGCGCTGCCAGGGCTGGCCGCGCTGGCAATCGGCGCCGGCCTTGCCGCGCTACCCTTCGCCCTCACCTTCAGCCCGCCCGCCGGGCCGGCCACGGGCGCATGGTTCGCCGGGATGCCGCTGATCGGGCGCTTCGCCAGCACCTTCGGCCTGGCCCAGAACCGCACGGCACTGCACAGCTTCCTGGGGATGTTCGGCCTGTTCCTCCTACCCATCCTCGGCCTGGCGCTCCGGCAGGGCGCAACGGAGCCATGGGGGCGAATGCTGCTCGCGCTGCTGGCGCTCAGCCTCGTGGCCGGTATGCTGGCAGACTTTTCGCTGCTCTTCTTGCTGCCCCTGGCCGGCCTGCTGGCCCGCGGAGCGTGGCGAGCGCAATCGCCCGCCGAGGCCCTCTCCGGCTGGGCGGGGGCGGTGGGCGCGCTGGCGCTCCTCGTGCCCGAAGTGGTGTTCATCCGCGACCATCTGGAGGGTGAGATGAGCCGGATGATCACCATCTTCAAGTTCTTCTACCAGGTCTGGTTGCTCTGGGGTCTGGTGGCGGCCTACGCCGTCTGGCGCATCCTCCGGGTGGGGCCGCGCCACCGCCGCGATCTGCTCTGGAGCCTGCCCGCGGCGGCGCTGCTCCTGGGGGCGCTGGTCTACCCCATCGGGCTGCGCCGGGCCGAACCGTGGCGCCCGGGCGAGCGCACCTTCAACGGGCTGGCCTTTCTGGCCCGCGAGGCGCCGGACGAGGTGACAGCTATTCGCTGGCTGGCCGCCAACGTGGCCCCCGGAGAACGGGTGCTCACCGGGTTCTGCAACTGCGACTATGAACGGGTGAGCCGGGTGGGCGCCCTCAGCGGCGTGCAGACCCTGCTGGGCTGGCTCGACGGCCATGAGCGTGTGTGGCGCAGCGGCCGCCCCGATCAGATGGCCGAGATGACCCGCCGTGAGCGTGACATCCCGGCGATCTACGGCGCGAGCGACTTCGCGACCGCCCTGGCCCTGCTGCGCCAACATCGGATAGATTATGTCTACTTCGGGCCAATCGAGCGCGGATTGTATGGGGCGAGCAGCGAGCGCCTCTTTGCTGCCAACCTGCCCCTGGCTTTCGGTGCCGGAGAGGTGCGCATATACCGCAATGAAGAATCGTTTCACGCAAGGGGTAACGAGGTTACGATAGGGAATGACTGATTAGTCTGCAAAGTAAGCTTCGTGGCATGTCCGCCCCCTCTCAGCCTCCCCCCGCCGGGGGGAGGATCTGACTTTTCTCCCCCGGCGGGGAAGGGTTGGGGAGGTGGCGGGGGTGTAGCGAAAGACGTTGTTTACGGACTAATGAGTCGTCCCGCCATACAAGGGAACTCCCGCCCTCAGCGGCGCGCGAGCGGCTGCCAGACCGGGAAGCTGATCCGCTCCAGGTTCACATCGCCGACGATGTTCGCCAGGCTCTCGTTGCCCGCGGCGTCGGCGAAGGTGACCGCCAGACGATAGACGCCTGGCGCAAGCTGTGAGGGGGCGAAGGAGCGGGCCAGATTCACCGTGGCGCGCAGGCGTATTCGTCCGTCGCGCGTGGTCACCTCGTTCATTGCCCCGAAAGGCAGCGCCAGCGGGCGCCCCGCTACCGGCGCCCCGCCACCGGCGGGGGTCAACTCCGGCCGCACTACGATTCCAAAGAGCCGCACATCGTCCCCTGCGGCGACATTGTCGAGGACCAGTTCCAACACGCTCGTACCCTGGGGATTGGGCGTCAGCGCCAGCGTGGCCCCACTCGGGTCAAAGAGCGGACGCACCGGATCGTACACAATCGTCCGCTCGGTTTCCAGACTATTGCCCACCCCATCGGTGAAGGCGAAGCGCAGGGTCTTCGGACCGCGATCGCCGGTCAGCCCGACGGTCACCTCCAGCGCCAGCCTGCCGGCCACCTCCAGCGGCAACACCCCGCCTGGCACATTCAACGGCCCGCTCACCAGCGTGGCGACCAGGCCGGAACACTCTGCGGCATTGTTGAGGGAGATCGTCGCCGCCAGTTCATTGGTGTACCCCGGATCGAAACCCTCAAGCGGACTGGCCACCGTCACCGCCGTCTGAATGGCTCGGTCAAACGTGATCGCATCGCTGTTCGGCTCGAGCTGGAACACACTACCAGCTCGCACTTGAGTGTACAGGACCGCCGGTGTGCAGCGCGCCGGATCAGGCAGGGGCGGTGCAGGAACGTTAAGGGGATTAGTGAACGGACGGTAGCCACCCGAGTCGTTCTCCTGGTCAGTGGGCGGCGCGCCCCAGCGCCAGCGCACCTCATTCGGATTGCCCTGAAGCCCGGCGAAGGCGACGCTGACGACAGGCCGGTTGGTAAAGGCCGCCCCGCCTTCAATGGCTATGCCGGCGGCGTTGACCGGCGACACCGGCGCACCGAAGAGGTAGTACTGGCCCCGCAAACCGCCGCCGGTGAAGCGTTCAGCCACAATATGGGCATAGCTCTGGTCACGCACGTTGGCAGCCAGTTGCAGATTGAAGATCGGCAGCGCGCCGCTGCGCACCAGCAGGGGACCCTCGAATGTGCCACCCGCCCGCCGGAAGGCGTAGAACAGATCGGGCGTGCCGGTCGCGTCACCGATCCAGGCCAGATGCACATTGCCGAACACGTCCACGTCCACGGCAATCGAACTGACCCTGCCCCGTACCAGACGTCCGGGTTGCGACCAGGCGCCGCTGGCGGCGCGTTCGGAGAACCACGCGCCGCCGAGCACGCCATCATCGCTCCGCAGGGCCACAAAATAGCCCCCACCGGGGTTAAGCGCCACCTGCGGATCGGCGAAGGGCCGATCGGTCACCGTAGGAATCCGTTCCTCAAAGAAGGCGCCTGTATCCCGGTTCCAGATCGAGACGTAGGTCTGCAGCGCGTCGCCAAGCGGCCTGGTGTAGCCGATGATCAACTGGCGGCCCGGACCGGCGGCGACATCCATGCGACGCAGGGCCACGCCGGGCATCAGCCGCACCGGCGGATCAGACCAGGAGACCCCGTCCCGCGAACGGCGGTACAGGATCACTCCATCCGCCATCCGCCAGAAGACAAAGACCCCATCCTCATTGGCGCCCACCTCGACATCATTCGGAAAGGCAGGGTCGCTAAAAATCAGTTGCGGCGGGCCGAAATCCGCGTCGCCGGGGCGCCTGGCGCGCAGAAAGATCTGATTGGTACTGGCATTGACCCAGGCGTAGTAGATCGTCCGATCCGGTGCGACGAAGACCGAGGTGGTCGTGTCGTCCGGCTGGCCCTCGGCGACACCAATGGGCTGCGGATTGGGGAACTGGGGAACACTGTCGGGCTTCGACCAGAAACGCGCCTCGGAACGTTCGGCGACGCCGCTCACGAGCACGCTGTGCGGCTGCCCCGAAGCCGGAAGGGTATCCACGTGGGGCCGTTTGACATCATTTGAGCGCGGCAGCAGGTTTTCGGCGATCAAGACGGGCGAGCCTTGCGCGAAAGACACTGGCGAAAGTCCGGTGATGAAGCATGGTATGAAACCTAGCAGTGTCGCAACAAGCACCAGTGGACGCACGAACACATCTCCTTCAGCGGGGTGTGGGGAAACCTGGTTTCCCCACACCTTCCACCAGCGGTGGGACTGTGGTTTCCTCTCCCAGGCAGGAGGCGCCCTGCTTACCCCAGCAGCACAGCTATTGCCGCGTCGAGCTGGCGGTCACGACCCAGCGCCCATTCGCCCAACGGGCGCTCCACCTCCACATCAACCGGTCGTCCGCGTCCCTCGAGATCCTCTCCCTCAGGGGTCACCACATACAGGCGCGGAAGCCGAAACCAGACCCCGTCCAGCAGGCGGATGCGGTAGGTCCAGATGACTGCCCCGGCGGTGGGACGACCGACGACCTTGCCCAGACCCAGCCGGCGGTAGCTCTCGCTAAACATCTCGGTATTGCTCGCTGAACGTTCGTTGGTGACCAGCACCGTCGGCTTGTTGAGCACCCGGTTACCCGCCAGATGGCTGGCATCGGCCCCGGTGCGCTCGCGAAAGCCGCTGAGTACAGTGGAACGTCGCGTCAGGACGTCAAGCATGAAGGTGGCAGTATGGCCGCCGCCATTGTAGCGCACATCAATGATGACGCCATCCTTGCTGTAGGTTTCGGCATCGAGGTCGGCCAGGAACTGCTGGTAGGCCGCATAGCTCATCTCTTCGATGTGCACATACCCCAGGCGGCCGTTGCTCATCCGATGGACGTACTGCTCATTGGTAATCACCCAGTCGCGGTAGCGCAGTCGCTCGTAGTCGTCGGCATCCACCGGGCGCAACGCCACATCGCGCTCCTGGTCGCCATCGGGCGTGTCGGCGAAGGTCAAACGCACACGGCGCCCTGCGCTGCGGCGCAAGAGTTGATCCAGGCTTGTTTCCGATCCGAGAGGAACTCCATCAACCGCGCGCAGGTACTCGCCGGGGCGCGGGGGGTGTTCGGCCTGGGCTGCGGGGCTGTCGGGCACGAGCCGGGCCACGCGCAACCGGCCGGTGGCGCGTTGCTCAGCCGCGTCGAAGATGATCCCGGTGTAGCCATCGGCGCCCGTCCAGCCATTGAAGACGCTGCCGAGATGCGAGGCGCGCAACTCACCGACCATCAGATCGATCACCGTGTGCAGCTCGCCGGTCGTCTGCACACCGGCGACCAGCGGCGCGAATCGCTCGCGCACCCGCGCCCAGTCCTGGCCGCGAAAGGTCGGGTCATAGAAACTGTCGCGCAGGGCGCGCCAGGCTTCACCGAAGACCTGCCACTTCTCGCGGTGAAAATCAACGTTTACGTCCCCGCGCACATTGACGCGCACAGGGTCATTGCCACCGGGGAACTTGCGGACCGTGACGTAGCCGTCATCGAGGTAGAAGAAGGCCTTGCCATCGGGCGTGAACTGCAGGGCATGCTTACCGCCATCGGTCGCAGTCAACTGCCGCGGTGCCTGGTCGGCGCGCGGCTCATCGAGAGGCAACGTCCAGACATTGACCTTTCCGGCGACAGTGGCAAGCAACAGCAGGTCCTTGCTGTCGGGGCTGATCGCCTCGGCGCTGGCGTTCATCTGCAGCGGGGTGAGGAAGCGCAGCCGCCGTTCGATGCCCTCAAAAACGATTTCCAGGGGTGGGGGAGTTGCGGCAGGGGGATCACCGGCATCAGGCTTTTCCGTAGCAGGCGCCGCAGCGTCGGGCGGCTGCTCGCCCGTCGCGCCCTGCTCGGCCTCGGGCTGGCGGCGCTCGGATGCGGGCGCGCCCTCCGCGCCCGCCTGCTCGCCAGCGCTCGGCTTCTCGAACAACCGCTCAAACTCGGCCTCACGAAAGACCGGCCGTTGCGGACGCAGGTCCACCCGCACGATCTGCGTCTCGGCGCGGTACTGTTCGGTGGTAAAGAGAAGGAACTGGCCATTCGGCGCCCAGAGCAGGTCGCCGCCGCCAATGTTGCTGAGAAAGCTGACCTGGCGCGCCTCGCCACCCGCGGCAGGGATCACGCAGACATTGCTGAAGTAGTGTTCATCCTGGGCCAGGAAGGCGATCCAGTACGAATCAGGTGACCAGGCCAGGTCATTGGCGAACACAAAGCGCGCGCGACACAATTCCCGGCTCTCGCCGCTGGCCAGATCGAGGACGCAGAGGACCTCGTGGCCGCTGATGTAGGCCACCGCTTTGCCATTGGGCGCGACGCGGGGCAGGCGCCTGGGCGTCAGATCGTGGGTCAGGCGTGTCTCCTGGCGGGTAGCGAAATCGTAGCGGTACAGTTCGTCCTCACCGTGGCGGTCGGAGATGTAGATCAGGCTATTACTGTCGGGGGTCCAGGCGATCTGGCTCTCGCGGGCCTGAGTGTCGGTAACGCGAAACGACGGTCCCTGGCGGATGTCGCGGTCGGTCTCCTTATCGGCGAAGTCGGCGAAAATCTCGCCACGGGCCACGAAGGCGATCTTCTTGCCGTCAGGGCTAAGGCGCAACTCGGAGAACCCGCGGGACCAGCTCTCCACCCGCACCGGGGTATGCTTGGTATCCGCGCGCACCCGCACGTCAATCGGCTCGCACGCGCCCGAGGCCGGATCCAGCCGCCAGAGGCGCCAGTCGCGCTCGAAGACGATCAGCCCGCTCCGCCGGGCGATCGCCGGGAAGCACAGCCGCCCGTCGGTGAAGCGGGTCACCTGGCGTGGTTCGCCCCCGTCCAGCGGCACGTACCAGATATTCTCGACGCCGTCACGATCGCTGACAAAGTAGAGTCCCCGACCATCAGGAGCCCAGAGGGGCGTGGTGTTGCGCCCGGCGTAGGGAGCGACGATTGCCGGATGGCCGTTGGCGCTGCCAGGGCCGGCAACTTTGCGCAGGGCTGCGTAGTCAGGCACAGACGGCCCAATCCAGATCTCATCAGGCGCAAAGGGATTCGGGCCGCGCCGCCACCAGCGGTCGCGCGTATTGGCAAAGGCCAGCCACTCCCCATCGGGCGAGACGCTCACGTGCCCCAGGCTCTCGTAGGGTTCGCTGTACACCAGCACCGGTGTGTCCCCGTCCAGGCCAACTCGGTAGATATCGGGGCCGATCCGCTCACGATCCGAGGTAAAGTAGATGCTCCGCCCATCAGGCGACCAGTCCTCGACATGGCAGAAAGCGTCGTGAAACGTTAACTGCTTGACGGGACCGCCGCTGAGCGGTAGCACATAGACATCGCCCGAACCGCTTCGTCCCGACGTAAAGGCAATACTGGCGCCATCCGGGCTGAAGCGGGGCGCGTAATGGTAGGCCTGGTGGGCCGTGATCCGCTCGGCGGCGCCGCCGCTGGCGCCCGCCAGCCAGATGTCGCCGGCATACACAAAGGCGATGTGCTGCCCATCGGCGTCGATGGCCGGCGTGCGCAGGTACAACTGAGGTACGGGTTCGCTCACGGTAGTGGATTCTCTATGATAAGATTTTCTTGAAACGATAGACAGACGGTTGGCAGGGTATGGGAAAACCAGGTTTCCCCATACCCCTGCCAGCCGGGATTTCGCGCGGGCGCGCCTGCCAGGGGCAGAACGGGAGTTGCGAGCAGGCTGCGCCTCCCCACGCCCCGCACCTTCCTCCGGCAGAGATCACCCTTCCGGCTTCGACGGGGCTGGCCCGGCGACCGGCGCCCAGCTAATCGCCCGGCTGAGGAGCGCCTCAACCGGACCGGGCAGCATCCGTGCGGCCCAGATCGCCATACGGTCGCCAAAGGTGACATAGGCGCGCAGCGGTTCGCGGCGCGCCGCGCGGAGGATCACCCGCGCGACCGCCTCGGGGGGCACAGTGGGCGGGGCCATGCGGCGCCGTTCACCGCCCGCACCCAGGCGCCGCGCCCGAAACTCGGTGCGCGTGCTGCCCGGTCGCACCACTGTGACCCTGACCCCCGTGCCGCGCAGTTCCATCCGCAGCGTCTCGCTCAACCGCTCCAGGGCCGCCTTGGCCGCAGCGTAGCCGCCCAGGTAAGGCAGAGGCTGCTCCGCCAGCACCGTTGAGATGTTGATAATCTGGCCCTGCCCCTGGGCGCGCATCAGCGGCGTCACCGCCTGCATCAGCCACAACGGCCCGAACAGGTTCACCGCCAGCGCCTGTTGCAGATCATCGCTGGACAGATCAACGACCGGGCCGGCGAGACCAACGCCGGCATTGTTGATCAGGATGTCCACTCGCCCGTGGCGAGCGTGGGCCTTCTCGACCAGCGCCTGGCACTGGGCCGGGTCGGCCACATCGGTTGGTATCGCTACCGCGCCCGGCAACGTGGCCGCGAGGCGTTCCAGCGGCTCGCGGGAACGCGCCGCCAGCACCAGCCGCGCGCCAGCCGCGGCGAACAGGTGCGCCGTTGCTGCGCCAATGCCCGCCGAGGCCCCGGTAATGACAACAACGCGATGACGTGGATCCATAGAGCGGCGCTTAAACAAGAACCGACCACTGGCGCATTATCGCCAGGTCCCATTGGAACGCCATGTACGGCAATCCAAAATCCAAAATAGTATCACCCCGTCAAATGCTTACAGATCCCCGCCTTGATCGTCTGCCCGGGCACCACATGGCCGAGCATCCGCTCCAGCAGCAGTGCGGCATCAATCAGCGCGAGCAGGTCCAACCCGGTCGCGATGCCCATTTCGTGGAGCATATGCGTCAGATCCTCGGTGCAGAGATTGCCGGGCGCTCCGGGGGCGAAGGGGCAGCCGCCGATCCCGCCAATACTGCTGTCGAACTCGGCCACCCCGACCTCGAGCGCGGCGAGGATATTGGCCAGACCCGCGCCACGGGCGCTGTGGAGATGCAGGCGCAGCGGCTGCCGCGGAAAGCGTTCACGGAAGGCCAGCACCACCTGCCGCACCAGCACCGGGTGGGCCATCCCCGTCGTATCGCCCAGGGTCAGCCGTTCCGCGCCCAGGTCGAGCAGGCGGCCACACAACTCCAGCACGCGCGCGATCGGCACGTGGCCCTCGAAGGGGCAGCCAAAGGCCACCGAGAGCACCGCATCGAAGGGGATCCCCGCCGAGCGCACCACCTCGCCCATATCGGCGACGTTCGCCAGGGATTGTTCGACGCTCATGTTCACATTACTGCGATTGTGGCTCTCGGTCGCGCTGAGAAACACCTGCACCGCATCGGCGCCCGCCGCCACCGCGCGCCGCGCGCCCACCACGTTGGGAGCGATCGCGCTATAGGTTACCCCGGGGCGGCGTCGCAGCCCGGCAAACACTTCGGCGGTATCAGCCATTTGCGGCACGTTCTGCGGGCGCACAAAGGCGCCCACTTCGATCTCGGTCAGACCGGTGGCGCCGAGAGCCTCGATTAACCGCAGCTTCTCAGCCGTTGAGAGGATTTTCTCCTCATTCTGCAAACCATCACGCGGCCCCACCTCGCGTATGTGGGCGCGCGCCGGCAACCCGGGCCAGCTCTGTATGCCTGTCATCGTTGACCTCCGGCAGCCTCTATTCCTCTTCCTCGCGCCGGGCGCCTCGTGCCGGCCTGGCGCCCTGACGCCCGTTCGCGGGACCGTCACGGCGCGTGCGGCAGCGCGGGCAGCGGGTTGGTTCGTGCAGAAAGCCCTTGTCGGCGTAAAACTCCTGCTCACCCGCAGTAAAGATAAACGTTTCGCCGCAACTGCGGCAGATCAGTTCCATATCCCGGTAGAATGGCATATGATTTCAATGGTCCCCGCCGGCAGAGCCGCCGGGCAACCGCGCACGCCCGGCCTGGGGCAGTCTTTTGAAATACGTTACGCTATTGTAACACGCCGGTTACCCCGGCGAGGCAGGAACACGGGGAAAACGGGTTCCCTGGAGAACCAGGGTGCGGGGAAACATGCTTTCCCCGCATCCCTTCAACCGGCTTCAGGGCCGCCCGGGCCTTCCCTTCGGGCAGAGGATCGGGGAAAGCCAGTTCCCTCGTCGTCGTACCAGACATTTTCGCGGCGTTGCCCTCCCAGACGCTCCCACGGGCAAGGGTATGGGGAAACCCGGTTGCCCCTTTTTCGCTAGCTATCCCGCGCCAACGCCACCAGGATCCAGAACGCAAAGGCCAGATCCGACCAGAAGTAGAACTGGTCCACCAGGCCGTGCGCCAGCGCCGCGCTCATGGCGGCGATAAGGCCGGCGCAGAGCGCCGCGCTGCCGCTCGAGCAGACCCGGGCGTCGTGGTAGAAACGGAAGATGAGCCAGGCAAAGGCGACCGGCCCCAGCGGCCCCATGCGCAGGGCGATGTCCAGAAACAGGTTGTGGGGATGCGAGGTATTAATCTCGCTCGTGCCGGCCAGCTCCGGGGCGATATAGGTCGGGTACAACTGGCCGAACTGGTCAAGCCCGACTCCCAGGGGATGGTCGCGCAGCATCGCCAGGGCCGACGCCCAGGTCTTCAAACGCACCGCGCCGCTGGCGCCGATCGGATTGAAGCGTTCGATATCCAGGGCCGCGGCGACGACCAGGGCCAGCAACGCTGCGCCGCCGAGCACCCCCAGTGCGAGGCGCGCGCGCCGGTCGCGCCAGAAGGAGCGCGGCAGTAGCAGCGCTGCCAGGAGGCCCACGGCCACCAGTGCGCCCAGGTAGGCTCCCCGCGAGAAGGAGACCAGCAGGCCGCCCGCACACAGCAGCGCCACCAGCGCTGCCGGCCACGCCTGGCGCAGCCCTGCGCCACGGCTGTCCGCCTCCCGCAAGGCTCCGAGGGCCAGCGCCGCCGCGACCGGCCAGTAGCGCCCCATCGCCAGCCCCAGGTTGTTTGGATGCCCGTACAACCCCGCCACCCGCTGAACGCCCTCCACCAGGAAGCGATCTTCGCCGAAGCCGGCCTTTTCGCCGAAGAGCGGCGCCAGGTTCAGCCCGACAAACTGCAACAACCCCACCAACCCCGCCACGGCCCCACCCGCCAGCCAGAACCACGTTACCTTCCGCCAGTAGACCCTGGGGCTGCCATGGGCCAGACGCGACCCCGCGAGCCAGGCCAGCCCCACGAAGAGCATCGGTTCGAGCACTGTCCAGCGGAACTCGCGCAGGGCCAGGCTACGCGCCTCGGCGATATACACCCCCCACCCGGCCGCCGCCAGAAACAGCCCTATCGGCGCCATCTCCCCCAGCCAGGCGGTCACGCCGCCCGCCCGCGGGCGCCCTCGTTGCCACGGCTCTGTTCCCACCCGGCGCGCGACCACAGCAGCGCCGGCGATAAGAAGCAGGATTTCGTGCAGGGGCAGATACAGACCGCTCTCGCGGATGCCGAAACGGGTGTCGAAGAGATCCTTGGGGATGAAGTAGAACGGCAGGGTCAGCGGGACCAGCAGCAGGCCCAGATCGGGACGCACCAGGGCCAGCGCCCCGAAGAGCGCCAGCCCCAGCAGCGTCAGCGGCAGTTGCGGCGAGGCACGGTAGGCGATCAGCGCGGCTACCAGCATGCCGACGACGAACAGGCTGTCGGGCTGTATGAGCCGGTCGGCAAGGCGCGGGCTGCCCTCTGCGCGCTGCTGCGCATCCCGCAGCCGCCTCAAGGCGCCCGCAGTCGCCGGGAAGGCCAGGTGCAGCGTGGCGCCTATACTCACCATCAGCGCCACGATCAGCGCCAGGGGGCCATGATCCCACAGCCAGCCGCGGGGACGCGCCCGCTCGACGATGAAGCGTTCCGGCACGCTCCGCCCGCGCACCTCCAGCGTATGCTCGCCGTCAGGCAGAGCCGGCGTGACAAAGGCCGGCAACCCGTCCAGTTCACCCGGCGCCAGCGTCACCTCTGCGCCGTTGAGGGTGGCGACAGGCGGCGCCGGCAGGTTGCCGAGGAGAGTGAGGCGCGCCCCGCTGAAACGGATGCGCCAGCCATCAGACAATCGCTCAACCGCCGGATGCGCCCGGGTGTGCGCGCCAACCCCGGCACGGACGGGGGCGTGGGTGTAGGCCGCCAGAGCCTCAAAGGCCGGCAGCGGCTGCCAGTCGCGCGTCACCAGGGCAAAGTAGGGCGTGGGGTCGTCGGGGGCCGGCTCGGCGTAACCGCCGTAGCGCAGCATCCATACGTTCATCACCCCCACCCAGGGCCACTCGGTACGGGCGCGCTCCATGTGGCCCACCAGGTAGCGCCCTTTGGTCTCCTCACTCACCGGCGCACCCCAGGTGGAGCGCCGCTCGGCGGGAATATGCTCCGGGGCAGCATTCCAGCCAAACTCGGTCACCCAGACCGCCGTGCCAGCGTCCCCGTTGCGCTCCATCACCTCCCGCAGCAGCACGATCCGGCTCACGTCGTTGCGCGTGTCAACCGGGCGGCCCCGGTTCCAGTTGTCCCGTCCCCGCAGAAACACGTAACGGTGCTCATCGGGAGGCTGGCCCAGGCCGTAGTTCTGCGCGGCCATCACGTCGAAGTAGGCCGCGCCGCCAGCTTTGTAGATCCGGTCGAGGTACTCCAGTTCCGTCATCGGGGCGCGATCGTCGAGCCCATCGGTGGGGGCCAGGCCCGGGAAGAGGATCACCGCCGCGGGGTTGGCCGCCCGCGCCGCGGTGGCCCCCGCCTGCAACAACGCGACGAAATCCTCGGGCCGGGGCGTCTCCCAGTTCCACTCGTTCTTCAAATTCGGCTCATTCCAGAGTTGGAAGTAGCGCACCACCGGGCTGCCCGGCGCGTCCTCTATGCCGTCGCCGTCATACCGCTCGACCACGGCGCGCACGAACGCGGCGTAGTCGGCAACATCGTCAGGAGGGCCGGTGGAATTGCCGTCGCGTTCCAGACCGGCCTGAAAGTAGGGCGAAGTGACAGCTCGCTCACGCGCCCACAGAGGCGGGCGCTCCAGGCGCCAGATCAACTCGACGCCTGCGGCATTGGCTTCGGCGGCCAGACGGTCGTACTTCGCCCACGCCGACACCGCGCCCATTGTCTCCAGGTTGCGCCGATCCTCGAAATCGCCGCGCCCATGGATCTCGATATCCTCCCAGGGAACCTGCATCCGCGCATAGCGCGCCCCCAGATCGCGGGCCATGGTAAAGGAGCGCCGCACCGCTTCGGGATCGGGTTCGAGGTGGATATTGAACAGATTCACGCCTAGCACCGGCCCCTCTGCGAAGGGGATCGGGCGCGGATCGGGCGTGAAGGTAATACCACGATTGGCCGCATTATCGGCCCAGACCACAGCGGCCAGGGCCACAAGCAGCAGTAGATTGAGGAATAGCAGCAGAAGGAGACGCTGACCGGCGGTGTTCATCGGGGCGGATTGTATGCGCAGAGGGAGCGACTGTCAACGTAGGGCCGCGCGGCGCGCCGATCAGGAAGGGTGTCCCTGGCGCATGAGCATGCAGAAAACCCCTTTTCGCCCGAATGGGCTGGGGCGTGGGGAAACCGGGTTTCCCCACGCCCCAGCCAGTGGGGAAGGCCAACCCTACTTGCGCCCATTCACCGAAGCACGATCCCGTTGCCACACCCTGGAGGTACGGCGGAAGAACTGCACCGCCAGCACCACCAGGGCCACCACCAGCAGCAACGCCAGAATGGGCAGCACAATCGCCACAATGCTCAGGAACAGCGAAGTTGCGTCTTCGACAAAACTCAACACCGGATTGGCCGTCCCCCCGGTCGCCGTCGTTACCACCGGGCGCACTGCGCTGCGCGTCAGATGGGTGCTCCCGGCAACGATCAGGCCGGCGACGGCCACGATTGCGGGATTGATGATCGCCACATCGCCCTGACTGGCCAGGGCCAGGATGGCACCCGCGATGGGCGTAATGATCAGCCCCGCGGCATGCAGCGTGCTGTCAACCACCGGCATCTTGTCACCCACGAAGTCCAGCGCGGCCAGCGCAGCGATGATCAACAAGACAAAGACATTGGTTAACAGGTCGAACGGCGAGGCTAACTGGATCCATCCCAGGCGCGCGAAAATGCCAATCGTCAACAGTGGAAGGTACGGGTTCAGCCCCGAGGCCATCGCCAGCCCCAGGCCGGACGCCAGCGCGATCAAGCCCTCCATACGCAGTCGCCTTTCGTGTGCGTAAGATCAGAAATGGAACGGGCCACCGGCACGTCGCAGCTCGGCCCGGTCGCCCGTCCCTTCTAACGTCCCGTTGTCCATGACGACAGCGCCAGGGAAAAAGTTTCACCCGGCGCCCCCTCCGGGCAAGGGTATGGGTAACCTCTGGTTCCCCATATTCCCCTTACATCCAATCTGCAATCTGCAATCTGCAATCCGCAATCCGGACAGGTATGGGTAACCTCTGGTTCGCATATTCCCCTTACCCCCCGATCACCCCCCTGGTGATAAAAAAGAACCCCAGCCCGGTAATCGCGTACACCGCCAGCAACTGCGCCCCTTCGAGCCAGTTGCTCTCACCGTCCACGGCGATGATTGTTGCGATCAGCACCGCCAGCGTCAGCGCCGCCACCTCAAGCACCGTGAAGAAGAGCGTCATCGTCTGCCCGAGGAAGAGGCTGATGAAGACCAGCAGCGGACCTACCAGCAATGCCACCTGCATCGAAGACCCCATGGCAATCGTCATCGCCAGATCCATTTTGTTCTTGATTGCCATCTGCACGGCCACAATATGTTCGGCGACGTTGCCCACCAGGGGGATGATGATGATCCCGATGAACAACTCGCTCAATCCCAGAGCCTCGGCAAAGGGTTCGACCGTCCCCACCAGGAACTCGCTGAGGAAGACGATGCCCAGGGTGCTTACCGCCAGTACGCCAAGCGAGACCGGCACGCTCCACTTCGCCTTGTGGTCCTCGTCATCGGGGGGGGCGACTTTTGCTGCGGCACGGCCGCCTACGCCCCGTTCGGGCCGGCGAAAGGTGAAGATCAGACTGAGTACATAGAGCACGATCAGCACGCCGGACACACCCAGGCTCAGGGCGTTCAGCGATGGATCATCCACGTCGGTAGTCAGGAGATCGAGCTGGCCGAACTGGATTTCCCGCACCACCTCGAACAGCGTCGGAACAATCAGCCCGATCACCGCCAGGGTCATCATCGAGGCCGCCACGCTGGCCGCCTGCCGATCGAAGTGTTGGAGGCCGTTGCGCAGGCCGCCAAGCAGCAGAGCCAGGCCCAGGATCAGCAGCAAGTTTCCCAGGATGGAACCGCTGATCGAGGCCTTCACCAACTCGATCTTCCCCTGTGAGAGTGCCACAATCGAGATAATCAACTCCGCAGCGTTCCCCAGCGTCGCATTGAGCAAGCCGCCCACCTTCGGGCCGGTGTGGACCGCCAGTTCTTCCGTGGCTTCGCCGAGAAAGCCGGCCAGGGGAATAAGCCCCAGGCAGCACACCAGAAACAGCAGCAGGTCGTTCCGCAATCCCGGCACGAACTCGAGTACGAAGGCCACCGGTACAAAGACGATCAGATACCGCAGCCACTTCACCCTGTTCTCCCTCCGGCACGGCCACCGGCTATGCGACCGGCCACGATCCAGATCAAGAGCGAATACGGTGCAAGCCCCCGACTCCAGGTTTGTCGAAGGCCATAGCTGCCCCCAACGCACCGTCGGAGGCGGAAGTCGCACAAGCTCTGGATCCAGGTCATTCGACGGATCTCCCGAACTCAGAGTGAAAGTATACTAGAGAAATGACAATCAACAATCACAACGGCACAGGCGTCGAACGTGTCATCTTCACCCGGCGTGGACATGCCAAGGGGCCGCCGGGTACGGGTGCGCCCCTGGGCGGCGAAACGCCCCCGAAACCCTGGTCCGAACGCTGGAAGGAGGTGCGCGCCGCTTTCGGCAACGTCCCACGGGCCTTCGATCTGGTCTGGAAGTCCCACCGTGGCGCGACTGTGGCCATGGCCCTGATCACCCTCCTCAACGGCCTGCTGCCCATCTCGCAGGCCTGGATGGCGAAGCTGATCATTGACGAGGTCGTACTTGCCGTGACGGACGGCATCGCCCCGATGGTCGCATTGCGGGCCGTGCTCCCCTACCTGCTGGTGGAATTCGCCCTGCTCACCCTGGGCGCCATCCTCGCCCAGGCCCGCTCCCTGGCCGAGCATATGCTCAACGCGCGCCTCAGCAACACGATCAACGCCGCGATCATCCGCAAGTCACTGGCCCTCGACCTGCACTTCTTCGAGGACGCGCAGTTCTACGACAAGCTGCAAAATGCCCGCCGCGAGTCGAACTGGCGGGCCATGAGCATCATCAACACCAGTTTTAACCTGGTGCAGAACGCGATCACCCTCGGCTCCTTCGCTGTGGGGCTGATCGCCTTCAGCCCGCTGATCGCCCTGGTGCTCTTCGGCGCAACCCTGCCTTCCTTCATGGCGCAAACCCATTACAGCCAGCTCCATTTCCGCCTGCTCACATGGCGCGCGCCCGAGTTCCGCAAGATGACCTACCTGGAGTATCTGCTCACCGTGGACAGCAGCGCCAAGGAGATCAAGCTCTTCGGCCTGGGCGAGCCATTGCTCCAACGCTACCAGGACCTGTTCTGGAAGTTTTACCTGGAAGACGCCGCGCTGGCGCGACGCCGCTCGCTGTTCAGCACCCTCTGGGGCCTGCTGGCCTCGGCGAGTTACTACGGCGCCTACACCTGGATCATCTGGCAGACCGTCTCCGGGGTGCTCAGCATCGGCGCGATGACCTTTTACCTGACGCTGTTCCGCCAGAGCCAGGGCGCCTTCCAGGGCATCTTCTACAATGCCGGGCAACTCTTTGAAAGCGGTCTCTTCCTGGAAAACCTCTTCGGCTTCCTCTCCCTCACGCCGCAGATGATCACTGGCAAGGGCCGCAAGGCGCCGCGACCCATTCGCCAGGGCATCGAGTTTCAGGGGGTCAGCTTCCGCTACCCTGATCGCGAAGAGTATGCCCTCCGCGACGTCAATCTGCACGTGCTTCCGGGCGAGAAGATTGCCCTGGTGGGGGCCAATGGCGCGGGCAAGACCACGCTGATCAAGCTGCTCACACGCCTCTACGACCCCACCGAGGGCCGCATCCTCCTCGACGGGGTGGATCTGCGCGAGTATGATCTCGACGACCTGCGGCAGTGCATCGGGGTGATTTTCCAGGACTTCGTGCGCTACCAGGTCACCGCTCGCGAGAACATTGGCTTCGGCCAGATCGAAGAACTGGCGAACGAAGAACGCATTCTCTCCGCCTCGGCCCGCGGCGGCGCCGACGAGGTGATCGCCAGCCTGCCGAAGGGCTACGACACCATCCTGGGTCGCTGGTTCGAGAAGGGCGCCGAGTTGTCCGGCGGGCAGTGGCAAAAGATCGCCCTGGGCCGCGCCTTCATGCGCGACAGCGAGGTGCTCGTCCTCGACGAGCCAACCTCGGCCCTCGACGCCGAGCGCGAATACGAGATTTTCCAGCGCTTCCGCGAACTCACTGCCGGGCGCATCGCCTTCCTGATCAGCCATCGCTTCTCCACTGTACGCATGGCCGACCGTATCGCCGTCATCGAAGGTGGCCGCATCACCGAACTCGGCGCCCACCACGAACTCCTGGCCCTCGACGGAACCTACGCGCGCCTGTTCAATATGCAGGCCGAGGGGTATCGGTAGATATCCGGGGGAACCGGGTTTCCTCCGCCAACCGGCGGCGAGGCCGCCCGACACCCTTCACATCAGAGAGGAGGAAATGCTATGACCCTGGATCAATCCACCATCGCTGAACTCGCCACCATGTACCTGCGCGCCGAGCGCGAAGCCGCCCCTGTACCGCCATGGCACGAGCGCTTTCCCGCCGTAACGGAAGACGATGCCTACGCCATCCAGAGCGAACTGCTCCGGCTGCATCTGGCCAACGGGGCGACCCTGGCCGGCTGGAAGGCCGGCGCGACCAACCCCGGGGCGCAGTCCACCTTCGGGCTACGTGAGGCAGTCTACGGCCAGCTTCTCCGCCAACGGCGCCTCTCCAGCGGCGCGACCCTGCCCATGGCGGGCCTGATCCACCCCCGCGTGGAGTGCGAGGTCGCCTTTCTCCTCGCCTGCGACCTGAGCGGTCCCGGTGTAACGCCCGAGATGGCCCTGGCCGCCGTTCAGGGCATGCTCGCCGCGTTTGAAATCGTTGATGCGCGCACCGCGGGCTGGGCGGCAAAAATGCCCGAAATGATCGCCGACAATGTCTTCCAGGCCCGCTACGTGCTCAGCGACCAGATCGTCCCGGTGACCGGCGTGGACCTGGCCGCGCTTGAGGTGGTGCTCTTCCGCAACGGGCAGGAGGCGGCGCGCGCGCGGGGCGCCAACGTGCTGGGCAGCCCGGCCAACGCCCTGGCCTGGATGGCGAACCGCATAGCTGCCCACGGACATGCGCTCCAGGCGGGCCAGGTAGTGCTGGCCGGCTCGCTGACGCCGCTGGTTCCCTGCGCCCCCGGCGACGCCTTCGAGGCCGTGTTCGATCACCTGGGGCCAGTACGTCTGGCTTGCAGGTAGGGGGATGAGGAAACGCGGTTTCCCCATCCCCCTACCTGCAAGGCTCGTTCTCATCCCCAAAATTACGAAGCCCCCTCTCGAACGTGGAGAGGGGGCGGGCTGCGACGGGAGACGCGACGGAGCCGCGCCTCTACTTCTTGGAAATATCCACGCTATTGGCCGCGCTCTTCATCACCATCTGGCTGAACTGGGTCTGCGCCTCAACGGCTTTCTGCGCAGCCTCCTGCCAGGTCGCCATAATCTTCTGCGCCTGGGTCATGTCCCACATCTGGGCGAGCATACTTGGCTCAGCCTTCTTGAGCAGATCGAACCAGTTCTCGGAGAAGCGCATCTGCGTCTCGGCCCAGACCCGCGTCATCTCTAACATCTGGCGGGTCCACTCTACCGGAGTTGTCGGCACACCCGGAACGGAAGGCATCGCCGGCATCGCTGGCATATTCACAGAGGCAGCGGCGACACTCTCGGCCCAGAGACGGGTCAACTCCACCTGCTGCTCAATCGCGTAGCGCACCGTGCCGCGCCACGTCTCCACCGTCTTCTGCCAAGCCTCCGGGCTTTGCGGGGTCGTCATCGCCTGCATCGAGCTCATCCAGCTCTCCCAGACCTTCTGCTGCGTGCCGGTCCAGGTCTTGATCATATCGTTCGCCTGCTTCGACCAGTCCATACCTATCCTCCTCAGTATTCTCCGGCCCTCCGATGTAGACCTACACCGGTTCGCGCATTTCCCTGGTGGTTACAACTCCGAGGGTATCAGCGAAGGTTACATATGAGTTACGTCGAACCATTGCCTGTACAACCAGACTGTGGTACGGTACCTGGGGAAGGGCGAACACGTAACGATCAGGCAGTCCCCCTCCCCGGAATCCGCGCGGACATGGCGGGCAAAGCTCGGACGCCAGCATTGTCGCGTGACTATTCCTTTACGGTCGCATCGGGAAGGGCCGGGAGAGCCAGGCGCCTTATAAGTATACCGCCCGGGGCGCTGCGGGCTAACGCTCAGAAGCCCTGCGGGGCTTTTATGAACTCAGACAAGGTTTTAGCCCGCAGCGTCCGGCTGGTTGGCATCGCCCCCTCCGGGCATCGGGGGCGTGAGTGTCGCCATGAGCGGCATAAACTGCGCGAGCCTCATCGCGCCACCGAGGTATGTATGAACGAACTGCTTGCCCTTCGCGAGGCGGCGCTGAGCCTGGTCACCGGCGTTCGCGCCGGCGAGGCCCTCAACGTGCCGCCCCCTGCCGGCCACCCCCCTGCCGGACCCGAACTGGCCGACCGGCTGGCCGCCGCTGTGCGCGCGCTCAAGATCGCTGCCGCCAGTGACGATGGCATTGCCGTGGACTACGCCGCCCTGCGCGACAGCCCGGCCTACGCCGACTACATCGAGCAGGTAACGCCCCTCCTGGTCACCTTCGACCCGTCGGTCCTGGCCGACCGGGGCACGCGGATGGCCTTCTGGATCAACCTCTACAACGGGATGGTTCTCGATGGCGTGGTGGCATACGCCGTGCGGCGCAGCGTGCGCGCGGGCCTGGGCGGGTTAAGCTTCTTCCGCCGTATCGCCTACATCGTCGGCGGCTACCGCCTCTGCGCCGACGACATCGAGCATGGCATGCTCCGCGCCAACGCCGGAAATCCCTTTCTCCCCGGCCCACAGTTCGCCGACGACGACCCGCGCCTGGCCTGGGCCATCAGCCCGCTCGAACCGCGCATTCACTTCGCCCTCAACTGCGCCAGCCGCTCCTGCCCGCCCATTGCCGTCTACGACGGCGCGCGGATTGAGACCCAGCTCGATCTGGCCGCCCGCGCATTCGTCGGCGCCGACACCGACCTCGACCTCCAGACCGGCACGCTCCTCGTCTCGTCCATCTTCAAATGGTACCAGAACGACTTCGGGGGACTGGAAGGCGTGCTGCGCTTCATCCACAGCCACCTGCCCCCCGATGACGAGCGCCGACGCTGGATTGACGCTCACGCAGAGGTAGCCCTGGCATTCAAGCCCTACGACTGGTCGCTGAACACCCGCTAGGGCTTCCGGCAGAGGCGTGAGGAAACCGGGTTGAACCATACCCCGTCAGGCAGGGCCCCGGAGCTGCCAAACCCTGGCCATCGAGCCGCAGAAACCCGGTTCCCCGGTATCTATTCGGTCACTGCTGTTGCTGTTGCTGCTGATCCTGAAACGGCTCATCCGCTTCAACCGCCGTTGCCTGGCCCGCCAGAACTGGCAGCACCTCCTCGTCGGCGATCGGCGCCTCGGTCGCCGCAACCTTAACGCCGACTTCCAGCGTACTCTCGGCCTGGCCCTTGAAGACCCCCTTCGTCGGCGGCACGTCGGCGTAGTCGCGCCCCACCGCCGTGCGAATGTGCCGCTCCCCGGCGATCAGGTTATTCGTCGGGTCAAAGCCTACCCACCCTAGTTCCGGCAACAACGCCTCGACCCAGGCATGAGTCGCGTCCTGCTCAGAGCGGTCATGATCCTCCACCCGGTGAAAAAGATAGCCGCTCACATAACGACAGGGGATGCCGAGGGGGCGCAGCAGGGCAATCATAATGTGCGCATAATCCTGGCACACCCCCCGCCGGGCGGCGAGGGTCACGTCGATCGGCGAGTCGACTTTGGTGTGCTCAGGATCGTAAGCGAACGCATCGTAGAGCCGCGCGTTCAACTCGCGCAGCAGGGAGAGCGGATCGTCACGCCGACACACCTCCAGCTCGCGGGCCAGGTCTTCGAGCAGCGCCGTCGGATGGGCGAAAAAACTGGGTGCAAGAAAATCCCAGTGATCCTCGCGCTCGGTCAGCGCGTCGAGGGCTGACCAGGCGTCGGGGTCGAGCCGCTCGGGGAGCGGCGGCGGCGGCTGTAGAATGACCACCGTCTCGGCAGTAATTGTCATGGTGCGGTGCGGCGCGGGAATACTGAAGTGGTGAACGGTATTGCCGTAGCAATCGGTGTAGTGTTGCACACGAGCAATGGGACTCGTCACCAGGCGAAAACTGAGGCAGTGTTGTGAACCTTCCGAGCGAGGTTGCTTCCGCACCTCGGTGATGCTCTCGCTCACCGGGGCGCTGTAGCGAAAACGGGTCTTATGCAGAATGGAATAATACATATGGCAGGTGCAACTCCGGGTAACCTGTACCGGATGATGGGTCGGTTCTTGCCTGGTAAGGCTGAAGCATAGGCGCAGCCAATCCTTTGGCCCAACGAGCGCAACCCGTCAGAAGAACTCGGACGACGTATGATAGCGTTTCTTGAAAAGATTGACCTGCAAGAATGGCGGCGCGAGCGCCGTACGCCACACGGCTCAGTGTCCTCAGCCGATCAATCAATTCCGGTCAGTGCTCTAGGTATCAAGCGCCTTCTCCACGGGGTAGTTCACGTAGGTCTGATAGATCGCGCTATGGATGGCCAGGCACTGGCGCTGGATGCCATCGAGGTAGGCATGCATGTTATCGGCCAGGATCTCTTCCACCTGTCCATAATCGAGCGAGGCGCGTAATCGCCCGGCCAGGCGTTCGGCCCGCCCGCCGCTGCGGGCGCCAGCGCTTTGCGCAATCGCCTGCAGGCCCCGCTGGATGCGATCGGCGGCGAAACGCACCGAGTGCGGAAACTCGCCATCGAGCAGCAAAAACTCCGCGACCGTCTGAGGTTGCACATCAGCGGTGTACACCTTGCAGTAGGCCTCGAACGCGGTGGCGCACTTGAGCAACCCGACCCAGTCGTTATACTCCAGCATCAGCGCCGGATCGTCGGGCGCCTCCAGGTAGGGGCGAAAGTATACATCGAGGAGCAAGGCCGTAGCACTGACCCGTTCCAGGTAGCGACCCACCTGGATAAAGTACCACCCCTCGCCGTGGGTCATGGTAGTGTCGGTGATGCCCTGGAAGAGATGCGCCCCTTCTTTGATCGCCTGATAGAACTCAATCGGCTCGCCTTGCCAGATGCGCTCCGGGCTTGCCGAGCGCATAAACAGGTACAGGCGGTTGACCTGCTCCCACATCTCCGAACTGATCTGCTGGCGCACCTGCCGGGCATTTTCTCGAGCCAGGGCAATGCAATTGACGATCGCGTTCGGATTAGCAGGATCGAAGGTCAATGCGCGAGTGATGGTGTAGGGGTCATTGGCCGCTTCAGGGGACAGGGGCGTGCGCAGGGCCGCCAGCAGGCGTTTCCAGCGCACCTCCACCGACTCGGGAGTTTGATCCAGCATCAGGTTTAACCCGACGCCGATCAGGCGCGCCGTGTGCTCGGCCCGTTCCAGGTAGCGGCTCATCCAGTAGAGCCCATCGGCTACACGTGAGAGCATATCGTACTAAGACAAGGTTTCGCAGCGGGACCTATGACGGGCCAGTTCAAGGGAGGTATGGAAGGTGTAGCCTTCCGCGATACGTATGGTTCGGCTCACCGCCGCAGACACGTCCGCGTTTTGACCGGGCGCGCGCCTGCCGCGGACGGCAAAGGGTTGTTGGGATGCCGTGTCTCCTGGCATGCCTCGAGTCTGTAAGGTAATAAAGAACGGCGCGTCACTCGAACAGCACCCACGTATCCTTGCTGCCTCCGCCCTGCGACGAGTTGACCACCAGTGAGCCTTTGCGTAATGCCACTCGGGTGAGGCCCCCCGGTACGATGGTAATCTGATCGCCGCTGTTGAGAATGTACGGGCGGAGATCGACGTGGCGCGGTTCCACCCGTCCGTCAACGAAGCACGGAGCCCGCGAGAATTGCAGGGTTGGCTGGGCGATGTAATTCCGCGGATGGGCCTCGATCAGGCGCCGGAAGCGTTCACGCTCCTCAACGGTGCTGTGCGGTCCGATCAGCATTCCGTAGCCGCCTGACTCCCCCACCGCCTTTACCACCAGTTCATCCAGATGTTCGAGCACGTAGGCCCGCTCTAGCGGATTGTCACAGAGGTAGGTCTCGACATTCGACAGGATCGGATCTTCACCGAGGTAGTATTTGATAATCTTCGGCACGTAGGCGTAGATCGCCTTATCATCGGCCACGCCGGTGCCAACCACATTCGCCAGACTCACATTTCCAGCACGGAAAGCGTTGAACAGGCCGGCCACACCGAGGATCGAATCCGAACGGAAGGTCAGCGGATCAATAAAATCGTCGTCTACCCGCCGATAGATCACATCCACCCGCCGTAGGCCAGCCGTGGTGCGCATGTAGACGATGTTGTTGTGCACCAGCAAGTCACGCCCCTCAACCAGTTCCAGCCCCATGAGCCGGGCGAGGAACGTATGCTCAAAGTAGGCTGAGTTGTACACCCCCGGCGTCAGCACCACAATAGTCGGGTCAGGACGGTGAGCAGGGGCCAGGGCGCGCAGGGTCGTGAGCAGTGCGTGCCCATAGTGGTCAATCGAGCGCACACCGTAGTTGGCGAACAGCCCCGGAAAGGCCCGTTTCATCACCGCTCGGTTGGTGAGCATGTAGCTCACCCCGCTGGGCACGCGCAGGTTATCCTCCAGCACCACAAATTCCCCTGAGGGCATGCGCACCAGGTCTGTTCCAGTAATCGAAACATAGACCTGCTGGGGCACCGCGACGTTCCGCATCTCACGGCGGAAGTGCGGGCAGGTGTACACCAGCTCGCGGGGAATGACCTTATCGGCCAGGATGCGCGCCTGGTAGTAAATGTCGTGCAGAAACAGGTTCAGCGCCTGAATGCGCTGCTTCAGCCCTGCCTCGATCACCGACCACTCGTCGTGGGTCACGATCCGCGGCAGCAGATCGTAGGGAAAGATGCGCTCGGTTCCCTGATCATCACCATAGACAGTGAAGGTGATGCCCTGATTGAGAAAGGTGAGGTTGGCGTAACTTTGCCGCTGCTGGAGGTCGCGGGCGGAGAGTTCCTGCAGGCGCTGGTACAGGAGCTGGTAGTGGGGCCGCGGTTCGCCCGCCTCGTCGAACATCTCGTCGTAGATGGCGCCGAGATCGTACGTGGCAAAGAGCGAATGGCCGTTGGCGCGCGCGCGGTGCTCGGTGAGCATAGGTGTGCGGGAATAAGGCTTTCTGCCGAATCTGAAACCAGGATCGGAGAGAGCTGAGCGGGCGGCGCTGCCACGGCTACTGCGGTTCTTCTCTCGGGATTGTTCGCTATAATACTGCCTTTCTCGCCCGGCGTCAACCACAAGTTGGTCGAAGCCAGGGCTGATGAACCTCTGCCTCTGGCGGCGGGCGCTGGCCTCGCAAGGTCGAAGCCGTGGCTGCGCCACGGCTTCGACCTTGCTTGCGGGACAAGATTGGGCCTGCCCTTAATCGCCCATCCCCTCCGCGCTTGCCGGGATTACCCGCTTCTCCAGATCGGTCTCTCTTACCCGGTACACGTTCCAGACCAGACCGGTCGCCTCCAGGCTGCGGATCACGTAGGCCGAGATGTCGATCTGCCACCAGCGCAGGCCGTGAAAGGCCGACCGGGGGAAGGCGTGGTGGTTGTTGTGCCAGCCCTCGCCAAATGCCAGCAGCCCAACGATGAAGTTATTGCGGCTTGCGTCGCGCGTCTGGTAGTCACGCGCGCCGAAGGTGTGGCAAATCGAGTTGACGCTCCAGGTAACGTGGTGCGTGAGAAAGACCCGCACCAATCCACCCCAGATCAGCCCGCTCCAGCCGGCGATCAGGAAGGGGATCAGCAGCCCCAACCCGGCCCACAACAACCAGGTGCGCGAGACCCACACGACGTCAGGGTCGCGCTTCAGCCAGGTGCCGTACACGTCCACGTTCTCTTTATGGTGGAACAGCCAGCCCATATGGGCGTGCCACAGCCCCTCCAGCGGGCTGTGGGGATCGTCTTCGCCATCAGAGTGGGCGTGATGCTGAATGTGCGTGGAGGCCCAGGCGATCGGGCTGCCCTCGAAGGCCATACTGCCCATGATCAGGAACAGGCGCTTCAGCCAGGAGTGGGTCTCGAAACTCTTGTGGGTCAGCATGCGATGGTAACCGACCGTGATCCCCAGGCCCGAGATCACGTAGAAGACCAGCATCAGGGTCACGTCCAGCCAGTCAACGGCGCGGTTCCACAGCATGACCATCGCATAGATCGTCGCCAGAAACGGCAGCGCGACGATGATCAAAACGCCGATCTTCTCGCCGAGGCTCTTTTCAAGCCGGGGTTCAACAGGGGTGGAGGGTACGACACGTGCCATCTTTCATCTCCTCAATGCAATAGGCGCCGGGCCGCATATCTTTTTTTTGCGACCACTGCACCCCAGTGTAACCCGCGCTGTCACGCTGCGTAAGTGCATCCGGTCCAGTCGTTTGTCATCCCCGGCCTGATTTGTGACAGTGCGCACATACAACCAGAGGCCTATGACTGTGGTCATGGGACGCATGCGCGAAGGGGCGTTGGGAAACCAGGTTTCCCCACGCCCCTTCAATCTGCTCTCAAGCGCGTTTGAACCAGGCTACCCCAACCCCTGCTGCTGCGCCCAGAGGGCCGCCTGGGTACGATCGCGGACGCCGAGTTTGCTGAGGATGTTGCTGATATGGTTCTTCACCGTGCCGACGCTGATCAACAGGGCCTCGCTGATCTCCTGGTTGGTGCGCCCCCGCGCCAGCAGCACCAGAATGGCCCGTTCGCGTTCGGTGAGGAAGGCCAGCCGCTCGGCGGGCCCCACGGTCGCGGCTGGCTTGCGTGCTTCAACCTCGCCTGCCAGTCGCCCCAGATGGGGCAGCATCTGAGCCGTGATCTCCGGCGCCAGCAGCGCCCCGCCGGCAGCCACGGTGCGCACCGCCTCGGCAAGGGCCTTGTGGTCCACGTCCTTCAACAGGTAGCCCCGCGCACCCGCCGCCAGGCCCCGAAAAACATATGCGTCGTCACGAAAGGTCGTTAAAATGATCACCGCCGGGCGCGGCCCCCGTTCCGCCAGCCGCCGGGTGGCCTCGACTCCATCCATCACCGGCATCAGCACATCCATCAGCACCACGTCCGGGTCAAGTGTGGCCACGAGGTCGAGAGCTTCCTGCCCATTGCTCGCCTGGCCCACCACCTCGATGCCGGGTTTGCGCGCCAGCAGCGTGGCGATTCCGGTGCGGATCAGGGCCTGGTCGTCCACGATCAACACACGGATCTTCTCGCTCATCGCTGGCACCCTTTGAAAGCCCGTCGGGAAATCGCTCATACGCCTTCGGTCGGCAACACCACCCGCAGCCACCAGCCGCCACCGGGCAACGGACCGGCTTCCATGCCGCCGTTGAGGGCCTCGGCCCGCTCACGCAGACCCACCAACCCGAAACTCTCGCCCGACCCTGGCCGGGACGCCGCAGGTTCCGCTCCACCGGGGTCGTCATTCGTGACCGTGACCGTGACATAGCCGCCCAGGTTCACCACCCGCGCCTCGACCCGCGTCGCACGACTGTGTTTGCGCGCGTTGGTTACACCTTCTTGCACCGTGCGGTAGATGGTGCAGGCCAGCGCATCGGACACCTCCTCCAGTTCCCCATCGAGGATCAACGTTACGCACGGCGGCGCAACCGCCGAGGCCGCCAGTTCCTCCAACGCGCGACGCAGTTCGGCACCCCGCACCGGGAGTTCGGCATCGGCCACCGCCAGCATGCTGCGCCAGGCCAGGTGCAACTGTTCGCGGCTCTCGCGCACCTGTTCCAGGGCCGCCTCGGCGTCCTCGGCGGCCAGATCCTCGGCCAGTTGCAATTGCAGATGCACCAGCACCAGCCGCGACCCCAGATCATCGTGCACCTCACGGGCCAGCCGCGCCCGCTCGGCCGCCACGGCCAGCATGCGCACCTCGGCCATCTGCTGCTCGATCTCCGCGTTCAACAGCGCCAGGCGCAACTCTGTCTGCTTGCGCCGCTCGAGCTGCCGGCGCCCCATCAGCAACGGCCCGCCAACCGCCGCCGCCGTCACCGTACTGATCAGCAGGGCGTTGTGGTCGAAGCGCTCCGGCCCCCAGTACGCCGCAAGCACGGTGATCCCAACCAGCAATCCCGCCAGGTGCAGCACAATCTGGCGCGGCGGGAGCCGCACTGCTACCTGCCAGAGCACCAGCAGCAGCCCCAGGAGCGGGGTGAGGGTGTGGGCAAGTTGCGCCAGCGCCAGGATCGCCACCGACTGCGCCGCCAGACCCACCTGGATCAGCAACGGCTGGCTGATGAGCTGGGTGGTCACGTAGGCCAGCAGCAACACTGCGGCCCATGCCAGCAACATCCCGAAGGCTCCCGACACCAGCGGGCCCTCCAATGCGGCTGAACTGATCGTCAGGACCAGAAAGACCGCCGGTAACACCCACGTCAGCACCCGGTTCAGCGGCCGGGCGATCACCGGCTCATCCGATGGAGTCACGGTTGCCAGAGGCGAGTCGCCGGGGGGGGGCTCTACCGTACCCTGGCGCAACGTCGCCACCGTGGCCCGCAGGCGTTCCACCGCGCTGGCGGCGGCGGCCCGCGTCTGGCTCACCGCCGCCTCAACCCGTGAGAGGTTGCTCTGGGCCTGCGCCAGCGCCACCGCCACACTCTGCTCGGTGCGGCTCAGGGCCGCCTGCACGTCGCCGATGATCGTCTGCCCGAGCCGGTGGCGCTCCTCGAGCATGATGCGCTGCTGCGCCTCGCGCACACCCGCGGCCAGCGCGTCGTAACGCTGCTGTACCTGCTGCAACATGTGCTGCACCTGCTCGCTCCGGCGCTGCTGGCGCAGGTAGAAGATCGCAGCGATGATCGCGCAGGTTACCGGAAAGGCCAGCGTCAGGTTGCCCTGCAGCCAGTCGATCAGGTTTGCCGTCGCCACCAGCAACATCCCGCTCCAGACGGCGTAAACCCCCACCGCAAAGGGAATCCACAACCACGGTGGAAACAACGCGATGGCCTGGAGCACCAGCGCCAGGTATACGTAATCAAGTAGCGGCGCAGGAGCGAGCACCTGCGCCAGGGCCGTCAGCGCCACCTGCCCGAGCAGGAACAGCGCCTGGCCCCAGCGCGGCAGACGTCGTACCGGAACAAAGGTCACGGCGATCAGGAGGCCGCCACATAATCCCGCCAGCCCCACCAGGCGCCAGACGGCATAACGCTCCCCCAGGGCGCTCAACGGCGCGCCGAGCAGCACCAGCGTCACTACGCTCTGCACGGCGAACGGGTAGGGCAGAGCCATTACGGGAATTCGTTGGGGTGTGGCTTTTGCCTTCATAATTTATAGTGTAGCATACTCGTCTGCGCTCCCTGCGGCTGCGCCGCGCGCCAGCCGGACGCTAAAGAGTCATCCTGGGAGAGCGGCACTCTCCCCGACCCTCCCCGCCGGAGGGCGCCGTCCTCCCACGCGGCTGAACGGTATATTCCTGGGAGGGCGGCGCCCTCCCAGGAATATACCGTCCGTGGCTGTGGTACAATATACGTGAGCAAACGCTCAGGCCCGCAGCGTCAGGCGCCTGAGCGTCTCTATGTGTAGCTACAAACGCGCCCGGCGGGCGCTGAGGGTTTATGCTTCGTCAAGATATTCGAAACATTGCCATTATCGCCCACGTTGATCACGGCAAAACCACTCTGGTGGATGCGATGCTCAAGCAGAGCCGCGTCTTTCGTGAGAACCAGACCGTCGAGGAACGGGTGCTCGACTCGAACGCTCTCGAACGTGAGCGGGGGATCACCATTCTCTCGAAAACTACTGCCGTGAGCTACCGGGGCACGAAGATCAACATCGTGGATACGCCCGGCCACGCCGATTTTGGCGGCGAGGTGGAACGGGTGATGAACATGGTTGACGGGGTCCTGCTCCTGGTTGATGCCGTTGACGGCCCCATGCCCCAGACGAAGTTCGTCCTGCGCAAGGCCCTGCAGGCCGGCCACCGCGCCATTGTGGTGGTCAATAAAATTGACCGGCCCCAGGCCCGCCCCAACTGGGTCGTTAACGAGACCTTCGACCTGTTCGTAGATCTCGGCGCCAGCGACGAACAGGCTGAGTTCGCCACCATTTTCACCAACGCCCTGGCCGGCCACGCTGGCCGCTCGCCGCTCAAACTGCACGACTCGCTCGAACCGCTCTTTGAGGCTATCCTCGACCGCATCCCGCCACCCGACGTTGATGTAGACGCCCCGGCCCAATTCCTGGTCACCACCAGTCTCTACGACGACTACAAGGGCAAAATTGTTACGGGCCGGCTCAGTCGCGGCACGATCAGCAAGGGGCAGGCCCTTGTGCGCATCGATCGCCATGGCGCGATTCACCCCGCCCGCCTCACCCAGTTGTTTGTCTACAATGGCCTGCAGCGCCAGGAGGTCGAATCGGCCCGGGCCGGCGATATTATCGCCCTCGCCGGCATCGGCGACGCCAGCATCGGCGATACCATCGCCGATGCGCTCCAGCCCGAGGCCCTCCCCCTGATTAAGGTCGAAGAGCCGACAGTGCGGATGACCTTTGGCGTCAACACCAGCCCCTTCGCCGGTCGTGAAGGAACCTTCGTGACCTCGCGCAAGCTGCGTGAACGCCTCTACCAGGAGACCGAACGCGACGTGGCCCTGCGCGTCGAAGACACCGATAGCCCCGATGTCTTCCTGGTCTCCGGGCGCGGCGAACTGCACCTCGGCATTCTGATCGAAACGATGCGCCGCGAAGGCTACGAGTTCCAGGTCTCCCGTCCCGAGGTGATTTTTCACGAGGATGTGCACGGCGCCCGCCTCGAACCGATCGAACTGGTCGAAATCGAGGTGGCCGCCGATTACCAGGGTGTGGTGGTGGAACTGCTCGGCAAACGCCAGGGCGAGATGCGTGACATGCACCTCCGCGATGATGGCAGCGTGCATTATGTCTATCTGGTGCCGACTCGCGGCTTGCTCGGCTTCCGCCAGCTCTTCCTGACCGCCACACGCGGCACCGGGGTGCTCAATAGTCTCTTCTATGGCTACGCGCCGTTCACCGGTGAAATCACCGCCCGTGAGAATGGCTCGCTCATCGCCTCCGAAAGCGGCGTGGTCACCACCTACGGCATCAACCAGGTGCAGGATCGCGGGGTCTTCTTCGTCACCCCTGGCCAGGAAGTCTACGCCGGTATGGTTGTTGGCCAGCACATCCGTGACGTTGACCTTGAGGTGAACGTCTGTAAGGAGAAGCACCTGACCAACATCCGCAACAATAAAGGCGCTGAAAACATTCGCCTCGAGGCCCCGCGCACCCTTTCGCTCGATGATGCCATCGAGTACATCGGCGACGACGAACTGGTCGAGGTTACCCCGAAGGGCTGGCGCCTGCGGAAAAAGTTGCTCAGCGCCGATGAACGGCGCCGCGAGAAGAAGAAACGCGACCTCTCGCTGGCTTGAGTGGTTGGGGACAGTTCGCGAATCGCCCCTGCCGGCCCGCCTCTGGTCCGCCGGTAGGGACGGTTCGCGAACCGCAATCCGCAAGCGCCAATCCAGAATCGCCAATCGCCCCTTCTCTCATCCTCCTCTCATCCAGAGCTAAGCCCACTCTTAGCCCCCTGGTCTATACTTCTCTCCTGACGTCCCCCGGGAGTGCCCCGACTCCTGCTGGCTCTCGTCCCCACGCGGATCACCCCCTGCTGAACGGGACAACCAACACGTTCGTTTGCTTCGGTCGCAGCCCGGACAACGAACCTGAAAGGGGAGCGACCCATGACCAATCCGGCGGTTATCAGCCCCGGTGCTACAGATACTATCATTCTATATTTGAATGAGATCGGCGATGAGCCACTCTTGACCTTTGATCAGGAACAGGCCCTTGCGCGCGCCATGGCCGAGGGCCTGGAAGCAGCCAACCGTCTCGCTGCCGAGCCGCAGCCGCCTCTCACCGAGCGCCAGCGCCTCGAGCAGCAGGTCGCCGCAGGTGAGCGGGCACGAGCCCAGTTGATCAATTCCAATCTGCGTCTGGTGGTGAGCATCGCGCGCCGCTACCAGGGCCACGGCCTGAGCCTGCTGGATCTCATCCAGGAGGGCAGCCTGGGCTTGATGCGCGCCGTGGATAAGTTCGATCCCGGGCGGGGCCTGAAGTTCTCGACCTATGCCACCTACTGGATCCGCCAGAGTGTTGGCCGGGCCATTGCCGATCATGGGCGCACGGTGCGCCTGCCGGTGCATCTGGGTGAGCGACTCTCGCGGCTCGCGCGGGTGCGCCAGCAGTTGATCCAGCGCCTCGACCGCGAACCGACCCCCGAAGAGGTTGCCAGCGAAGCCGGGCTTACGCCGGAACAGGTGACGCGCGCCGAGCAGGCCGCGCTGACCCCGGCCTCACTCGACGAGGCGCACACCGAGGATGGCACCGGCACACTGGCCGAGGTCATCTCCGACCCATTGCAACCTTCGCCGCTGGATGAGGTTTCGCACGCTTTGCTGCGCGACGATCTGAGCGAGGCGATGTCACACCTGACGTCCCGGGAGCGCCACATCCTCTGTCTGCGCTACGGGCTGTACGGCGAAACTGCGCTGACCCTTGAGCAGATCGGCCAACGCCTCAACCTGACCCGCGAGCGGGTGCGGCAACTCGAGAGTGAGGCCCTCAAGAAGCTGCGCGACCCGCTGCTGGGCCGCCGGCTGCACGGTTACTTCGAAGAGGCATAGAGCGGCAGCATACCCAGTACTAACTCCGCCCTCCGGCGCCAGTCGGAGGCAGGCGCCAGGTCGGCGGCGCGGATGAGGGCGCTGCGCGCGTTCTCTGCGTCGCCGAGGGCCGCCAGGGCCGCCCCAAGGTAATACAACGCATCGGGGCCGCCGCCGGTCCGCCGGGCCGCGCGGGCGGCCTCGACCGCGCCCGCAAACTGGCCGCAGTGGTAGCGATGGGCGGCCAGCGACGTCAGGGCCTCCGGATCGCCGGGCGCCGCTGCCGCGGCTGCCTCGGCAACTGACAACCCCCTTTCACAGAGTTCAAAGGTAGTGGCGAGATGAAACTTCGCCGCCAGCAGCGCGTACCGGCCCCGCTCGGCCTCGGGGGCCAGGGCCAGCGCGCGCATATAGGCCTGGCTGGCCTGGTCGTACTCTCGGCGCGCGGCGTACCAACTGGCCCAGGCCAGGGCCACGCCCGGATCATCGGGCCGCAACTGCGCGACAGCGTCCAGTTCATCCTGCGCGACATCGCCGGCATCGGTCGTGAGATAGGTGAGTGCCAGGAGCGTGCGCACCCGCGGGTCGTCGGGATGCGCCTCGACCAGGGCCTGTAGCCGCTGGAGACCGCCGCTGGCATCCCCGGAGCGCCAGCGGGTGTAGGCCGCATAGGCCGCGGCGCCGAGGGCATCCGGGCCGTGGGGGTCAACCTGCGTAAACTGCTCCTCGGCCAGGCCATAGAGACCCAGGCTCAGATAGAACACGCCCAGCATCTGCGGACGCTCAGCGGGTGAAGCATCAAGCGCGGCCTTGAGGCGGAGCGGACCATCGCCCACCACGGGCAGGAGAGGGGCAAGCAGCGGATCGGTACGCTCGGCTGCGACCGCGAGGGTCAGATCCCGGCGCGCGGCGTCGGGGGCGCTGTTGGCGCGCAGCAGGGCCAGGCGATAACGGGCGGATTCGGCCCAGGGCGGCGACAATGGCTCAGCCAGGGCCGCCTGCAACCCGGCCGTGGCCAGCAGGTACTCGCCCCGTTGCAGGGCCTCATCGGCGGCCAGCACGCGCGCCGGGCCGCGATAGGAGCAGGTCTCAATCGAGCGGCAATCCTCCGCCAGCGCCCACGTGCGCACTGCCAGGTCGCGCCGCCCCGAGTCAGCCAGCGTGCGCCCCAGGTAGAGCAGCGCCCGCTGGTAATCGACCGGCCCGAGGCCACGGAGCATCGCCGCGCGCAACTGGCGCTCGGCTGCGACGTGTTCGCCGCGCAGCGTATGCAGCATGCCCAGGCGCACCTGGGCCTCGGGCAACGCTGGCGCGAGCGGCGTCAGGATCGCCAGCGCCTCATGGTAGCGCCCTGTACTGAAGAGCCGGTCAGCGGAACGCAAACCGTCGCGTCGATCGGGACGCAGTACGAGAGAGAGCGCCAGCACCGTGGCAAGCAGCAGGGCGAACCAGCCGAGCAGCGCAAACACCGTCCGCCAGCGCCGAGGCAATGGTGCGAGGATATCCATCCTGCTGCTTTCGGAATGCAAAGGGCCTGGCTTCGGAGGGCGCTCCCCTGCCATCAGGCAGGGGTGTGGGGAAACCAGGTTTCCCCACCTTTCTCCAACCGCTCACTTCTCTCCGCGGGGCCAGAGGGCCCAGACGATCGCCGCCGCTGCTGCCATCCACGCCCGGCTCGCCTCCTTCTCGAAGCCGCGGGTGCGCAACTGCACGCCGCCGAGGAACAGGCCCGTCGCCAGCACCCCGCCAGCGAGCCGGTCGCTCGAGCGCTCAACACGGCGGATGCCGCGCTCCAGGCGCGACAGGTCGGAACGCATCTGAATCTCCCCGCGATTGGCCGAACGGTAGTAGGTCTCCATCTGGCGGGGCAGCGAGAAGAGCAACTGCCCCAGATCGCGCAACTCCTTCTGGGCCCGCTCGGCCCAGTTGATACCGTTACGTTCCCGCTCCAGCAGCATCTGCGCGAAGGGACGCAGTTCGTGGAACAGATTGATATCCGGGCAAATCTCGGTAGCGAGACCGGCGACCATGCTCAGGGCCCGCCCGAAGTAGAGCAGATCCTGGGGGATCTGGAAGGGCAGATCGTAGACAATATCCTTGGTTTCCTCGAAGATCGCCTCGACGTCAATGCTGGTCATCTCGCGCATAGTGCGGTTGAATGAGTGACGCAGCATAATCTGCACCGCCTGGATGATCGGGCGGCGATCGGCGCCGGGCAGGATCATGTTCAAGCGATCCAGCGCATCAACGATCCGCTCGGCATCATTTGTTGCCAGGCCCAGTACGCCTCCGCGCACGACATCCATCGTCTGCGGCGGCAGGGCGCCGACCATGCCAAAATCCACGAAGATCAGGGTGAATGGGCGTCCTGGCGCCACGGCATGAGCCTCGGCGTCACCAAAGAGATGCCCATCGGGGAGCACGCCGTTTCCATTGGGGGTGCCCGCGGGCGCCTTGCCATTGAACGAGACGCCGTAGTTTACTGGCAGTTCGGGGTCAACCCGCACGAACAGGTTCCCCGGATGCGGATCGGCATGGAAGAAGCCATCAATGAAAAACTGCTTCAGATAGCAGTTGTTCAGCCGCGCCGCCAACTCCACCCGGCTCACCCCCAGCGCCTCCAGCGTTCGCAGATCGCTGATCTTGATCCCGCTGATGCGCTCCATCACCAGCACGCGCCTGGTCGTCAATTCCAGGATCGGCTCAGGAAAATAGACCCCCTGGACCCCGACGAAGTTCTTGCGGAAGGTCGCGGCATTGCGCCCCTCTTCCACGTAGTCCAGTTCTAGCATCAGGACCCTGGCGAACTCGGCCAGCAGCGCCTCCAGGTCGGCCCGGCGCCGGATCGGCGGATAGTTCTTCACCAGACGGATCACCCAGGAGACCGCGCTCAGATCCACCTGGATGATCTCTTCGATGTAGGGTCGTTGCACCTTGATGGCCACATCGCGCCCGTCGTGGAGGGTCGCGAAGTGCACCTGGCCGAGCGAGGCGGCCGCAACCGCCTCCTCCTCGAAGCGCAGGAACAACTCGCTGGGCGGGGCGCCCAGCTCCTCAATGATGACTTCAAGCACATGGCTCGCCGGGGCCGGCGGCACTTCATCTTGCAGCCCGGCCAGTTCCTGGCGCACCACATCGGGCACCACATCGGCGCGCGAGGAGAGGAACTGGCCGAGCTTGATCTGCATGCCGCCCAGATCAATGGCCAGTTTGCGGAAATCGCGGGCCAGGCGCCGCCAGCGGCGATTGGCGCTGCGCCGTACCAGCCAGCGCAGCACGCCAATCCGGAACATAAATATGTCCCAGACAAAGATATGAATGACGACCCGGAGCATGTATGAGGAAACGCGGAGAAACCGCTGGCGCGGGTAAAACCGGGGCGCCGCGCTGGGGCGGGGTACGCCAGTCTGATCGGTGATTGTTGCAGCCACGCCGGAAAACTGAGTATCTTGCGTCATATTTGCCGTTGGTTCGCTGATTCTCCTCAGGATTATACCAGAAACCTCGTTCCGGCGACGACCCGAGAATACGAGTCCTGGGCGAAGACCCCGGGGCGCCCCCCCGAGCCTGGCGTAGGAGACGGCTGTCTTCTCCTCAGGCAAGGGCATGGGGAAACCTGGTTTCCCCTTGCCGCGCCCAGCGCTTGTAAGGAGATACATGTAAACCTTCCGACCGATGCCCCGCTCCGCGGGCCCGCGGTACCATAGGACCGGGTTGACCGGTACCGCACGATCAGCATCAGGCAGGCGCCTATGGCCATCGACAGCGTTCGACTGCTCACGGATAGCGCGGCCCACATCTGGCGGCGCCTGAGCGCCATCCACTCCCTGGAGACGTTCATTGGCGGCGCCTGTTTCGAAGACTGGCTCGGCCCGATAACGACCCTGCCCTTCGACCAGGCCGAGGAGCAGGCCCTCCGGCGCGACTACCACCTCCTCGCCAATCTCCTGACGGAACTGGAGTCGCTGCTCCACTGGCGCGAGCAGGCAATCGCTCTGGTGCGCGCCGAGGCTGCCACTGCCTGAGTTGACTCCCTCCCTTCGAGCGGCTACAATGTTCTGGCGATCATCCTCCATCCTGGTGGATGGTTCGGGAAGGCATGCCCTCCCGAGAGAACTCTTGTGCATTCCCGTTGTTGCGCGATTGCCCAATGGAAGGGTCCGGGAGGGCGCTACGCTCCCGCATACACTGTGCGGCACAGCCGCGTGGGTCCAACCCGCCAACACAAAGTGAGCGCCAATGTTTGAGAGTCTTTCCGACCGCCTCCAGGCGGTGTTTCAAAAACTCGGCAGCAAGGGCCGCCTCGACGAGGATGATGTCCGCGAGGCGATGAAGGCGGTTCGCCTGGCCCTGCTTGAAGCCGATGTGAACTTCAAGGTTGTTAAAGATTTTGTTGCCCGCGTAACCGAACAGGCCATCGGCGAAGAAGTCACCAAAAGCCTGACGCCCCACCAGCAGGTGGTGAAGATCGTTCACAACGAGTTGATCAACCTGCTGGGCGTTGAGAATGCGCCGCTGCAGGAGGCCCGGCCCGGCCCGACGGTGATTATGCTCGTCGGGCTCCAGGGTACCGGTAAGACGACACTTGCCGCCAAGCTGGCCCTGCACCTGCGCAAGAAGGGGCGCCGCGTGATGCTCGCCGCCTGCGACGTGTACCGCCCTGCCGCCATTACCCAGTTGCAAACCCTCGGCAAGCAGTTGAACGTGCCGGTCTACAGTGAGGGCACGTCCGCTCGCCCGCCAGACATCGCCGTCCACGCCGTGGAACAGGCCCGGCGCGATCTGGTCAATGTGGTGATCATCGACACCGCGGGCCGCCTGCAGATCGATGAGCCGCTGATGCAGGAACTCGCTGAAATTGATGCGCGGGTGCATCCCACCGAGCGCCTGCTCGTCGTGGACGCGATGACCGGCCAGGAAGCTGTGCGCGTTGCCGAGGCCTTTAACGCCCGCGTCAACCTCACCGGCCTGGTGATGACGAAGATGGATGGCGATGCCCGCGGCGGTGCGGCTCTCTCGGTGCGCGCCGTCACCGGCGTGCCGATCAAGTTTCTGTCCACCGGCGAAAAGGTCGACACCCACACCCTTGAGCCGTTTTACCCTGACCGTCTGGCCTCGCGCATTCTCGGCATGGGCGATGTGCTCTCGCTCATCGAGAAGGCCGAGCAGATGTACGACGCCGAGCAGGCCCGCGCGATGGAGAAAAAGCTGCGCAAGGGCAAGTTCGATTTCGAGGACTTCCTGACCTCCATGCAGCAAATGCGCAAGCTTGGCCCGCTGCAGGAACTGCTCAAGCTCATCCCCGGCATGGGCCAGCTTGCCCGCAACGAGGAACTGGTTGATGAGCGCCAGCTCAAGCGCATCGAGGCCATGATCTTCTCGATGACGCCCTATGAGCGCCGCAACCCCGAGGTGATCAAGGGCAGCCGTCGCGCGCGTATCGCCCGCGGCAGCGGCACTTCTGAACGCGACGTGGCCGCGCTGGTCAAGCAGTTCCAGCAGATGCAGCGTATGATGAAACAGATTGCCAGCGATCAGGGTCGCGGGGGCCGCCGTGGCGGGCGTGGCGGCCGCGGCGGCCCGGGCGGCCCCGGGGGCATGGATATTAACGAGTTGATGCGCATGCTGAAATGACTGCGGGCGCGCCTGGCCCTTGCCAGGGTTGAGACACCATTCAACTCCAGCAATGGGGTTCGGGGCGGCCTGGCCGCCCGAAACAGTTTCTGGTTTGCCCCAGAGACGTCGCATGAGCCCTGTGCATCCTTCAGGCGTTTTTACCTGACAAGTGTGGTATAATCATCGCTTAGATGTCTTACGCGGCGCTGCCCGTCTGTGAGGCAGGAGCGCAAGCAAGCCTGGTTTCCCCATCTCTCAACAACCGGCGTTGGAGCCGCCGGCACCCGCCCGGCAGGCGTCGGGGAACCCGGGTTCCCCCGTTCTTCAGGTGTTTAGATCTGGTTACCGGAGGTAAAATTCGCGTATGGTAAAGATCCGTCTTCGCCGCACCGGCAAGACCAAACAGCCCAGTTACCGCGTGGTGGTCGCCGACTCGCGCTCGCCCCGCGATGGCAAGTTTATCGAGATTATCGGCCACTATAACCCGATTCGCCAGCCCAAGGTGCTGGAAATCAAGGCCGATCGCGCCCGTTACTGGCTCAGCGTCGGCGCCCAACCCACGGAAACCGTGGTCAAACTGCTCCAGCGCGTCAACGTGCTCGATGAGCAAGGCCGCCCGACTCCCGCCCCGGCGGAGGGGTGAACGGCGCGCCTCGCTCCGGGCCTCTGTGTCTGCGGTATCCTATGAAAGCGTTGCTCGAGTATATCGCCCTGAACCTCGTGGATAACCACGAGGCGGTGCAGATCAAGGAACGGGTAGGTCGTTTTACCGTGACCTATGAGCTCTCCGTCGCCCCGGATGAGACGGGGAAGGTAATCGGGCGCAGCGGGCGCGTGGCCAAGGCGATCCGTGACCTGATGGGCGTCGCCGCCGCGCGCCAGAACAAACGGGTCCACGTAGATATTGAGTAGCGGCCACACCGCATCTTAGCGCATCCTGGTACAACGACGAGCCTTCTATTCAGAGGGGCGGTTCGGAGGGGTGACGTCGCTCCCAACCGCCCCTTTCCGGTGCGGCGGGGCATGGCCGCACCGCACTGGAAAGGGAAAGCCTGCGGGGACCCGCGCCCCCCGCCACCTCCGCCGAGACGAAGTCTCGTTGTTGCATTAGTTCTTGAGAGGGCCGCGCCCTCCTGGATCCTTTCCGTGAGGGGAGGCCTGAAGGGAGACAATCCCTCCCTCTGGTGCCATGACCGATCTTTCACCTGACGAGTTTCTGCTGATCGGCCAGATCGCTGCGCCCTTCGGAGTGCGTGGCCAGATCAAGGTAAAATCCTATACCGATCGCCCCGACCATCTCAGCCGCAACGTACGCACGGTCTATCTGGGTGATCAGCACACGCCCCTGACGTTGACCGGGGTGATTGAACACAAACCTGGCATTCTTGTCGTGACCCTGCGCGAAATCACCAGCCGCGAGGCCGCCGACGCGCTGCGCGGCGCCGAGATCTACATCCGGGCCAGCGAGGCGGCCCCACTGGCCGAAGACGAGTATTTCCTTCACCAGTTGATCGGCTTGCGCGCCAGCACCGAGGATGGCCAGTCGATTGGCCAGGTGCGCGAAGTGCTCGAAACCGGCGCCGGACAGGTGCTGGTCATTTCCCGTCCCGGCCATACCGATGCGCTGGTACCTATGGTGCGCGACTTTATCCTCACCCTCGATATTGCCAACGGGCGCATTATCATTCGCCCGATCGAGGGCCTCCTCTAAGCCTCTACCCTCCGAATCCGGCAGGGGGAAAAGAAAACCTGGTTGCCCCATATCCTCGCATTACTGCGCCACGGGCAGCGCAATCCGGAAGGTGGTCCCTTCGCCGACCACCGAGCGCACCGCCAGATCGCCGTGGTGCTGCTCGATGATACTGTAACTCACCGCCAGGCCCAGCCCCGTGCCCTTGGTGCGCGTAGTGAAAAAGGGTTCAAAGATCTTCGGCAGATCCTGGGTCGGGATACCGCCGCCGGTATCGCTGATCTCGATCAGCACCATCGCCCGGCCCGCCCGCTCCGCCGTCCCGCCCGCCAAAACGGTGACGAAGCCCTCGATGTCAGGCTCCGCGCCATCTTCGAGCACGGCGGTTTTTACGCGGAGTTCGCCACCGTCAGGCATGGCCTCGAGCGCGTTAAAGATCAGGTTGAAACACACCTGTTTGAGATGGTTGCTGATGGCGAAGACGCGGGGCAGTTGACCTGCTCGCTGGCGGATCAACCGCACCCCCTGCTCGGCCATCTGCGTCTCGGTCAGGGTCAGCACTGCATCGAGGATCTCATCGACGTCCGCCGGGCGCATCCCCTCCCGGCTGGGGCGGTAGAAGTCGAGCATGCGCTGCACGATACTGATCAGCCGTTCGATCTCCTCCCGGGTCATTTTCAGGTAGCGTTGCCGCTTCTCCTCAGTAAGCGACCGGGTCAACAGCAAATACACCGAGTTGTGAATGGCCTGGAGGGGGTTGTTGATCTCATGGGCCAGCGACGCCGACAGACGACCCAGGGCCGCGAGTTTCTCCGCCTGCACCAACTGCTTGGCAATACGTTGACGCTCGCTCACATCGCGGGCGATCACGAGGATCAGGCGCTCGCCAGCGTGCGATACGGCGCTGAGACTGACCGCAACCGGCGTCGTCTGCTCCTGCCGGGTGTGCAGATCCATCTCGATTTCCGGTCCTTCACGCACGGCCACACCATTGTGGCCCTCAGCGGCCCGCTGCACCAGTTCGGCCAGGGCCGGCAAGAGCTGGTCGAGGGGCATGGACAGGAGCTCGGCGTGGCTATAGCCGCTCAACTGTTCCAGGGCCAGATTGGCATCGAGTATCGTTCGTCCGGTGGCATCAACCAGCAGCACCGCATCGCTGGCGTGCTGGAGCAGGGCACGATAGCGGCCCTCGGAGGAGGCGACGCGGGTGTAGAGGCGCGCATTCTCGATGGCGATCGCGGCCTGGGCTGCCAGCAGCATCAACAGTTCCTGGTCATCCTCGGTGAAGGGCTGCCGCGCGTGAGACTTCGCCGCATTGAGCACCCCCAGGACGCGCTCGCCGGCCAGCACCGGCACCGACAGGGCCGAGCCGATCTCTTCGGTCAAAAACACGCCGCGCAGTTCGTCCACGGGGAGCGCCAGATCACCGCTGAAGTCAAGGCGCACCGGCTGGCGACGCATCGCCACCCAACCCGCCAGACTGCGCTCGGCCGCCACACGGTGGCCCACGCGCACCTGGGCGGGAAGGCCGGAACAGGCCACGATGCGCAGCGACTGCCCATCGTCCTCGAAGAGCATGAGCGAGGCACGGTCGGCATCAAGCTCGGTGCGCACCGTCTCGATGATCAAGTCTTGCAGACGTTGCAGATCGAGTTCACCGAGCAGGCGCTGGCCGATGCGCACCACTGGACGCAGGGCGGCCACCCGATCGCGCGAACGGGCCGCGCGGCGCTCACTGGCGACCTCGAGGGCCGTGGCGCGCAGATCGTCGGCGCTGAAGGGTTTGAGCAACAGCCCCCGCGCCCCCAGACGCATCGCCTGGGCGATAAACTCGACCGAAGCGCCGCTGCACATCAGAAGAATGGGCACCCGCACCTGTTGCTCGCGCAACTGCCGCAGCAAGGCCAACCCATCGCCATTGGGAGCAGCGCCATCGAGCAGCACCAGGTCATAGGCAGAAGCCAGGAGGGCCTCGCGAGCAGCGGCGGGCGCGTCCATGGCCCGGACGACAAAACCGGCCTCTCGCAGCGTCGCCGCACAGGCTTCACGGGTGATCGGGTCGCTATCGATCACCAGAGCGTGCCCAGAATGGTAATTCATAGGGTACGGCAAGCGTGATAGGGGCGAACCCTCTATGCCGCTCACGACTTCATCCGCCGTTCAAGCTCCTGCCAGACGGCCTCGAGGGGCAGGCGTTGCTCCTCGAGCAGGACCACGATATGGTACAGCAGGTCAGCCAGTTCATAGGCCAGTTCGGTGTGGGAGCCGTTTTTCGCCGCGATAACCACTTCCACCGCTTCCTCGCCAACTTTCTTGGCGATCCGATCCACACCATCCTGGAGCAGGCGCGCGGTGTAGGACGTTTCGGGCGCTGCGGCACGCCGTTCACGCACAGCATCGGCCAGCCGGCCGAGCACGGCGCCAGGCGGGGTAGGACGGCGGGTCAGCGTTCCAGTGGCATCACGGTGGAAGCAACTGCGCTCACCGGTGTGACAGGTAGGCCCGGCGGGTTCGGCCAGCACCAGCAACGCATCGCCGTCGCAGTCAACCCGCAGGTCAACCAGGCGCAACACATTGCCGCTCGTCGCGCCTTTGCGCCACAGGGCCTGCCGGGAACGGCTCCAGAACGTCACCAGGCCCGTAGTGCGGGTCAACTCCAGCGACTCGGCGTTCATGTAGCCCAGCATCAGTACTTCGCCGGTGCGCACGTGCTGCACAATTGCAGGCGCAAGGCCCTGCAGGTCGAAATGTATCTCCATACAGGCTCTCAATGCCGAAAATGCCGGCGACCGGTAAAGACCATTGCGGCGTCGGCAGCGTCAGCGGCGGCGATCACCTCCGCATCACGCACCGAGCCTCCGGGCTGGATCACCGCCGTGGCGCCGGCGCGCAGGGCCGTCTCCACACCATCGGCGAAGGGAAACAGCGCATCGCTGGCCACCACGCTGCCCGCGAGCGACAGACCGGCCTGCTGGGCCTTCCAGACGGCCAGGCGCGAACTGTCCACCCGGCTCATCTGCCCGGCACCGATGCCGAGGGTGCGATCGGGGCCGGCATAGACAATTGCGTTGGACTTCACGTGCTTGACCACGCGCCAGGCGAAGCGCAGGGCGCGTTCCTCATCAGGGGTCGGGGCGCGCCGCGTCACCACGCGCCACTCCTCGCCGGCCAGGGGGGCGCGGTCGGCCTCCTGGGCCAGCACGCCGCCAGGCACGCTCCGCAGCACGATTTCAGGGGTTGTGCCGACCGGTTGCAACGCCCGGAGCAGGCGCAAGTTCTTCTTCTTTCGCAGATGCTCCAGGGCAGCGGGGGCGAACGCAGGAGCGATGATAATCTCGGTAAAAATCTCGCCGATCGCCCGGGCCAGGGCCAGGTCGAGGGGCTGATTGACGGCGATGATTCCGCCGAAAGGCGCCTCACGGTCGGTAGCAAAGGCCTTCTCCCATGCCTCCAGCAGGGTGGGGGCGACACCGAGGCCGCAGGGATTGGTATGCTTGATAATCGCCACGGCGGCGCCCTCGGCGGCGGGGAACTCGCCAATCAACTCTGCGGCGGCGCCCGTGTCGAGGATGTTATTGTACGAAAGCTCTTTGCCGTGCAACTGCTCGAACAGGCGCTGGAACTCGCCGTAGAGGGCCGCCCGCTGGTGGGGGTTCTCGCCGTACCGCAGCGACTGAACGCGGGGCCAGGCGGTGACGAGCGTCTCGGGGAAGGGATCGGCGGCCAGGTAGGCGGCGATGGCGGCATCATAGGCAGCAGTATGGGCAAAGGTCTTCGCGGCCAGGCGCCGGCGCGTCTCCAGGCTTACCGTGCCCGCGCGCAACTCGGCGAGGGTCGTAGGGTAATCGGCCGGGTCGACCAGGGATACGACGTGGGCGAAATTCTTGGCAGCGGCGCGAAGCAGAGCGACGCCGCCAATATCGATCTGCTCGATGGCCTCATCGAGCGTCGTTTCGGGGCAAGCGATGGTTTGCTGGAAGGGGTACAGATTAACGACCAGGAGGTCTATCGGCGCGAGGCCATACTCGGCCAGCTGGGTCATATGGGCGGGCCGATCACGGCGGGCGAGCAGACCGGCGTGGATAGCCGGATGCAGGGTCTTGACGCGACCATCGAGAATCTCGGGAAAACCGGTGACTTCGCTGACTGGCAGAGCGGGAAGCCCGGCTTCAACCAGGAGGCGCTGAGTATTGCCGGTCGAAACCAGTGTGAAGCCGAGATCCAGCAACTCGCGCGCCAGGTCAAGCACGCCCGACTTATCGTACACACTGAGCAATGCGCGCACGTGCACCCCCTCTGCCACGACCCGAGACAGCGCCGGGAAAGCCGAACTGCGCGTAGACAAGGTTCAGGGAACCTCGACGGGCCTTACGACAAAGAAACCCCTGACCGGGCGACAGGCAGGGTCGCAACCGGTGCTTATTCTATCACACCTGGGGGAGACTCGCGCAACGTTGTGGTGGCGCGCAATTCTTCGGCGCGGGCGCGGAGGGCAGTAGTGGCGGCGCGGGCGCGTTCGGAGCCGATCACCCGCGTGGCGCTCAGTTCAAAGCGGTCGATGGCCGCGAGCATCTGTGCCACAGTGGCACGGCTCACATCAGCAATTCCGGTATGCCGGTAGGCTGCTTCGAGCAACGCCGAGGCCCCCGCGCCGACAAACATGGCGGCGATGCGTTCAAGTTCAGGAGCAAGGATCTCCCCGAGACTCGGCTCACGCAGTTCAACCAGGCCATTCTGCAGCAATTGCCCGACAATCTCACAGGTACGAAACTCGCCAAGGCCACTGCGCTGCGCGATCTGGGCGACGGTATTCTTGCCATTGACCATCGTCAGCACGCGCCACTCCTCCGCCTCTAGATTGATCTCCCCCGAGCCAGTGGTCGGGTTCGGCACCAGGCGCGGCACCAGCGTCAATGACGGAACGTGTTGTTGGAGGGCGACCCAACTCTCCTGACGCAAGATCCCCTCCATAATGATCGCCTCATTGGAGAGGGTTATCGTGGGCGTATCCAGGCGCCGATCGTCGTAGAAGCGGAAGGGGCCGGAAGCGAGGGTAAAGAACGTAAAGACAGCATCGAGCGGACGCATGCCGGGCACAGTTGCGCCGATGATCTGGCCATCGCGGAAATACAACCAGCCCTCGATCGTCTGCCCGGCGCGTTGCCCACGGATATGCACCCCGCCGGTCTTCTTGCTCAGGGCGACGAGTTGAATAATGTCCGTCAGCGGAAACTCGCTCAAATCGCCGGAGAGGGCCATGGCTTCACCGCAGGCTTGGGAGCCGCGCGGCCAGAGGCGCGCCGCGCAGCGCCAGCCGTCGCTCCTGCGAACCGTTACCCGCCTAAAGTTTGCTGATCACCGCCCGACTGATGGCCCGCAGCGTCTCAAATACCCCTGCGCCCGTCGTCGCAACGGCTTCAATGCGTGGCCAGTTCATCCGAGTTACGCCCAGGTAATGGTCCATTGTCTGCACCGAGACCAGCACATCCTCGGGCAGATCACGCTTATTATATTGCACCACAATCGGAAATTCAGAAAACTTCTTGTTCTGTCGCGTCACATTCTGCGCCAGTTCGCGGAGACTATTGACATTCTCCTGCATCTTCTTCTTATGCGAGTCGGCGACGAAGACCACCCCATCGGCGCCGTTAAGCACGGCTACGCGGGTGCGTTCGTACAATACCTGACCGGGCACGGTATACAGATGGAAGCGGGTCTGAAACCCACGAACCTTCCCAAGATCAAGGGGCAAGAAGTCGAAGAACAGGGTCCGTTCGGTCTCTGTGGCGATTGACAGCAGGTCTCCCTTAATCTCTTTTGGCACCTGGCTGTGAATGTACTGCAGGTTCGTCGTCTTCCCGCACATACCGGGACCATAATAGACGATCTTGCAGTGAATTTCGCGTGCCGCAACATTGATTAGCGCCATAGGTTCGCTCGCATGCCTGTTGATTGGGAGTACGGCGGATCAACCCGCAATCGTCCCGGCGGCCGCACAGGGCGACGCCGAGCGATCACCGAAAACCGCCGCCAGTTAATCGCGGAACAGCAGGTCGATCGTATCTTCCATCGAGGTACGGAAGGATGAACCGAGCACCTCATCACGGGCCTTATGCTGTTGCCGAACGCGCTCAAGCACCGCGGCCAGTTCATCAGTGGCTTTTTTCGTCAACACCTTGACCAGACCGATATGGGTGCCTTTATTGAAAATGATGCACAGAATCCACTGCTCTTCAATCAGAGCAATAAAAATGTTCTCGCGCACACCCTGTTGAAAGGTGTTCCGGAAATCCCGCTCGCGCAGCAGCTTGGCCACCTCCCGGGATGAAGCAAAGACGCCCGCAATCAGCGCACCCAGAGCGGTGATATCCTGCCGATCAGCGTCACCCTTGGAGGAGATTACCTGGCCGCTCTTATCGAGGAGCAGGGCATAATCGCTGGACGTATCTTCGACCAGTCGGCCGAGGCACTCCTCTATCTGGACCAACTCCTCTGAAGGAACGATGATACTTGTCAGCTGTGGATCCATCGCGGCCTACCTTATTGAAGCTAGTGCGGGGAACCGCCAGACGCTTGCTCCCCAAAATTATAGCACAGAGACGGTAACAACCCGGGAACGACCAGAAACTAGCTGCGACGGTTCTCCGCGCCAGATTGGCTTCAGATGGCGCTCAGTGCATCGAGCACGTCATCACGGTGCTTCGCCACCAGAAAGCGCACATAACCGAGATCTTCGCGGGCGCTGGCAAGTAACAGCAGCATAGCATCCCCGTTGATCGGCTCGATTAACACGATACCGTTCTCGTACTCCAGTAAGGTCTGAATGGCGTCACCCTTGTCAATCTCGCGCCCGAGCGCCTCAGCCATTGCCAGGCCATTCGAGGCCACCGCGCACACGGCGTCTACATCCACATCGGGACTGGCAACACTCTCGATCAGCAACCCATCGGTGGCAACGACCGCGGCCAGTTCCACGCTTTCAACGCTGCGGAAGCGACCCAACAAATGTTGCAACTTGCCACTCATCTGTGATGCTCTCCTTGCGACACGCTTCGCCCTGAGCGAGGCGGCGAGCATAGCCATTATACACATAAGATCAACCGTGGTGCGACCAGATGTAGGAATGCCCCGGAGGCCGATGCAACGTCCGCCTCCGGTGGCGGAATGTGGGGCGGCTACGCCGCCCCACATGATCATGCTGCATTGGTTCTGGCGGCGCAACCTCCACCACCAACGCCACATCCCGGGTTTGGGGCAGGCCCCAGCGACGTTGTTTCAGCCCCGAGGAAGGCCCCGGGTTTCCTCCCCTCCAGTTCGTGAGGAAATATCGTGATGCATTTCCCTGGTAACGTGCCGGGAACATGGTATACTCCATGCATGGTCCCCACCGGGGTCCATACAGCCAACGCGACCTGTCTGCTGAGAAGTGTATTGTACCAGAATGACGATAGGCCCTGCACTCATGATTGCCTTGCTGCGCACCACACTGCTCGCCACCTGGCTCGTGCTGAAGCCGGTATTGGGCTGGTTCTTTATTGTCATCGGGTTAATCGGCATGCCTATGCCGATCGTCAACGGCCTGATCTTTCTGCTGATCGGGCTGGCGCTCGTCGGGCCACGCAACCGGCTGATCCGCTGGAGCCGGGTACATCTGAAGCTGGTTCTCAAGGAGTGGGCTCTCCACCCCTTCCCGCTGATCGGGGGTACCGGCCGTCTGGCCCGGCGTTCGGCACAACAGATCTCGCGTCAGCACCGTCGCCTGCGCTGGTGGTGGCTGGAGCACAAGGCGCGTAGACAGGTCGCCGCCGATCAGTCGCGCGACATGGCTCGCTCAGTGTAGCGGGTAACGGTAGCGATCGCGTCGGAGCAAGGACGATGACCAGCCGCGCCCTTGCTCTGGTCGCGAGTGAACAGGCGCGTTTGTAGCTGACACAGCGTGGCGCTGGAACCCAATGATTACCATATACATCAGACTGTTTGCGGCCCACCGCGACATCGTTGGCCGGCCAGAAGTGACCGTACAGACGGATCCAGGCGCAACGGTCGGCGCGGTCTGGGAACACCTGGTCGCCGAGTATCCGCCCCTGGGCCGGTACACTGGCCGGCTCCTCTACGCCGTCAACCAGCAGTTTGCCGAGCCAGACGCCATCCTCCGCGATGGCGACGAAGTAGCGATCATACCGCCCGTCAGTGGTGGAGTAGATTGGCATGGTTCCGACCCGAACGTCTCAGTGTGAGCGTTGCTGCGTCGCACCTTACAGCCGGTGGGGGGGTGACGTTCAGATAGTCAGGTGCGTCTGAAACAAGTCACTGAATCGCATACACGCTGGTTAGCTATGCAAGGCATCGAACCCTTTGTGATCACCGAAGCGCCGCTCGACCCGGCGCCCCTGGTTGCCTATGTGCAGACGCCGGGTGATGGCGCCGTCGTGACCTTCGCCGGCGTGGCGCGCAATCACTTTGGCGGCCGTCCCACGGCGTTCCTCAGCTACGAAGCCTACACCGAGATGGCCACGCCGGTGCTGGCCCAGATCGCCGAAGAGGCTCGCGCCCGCTGGCCGATTGGCCGGGTGGCGGTGCATCACCGCATCGGCACACTGGAGATCGGCGAGACCGCTGTGCTCGTGGTCGTTGCCGCGCCGCACCGCCAGGAAGCCTTCCAGGCCGCCGCCTACATTATGGACCGGATCAAGGAAATCGCCCCGATCTGGAAGAAAGAGCACTGGGCCGACGGCGCAGCCGAGTGGCGCGAGTGAGCGCCCCCTCCTATGCCCGAGCTACCCGAAGTCGAAATCACTGCCCGTTCGCTGGCTCAGCAACTGGTTGGACGCGCCATTCTGTGCGTTGAGCGTCTCGACTGGGAACGCATGGTCGAGACCCCTGCGATTGACACCTTTCGCCGCGAGATCGCCGGTCGCCGCATCCTGGCCGTTCGGCGACGGGCCAAATGGCTGCTGATCGACCTTGACGCCGGCCTGACCCTGGCGCTCCACCTGCGTATGTCGGGGCGCCTGGAGGTCCACTCCCCCGATGATAAGGCCCGTGCCCACGTGCATCTCATCCTTCGCCTGGACGACCAGCGACGACTGTTCTTCGACGACGAGCGCAAGTTTGGCCGGGTGCGACTCCTCGATACTGCGGGGTTGGACGCTCTTGAAGCGGCCTATGGCCCGGAGCCACTCGACGACCGTTTCACTGCCGCCGAACTGGAGCGCATCCTGCGGGGGCGGCGCACCCGGATCAAGCCGCTGCTGCTCGACCAGCGCGTGATTGCCGGCATAGGCAACATCTACGCCAGCGAAGCCCTCTGGTTGGCCGGCATCCACCCGCTGACACCGGCCTGCGCCATCGAGGCGGAGGGGGTAACTGCGCTCCACGCCGCCATTCGCCAGACGCTGACCAGCGCCATCGCACACGAGGGCAGTTCGTTGCGCAACTACCGCAATGGCTACGGCCTGCGCGGCCAGAATCAGGAACACTTCGCGGCCTACGACCGCGACGGGCATCCCTGTCAGCGCTGCGGCACGCCGATCGAACGCATCGTGGTGGGCCAGCGCAGCACCTTTTTCTGTCCCGTGTGCCAGCCATCCCCACCGACGTGACCATCGGCCTCGCACAGGAGGGTCCGGGAGGGCTTTTTCCTTCCAGGCCCATCCTTCTCCGTCCCTCTGGTGTGCGAGGCCAGCGCATGGCCGACTGACGCGGGCAGGGGGAAACCAGCGTTCCCCGCACCCCTGCCCAGCAGGAGGTTCCAGGCGGGCCGGGCTCTCCCAGAACCCTTCGCTTCCCTACACGACGTGCCGGTCGTGTTCGGCGTACAGGCGGTCGGCCAGGGCGCGCACCAGGGGAAACTCATCGAACCATCCGTTGCGATCCTCCCAGAACTCATCGAGCGTGCGAGCGCCGGCCCGCTCGTACGCCAGCGCCTGGCCAAGCATCTCCAATCGATCGAGCGCCTTCACCAACCGGGCCTCAGGCGTGGCCCCCTGGCTGTAATCTTCCCAGAGCGCCAGATAGCGTTCGGCCTGAGGAAGACCGTTGACCAATTCGAGCAGGGCCTTGCGTTCCGCTTCCTGCTTGGCTGCTGCGCCGAAGAGCCGTCGGGCCGAAGCCGGGAGATCGCCGATGAGCGTCTCGGCCATGTCGTGGATCAACGCCGTGGCGAGAAGCCGTTCCCGGTCCATCTCCGGGTGCTGATCACCAATGATCAGCGCCAGAATGGCCACTCCAAAACTGTGCTCGGCAACGCTCTCGACATCGCCCAACCCACGCTGCAACCAGCCTGTGCGCGGCAGCAGCTTGAGGGTCTGCAGACGGATCTGTAATTCAGCGAGGATCGCAACTGCGCGATCGTCCATGACGCCTCCTCATTATCTGGGGCTTACTGGCAAGGGTGCAACAGCCTGTGCCTGACCGTGACCATTCGGAAAACCGGAGATTTCGGCAGTTCCTGTCTACTGGCGTGACCGGCGCTGATCGCGGAACGGGGGTAATCTGCCTGCCCCTTGCCTCTGCCACGGGGCAGGTTTGCATCCCGTGGTGCGCGCCTGAGGTACGAACGTATGACTGTAGTATACCCGCCATTTGCGTAAGAGTGGTACTATACGCTTATACGCGCCAACGCAACTCATAGCGCCAGGGAGCGCATGTGCGAGTAGTCATCAGCGGGAGTTTCTGGTCCCAGCCGACGGTTGGGAGCGGGCAGTATCTCCATGGGTTGCTGCGCTGCCTGCCCCAGGTGGCCGCGGAGCATCGCTACCTGTTGCTTACCCCCGCCTATCTGCCTGCCGGCCCCGGGCTGCCTCCCGGTGTGGACGGGGCGTGCCTGGCGACGCCTTTCGACCGGTTCAACGACAATCTGGCCAAGCTGTGGTTCGAGCAGGCGGCCTTCCCCCGCATGGCGGCCCGGGTGGCGAACCACAATGCTACAGTGGCGCTGGTGCCGTACTTCGCACCACCGCTGCGCTGCCGGCTGCCCGTGGTGACCACCGTTGGCGACATCATTCCCCTGGTGTTGCCCGAGTACCGCGGCGACGCGCGCGTTCGCGCCTATATGGCCCTGGCGCGCCGGGCCGTGCGCCGCAGCGCTCACGTGCTGACCTTCTCGGCCCACAGTCGCGCCGATATTATCACCCATCTCGACCTGCCGCCCGAACGGATCAGCGTCGTGCCCCTCGCCGCGGGTGAGCAATTCACCCCCGGCAACACGCAGGCCGCCCGTGAGGAGGTGGCCCGGCGCTACGGCATCAGCGCACCATTCATCTACTACGTCGGCGGTCTCGACGCCCGCAAGAACGTCGCGACGCTGGTGCGCGCGTTCGCCCTGCTGCGCTTGCGTGGGGTGCAGGCGCAACTGGTCATTGCCGGACGGGCGCCTGGCCGCGACCCACGGCTCTTCCCCGACCTCAATGCGCTGATTGCCGAACTGGAACTGGCTACCGCCGTGCATCGGGTCGATGTGCCCATAGAAGACGGGCCACTGTTCTACCGGGCCTGTACTGTCTTTGCTTTTCCTTCGCGCTACGAAGGCTTCGGGCTGCCGCCGCTGGAGGCGATGGCCTGCGGCGCGCCGGTGGTGAGTAGCGACGCCAGCAGTCTGCCCGAGGTGGTCGGCACAGCGGCGCTGCGTGTCGCGCCGGACGACGTGGTGGGCTGGGCCGCCGCGCTGGGGCGCGTATTGGCCGACGCGCGCCTGCAGGCCGAATTGCGCGCCCAGGGCCTGGCCCGTGCGTCCCTCTTCTCGTATCGCAAGGTCGCAGAGGAAACGCTGCACGTGTTGGAACGGGTCGGTTCAATGGGGGGATAAATACGTGAGCGTGACGCTCTCGGAACAAGACTGAGCACAGAACATCCTGCGGGGCCACAGGCGCCCGCAACTCCTCCTACCGCGACTCAGGAGCGTTGCACCCTCTTGTAACAGCCGGGCAACGAAACCAGGTCTTATGGCGTGAACGAGCGCACCCGAACGTGAAAACGGTGATCGGCCCTCCCGGAACCTCCCAGCCGCAGAGACGGGGGGCGAAGTCATCGCTTGCGCCCCGGATGCAGAAGCCGCGCCCCGTGGGGCACGGCTTCCGGACAGGAAGGGGACCGGCTGACGTTTAGCTGGCCTTCGCCTTGGCTGGTTGCACCGTCGGCTCGATGCCTTTGAGAGAGGCGACGATCAGATCGCGGTTGAGCCGGGCGATGGTATCCATACTAATCTCCTTCGGGCAGACGGCGGAGCACTCGCCGATGTTGGTGCAGTTGCCGAAGCCCTCGAGATCCTGCTGCATCACCATGTTTACCGCCCGCTGATGGCGCTCCGTCTGGCCCTGGGGCAAGAAGCTAAGGTGCGCAGCCTTGGCAGCCACGAAGAGCATCGCCGAGCCGTTGGGGCAGGCCGCAACGCAGGCCCCGCAGCCGATACAGGTGGCGGCGTCCATGGCCTTGTCGGCGTCGGGCTTAGGCACCGGGATGGTGTTAGCATCGGGGGCCGAGCCGGTGGAGACGCTGATGTAGCCGCCGGCCTGGATGATCCGGTCGAAGCTCGACCGGTCCACCACCAGGTCCTTAATGATCGGGAAGGGCAGGGCGCGCCACGGCTCGATGGTGATTGTATCGCCATCGTTGAAGCTGCGCATGTGCAACTGGCAGGTAGTGATGGCCTGCTTGGGACCATGGGCGACGCCGTTGATCATCAGCGAGCACATACCGCAGATGCCCTCACGGCAGTCATGGTCGAAGGCGATCGGCTCTTCACCCTTTATGATAAGATCTTGATTGACCACATCAAGCATCTCCAGGAACGACATATCAGGGCTAACATGATCGGCCTGGTAGGTCTTGAACTCGCCCGGCGTCTTGCCATTTTTCTGTCGCCAGACCTTGAGAGTGAGCTTCATAGTTACTATCGCTCCCCATTGGAGATTGTAGATTGCAGATTGTACAAAATCTACAATCTACAATCTACAATCTAAAATTACTTATAGCTGCGCTGCGAGGGCTTGACGTACTCGAAGATCAGGGGTTCTTTATGCAGTTCGGGTTTGGCCAGGTTGCCGGTGTATTCCCAGGCGGCGACATAGGAGAAGTTTTCGTCGTCGCGTTTGGCCTCGCCGTCCTCGGTCTGGCTCTCTTCACGGAAGTGACCGCCGCAGGATTCGGTGCGATGCAGGGCGTCAATACACATCAATTCGGCCAGTTCAAAGAAGTCGGCGACACGCCCGGCCTTCTCCAGTTCCTGGTTCAGTTCACCGCCTTCACCTGGCACCTTGACGTTCTGCCAGAACTCCTCCCGCAACTCGGGGATGCGCCGGAGGGCCTTGCGCAGGCCGGCGTCGTTGCGGGCCATGCCGCACTCATCCCACATCAACCGGCCAAGTTCGCGGTGGAAGGAGTCAACCGTGCGCTTGCCGTTGATGCTGAGCAGCCGCCTGACGCGATCCGCTACCTCGGCTTCGGTTTCGGCGAAGGCAGGGTGGTCGGGGCTGAGACCGCCCGGCTTCACGCCGGCCAGGAAGTTGGCGACGGTATAGGGGAGCACGAAGTAGCCATCGGCGAGGCCCTGCATCAGCGCGGAGGCGCCGAGGCGGTTCGCGCCGTGGTCGGAGAAGTTGGCCTCGCCGGCCACGAACAGGCCGGGGATGGTACTCATGAGATTGTAATCCACCCACAGACCGCCCATGGTGTAGTGCACGGCGGGGTAGATGCGCATCGGAACCTCGTAAGGGTTCTCGCCGGTGATCTGCTGATACATATCGAAGAGGTTGCCGTAGCGCTCGGCGATCTTCTGCTTGCCCAGCCGCTTGATCGCGTCGCTGAAGTCGAGGTACACCCCCTGGCCGCCGGGGCCCACACCCCGGCCCTCGTCGCAGACCTGCTTGGCGTTGCGCGAGGCCACATCACGGGGCACCAGGTTGCCGAAGGCCGGGTAGCGCTCCTCCAGGTAGTAATCGCGCTCGCTCTCGGGAATATCCTGGGGCCGGCGGGTATCGCCCTTCTTCTTAGGCACCCAGATGCGCCCGTCATTGCGCAGCGACTCGCTCATCAGGGTGAGCTTACTCTGATGGTCACCGGTGACGGGGATGCAGGTAGGATGGATCTGGGTGAAGCAGGGGTTGCCGAAGAAGGCCCCACGCCGGTGGGCACGCCAGATGGCGGTAGCGTTGCAGCCCTTGGCGTTGGTACTGAGGTAGAAAACGTTACCGTAGCCGCCGGTGGCCAGCACCACTGCGTCGGCCACGTGACGCTCAATCTTTCCGGTGACCATGTTACGGGTAATGATACCGCGCGCACGACCATCAACCACCACCAGGTCGAGCATCTCGGTGCGGGGGAACATCTTGACCGTTCCGGCAGCGATCTGCCGCGAGAGGGCCTGGTAGGCGCCGAGCAGGAGCTGCTGACCGGTCTGACCACGGGCGTAGAAGGTGCGGCTCACCTGGGCGCCGCCGAACGAGCGGTTGTCGAGGTAGCCGCCGTACTCGCGGGCGAAGGGCACACCCTGGGCCACACACTGGTCAATGATGTTCACGGACACCTGGGCCAGGCGATAGACATTGCTCTCACGGGCGCGGAAGTCGCCCCCCTTGACAGTATCATAGAAGAGGCGAAAAATGCTATCGCCGTCGTTACGGTAGTTCTTGGCGGCGTTGATACCGCCCTGAGCGGCGATCGAGTGGGCGCGGCGCGGGCTGTCCTGGTAGCAGAAGCACTTAACATTGTAGCCCTGCTCGCCCAGCGTTGCAGCGGCCGCACCGCCAGCGAGGCCTGAACCTACCACAATGATCGTATATCGGCGGCGGTTGGCCGGGTTCACCAGTTTCATCTCGAAGCGGTGCTTGTCCCAGCGCTGCTCGATCGGGCCGCCCGGGGCCTTCGAATCCAGACTCTTGACGTACTCGACTGAACGCACACCGGTACGAGTCGTCGTCTCATTCTTGGTCTCGCTCATCGCTCAACTGCTCCTCACCAGTTACGCTGCCGGGCCGACAATCCCGGCCATCACCGCGATCGGGAACGAAATGTTGCCGATCACCACCGCCAGAGCCACCAGAATTGCCAGACCGCGCAGCAATCGCGTATAAACGGCGCTATTGAGGCCGAGGGTCTGAAACATGCTCCACACGCCATGGTACAGGTGGAGCCCCAGGAAAATCATCGTAAAGATGTAGAAGCCCGAGATCAGCGGGTTCTGAAAGCCAATTACCACATTGCTGTACACCTGGAACTCACCGCCGTGCGGGTGTCTGAACTCACCAGGCCCATACCCAACGACCCCGAAGGTCAGGTGCAGCAGATGATAAATGATGAAGAGGAAAATCAGAACGCCGCCAAAGCGCATAGTGTAGGCAGCATAGCCCGTCTGGCGTTTCTTTTCGCCGTAACGTTTCAGTCCTCCCACGGCATTGGCGAAGGTATTCTTCTGGCTCTGCATCGTCAGCATAGTGGCCGACCAGATGTGCAGCACCACCGAGGCCAGCAAGACAACGCGCGCCACCCACAGCAGATGCTCATGCCCGAAGACAGGATAGCCCAGTTCACGCAGCCCCGCCGCATAGGCATTGAATACCTCTGGCCCCTGGTACATCTTCAGGTTGCCGTACATGTGGAAGACTACGAAACCGACAAGGATAAATCCCGTGACCGCCATGATCACCTTTTTGCCGACCGACGTCCGGTAAAGCGTGAGGACCCCTGTCATCGTCGCTTCCTTCCCTTGCAATGCTCGCGCAATCGGAACAGAACTCTATGGTAGACCGTCACAACAGGTTGTGAACGGCTTGCCACCCTGTCACGGCGGGGGTTGAGTTCAAGGCAGATGCGTTAGACGCCACGTGCTTGCTTAAGGAATTATATCCTAACGTGATCGGCTTGTCTAACCTGTGCAAAATCCGCGCGAAATTGTGACAAAGCGCACAGGGCGTATGGACGCGGAAAAGACGCTCCAGAACCGCGCGATCTTGAAGCAATGCCAAACTTGTCTTTTCGCACACGAGAAATTGCGGGCCGGCCGCAAGCCCGCCAGCAGGGAGGGTTTAAGAAGGCGACGCTACACCACGCGGAGGTCGGGCGGCTACACCGCCCGATAGGGGCATCATGGCAGTCTGGGGCCTGCCCTCAGGACGTTGATCCAGCCTGGCCGCACCTCGCCGAACGGCAGGAACGGGCCGCGCTGTATCCAGAGCGAAGCGGCGGGGAAACCCGTCAGGGCGCCTGGTCCTGCTCGAAGAGCAGAAAGGCCATGCGCCCACCGGGGTGGGGATAGCGCTGCAGGAGCCGGAGATCGGGAAATCGTTCGTTGAAGGCAAAAGCCTCCGCTTCCTGCTTATCAATGACCACTAGCACCGGTTCTTTGCGAACGAGATCTGCCAGGCGCGCGGACGCGTCTGGCGCAGACAGGTCCACTTCCGCCAGGCGAACGGCAGGCACGTCCGACAAATAGAGTAGCGTGGCGAGATGGACCAGGCGCGGCTGATGGTGGTTCACCAGCGTTACATGGCTATGCACCGTGGCAGCAGCACGCACGTCGGCCAGCAGGGCGTCCAGGTTATGGCCCGCACTCCACGTTTCCAGATACTGTGCTCGATCCTGGCGTGCCAGCGGCGCGGTCAACGGCGCCATTGCGAACCATCCCATCCAGAGCAATCCCCACCCGCCCGCCGCTCCTAGCGCCAGCAACGCCACGACCCGCGGGGCGCGCCCGGATGACCAGAGAGAGGTCGTTCCCAGCGCGGCGGCGAGCAGCAGTGGCGGCCACGCGGGCAACAGGTAGCGCGAGTAGAGCGCGTTTCCGATCACCACGAAGCAGGCAATCACCGCCAATCCCGCCAACAGCAGGAACGCCGTCAGACGGGCCATTCCGGGCGCGGCGCCGTTTGCGCTCCCATCTGCGGCTTCAATGACCCGGAGCGTGGGCGCGGCCCGGTCAGCGACGACTGACAACGTTGCCGAAGCCGCCCGGTTCTCCACGCTCGCCGTGAGGGGGGTGAAGTCATCGTCGCTTCCTGCATGATCGGCCGCGTGACGCGCAGGGTCATTACTGGGCGAGCCAGCGGGCGCCGCTCGACGCGAGCCGTGTAGGGCCAACACCAGCATCGGGGCGAGCAGCAGCGGTCCCGGCAGGTAGCGCACCAGCCAGTCACCGACGGCGGTCGTATGCTGCTGCATAACGATGCTACGCGACTCCTGTGTGCCGAGCTTGTGCCGCTCGGCGGCGCCGTAGTGAAACGGCGCCAGGCAGGCGAGGCCGAGCAGGGCTACGATCAGGGTCGTGCGCAGCAGGCCCAGGCGCCGCCAGCGTTCGGTAGGGGAGGCGGTTAGCAGCAGAACGGCCAGCACCGGTATGGCGAACAGGAACAGCCCTGAGAGCTTGATCAGACTTGCCGCCAACAGCAGCGCCCCCACCAGCAGCGCTTCACGTCTGCCTGCCGCCGGGCGCACCGCAAAGCTGATGCTGGCCCACAGCAGCAGTGTGCTGGCCAGAGTAAGCATGCTGTCGGGCAAGCCCAGCACGTCGTGCAGGCCGGCGAGAGGAGCGAGAGCATACAGCACGCCGGCCAGCACGCCAGCCCGCAGATGGTCGAGTGCCCGTCCCATCGCGGCCAGCGCCAGCACCGTGGCAAGGCCGCAGGCCACCGACAGGAGGCGCGCCGGGATCAGCGGATCTACCGGCAAGAGCGCCAGGAGCGCCAGAGCCAGTTCGTGCAGGAGCTTGCCATCCGGCAGCGTCGCACCGGCAACCCCCGGTGTGCCAAGCATGGCCGGAAAGAACCGCGCCCGCACCAGATAGACCGCCTCATCGTTGAACAGCGGCAGGGCCAGCAGCGCGGGCAGGCGCAACCCCAGGTACAGCAGTGCCAGCAACGCTATGGGCAGTGACAGGCGCAGCCTTACGGCCGGACGATTGTCTGTAGAGAGGGGCTGGTTCGCTGATGGGGTCACTGATCCGCTCACGATGTGAAGGCAGCACATATGGGATGCAAGGAGGCGACGCCCGCTGGTATAGCCAGTGAACCTCTTTGGGGCAAGCCCCGACCCCCACCGCCGTGGGCGGACGTTGTACCATCCGTGAGCCTGCCTGTACCCGTCCAGTATACGGGTAAACCATATCTAAAGATCCAGCCGCACCCTGGCCCCGAAGTTCTTCTTTTCCTTGCTGGGGAAGTAGGTCAGACAGGCCGCATCGAGCAGGTCGGCGGTGAGCGCCGGTTGCTCCATATTGTACCTGGCGATTGAAATCAACTGGTCGAGGATGTCGCGCGGCTGGCACATGCGGAAGGGGCGGTTGTCCGGTTTATACCATTTACTGACCAGGTAATCGAGCGCCCGATCGTCGTAACGCACGCCCCGCACCTTGCACATGATCTTCCAGATCTCGCGCCACTGCTCCTCGGTGGGATCGATGATCTCGAACTTGAACTTGATGCGCCGCAACAGGGCCTCATCGCCGAGATCCTTTGGGTCAAGGTTGGTCGAGAACATGATCAACTGGTCGAAGGGGATCTGGATCTTCTGGCCGGTGACGGTGTTGAGGTAATCGAAGCGCTTCTCCAGGGGCACGATCCAGCGGTTGAGCAGGTCGAAGACCCGCACCTGCTGCCGCCCGAAGTCGTCAATCAGGAAGATGCCGCAGTTGGCCTTCATCTGGAACGGCGCCTCGTAGATCTTTGAAGCCTCGTTGTAAATCAGGTTCAACTGCTCCAGGGTCAACTCACCGCCGACAATCACCACCGGGCGACTGATGCGCACCCAGCGCCTGTCGTACTCTTGCTGGTCATCCCACGGACGCTTTGGCGGTTCATGCACAATCGCGTCGTACATTTTGATAATCGCGCCGTCGGCATAGATCGTCTGCGGAATGAAGATATCATCGCCCATCAGGTGGGTAATGCGCTCGGCGATGGTGGTCTTGCCATTGCCAGGATAGCCGAAGAGCATGACCGAGGCGCCCGAGTTCACCGCCGGGCCCACCGAGTTCAGGATCGAATCATCAATGACGAGGCCGTGGAAGGCGTCACGGATGTTTTTGCGCGTCACCCTGACGTTCTTGACGGTCTGGGCCTTGACCGAGGCAATCCAGTCGTCAATCGGCACGGGGGCCGCCCCGGCGTACTGGGTCTTCAGCAGAGCGGCCTGGGCGGCCTCCTGCCCGCGGGGGGTAAGCACATACTCGTAGTTGATGTCGCCGAAGCCTTTTTGCCCGATGATGTCAATCTGTTCGACCCGCCGCAAATCCTGGATCAACTCCTCAACGATCCGGTAGTAGAGACACAACGTATCGGCCAGTTCGCGGCCGGTCATGCGACCGCGGTTGTAGAGCACGCGCAGGAGGTGCTCGGTCAGAAAGGTGCGGTTGAGGCCAGTCTCCGCCAGGGTCTGGGGCGTGGCCGGCAGAAAGCTGTTGTTCAGTTGCGGGCGCGCCTCATCCTCCGACGGGGGCGGGTCGCCAATGGCGCGCAGACTGGCGATGTTCTCGCCTCGCGCCCGCGCCTCGGCAATCAACTGCTCGAGATCCTGCACGTGCATCTGAAGGTGAAGAATGGCATCGGTGTCATTCCTTGCCTGGGCCTCTTTCAAGCAAGCATAGACCGCGCGCGCTAGGGTGTATTTGACCCCGTCAATATACAGATGACAGATGGTGGAGGTATTCGGTATCGCGAACGTAGCAATCGCGCGAGTGGCTCTTGCGGCGGAGCATGTCGTCGTAGGATTGCTGATCGAGCAGGTAGCGCATACGTCTCCAGTCTACAGTGAAAACAGGCCATGCACAGGAGGGTTTGGGAAGGCCTCGCTGGAAAACTCTTTATATTTTTTCCAACGAGGCGTGCACCTGCACGGCAGTGTATAGTATAGCGGCTGGACGGATAAACGCCTATAGCGCGCCGGTACCGAGGTGGTCTGATACTGCCGGGGCGCTTCCTCGCCCAACCCGCTTACCACGCCGTTACCGCGCGGCGGAAGGCAATGGTCGTAATGGTTGTGTGCTACTGTAGATACCCGGGGTGAGGATACCACTGGGAGGGGCGCGGCGAGGCTGCGCCTCCCCGCAACCACAGAGAGGTTTGCGGATGGAGCAATTCTGGCTATCGGATTGGCGTTCGTTAATGGGGGCCGTGTTACACTGGCTGGCCGGTGGCGACCCGTATGGCGCGTTCACCATGCCCGACGGGACGGCCTATGAGGCCGGCTGGTACGCGTACCCGCCGGCCACGTTGCTGCTGGTCGCGCCGCTGGCATTGTTGCCCTGGCAGGTCAGCGGGGTGCTGGTCCAACTCCTCTCGATCGTCGGCTTTGAACGCTGGGCCAGGCGGGCGAGCGGACGGATAGCCCTGCCCTGGCTGCTGCTCTGGCTGCCGTTGATGCAGGGACTGGTGATCGGCCAGACCACGCTGCTGGCCCTGGTGGGCCTGATGCTCGCCGAACAGGCCCTGCGCGCCGGCCGCGACCGTCGCGTGGCGCTGCTGCTGGCACTCTGCCTGCTCAAACCCCAGGCAACCATCCTGGGGGCGGCGTGGCTGCTGTGGCTGGCGCTGCGCGAGCGCCGCTGGCAATTGCTGGGCCTCTTTGCCGGTATCTGCGCGCTGCTCTGGGGGGGCGTGGCGCTCATCGCCGGTCCGCAGATCTACGCGCAGTGGTACGATGGCCTCAACGCTTACCGTGTAGCCCTGCCCGACCGGCCGCTCCTCGCGCTGCCCTTCGGCCCCGCGCTGGGGCTGCTCGCCGCAGCCCTCTGGTGGCGCCACGGGCGCCACGACCCCTTCGGCGCCCTGGTGCTGCTGAATACGCTGCTCTACCCCCTCTCGGTGATCTACATCGCCGTCGGTGTCGCCTTCGTGGTCATCCGCTGGCGCCCGGCCTGGCCCTGGTACCCACTCGTGCTGAGCTGGCTCATCCCCGCCGTATTTATCCTCGGCGAGCGTACCCCGGATACGATTGCCGGGCTGACCCAGGCAATCATCGCCACGGGCCTCCTCGCCGGGCTGCTGCCGCGCCTGCCCTTCCCCTGGTTCCGCGGCCATGCCCCGCCGTGCTACAATACAGCCAATGAGCGACCAGCGCCTGCCGGCGGCCCAGACCGCCCACGAGCTTGATTTCATCAGTCATAGCCCCGCGCAAACCGAGCGCGTCGGCCAGCGGCTCGGCGAGCACCTGCGCGCGGGGGATCTGGTGCTGCTGGTGGGGACGTTTGGCGTGGGAAAAACCCGGTTTGTGCGCGGAGTGGCGCGGGGTCTCGATTCGCCCGATCCGGTCACCAGCCCCAGTTTTGTGCTGGTGAATGAGTACCGCGCCGGCCCGCGCCACCGGCGCATCCCGATTTATCACATCGACCTGTACCGTATCGCCGAGGAGCGTGAACTGGCGACCATCGGCCTTGACGAACTCTGGTCCGGCGAGGGCGTCTGTCTGATCGAGTGGCCCGAGCGGGCGCTGGAACGCGTTCCCGCCGACCATCTGGCGATCTACATGCAGCACGTCAGCGAAACCAAGCGCCGGCTGCGCTTCGTGCCCCACGGCCGGCGCTACGTCGAACTGGTCACGGCGTTTAAGGAGACGGCGTTCCACGGGTAACCGGCACATCCGGCACGTTATTGAACAGGAGAGGCCACAGGTGGAAATAACGTGGTTTCCCCGCTGCCCTGCCGAGATACAGAAATGCTGCTGGCGATAGACACAGCGACCAGTCTCACGGGGATCGCGCTGTACGATGGGCGCGGACCGCTGGCGGAGTGCGTCTGGGAATCGGGGCGCAACCACACCGCCCAGTTGTTGCCGCAACTCGACCGGCTGCTCGGCTACGCCGGGGTGGAGCGGGGGTCGCTGCGGGCGGTCGGGGTAGCCCTGGGGCCCGGCAGTTGGAGCGGCCTGCGGGTGGGTATGAGCGTCGCCAAGGGCCTGGCCCTGGCGGGGGGGCTGGCCCTGCTGGGGATCAGCACCCTGGAAGCCCTGGCCTACCAGCACGCCCGGGCCGGGGCGCCGATCTACCCGTTGATCCGCCTGGGGCGCGACCGTTTTGCGACGGCGATGTTTCAATTTGACTCCGACCCGGCGCGCCGCGAGCCGGATCGCAACCTGACCCTGGACGAACTCTGCGCCGAGGTCGAGGACCGGGGCCTGTTCTGCGGCGATCTGGACGAGGACGCCACGGCCCGGATCCAACGGGCGCTTGGCCCGCGGGCGCTTTTTCCACGCCCGGCGGCCAACCTGCGCCGGCCAGCCTTTCTGGCCGAACTGGCCTGGCAGCGCCTGGTCAACGGGGAGCGTGATGATCTGGTGAGCCTGGAGCCGATCTACCTGGGCGAGCCGGTGAAGCCCCGCCCGTGACCGGGCGCACGGTTTCCGGGAGGGCGAAGCCCTCCCAGACCCTCCCATCAGGCAGGGGCGCGGAGAAGCCGCCTGCACCGGCGCATCCGAGGAGTGACAGCCATGTCGGCGCTGAGCCGCTTTGAACAGTTTATGGAGCAACTGGTGGAGGGGTCGGTGGCGCGGCTCTTCCGCAGCCCGGTGCAGCCGGTGGAGATCGCCCGGCGTCTGGAGCGGGCCATGGAGAGCCAGCAATCGATCAGTGTCAGGCGCGTGATCGTGCCGAGCTTCTACCGCGCCTACCTCAACCCGCAGGATTTCGCCGCCTTTGAGCCGGTGCGGGGGCAACTCGAACAGGAAATGGCCACCTACCTGAGCGAACTGGCCCAGGAGCGTGGCTTTGCCATGCTCGAGCACCCCCGGGTCGTGCTGGCCGAAGACGCCGCGGTGCCCAGACGCTCCATCCAGGTCGTCGCGGAGATGACCAGCAGCCAGGGCGCGGAGACCACCCAGGTGATCCCGCCCGCCGGCGCCGCACCGTCGCCGCGCAAGAACCACGCCCTGCTGCTGCTCCAGACGCCCGAAGGCCCACGCTCGATCCCCCTGGAAAGCACTGCCATCAGCATCGGGCGCGGCCTCAGCAACGACGTGATCGTGGAAGACAGCCGTGTTTCGCGCCACCACGCCCAGTTGCGCTACCGGCAACGGCGCTTCTGGATCACCGACCTGGGCAGCACAAATGGCACCTTCGTCAACGGCGCGCGCGTCAGCGAAACTGCCCTTCGTGACGGCGACACCATCTCCCTCGGCGGCCTGGAGTTGACCTTTCGAGATAGCTAGATGTTCGACATCGCGAATCTCTCCATCGGTGTTCTCCTCCTCCTGCTGCGCGTGGCGGTGGTGTTCCTGCTCTACTTTTTCCTCTGGCAGGTGCTGCGTGTGGTGGCCCGCGACGTGCGCGTGGCCGGCCCCGCGCAGGCGCCCGCGAGCCAGTACGGGCAACTGGTGGTCGTCTCCGCCGGGCAGACGGGCATTCCCGTGGGCAAGAGCTTCCCGCTGGCGCCCATCACCGTGATCGGTCGCAGCACCGAGGCCGACATCTCGCTCAACGACACCTTCCTCTCCGCTGAACACGCCCGGCTGCAATGGCGCGACGGGGTGTGGCAGATCGAGGACCTCAACAGCACCAACGGCACCTACCTGAACGGCTTCGAAGTCCGCGCCAGCGCCGAGGCGCACGACGGCGACGTGATCCGCGTAGGGCGGGTGGAGTTGAAGTTGCTGACCGATTGAAGCACTGGCTGCGCTAATACTTCGGCTCCGCTGCGGCAATTCCCTAAAGGCAATGATGTAATTCCCTTGTGATATAGATCGCAAAAAGACGCGCATCTCTTTGTGATGCGGATTTTCGCAAAGGTGACGTTTGCGCGTAAGTTCAAAACTATGCTATACTTGCGCCGTTCCACACGGTGACCGCGCCAGAGAGGTACGGACGGCCATGCTCGCGAACTACGCCTTCATTGCCATCTTTTTCGTCGCTGCGGTGATGTTCCCCCTGGCGCCACTGGTACTGGCCTACTTTCTGCGCCCCAAACGGCCGACGCCGATCAAGCAATCAACCTACGAATGCGGCCTGGAGGCCATCGGCGATCTGCGGGTGCAGTTCAAAGTGCAGTACTATCTCTACGCCCTGGCCTTCGTAATCTTCGACATCGAGGTTGTCTTCCTCTACCCCTGGGCGGTCGCCTTCAACCAACTCGGGCTCTACGGCTTCACGGCCGCGGCGGTGTTCCTGATTATTCTGACTGCCGGGCTGATCTATGAATGGCGCAAAGGCGCCCTAGAATGGGTATAGGATCGGAGGAGGACGATCCCAGATCGACAGGTGCCGCACCACGCGGCTGTCCTGACGCGCAATACGCAGCCCTCCGGTCCGTTATCAGCTATGAGTGAGCACGAGATTCAGCTTGATCTGGAGCGGCAGGGCATCTTCCTCTCCACGCTCAATCGCTTTTACAACTGGGGCCGGCGCTCATCAATCTGGCCAATGGCCTTCGGACTGGCATGCTGCGCCATCGAGATGATGGCCTTCGGGCTGAGCCGCTACGATGTGGCCCGCTTCGGGGCCGAGTTGTTCCGCGCGTCGCCGCGGCAGGCCGACCTGATGATTGTCGCCGGTACGGTCACTAAGAAGATGGCGCCCCAGGTGGTGCGGCTCTACAACCAGATGGCCGAGCCGCGCTACGTGATTTCGATGGGCGCCTGCGCCACCTCGGGTGGTCCCTTTCGTGATGGCTACAATGTGCTGCGCGGCATTGACCTGCTCATCCCCGTGGATGTCTATGTGCCTGGCTGCCCGCCGCGCCCCGAGGCCCTGCTGCACGCGCTGATGACGCTTCAGGAGCAGATCGACCGTCAGAAACTCGGGCGCGTGCGCTGGTATGGCGAGGGCGAGAAGCCGCAAACCAGCGATTTTCCCGTGCCCGCCTTCGGCGCGCACGGGCTCGAGGTGGACGGGAAGTTGATCGACCCGGTGGGCGGGTTGCCGCTCGTCAGCCCGTATACCTCGCCCGAATACGGCGAACAGCGCAGCGGGCAGATCGAACACCCCGAGATTGTGCGCACGTTCCCGATTATGGACGCGACGGTCGAACTGGAGAACATCCTCAAGGCGCGAGGGGTAGCCCCGGAGATCGCCGTGGATGATCTGAAGCGGAACGAGGTTGGCGATGCCCAGGCTTAGCCCCGAGGAACTGCGCGAACGCATGGCTCGCGATCTGCCCGGCACAGTGCTGGAACCCACACCGCTGCGCGTCACCCCGCCCCCGGCCCACGGCCCGCAACCGGCGCCCTTCGTCACCACCGATACGGTGGTGGCAGCCGAGCAACTGGTCCAGGCGGCGCTCTACCTCCGCGATACGCTCGGGTACGCCTTTCTCTCCGATATCGCTGTGGTTGACTACCTGGCCGATGGGGTCTTTGAACTGGTCTATCGTTTCTACACCATCGAGGGGGGCGATGGCCTGGTGCTGAAGGTGCGCGTCCCGCGCGAGGCGCCGGAGGCGCCCTCGCTGACGCCCTACTGGCCGGGGGCCAACCTGCACGAACGCGAGGCCTTCGATCTTTTCGGCATTATCTTCACCGACCATCCCTTCCTCCGGCGCATCTATATGTGGGACGAGTTCGAGGGTTGGCCGATGCGCAAAGATTTTCCCAAGCAGGGCGACAAGTATATTGGCGCGGATGAGTGAGGGTGTGGAACTAGCGCCATGTTCAAGACCGAAGAACTCCAGATCAACATCGGCCCGCAACACCCGTCCACCCATGGCGTGTTCCGCATGCTCGTGACGGTTGACGGTGAGACGATCATCGACCTCAAGCCGGTATTTGGCTATCTTCACCGCAATCACGAGCAGATTGCCGAGCAGAACACCTATCTGCAGAACATGCCCTACACCGACCGGCTCGATTATTTCAACTCGATGGCCAACAACCAGGCCTACGCGATGGCGGTGGAAAAACTGGCCGGCATCGAGGTGCCCGAGCGAGCCGAGTACATTCGCGTGCTGATGGTCGAATTGACGCGCATCCTCAACCACGCCGGCGCCCTGGGCTTCCTGATCAACGATATGGGGATGTGGCAGACCCAGCTCGCCTTCGGGATGCGCGAACGCGAGAAGATCCTCGATCTCTTCGAGATGGCCTCCGGCGCGCGCATGATGTGCAACTACTTCCGCTTCGGCGGAGTGGTGCGCGACCTGCCGCCCGAGTTTATGCCGAAATTGAAGGAACTGCTGGTGGCCATGCCGGCCTTCGTGGACGAACTCGAACGGCTCCTGCGCGAGAATGAGATCCTGATGCAACGGGCCGAGGGCATCGGCGTGCTTCCCAGAGAACTGGCCCTGGCCTACAGCGTCACCGGCCCGGTGCTGCGCGGTTCGGGGGTTCCCTACGACATTCGCAAGGCCGAGCCGTACAGCGTCTACGACCGCTTCGACTTCGACATCCCCGTCGGCTCCGTCGGCGATGTCTACGATCGCTTTCTGGTGCGCATCGAGGAGATGCGCCAGAGCAAGCGCATTATCGAACAGATTGTGGAGCAACTGCCCGATGCCAGAGGCGGCCATATCAACCCCAAAGCGCGCCAGAACGTGCGTCCTCCCGTCGGCGACGCCTATGCGCGGATCGAGTCGCCCAAGGGTGAACTGGGCTTCTACCTGGTGAGCGACGGCAGTCCAAGGCCCTATCGCTACAAGGTGCGCGCGCCCTCGTTCATCAACCTTACCCCCCTCGGCGATATGTGCCGGGGCTACAAGGTGGCCGATGTGGTGGTTATCCTGGGTAGCATTGATATTGTGATGGGGGAGGTTGATCGCTAAGTCCAATCCTGCATTCCATTCTTTTACCGACCCGTCCCCTCTCTGAACCTTCCCCCGCCGGAGGAGGCGACCGGGCTCCTCCCCCCCCGGCGGGGTGAGGCTGGGAAGGGGAAGAACGCTGCAAACGGTGACGAAGGCGGGGAAACCTGGTTTCCCCGCCCCCTGCCGGCGGTTAGCGTCAGGCAACTGGCGCCTGCAACTGCACTAGAAATAGCGTGCCATGACGGTCAAGATCGAACGCGGCCAGATTGTGACGGTCGAGCGCGGGCAGCGAGCGGCACGCCGGATCCCCGGCCTGGGCCTGCTCGACGGCATGGCGGTGGTCTGGAAGCACTGGGCCGGGTCGTTCCGTAAGAACCAGGGCTTTAACGATATTCACGGGGTCTTTACGTTTGAGTATCCCGAGGAACGCCCGAAGCTGCCCGAGGCCTATCGCAACATGCCCATCCTGCTCTACGACGAGGAAACGGGACATGAACTCTGCACCTCGTGCTTCCAGTGCGAACGCATCTGCCCGCCTCAGGTCATTCATATGACCCAGGCCAGGGATCCGGCCACTGGCAAGCCGGTGCCGGCCGTGGCCGAGTTCGTGATCGAGTACGACGCCTGTATGAGCTGCGGCTTCTGCGCGGAGGTCTGCCCCTTCGACGCGATCAAGATGGACCACGAGTTCGAGCTTTCCACCGCCGAACACCGAGGCCTGACGGTCTTCAAGGAGCAGTTGAACCGCCCGATCTCGTACTACGAGCGCATCGCGCCGACGATGTGGGCCGAGGTGCGCGAGGGGGCGATGAAGAAGCTGCAGGGTAACATCAAGCGCCGCCCCGACGTGATCGGCATGGCGCCCAACCTCGCCGAGAAGATCGCCGCGCGCCGACGCGAACTCGAGGCCGCCACGGCGGCGCCGGAAGCGCCCGCCGCCGCGCCCGCCGAGGGTCGCAAGCTGACTCCCGAGGAGAAGGCGGCGAAACTGGCAGCGATCAAGGCGGCCAATGCGGCGAAGAAGGGCGGCAGCACGGTGGAGCCCGCGGCGCCCCCCACGGAAGCGGCGCCCGCCGATGAGAAGGCCGCCCGCCTCGCCGCCATCCGGGCGAAGAACGCCGCCAGACAGGCGGGCGAGGCCATCGCCGCCGCGCCCGCGCCCGAAGCGGCGCCCGCCGATGAGAAGGCCGCCCGCCTCGCCGCCATCCGGGCGAAGAACGCCGCCAAAAAAGGTGCTGAGGGCGCACCGGCGCCCGAGGCCGCCGCCGAACACCCCCCTGCCGCCGGAACCGCCGCGCCCGCTGGGGAGGCCGCCACGGTGGCAGGGGCGGCGCCCGCCGATGAGAAGGCCGCCCGCCTCGCCGCCATCCGGGCGAAGAATGCCGCCAAAAAGGCGGCTGAAGGCCACGACGCCGAGGGAAGCTGACCATGGAGCGAGGCTGGTTCAATCTGCCCTTCATCGTCCGGGCCATACTTTGCCTGTCCATCGCCGCGGTCTACGCTTTTATCTGGCCATCAGACCGGGTAGGGGCGCTGGACCGCTGCGCTTCCTGTTCGTGCGCCGAGGGCACAGCCTCGCCTGGGTGTTGTTGGCCCTTATGTGCTCACTAAAGGCTTTCGGCAACCCGAGTATGGCATAGCGGGGCAATCTGGTCGGCCTGCTCGCCCTGCTGGTCTACGTGGCCTCTGGTGGGGCGACCTTTTTCTGGCGGTGATGCCACGTTCAGCGAAACACCCACAGCGCGGGTAGTCGTAGCCGAGACACAGCTAACTGGCGCGGGTTACAGCTTTCGACCCGCAAGGGTCGGTCCCGGAGATCCGTATGTATGATATCGTCAATAGCCTGATTAATGTAGCCTTCGGCTGGGGCTGGCCCGGCTGGGTCATCGCGCTGATCAGCCACCTGGCCGTCACCACCCTGCTGTTCGCGATCGCGCCGTTTCAGATGCTCTTCCTGACCTACTACGAGCGGCGCGCCATCGCGCGCATGCAGGACCGCATCGGCCCGAACCGGGTCGGCCCGGCGGGCTTGTTCCAGCCCATCGCCGATGGTGTGAAGATGTTCACCAAAGAGGACATCGTTCCCACCGCCGCCGATAAGTGGGTGCATTTTCTGGCGCCCTGCGTGGTGGTCGCCCCGACCATGCTGATGTTTGCCGTGCTGCCCTGGGGTCCGGGGATGGTACCGGCGGATCTCAGTGTAGGGTTACTGTTCTTCTTTGCCATTTCGTCGATCAGCGCGGTGGGGCTGCTGATGGCCGGCCTGGCGTCGAGCAACAAGTTCGCCCTCCTGGGAGCCATGCGCGCCGTGGCCCAGATGGTAAGCTACGAAATCCCCGCCGTACTCAGCCTGCTGGCGGTGGTGATGCTGACGAGCACGCTCTCGGTTGTGCAACTGATCGAGGCCCAGGCAGGCCTGTTCATCAGCACTGCCGACGTGCCCGGCATCCCCGATCTGGGCCTGGGCTGGTTCATTTTCACGCCGGTGGGCTTCCTGGCCTTCATCGTCTTCTTCATCGCCGCCCTGGCCGAAGGTGAACGCACGCCCTTCGACATTCCTGAGGCCGACTCGGAGATCGTCGCCGGCTACATGACTGAGTACAGCGGCATGAAGTTCGGCCTGTTCTACCTGGCCCAGTACGTGCTCAACTTCCTGCTCTGCGCCATCGCCGCGGTGATCTTCTTCGGGGGCTGGCAGGGTCCCGGGGTTGGCTGGCTGTACGCCCAGGCCATCTCGCCGGCCAACCCCGACGGCAACTGGGTGTTCAACGTCCTGGCCGGTTTCCTGGGGGTGTTTTACCTGCTGGCCAAGACCTACGCCTTCTTCTTTGTGATGGTGTGGGTGCGGGGGGCCTTTCCACGGCTGCGGGTGGACCAGTTGATGGACTTTGGCTGGAAGTTCCTCATTCCGCTCACCCTGGTGAACATTGTGAGCGCGGCGATCTGGGTGGCGCTGCTGCGCTGGGGACCGGAGCAGGGCATCACCTTTACCCAGAACTGGGCGCCCATCCTGCGCTGGGGGGTAGCTTTCGTCGTGACCCTGGCGGTGAACGTCGGCGCCTACATCGCGCTCGCGCGCATCTTTACCGCCGCGCAGGCCGAGCAGGGCCGGATTGACCTCGATGAGTACCGCGACACGCTGACCGCCACGCTGCGGTAGGGGGGCTATGGCAACGGTCATCCAGATCATCTTCGGGCTGATCGCGGCCCTGGTCGTTGGCGCGGCGGTGATGGTGGTGACGGTGCGCAACGTCATTCACGCGGCCCTGTGGCTGATCGCCTGCTTCTTCGGCGTCGGCGCGCTGTACCTGCTGCTCGAGGCGGAGTTCCTGGCTGTCGTGCAGGTGCTGGTGTACGTCGGGGCAATCTCCATTCTCATTCTGTTCGCGATCATGCTGACGCGGCAGGTGACCGGCGAGGGGGTGCGGCAACTGGTGGGCGGCTGGCGCCTCTGGCTCACCGCGGCGATCAGCGCGCTGCTCTTCGCCGTCGCCATCGTCCCAACTGTCATCTCGCATTCCTGGAACCTCCCCGCGCCGCCCGGACCTCCCGGCACGCCTGAGCCGCTGGCCGGGGTGGCCGAACTGGGGCGGGCCTTCGTCTACGAGTTTCTGTTGCAGTTCCAGGTGGCCGGCGTGCTGCTCACTGTGGCGCTGATCGGGGCGATCGTGATCGCCTTCGAGGAGCGCGCCCGGCGCCGCCGCGTGCTTACCCTGGCCGAGGAGCACGAACTTCGCAAGCGCCTGGCCCAACCGCCCCCGGTAGAGGCCCCGGTGGGCGAACCGGCGCCCGCGCCCCGGGCCACGCCGATCAGTGAAGGGGAGGTGCAGCAATGACGGCCGCAGTTCCACTCGAGGCGGTGCTCGTCGTCGCCGGGGCCCTGTTCTGCATCGGTCTGTTTGGGGCCCTTTCACGGCGCAACCTGGTCGGGGTGCTCATGGGCGTCGAACTGATGCTCAACGCGGTGAATATCAATCTGGTGGCCTTCTGGCGCTACCTGGAACCGCGCTTCATCACCGGGCAGACCTTCGCCATCTTCATCATCTGCGTCGCCGCCGCCGAAGCTGCCGTGGGCCTGGCGATGGTCATCGCCATTTACCGCAACTGGCTCACCGTCAATGCCGATGCGGTGGATTCGTTGAAGGGGTGAGGCGTAACCAACCCCCTCCCGCCGGGAGGGGGGCGGACATGCCAGGAAACTTGCTTTACAGACCAGTAGATCTGAACACGTACCCGTTGAACCGATGTGAGGATGGCGCATGGCTCTCTTTCTCCAACTGGCCTGGCTCATCCCGGCGCTGCCGTTGCTCGGCTGCGCGTTGATCACCTTTACGCCCCTGCGCCACAGCAAGCCCGCCAGCGGCTGGACGGCCATCGCTCTTATGCTGCTGGCGACGGTCCTGGCGGTGGGACTGCTCGCCGCGACGGCCCAGGGGCTGGCGCTGCGCGAGGGGCAGGTGGTGAGCCTGGCCGAAAGCCACGGCGCGGAGGAGCACGGCGCCGCTAAAGAGCACGGCATGGGGGAGAAGCACGGGGCCTTCGCCTTTCCCGAGCCGAACCTGGTGCAACGCATTACCTGGGCGCCCACCGGGAGCAGCGTGTTCACGATGGGCCTCTACGTGGACACCCCCGTGGCGGCCATACTGGCGATGGTGACGATCACCTCGACCTGCATCCACCTCTTCTCCCTGGGCTACATGGCCGCCAATGCCCGCCAGAGCCGCTTCTTCAGCTTCATCTCGCTCTTCACCGCGGCGATGCTGCTGATGAGCATGGCCGATAATCTCCTGCTCTTCTTTATGGCCTGGGAGATCATGGGCCTCTGCTCCTACCTGCTGATCGGCTTCCTCTACGAACGCCCGCAGGCCTACCGCGCGGCGGTCAAGGCCTTCATCGTCACCCGCATCGGCGATGTGCTGATGCTACTGGGCCTGGTTTACCTCTATACACAGGCCGGCAGTCTGACCCTGGGGGTCAAGGAGGGGGAGATCTTCAACCCGGCGTTTCTGGAGCGCATCGGCGCCGAGCGGGGCTTCTTCGGCCTGAGCCACGCCACGGGCATCGCCCTGCTGCTCTTCTGCGGCACCATCGGCAAATCGGCCCAGTTCCCTCTGCACGTCTGGCTGCCCGACGCGATGGAAGGTCCGACGCCGGTGTCGGCGCTGATCCACGCGGCCACGATGGTGGCAGCGGGCGTGTTCCTGGTGGCGCGCACCTACCCGATCTTCCTGGCCGACGGCGGCGCGGCCCTGGCGGTGGTGGCCTTCATCGGAGCCTTCACGGCCTTCTTCGCCGCGACCATCGCCGTGGCACAGTACGACATCAAGCGCATTCTGGCCTACTCGACGCTCTCGCAACTGGGCTTTATGGTTGCGGCCCTGGGCATTGGCGGCTGGGTCGCCGCGCTGTTCCACCTCCTGACCCACGCCTTCTTCAAGGCCCTGCTGTTCCTCGGCTCCGGCTCGGTCATCCACGCCATGGAAGCCACCCCGGCCATCGAGCGCCTCCATCACCAGGACGAGTACGCCGCCCAGCAGACCGCCCAGGACATTCGCAACATGGGCGGGCTGCGCGCCCATTTGCCCTGGACCTTCTGGACCTACACCGCGGGCTACCTGGCCCTGGCCGGCGTGGTTCCCTTCGCCGGGTTCTGGAGCAAGGACGAGATCCTGGCCGATGCCTTCAAGGGCGGGCACTGGATCGTCTTCAGCGTACTGGTTGTCGCGGCGTTCCTCACCGCCTTCTACATGACCCGCCAGTGGCGCCTGGTGTTCTTCGGGAACTTTCGCGGCGAACAGCCAGTGGTGTTCCACAACCCCGAGGCGCCCCGCAAGGCCACGCATCACGCCGATGAGCACCACGATGAACACGAGAAGCGCCATGGCATCCACTGGCACGAGGATCCGACGATGACCGCCGCGCTGGTGGTGCTGGCCGCCTTCGCGGTGACAGCAGGCTTCTTCAATCTGCCCTTCGCCATCCCCGGCGGCCACTGGTTGAGCGAGCTGTGGGGCCAGGAGGCGCTGCCCTTCAGCCCGCTGGTGGCGGGCATCTCGTTGCTGGTGGCCCTGGGCGGCATCGCAGCGGGGTGGACGTTCTACGCCGGGGCCTTCGCCCGCGCCAGCGACGGCGACCCCCTGGCAACGCGCGCGCCGGGGCTGTTCCGCTTGCTCCACGAGAAGTACCGGATGGACGAATTCTACCAGGCCAGTTTTGGGCGCCTGGTGGCGGTGCTGGCCCTGTTCTGGGCCTTCATTGACCAGATCCTCAACCGCGTCATTGACGGCATCGGCCAGATCACCCTGTTCGTGGGGCGCTTCAACTTCATCGTGGACGATACGCTGTTCAACGACGGCCCCGACGCCCTGGCCGGCGGCACGGTGGCGACGGGCAAAAATACCCGCCGCGCGCAGACCGGCAAGGCCCAGGATTATGTAGGCTACGTCTTCGCCGGGGTAGTGGTGCTGGCGGTGTTTTATCTGTATGTGTTGCGGCGGTAAGATGGGTGACGGGGAAAGCCAGGGTCCCCGTCCTCTCTCCACCCTGGCAGGCAGGGTCGCGGGGAAACCCGGTTTCCCCATCTTCATAGCAGGAACGCATCTATGGATCTGCCCGCATACCTGATCCCTTCACCCGATGGCGTACCGTGGCTGACGCTGCTGGTGCTCTCGCCACTGGTGGGCATCCTGCTGGTGGGACTGTCCGCCGCCCTGCGTCTGGACGACCGGGTGGTGCGCCTGGGCGCGACGGCGTGGACGGGCGTGCCTCTGGCGATCGCCCTGGTGGTCTGGTCGCGCTTTGACCCCACGGCCAGCGCCGGGGGCCAGGGGGCGGTGCAACTGGTAGAGAAGATCCCCTGGATCCAGGCCATCCGAGTGGACTACTTCCTGGGGGTGGACGGGTTGAGCCTGCCCCTGGTACTGCTGACGACGGTAATCGCCCCGGTGGCCATGCTGGCCTCGTGGCGGCTCAGCGACCGGGTGAAGGCCCACTACGCCCTGCTGCTGCTGCTCCAGACGGCGATGCTGGGCTTCTTCGTGGCCCTGGACTTTTTCTTCTTCTTCATCTTCTGGGAGTTCAGCCTGGTGCCGGCCTACTTCCTCATCCAGCTCTGGGGGCGAGAGAACCGGCGCTATGCCGCATTCAAGTTTTTTGTTTACACCATGGCCGGCTCAATCGGCATGCTGCTCCTCTTCCAGGTCATTTACCTGTCAGTGCGGCAGGCAGGCTTTCCCACCTTTGACCTGATCGCCCTGGGGCGGCTGGGCCTGGGCCTGCCGGTGGAGGGAGTGACGGGCACGTTCCGCGACATCCTCTTCGCCTACATGGAGCAACTCGGCGTGGCAAACGCGCTGGGGCGCTACCCGCTGCTCTACACCAGCATCGCCTTCTGGGCGATCTTCATCGCCTTCGCCATCAAACTGGCGGTGTGGCCCTTCCACACCTGGCTGCCCGACGCCTACGCCGAGGCCCCCGTGGCAGGCAGCATCCTTCTCAGCGCAGTGATGAGCAAGATGGGGGCCTATGGCATGCTGCGGATCATGCTGCCCTTCGTACCCGACGCCAGCCAGTACTTCGCGCCGGTGATGGGCGCCCTGGCCCTGGTGGGGATCGTTGCCGGCGCATTTGGCGCCCTGGCCAACGTGGGCGGCGACCTCAAGCGGCTGATCGCCTACACCTCCATCAACCACATGGGCTACGTCATGCTCGGCATCGCCGCCGCCGCGGCGCTGCCCGGCGGCGCAGCCCAGGACAGCCGCGCCATCGCCCTCAACGGCGTGATGGTGCAACTGGTGGCCCACGGCCTCTCCACAGCGGCCCTGTTCTACCTCGCCGGCGCGCTGCACGCCCGGACAGACACCTGGAGCCTCAACGATTTCGGCGGGCTGCGGGTGATCGCGCCGACCTTCGCCGGGGTGATGGGCACGGCCATGTTCGCCAACCTGGGCCTGCCGGGGCTGGCCGGCTTCGTGGGGGAGTTCTTCATCTTCCGCGGGGCATGGGCAACCCTGCCGTTCTTCACTGCCCTGGCGACCATCGGGCTGATCGTCACCGCCCTGGCGCTGCTGTTGATGTTCCAGCGCCTCTTCCTGGGGCCGCTGAACGAGCGCTGGAAGGGCCTAACCGACCTGCGGCCAGCCGAGTTCTGGACGATGATGCCGCTGCTGTCGCTGCTGCTGCTGATCGGCGTCTATCCCGGGCCGTTGATGAGCCTGGCGAACACCACCGCCACCCAGCTCGTCGCCGTGTTTCAGCGGGTGCTGAGTTGACCGTAGGCGCGGGCGCGCCGCGCCCATAGCGGGAGCGCGCGCTCCCTTGAAAGCAGTTATGGGCCTGTTCACGCTTCCGACCACCATCCCCTGGTTGAGCCTGATCTGGCTCAGCACGGTCGTGCCTGCCGCCATCATCGCGCTCACCCCCAGACGCCACGCCGAGGCCATGCGCTGGACGGGGGCGATCTTCGCCCTGCTCTCTCTCGTGCTCTCCCTGCTGGTCTGGCTGGCCTACGACCCGATCCGGGGCGGCTTCCAGTTCATCGAGCGGCTGGAGTGGATGCCGCAACTGGGCATCTCCTATCTGCTGGGAGTGGACGGGATCAGCCTGCCGATGCTGGTGCTCAACGGCGTGGTGATCTTTACCGGCGCGCTGATGAGCTGGAACATCGAGGAGCGGGTCAAAGAGTACTGGGTGCTGCTGCTGTTGCTGACCACCGGAGTGTACGGGGTGTTCGTCGCTCTCGACCTGTTCCTCTTCTTCGTCTTCTACGAACTGGCGGTGCTGCCGATGTATTTGCTGATCGGCGTCTGGGGCAGCACGCGCAAAGAGTACGGGGCGATGAAGCTCACCCTGTTCCTCATGGCCGGGAGCGCCCTGGCGATCATCGGCATGCTCGGGCTGTACTTCGGCTCGGGGCTGCGCACCTTCGACATGATCGTCCTCTCGCGTAGCGTGACCCTGGCGGGCGACCTGCAGCGCATCTTCTTCCTGCCGATGTTCGCGGGTTTCGCTGTGCTGGCGGGCATGTTCCCCTTCCACACCTGGAGCCCCACCGGACACGTGGCGGCGCCCACGGCGGTGAGCATGCTCCACGCCGGCGTGCTGATGAAGCTGGGGGCCTATGGCTGCATTCGCGCGGCGATGTGGCTGATGCCGGTGGGGGCGAATCTCTGGCTGCCGATTATCGCCGTGCTGACCATCTTCAACGTCGTGTACGGGGCGACGATCGCCATGGCCCAGCGTGACGCCAAGTTCATCATCGGCTACTCGTCGGTGAGCCACATGGGCCTGGTGCTGATGGGCCTGGCCGCGGCCACCCAGTTGGCGATGACCGGCGCGGTGTTGCAGATGTTCGCCCACGGCATCATGACGGCGCTGTTCTTTGCCGTGGTCGGGCGCATGATCTACGAACGCACCCACACGCGCCAGTTGCCCGAACTCGGCGGCCTGCGCAAGGTGATGCCCTTCGCGGCGTGGATGTTCATCCTCGGCGGCCTGTCGTCCATGGGTATGCCCGGGCTGGCCGGCTTCTGGGCGGAGTTCACCATCTTCCTGGGCGTGTGGGAACGCTACCCGCTGATCGCGGTGATCGCCGCCATCTCCATCCCCGTCACCGGAGCGTACATTCTCCGCGCGGTCTGGGCCACCTTCGATGGGGAGGTGAAGAACCCCGAGTTCTTCAAACTGCCTGCGCTCACCTGGCAGGAGCGAACTGGCGCGATCATCCTGGCGGTGATCCTGGTGGTGGTGGGCATCTACCCGGCCATCCTCACCGAGTTGATCAGCACCGGGGTGGAGCCGGTGGTGGCACAATTGACGGGGGTGGTGGTGGCGGGGCGATAGGCGCCTGTCCGGATACTCTGGGTGTCCGATGCCGTTCTGGAAGGGCCACGCCCTCCCGGCAGGCAGAGGCGGGTGGGACACCCGGGTTCCCCACCCGCCCCCAGATGAGCAGGGCACAAGCGTTCCTCGTGGAGGTCCGCGCCCTCCCAGAACCTCCCGAAGAGGTTATCCTAAGGAGTGACCGGTGTTTCAGATCACCGACATCCCGCGGCTGCTGCCGGAGATCCTGCTGCTGGTGCTGGCGCTGCTGGTGCTGGGCTCGGACATCTTCGAGAAATGGGGCCGCACCCCCGAGGCGCAACTGGAGCGAGTACGCTCCTCGGCCTCGCTGACGGCGATCGGGCTGGGGCTGGTGTTCGTCATCGCCCTGTTGCAGAGCGCCTATGTGCCCGGCACCCGCGCCCCGCAGGGGCCGGTCGGCAACGCGGTGCTCGACTGGCTACTCACCATCCTGCGCAACCTGCAGAGCGGCGGCCCCGGCGGCGAGCCGGTCACCGGCGCCTTCGCCACCGACCACCTGACCATGATCGCCCGGCTGACCTTCATCGGCGCGGCCTTCATCGCCAGCTTGCTGTGCCTGGACTACCGCCCGAGCGCCCATCCGGCCGAGTTCTACGCTTTGATCCTCTTCTCTACCCTGGGCATGTGCCTGATGGCCGGGGCCACCGAGTTCATCATGGCCTACCTGGCGGTGGAACTTACGAGCATTCCACTTTACATTCTGGCGGGCTACTTCCGCAACGACGCGCGCTCGTCCGAGGCGGGGATGAAGTACTTTCTCTTCGGGGCGATGTCATCGGGCATCCTGCTCTACGGGATGAGCCTGGCCTACGGTTACGCGGCCAGCGCCCTGGCGGGCAATGTGACGGCCAATGACCTGACGCAGTTCGGGCGCGTCGCCCAACTGGCCAGCGACGCCGGCGCCGGCTCCACGCTGCTGACGCTGGGGATGGTCTTTGTGATTGCCGGGGTGGGCTACAAAGTGGCGGCGGTGCCGTTCCACGGCTGGGCGCCCGACGTGTACCAGGGCGCGCCGACGCCGATCACGGCCTTTATCTCCACGGCCTCAAAAGCGGCCGGCTTCATCCTGCTCCTGCGTCTGCTCACCACGGCCTTCCCCGCGCTCAGCGGCGGAGCCAGCCTGGCCGACCTGGGAGGCTGGACGAGTCTGGTGGCCTTCCTGGCGCTGCTCACGGTGGTAGTGGGCAACCTGGCGGCCCTGCCGCAGACGAACGCCAAGCGCCTGCTGGCCTGGTCGAGCGTGGCCCACGCCGGCTTCGTGCTGCTGGCGCTGGTGGCCTGGGCGGCGCCGCAGCCCTTCGACCGCGACCAGGGCGCGGCGGCGCTGCTGTACTACCTGGTGGTCTATACCCTCACCAACCTGGGGGCCTTCGGGGCGCTGGCGGCGATCAACCTGATCGTCGGGGGCGACGAAATCGCCGATCTCAACGGCCTGGCGCGGCGGAACCTGGGCCTGGCCACCCTGTTCACGCTGTGCATCCTCTCGCTGGCGGGCATCCCACCCCTGGCAGGCTTCTTCGCCAAGTTCTACGTCTTCATGGCCGCCTGGCAGGGGGGGGCGCGCTGGCTGGTGGTAGTGGCGGTGATCACCACGCTGATCAGCCTGTACTACTACCTGCGGCTGCTCAGGGCCATGTTCATCGCTCCACCGCCGAGCGAAACACCCCTGCCGGCGCCACCGGCCATCATGGCCGCGGTGGTGGTGGCGGTCGTGCCGCTGATCGTCGTGGGGCTGTTTCCGAACCTCATCCTGGGGGTGATCAGCCGGGTGCAGACGGTGGCGGGGATGTAGGGATCTGGGGGAACCGGGTGTGCCCACACCCCTTCGGGGGCAAGAAGGTGTGTTTCTGGGAGGGCCACGCCCTCCCAGCCCCTCCGCTACAAGCCTTAAGTTCCCTACCGGCTCGTTACGACGAGACGGTCTCGGCGTGGGCGGCCTTCTTCGCGGCATGCTCCTGCTCGGCGAGGTACCAGGTGGCCTCCATGGCCGCCTTGCAGCCCTCGCCGGCGGCAGTGATCGCCTGGCGGTAGATATGGTCCACCACGTCGCCAGCGGCGAAAATGCCGGGCACATTGGTGCGCTGCCGCCCGTCGGTCACAATGTAGCCCTGCTCGTCCAGCGTCAGAATGCCCTCGAAGAGCTTCGTGTTGGGCACGTGGCCAATGTAGGGGAAGACTCCATCGGCGGCCAGTTCGCTGGTCTCGCCGGTCTTGAGGTTGCGGATGCGCACGGCGCTCACCCGGTCCTCGCCAAGGATCTCCTCGACGGTGCTGTCCCAGATAAAACGGATCTTCTCATTACTGAAGGCGCGCTCCTGCAAAATGGGATCGGCGCGGAGCGCGTCGCGGCGGTGGACGATGATCAACTCGCTGACGTAGCGGGTGAGGAACAGGCCCTCGTCAAGGGCGCTATTGCCGCCGCCGACCACCACCACCTTCTTGCCGCGGAAGAAGAAGCCGTCACAGGTGGCGCAGTAGCTCACGCCGCGGTTGGCCAGGCGCTCCTCGCCGGGGACGCCGAGTTTGCGCGGCGAGGCGCCGGTGGAGACGATGAGCGTATCGGCGGTGAGCTGCTGACCATCGTCAGTGGTGAGGACGAAGGGGCGCCGCCCGGCGTCAACCCGTGTCACCAGGGTATCCAGAAAGCGGGCCCCGAAGCGGGCGGCCTGCTTCTCCATGTTGTCGGCGAGTTCAAAGCCACCGATGCCCTCAACGAAGCCCGGATAATTCTCGACTTCAGCGGTGGTGGCGATCAGACCGCCGGGCTGCAACCCGCGCACCACCAGCGGCTCCAGATTGGCGCGCGCGGCATACAGAGCGGCGGTCAGGCCCGCGGGACCCGAGCCGATAATGACAACCTTGTTGTGCATGCAAACCCCTCCTCGCAAACACGCAGCGGGACATACCCCCCTACAGATGGCACAAAGATAGTATACCATACCGCACAAGAGCGATACGTGATGAAAGGTACCCCCTGCGGGTATATGCAAACACCCCGGCAGGAGGCCGCCGAATGGCGCAACCTTGGCCTGCAGCGCGCGATGCCGCCGCAAGGATCATTGTAGTCGAACACTGCGGCTGAAGCCCTGGCTGAGTCCATGGAAGGCCCGCAGGGGCTTCTTCGCAAGGGCACATCTGACCGGGGTGACCCGACAACGCCGATTAATCCGCCCTGCGGCGACACCCACCCCCCGCCGTCCTCGGGAGCAACCTCCCCGCGCGGGGCGCGGCGCAGCCCCCCGCTGGCCCGTGCCCGCCCTGTGGTTGCGCTTTTCTTACCCGGCGTGAAGACACCCTCCCCCGACGCGGCGCGGCACGGGTGTACGATCGCCGGTATCCGGCCCCGAATGCCGGCTCGCTGCGCAGGCAAGGAGGCAGCAATGCGAATCGTCGTGCTCACGACCCAGGATAATTACACCGTCGGGCTGCGGGCGGCCGCCGCCGCCATTCAGCGCGACCATGGCGTGCCGGTCACCATCAACGTCTACACCGGCGCAGATCTGGCCGACCCGGCCCGGCTCGCCGAGGTGAAAGACGAAGTGGCCCGCGCCGATTTTGTGCTCGGCGCGATGCTCTTCGGCGAGGCCTATGTGCGCCCGCTGGAGCCTATCCTGGCCAGTGCCACCTGCCCGGTCGCCGTGATTATGAGCAATCCCACCCTGGCGCGGCTGACGCGCATGGGTAAGTTCACCCTTGGCAGCCAGAGCGCCGAAGGCGGTCACGATGGGATCATGCAGGCCCTCAAGCCGAAGCACGGCCACGGCGAGGTGTCGCGCCAGCTTGCCATGGTCAAGGGGCTGACGAAGATCCTGAAGTTTCTGCCCGGGCGCTTCCGCGACCTGCACAGCTTCATCAGCCTGCACCAGTACTGGGTCAACAACAGCCCCGAGAACCTGCAACGCATGCTTTGCATGATCGGCGAGCGCTACGTGCCCGAACTGCACGGCCGCCTGCCTGTCCGCGACGCCGATCTCTACCCTGACGTGGCCCTCTGGCATCCCGACGCGCCGGCGCCCTTCGCCGACCTGAAGAGCTACGAGAAGTGGCAGCGCAAACGCCGCCTGCGGCTCGACCGGGGGGTGGTGGGGCTGCTCTCGCTGCGGGTGATCACCCTAAGCAACAATGTGGCCCACCTGGGCGCCCTCGTCCACGCGCTGGAGGCGCGCGGGCTGGAGGCGCGCGTTGCCTACACCGCCACCCTGGATAACCGGCCCGCCCTCGAGTTCTTCAAGGATGCCCACGGCAGGCCGACGATCGATCTGCTGCTCACGACGTCGGGCTTCGCCATGGCCGGCGGCATGGCCCAGAGTCGCCCCGAGGAGGCCCGCGCGGCCCTCGAGGTGCTCAATGTTCCCTTCCTCCAGGCCATTCCTCTGGTCTTCCAGCGCATCGAGGAGTGGCGGCGCGATGAGCGCGGCCTGAACCCGCTGCACATTGCTATGAACGTGGCCCTGGCCGAACTCGAAGGCGCCGCCGAACCGCTGGTTTATGGCGGACCTTCGGGCGATAGCGGAGTGGCCGTGCCCGTGCCCGAGCAGATCGAGCGCCTGGCTGACCGCATGGCCCGCCGCGTGGCCCTGCGCCGCAAGGCCAACGCCGAGAAGCGTATCGCCCTGGTGCTCTTCAACTTTCCCCCCAATATGGGCAGCATCGGCACCGCCGCCTACCTGGACGTGTTCGCCAGCGTCTATCGCCTGCTTGGCGAACTGAAGGCCGCCGGCTACCAGGTCGAACTGCCGGCCAGCGCCGAGGCCCTGCGCCAGATGGTAGTCGAAGGCAACGCGCTGATCAACGGCACCGACGCCAACGTCGCCGCCCATCTGAGCGTCGAAGAGTACCGCCGGCTCTTCCCCGCCTACACCGAGATCGAACCCTTCTGGGGACCGGCGCCGGGCGAACTGTTGAGCGATGGTCGGCGCTTCCAGATCCTGGGGCGCCAGTTGGGCAACGTGTTCATCGGCGTACAACCCACCTTCGGCTACGAGCGCGACCCCATGCGCCTGCTCATGGCCCGCGACGCCGCCCCGCACCATGGCTTCGCCGCGTTCTACACCTGGATCGACCGGGTCTTCGCCGCCGATGCCGTGGTGCACATCGGCACGCACGGCGCGCTGGAGTTTATGCCCGGCAAACAGGCCGGCCTGGGGCCGACGTGCTGGCCGGCCCGGCTCCTCGGCGGCCTGCCCAACATCTACTACTACTGCGTCAACAACCCCAGCGAGGGCACCATCGCCAAGCGGCGCGGCGCGGCCACCCTGGTCAGTTACCTGGTGCCCCCGGTGCAGCACGCCGGGCTGTACAGGGGTCTGCGCCAGTTGAAGGACAGCATCGAACAGTACCGCCAGCGCCCCGATCCCGGCCTGCTGGAGACCATTGACGCCCTGGCAGAACAGGTGGGCCTGGGCGCCGCCAGCGGCGCCGAGACCGGGAACCAGGACGCCGAGGCCCACCTGGCCCGCCTGAGCCACGCACTCCTGGAGATCGAGCAGCGTCTCATTCCGGTCGGGTTGCATGTGCTGGGGCGGCCACCCGAGGCCGACGAGTTGACCGACATTCTCACCCTGGTGGCGGCCTTCCAGCGCCCCGTCGCCGGTGCGCCGACCCTCCCCGAGCGCGTCGCCGCCAGTATGGGCCTGGACTACGCCGCCCTGCGCCGCGCCATCGCCAGCGACCCCCGGGCCCAGGAGCAGTGGCGGGCGATCGAGGATCGCTGCCGCGCCGCTGTGCGCCGCATGGTGGAGGGCGGGCCACTGGAACTGGAGGGGGTGGACGCGGGTGAACTGTCCCCCCTGGCGAACTTCCTGCAAGACCTGCTCGCCCGGCTGCGCACCGACAACGAGGTGCGCGGGCTGCTCAACGCCCTCGCCGGCGGCTATACCCCGCCCTCCGGCGGGAACGACGTGGTGCGCGACCCCTCGGTGGTCCCCACCGGGCGCAACCTCCACGGCCTCGACCCCTACCGCATGCCGAACGAAGCCGCGCAGGCGGAAGGCGCCGCCTGCGTGCGCGAACTGCTGGCTCGTCTCACTGCCGAGCAGGGCGCGCTACCCGAAACGGTGGCCATGGTGCTCTGGGGCACCGACAACATCAAGACCAGCGGCGAAGGGGTGGCCCAGGCCCTCGCCCTGATCGGCGCCCGCGCCGTCACCGACGAACTCGGCAAGATCGCCGATGTCGCCCTCATCCCCCTGGCCGAACTGGGTCGCCCGCGGGTGGACGTGATCTGCACCGTGAGCGGCATCTTCCGCGACCTGATGGCCCACCAGGCCATGCTCATTGACAGGGCCGCCCGGCTCGCTGCCTGCGCCGATGAGCCGAGCGAGGCCAACTTCGTGCGCAAGCACGCCCTGGCGCTGGCGGAGACGCTGGGCGTGCGCCTCGAAGAAGCCGCGGCGCGGGTCTTCTCCAACGCCCCTGGCTCCTACGGAGCCAACGTCAACCACATGGTCGAACAAAGCACCTGGCAGGACGACCAGGAGCTGGGCGAGGTCTTCATGAACCGCAAAGGCTTCGCGATGACCCCCGGCGGCGAATGGCGCGAGGCGCGGCCCCTGCTGGAGGGGGTACTGGCCACCGTCGAAGCCACCTTCCAGAACGTGGACAGCGTCGAGACCGGCATCTCCGACGTTGATCACTACTACGAATACCTGGGCGGCGTCACCAAGAGCGTGGAGCGCCTGCGCGGCGCGCGGCCTACGGTGATGGTCGCCGAAGTCGAGGCTCTCAGCGGGGCCAGCGGCGGGCGGGTGCGCTCACTGGAGCAGATGGTGCGCCTGGAGAGCCGCGCCAAGCTACTCAACCCGAAGTGGTTCGAGGGCATGCTCGCCCATGGCTACGAAGGCGTACACGAGATCGAAGTGCGTGTCAGCAACACCTACGGCTGGAGCGCCACTGCCAGCGCCGTGGATGGCTGGGTGTACCAGGGCGTCGCCGAGACCTACCTGCTCGACGAGGCCATGCGCGAGCGGCTGGCCCGGCTTAACCCCCACGCCACGGCGGGGATGGCCCGCCGACTGCTCGAAGCCTGCGAACGGGGCTTCTGGGAGGCCGATGAAGAGACCCTCGAACGGCTGCGCGGCATCTACGCCGACCTGGAGGACCGCCTGGAGGGAGTGACGGGGTAAGGGCGCGTCGAGGGTCAGGGCGCGATGCGTAAGGACAGCTCCGTAGTTAAACCAGATCGGCAGGACGTTTTCCTGAATCGCCCGATCCTTGAACTGCTGTCCGCCGCGGTCAGCCAGGATGGCCGGATGCAGGCGCACACGAATTGAGACGGCCCTGTTGATCCGTGAAAAGAGGGTAACTCCGCAAACCTGGGAGCGCCGGCATCCTGATCCTCGGCAAGGGTTCGCGGGCCGGCTGCCGGCGCTCCCGGGCGGAGCGAGCCCCACCCTCAGGGTGTGGGGGGCACGTTGCCCGCGCTGCCTCGTGGAGGTGTGCGAGCGCGCCGCCCACGCTGCCGGGAGCAAGGTAAACACGTACCCTCTCAAACGAATGCATGCAAGCCGCGCATCAACCAGACTTCAACTGGTGAGGGCGCGCTCCGAGGGGGCGGCTTCGACGGCCCAGGATTGCACCCCGTGGGACACGAAGGAGAAGGGCCGCACCACCACTCCCGCGGCGGTCAGGGCCCGCTCCAGCTCCAGCCGCCGGTCAAAGGGGCAGGCGAAGACCATGAAGCCCCCGCCGCCCGCGCCGGTGATCTTGCCGCCCCAGGCGCCGTGACGCAACGCCAGGGCGTAGACCTCTTCGACGATCGGCGGGGCGATATGGGGCGAGAAGGCCTTCTTCACCTCCCAGGCGTCGTGGAGCAGGCGCCCGAAATCGGCGATGCGTAGTTCGCGCAGGTAGCGCGCGGCCTGGTCGACGAAAGCTTTGGTCTCGTCGTGGTAGCGCAGGGTGTCGCCTTTCACCAGGCGCTGCACCTGGTCCTCCATCAGGTGCCGGCGTAGCAGTTGCCGGTCGCCGATGTAGCCGATGATCAGGCAGCTCTCCAGTTCGAGCAGGGCGGTGGGATCCATCACTACCGGCTCGACAATCACTCGCCCGGCGCTGAAGTGGTAGACGCACATGCCGCCGAAGACGGCGGCGTACTGGTCCTGACGCCCGCCGGGGATGCCCAGGTCGGCGCGTTCGATGCGGTAGGCCAGTTCGGCCAGTTCGTGGGGATCGTAGCTCTCGCCGGCGACGGCGTAGAGCAGTTTGAGCATGCTCACCACCAGGGCCGACGAGGAGCCCAGTCCGCTGCCGGGGGGCGCGTCGCTGAACATGGTGATCTTGTAGCCAGGGCGCTCGGGAGTGAAGGCCGGGCGCAGGTGGGGTATGGCGTCAAGCACCGCCTGGGGCAGGGGCAGCCGCCCGTCCCAGGCGCGTCCACTGACCTGCCGGCTGACCTCTTGCAGGTCGAGCGAGCGGATGATCAGGCCCGGCTCGGCGCTCGGGCTGAGCATGCAGCGCACGTAGAGGTTAATGGTGCAGTTGAGGACCTTGCCGCCGTACTCCTCGGCGTAGGGGCTGACATCGGTTCCGCCGCCAAAGAAGCCAATGCGCATCGGAGCGCGGGCTTTGTAAATCTTCACAGGCGTCTCTCTCCGCTGAGCTACTGGGGCAAAGCGAGGTCAGTATAACATAGGGGAAGAATAGTGCGAGAGAGCACGCGCCTCTGCCCACCGGCACCCCCATGATGGCGCGGGAGCGCAACCCCGCGCGGTGGCGGTGGCCCGTCGGCCCGCTACCGCGCCCGCCATAGCGCGAACGTCGTCACAGGCGCCGGAGGTGCACGACCGTTACCAGCGGGGGCGCGAGCGCATAGGTTGCGTGCAAACCATCACCCCGCACGCTCCTTGTCCTGCAGATCTGCATCCAGTATAATCTGGGCAGAGTGTTGCGAGCGTACATTTGTGCTAAAACGTGCAAACGGATTGGAAAGGACACATGCAACACCTCCAACGTGGCGCAGCGTTTGTCCGCACTCACTACCAGACTATTATCATCATAGCGGTGATTGCCGGGTTGGTCTCAGGTATCTGGAATACCACTCCGGGCCGTCTCATTCAACTCACAATTCAGTTCGCGTGTACTGTGTGCGGTCAGGAGAGTTATGTCTCCGCGCCGCACATGTAATTAGGTGGAGTTATGCCAAATGCATCTAGAACATACGAGTGAGTCTATCTGGCAGGCATACGCCCCTGAGTTGCGGCGTTTTCTCAGGCGTAGAGGTTTTGATGAAGCGACCATTGACGATCTGCTGCAAGAGGTGTTCCTGAAGATCCACGTCGGGCTGCCCACCCTCAACGATGGACGTAAAGTTCGTAGCTGGGTCTATCGGATCACGCACAACGTCGCTCTTGATCATGTGCGGGCCATACGTCCGAGTGCCGTGCTACCTGAAGGGCTGCCCCTGCCTGAACCGGATGTGGTGCGGCAAACCCGTGCGAGTCTGTCGGTCTGCCTGTTGCGCCAGCTTGAACGGCTGCCGGCGCCGTATCGGGAAGCCATCATCCTTGCAGACCTGCAGAACACCCCGCAGATTGAAGTCGCCCGGAAGCACGGGATATCTCTTTCTGGTGCGAAATCTCGCATCCAGCGCGGGCGTGAACGATTGCGCAAGCTGCTCAACGACTGCTGTGAGCTGACCTTCGACCATCGTGGGCAGCTCAGCGATTACACATGTCAGACCGATTCCTGCGACATGGGTGGCTGAAGTTGCGTCTTTTGTTTGCCTGTTCCGTCTTTATACTATGAGGGAGATTCGTGGACGGCGTGTAGCAAGGAGACGCACCATGCAACTGGTTACTGAGCAGGTTGAAGAGCTGATCGCCATCGGCGCCGCGATTGCATCGAATTGTGAAGCGTGTTTTCGTTTTCACTATGACAAAGCACGGCGGCTGGGGGTGTCAAACGAGGACATGTACCGTGCAGTACAGATCGCGCAACAGGTCAAAGAATCGCCTGCACGCTCGGTGCTGGCGCTGGCAGAGCGGTACCTGCGGCAGCCGGCCCCGGCACCAACCAACCTCGCGACATCAGACGCGGGAGAAACGTCATGTGGATGTACCACCGCACCGGATGCTGGGATTGAACTGACCCCCGCTCAACCCGCATGCGGCTGCGAGACGACTCAGGAAGAAATGGCGCCGTCGTCGTCGCCAGCATGTTGTTAGCAGTCACGGACATTAGCGAAGGAGAACATAATGCAGGCGGAATCAACGTTGAGTCCGATGCAGATCCTCCAGGCTATTTCGCCTGAGGGCGCCCGGATGTACATGGATATCCGGAACGCGACGATGGACAATCAGGCTCTCCAGGCAGTGCCGCTCAAGTACAAGCTGCTGATCGGCATCGGCGTCGCGTCCGTACTACAGTCAGAGACATGTACCCTGATGTGGGTGAAGCAGGCGCGCCAGGCCGGGGTCAGCGACGATGAAATCGTCGAGGCGATCCTCGTCGCCCGGTTGATGAAAATGGCCACCGTGACCGACACCGTCGCTGAGGCGCTGGCATGGCTCAAAGCGAACCCCGCCACGTCGAACGGATCATGACCTGATCGCGAGCGCCTCGGCCTGCCGGAGGCCGGCGGCCTCGGCCCGCCCGCGCAGATTGCGTACCAGGTGCGCCAGGCATAACCTTCCGCCCGAGCGGTGGAAGGCTGTGCCTGGCGCACGCGCGGTCGGAGCACACAATGCCCGGGAGCGTCTCGCCGAGCAGGTGCCAGCAGCCGCTTGCCGTGGCCGGCCTGGATGATGAACAGAGTAGCCAGGCTGCCGAGCGCCACCCTGAGCCAGGCCCTGACACGACCCTTGCGCCGGCTCGGCTCATCATCATTGACCTGGTCATCCCTGGCAATTCCTGAACGCACCGGTTTGCCTTTCGCAAGGCTTGAGGCGGTGGCGACTGTACTGCGTTCAAGCGTCGAACGCAACTGGGCGAACGGCGGCCTTCACGTCTTCCCACGCCTGCTGTGTGGTTGGGACCGCGTTCCGGGCACTGACTGACGGCTCGCGCGTCCATTCACTATGTTCTGCCATTGCATAGGTGTATAACATTTCTGCACGCCTGATAGCCGTAACACCCTTGATTTCAGGCTATTTCCAGGATACGGAACACAGACCGTTTCCTGCTCTGGATAGAAAAGGTTCGCAGGCAGATCATTCTTGCGCCAAACGTCCTGAAGAATAGCAAATTCACTTTCACTAAGATTGAGAAACCAGCAACAGGTATCATCGTGGTGGTCGAACCTGGCCACTTTGTTCTCTTGCGGTACAGGCCCGTCATCCAGAAGCAAATAGAACAGATCCTCAACAATCGAGTTAGCAAAAATCCATCTTACTAATTCCGTGACAAACGCCTCTCTTTCCGATGAATCGATTGGCAATAACCCTTGCTTTTCGATTGGCACTATATGCCTTCCTGGTGGGATAAGCGATCTTGCTTGAAAATGAGAACACTTCTGGGCCACGGCTCTTGCCGTAACCAGTACAGCTTTTTGAAAGGGAAAGTCTTGCTGATCTTGCAAGTAGAAAAGTTCAGCAGCGTACAACATCACTAACTTCAGGCTTCGCTCTTGTGTGGCAGGCTAACGGACTGCCGCTCAAGGGAGGGCCATCACCTGGCTGTCAACTGACGGCTGGTCTGAGCGCGAGGATGCCCGGTTGAAGCGTGGGCGTCAGGGCTCATCTTCAGGCGGTTGCACCCGCACGAGAAGTAGTCTGCCCAGCCTGGCAAGCTCTCCCCATCATCCAGCTTGTGCCGATCAAGAGGGCGGTTCTTCGACAGCACTTCCCGCTCGCCGGGCCACACGCCGGACGATCTTCGTGCGGGTACACTCGCGCGGGGTGTCGTTCCAGGATTCTTCAGGCCCTCATCGACCAGTAGCGCCCCGACCACCGTTTAGCATAGACGTACCCCCGGTCAGCGTACCAGTTTCTTGTTCTGTTTTGGCGGCTTCGCCGCCAAAACAGAACAAACAGTCCTTCGGGGGAGGCGAAGCCTCCCCCGTCGCCAGGCCCGCCAGTGGCTCAGGTGGTTCGCCGGCCGCGCATCCAGCCCCAGGCGTGGACGGCCAGGCTGAGCTGGCCGAAGGCCAGGATTGCCAGCAGTGCGCTGATGGCAGTTGTACTCACCGTTGACCAGAAGGACAGTGCCCCGCGAATATCAAGCAGCGCGGCCCGGGTTGCCTCGGCGCGTGCGCTGCTCTCGGCCAGGATGCTACGCGCCTGAACCAGGCGTTGTTCCATCCGTTCGCCAGCGGACTGAAGCACCACGTTATCGCGGCGCTCGAGCGCCGTACGCACCAACTGGCTTTGCGTGCGCGCGCCAGCGAGTTGCTCGTCAAGGCTGTTCAGCGCACCGCTAAGCGGCGGAATTTCCAGAAAGGGCAACTGGTTGAATTGTTCGATTGCCTGGTTTAAGCGTTCCAGGCCGTCACGGAGGCGCTGACCCCGGATCGTGAGTTGTTCCAGTGCAGGTTGCAGTTCATCGCTCACGATCTGCTCGATCTGTTGCGCCACTGGCCCATTGGCCCGATCGGCGCGGAGGGCTGGCAGGGCGCGTTGCAGCGCGTTGAGCTTCTGTTCTACATCGGCAACATTACTATCAATCGTCTCTATCGTTTGGACCGTCAGATCGATGTAGCCGGTGACAGTATCGATCAGTGCGAGCGTCGTTTCATCAACGGTGGCTTTGGCGATCCAGGCACTGATCGTACCAGTAACACAGAGTAGGAAGGTTATCAGCGCAACGATAAACACAACACCGGCGGCGATTCTGCGCAAGAGTGCCATACGAACAACAACTCCTTCGGGAGGCCGGCTTCTATCTGCCGGCAAAGGCATAGAGGCGGCCGCCAGGTCAGTTCATGCCAGCGAACGCAGCGACGTCCGCGCAGCCCCCCGGCCTCAACGCGGCTGAGGCCGGGGCCGCTTGAACAGGCTGCTTTGATGCACCCATGCCAGAGGCCTTAAGGGCCGTGGTCTGATCAAGTGCCTGCATCCACTTCAGCGATGGCTCGTCAGGGTCCGCTTCCCTGTGCCATTTCTTGAACGCGGCGATCCGGAGCAGCATGCCGAGCATCAGATTCATGGTCGCGGTCACGGGCGAACCGCCGTCGCTTGCCGCCACGCCGCCGGCCAGGATCGTGCCGACAAGCGCGCCCTGCACCACGCGGGTGAAGGTCATACTCAGGCACTGCGACAGTTTCGTAGTACTCTAGCTGAGCAGGTGCGCGCTTATCCGCTTCATAGCCTCCTCAGTATAGGGCATCCAGGAACGGATGGATCGTCCATGTGGACAGGTGATGAGCATCCTCCGGCGCCCAGCGCTGCCTGACCACACGCATCAGCCAGAAACTATACTTCGGGTGCGTGTGCGGTGCGGCAGGAGCAAGTACGATGAAGAACAAAGCAGAGCACAGAAGCACACAGCGGCAAGGCTGCGCCTTGCCTCCAGTGAAAGGACACACAACGATGCGGGAACGACAACAGGCACGCGAGCAGCGCCAGCATGAGCGGGAGACCTTCGGCCGCCGTGGCAACGCGGTGCGCTACAAGGTGCGCCAGCGTATGGTCGCCATCGGCGACGACTTCTGGATCGAGGACAGCAACGGCCGGCGCGCCTACAAGGTCGACGGCAAGGCCCTGCGCATCCGCAGTACCCTGATCATCGAGGATGCCCAGGGCCAGGTGCAGTGCCGGGTGCAGGAGCGCATGCTGCGCGTGCGTGACACGATGGAGATCGAGGGGCCGAACGGCGAGCGCATGGCCATCGTGCGCAAGGCGCTGATCACGCCGCTGCGCGACCGCTGGACGGTCAAGGTCGGCGACGGGCCCGACCTCGAGGCGCAGGGCAACATCCTCCAACACGAGTACATCATTGGCGAAGGCAACCACAAGATCGCCGAGGTTTCGAAGAAGTGGTTCCGCGTGCGCGACATGTACGGCGTGGCGGTCGAGCCCGGCCAGAACGAGGCGCTGATCCTGGCCGTGACGATCGTGATCGACATGATGGCCCACGGCGGGCGGTAGGATGAAGGCCGCAACAGCACGCTACGACACCACGCGCGCCAACGCCGCGGCCCGGCCTACTGCCTGATTCTCACTCTCGAACAATGAGGGGTATTCCAATGCAAACGGGACCAATCCAGATCATCGCCTTCGCCTTCGATCGAGTAGACCAGTTTAAGGGGCAGATCCTGCGCGAGCTGGATGAGCTACGCGCCCATGGCCTGATCCGGGTCATCGACCTGCGCTTCGTGATGAAAGAGGCCGACGGCACCGTTCACGGCCTTCAGGAGCAGGACATGGCCGACGGGAGCGTGAGCACCTTCGGCGCGCTGATCGACCCGCTGCTCGGCCTGGAGGCGACCGTCGAGTCGCAGCCCGAGCCGGCCACGTCGCTTGACGCAATGCTAAGCCCGCAGCAGGGGCCTGGCCTCACTCTCGACGATATTCGCGCCGCGGCCGCCGACCTGGCGCCCGGTACGGCTGCGGCCGTAGTGCTGCTCGAGCACGCCTGGGCCATCGGTCTGGGAACGGCTATCCGCGAGGCCGGGGGACGCATGGTGGCACAGGGCTTCGTGACCCGCGACGCGCTGCTGGCGGTGGGCCGCGAGCTGAACGCGATCGTCGAGGCCGAGGTGGCCGTGGAGCGGGCCGCAGCGCTGCGGGGCGCGGCGCTGCTCGACACGCTGAGCACCCTGGAGGCGGCGGCGGAGCTGGAGCAGGCAGCGATCGCCCAGGCCGCCGCCACTGTGGAGGCCGTGGACACCTTCCGCACAGCCATCGCTGCCGAGGCGGTGCGCGCCCTGGTGGTCGCGGGGCTGCTCACCGACGCCGACGCCCCCGCGGCCATTGACGCCCTGGTTGACGCCGACCTGATCACCACCGAGGCCTTTCAGCAGGCTACCGCCGCCGCCGATGCCGCCATCGCCGAGCTCAGCCAGGAGTGGTGAGGGCGTCAGGCGGTCCGGGCAGGGCAACGGGAACTGGTATCAGCCCTCACAAGGAGCGCGCATGTTCGCACTCAGCGCGAGCGCCAACACGGGCACGCCGGTTACGGCCGGCAGCCCGTGGCCCACAGCCCTCCACGTTCTGCGACGAGTTCATCGTACAGCAGTTCCTCGCCACCTTCCGTGAGTTCCCACCGCGCATGAAGGCGGCCAGCTTCAGCATCGACCAGGTGATGGAGAAGATGGAGCAGGCGCTGAGCAAGAACTAACGGCATGACACGCTGAAGATACGGACGCAGCGCGCTGCGTCCGTACCAGCATTGGCGTGTCATTCCACCACCGTCATCTCATGAAAGCTAACCATCTCCCCAGTTGGAACGATACACCGACCCGGCAGGCCATCCTCGCCTTCGTAGCTGCCGTCACCGACGAGGCTGGCCCGCGCTACGTGCCGCCCGCTGAGCGGATCGCCGTCTTCGACAATGACGGCACGCTCTGGTGCGAGAAGCCAATATACGCGCAACTCGACATCATCTTACGTAAGCTGGCAGCTCAGGCCGAGCACGATCCCTCCCTGCGCGAGCGGCAACCGTGGCGGGCGGCGTGCCAGAAGGATTATGCGTGGCTGGGTGGGGCGATCACCCGCTACTACCAGGGCGACGACGCCGATGTGCAACTCGTGCTTGCTGGCGTCCTCGCCCTCGCCGACGGCCGTGCCGTCGAGGACGTCGAGGCCGAGGCTGCGGCCTTCGTAGCTCAGGAGCGACATCCTACCCCTGGCCGGCCCTACGCCGAGGTTGTCTACCAGCCGATGCTCGAACTGCTGCGCTACCTCGAGGACCACAGCTTCACCTGCTACATCGTCTCGGGGAGCGGGCGCGAGTTTCTCCGCGGCATCGCGGAGCTGCTCTACGGCATTCCCCGGGAGCGGGTGATCGGCGGCACCGTAGCTTACGCCTACGAGTTGCGCGACGGCGTGGGGACTATCGTGCAGCGCGGCGAGCTCGACGTGGTAAACGACGGGCCGGGCAAACCCATCCAGATCTGGGATGTCGTCGGTCGCCGCCCCATCCTCGCCTGCGGCAACTCCAATGGCGACTTGCACATGCTGCAGTTCGCCGGCAGCCCCTCGCTACCGGCGCTGCGCCTCCTTCTGCTGCACGACGACGCCACGCGCGAGTTCGCCTACACGGCCGGCGCCGAGCGGGCTCTGGAAATGGCCCGCGCCAAGGACTGGACGGTGGTGAGTATGCAGCACGACTGGGGGCAGGTTTTCCCGGAACTCGTTGGGGGCTAATGTTGTCTGTGAACGAAGTTTGCCTGGCATTTCCGCCCCCCGCCCAGCCTCCCTTCTCAGGTGTAGGGTTTTCCGACACATCCTCGCGTCGCATTCGCTTTCTAGGGCATTGGGACGCCCCCCTGCCCCCTCTCCCTGCACGAGAGAGGGGGCAGGGGAGTGAGGACCGTAAGCGCATTGGAATACCGAAATCCCTCCTCCCTCGAAAAACCCTACACCGGTGAGGGGTTGGGGAAGGGCTGGGGGTTCAGCGAAAAACTTCGTTTACCGACTACCAGCCCCCCTGTCACGGAGACGCTCATGAACCTCCCCTTCCTGCGCCGGCAGTTCTTCAACCGTGCTACCGTGCGTGAGGATCTCAGCGCCGGCCTGGTGCTAGGCGTCCAGAGTATCCCCGACGGGCTGGCCTCAGGCCTGCTCGCGCTGGTCAACCCGGTCTACGGCCTCTACAGCTACATGACCGGCGTGTTCACGGGCGCGCTCTTCACCAGCTCGGTCTTTATGTCGGTCCAGGCTACCAGTGCCATGGCCCTGATCGTCGCCAGCGAACCCCTGGTGACCCAGGCCCCCGACCCCAACGTCCCGCTCTTCACCCTGGCAGTGCTCACCGGGGTGCTCATGCTCGTGGCGGGGCTGCTCAAGCTCGGCCGGCTGGTGCGCTTCGTACCGAAATCGGTCATGGTCGGCTTCGTCAACGCCGTGGCCTTGCTGATTATCCTGGGCCAACTCGACAACTTCACCGGCTTCAACAGCGCGGGGCCGAACCGCGTCGCCAGAACCTTCGATCTGCTGCGCAACCTGGATCAGGTGCATGTGCCCACCCTGGCAGCGGGGATGCTCACGGTCATCCTGATCCTGACCCTGGAACGCACCCGCCTTAAGGCGCTGGGCATGGTGGTCGCGCTGTTCTTTGTCTCGCTGATCGTGCCGCTGGTCGGCGCCGACCAGATCGCCCTGGCCAGGGATATCGCTACCATCCCCAGTTCCCTCCCCACACCGGTGCTGCCGTCGCTGGCACTCGTGCCCGCGCTGCTCATCCCCGCGCTCTCGCTGGCCTTTGTGGGGCTGGTGCAGGGCGCGAGCATCAGTGCGTCGGTCGCCAATCCCGACGGCAGCTACCCCGACGTCTCGGGCGACTTCGTGGGCCAGGGCGCGGCGGGCATAGCCGCCGGCGTACTTCAAGGCATGCCGGTCGGAGCCTCGATGTCGGCCACGGCGCTGGTGATCGGGTCGGGCGCCCGCTCACGCCTGGCCAACATGGTTGCCGGCGTGGTGATCGGCCTGGGCATCCTGCTCTTCGGGTGGCTGGTCGGCCTGATGGCCATGCCCGCCCTGGCGGGGCTGCTGATCATCATCGGCTTTCGTACACTCCGGCTCGGCCAGGTGGTGACGGTCTGGAAGACCGGGACAGTGCAGCAGACCGTGATGTTGCTGACCTTCATCGCCGGCCTGCTGTTTCCGCTCCAGTACGCCGTGCTGATGGGTGTAGGCCTGGCAGTGCTGCTGTACGTCTTCCAACAGTCGAACCGGGTGCGCGTGGTAGCGCTGCGCATGGAGCCGGGGCAGTACCCGGTCGAGGTTGATCCGCCGGCGGAGCTGCCCGGACGCCAGGTGACCATTCTGGCGCCCTACGGCAGCCTGTTCTTTGCCGCCGCCCCGGTGTTCAACGCCCAACTCCCCGCAGTGACCGACGGCTCACGCAATGCCGTGGTGATCCTGGTACTGCGCGGCGAAACCGAGCTGGGCAGCACCTTTCTGGAGGTGATCGCCCGCTACGCAGACGCGTTGCGCCAACAGGAGGGGCGCCTGATGCTGTCAGGCGTAGCACCCTCGGTCGAGGTGCAGCTTGAGCGGACGGGGCTGTTGCAGTCCCTGGGGCGTCGCAATGTCTTCATCGCGGACGACCGGGTCGGCCACGCGCTCCAGGCGGCGCTAGATGCGGCCGAGCAGTGGATTGCCGGGCAACCAACGGCATGATTCCTGGAGGGTGTGCGATGGGTGAGTATCAGACCGCCGGAATCGTCACGGAGCTGCTGGCGTGGATTAAAGTTGCGGCAATTGCGCTCGAGTTGCTCGCGGTGACGATCATCATGGTTGCGGCCCTGATGAGCACCGCAATCTTCATACGTGGCTTCTTCACCGGCGCTCAGCCGAAACTGCTTTACGAAGAGTTTAAGCTGCGGCTCGGGCGTGGGCTGCTGCTGGGCCTGGAGATGCTGGTGGCTGCCGATGTTATCCGCACGTTGGCCCTGGAGCCGACCCTCGCAAACGTGGCCTTCCTGGCAATTCTAATGCTCATTCGTACTTTCCTGAGCTGGTCGATTGTGGTTGAGCTCGAGCACCGCTGGCCCTGGCAGCCCCCGACGCAAGGCGATGGCGCGACGGGTGCGCACGAGGACTAGGCTACGATTTCAGATTGCAGATTTTGGATTGCAGATTGTCGCACAAGGCATCCAGGCGCGCTTTGACGCCACGCTCCGTGCGGAGGTTTCAAGTGAAATTGGTATCATGCCCGTGTATGCGGTAGTATCGCTAACTCGCCGTATGCGCGAAGTGCTGGAGCTCCTGCAAGCCCTGGTCCGACAAGATGAGCGCCTGCGTCGTGAGACCGGCCGTAGAAAGACTCCACGCGTGGCATCTCCACCCTCCAGGGCTATGCACCGCTCAGCCGATCACTTCCACCAGAGCCTCCCGGGTATCATTGTACTGGCACCACAACCGATGCAGCCGGGCGTCGAACTCGCTCACGAAGCAGAACTACCCGGCCTGTTTTCTCCGGGTATGCACAGTCGTCCATGGCGGTCAGCCGGAGTCTGGCTGGCAACCTGGCTGTCAACGGCAAAAAAGAAGCCTGGTGCCGCAACGACACCAGGCTTTCTCAAGTGGTGAGCCGGGCGGGGATCGAACCCGCGACCCTCTGATTAAAAGTCAGGTGCTCTACCGCTGAGCTACCGGCCCATGAGCATTATAGCTCAGGGTAAGTGGCACGTCAAAGCACCCATGCTTGCCAGTGGAGTTGAGCGGCGCAGGGAGGGCGAAACCTCCTGTATCCAGGAGAGGGGAGGCGCGGTGGGCGCAACCAGTGTATCGCCGAGGGCTGCGCCCTCTCCCCTCCCTCCAACGGGTCCGCAACAGGCTGCGTCACGCAGCCTTGCCTGACGCCCTGCTACTTGCCTATTGACAGAGATGAATATCGAGATACAATAAAGATGCATGTTGGATTTTAAACTTATGTAATATCATACATTTTTAAAAATATTTTACATGCGCTTTATAGTTATTGCTATTTCACTCTGTATTGTGATCTTTGCACACGCAGGTTGCGGGGGCGTTCCACAAGCTGGCGCACCGGCAGCACCATCGCCGTCAGTTGCGCCAACGGCGCCGACCGGCGCCGAACAGATCACCGGTGTTCCCGCTGGCGATGCGGGCAAAGGCGGGCCGGCGGCCTGTCCGCGGCTTGATCCGATCCTCTACGCCCTCGCAACGGCGAGCGATCCCGCCGCCTTCGCGGCAGCAGCGAATATCCCCTATGAGCAGGGCCGGGCGCTCGTCTTCGTGACCTTTGGCGCCCCGGTGGACTTTGACCAGTACGGAGCCACTGTGACTGCACAGACCGATCAACTGGCGCAGGCGCTCGTACCCCCGAACGAGCTTTGCCGCCTGGCAAATGACCCCAATGTTGCCGCCGTGCGACCCCCTGACATGGCCGCGCCAGCACGGTAATGAGGCGTAGCCTTGTGTAGCGGCTATCTCAGCAGCATGGAGGTCCCGCACGACGTGATCAGAATGGGTTCTCCGGGGTGTGCGAAGCCCGCCCACACCCTGCCGCTTGACGAAGGCGTGCGAGAATAAGTTTCCCTTACGCCTCACGGGTAGCGTTTTTAAGCGCGAAGGGTGTTTTCTGCATCATGATGGGCTCAGGCCCCTCGCCTCCCTGCTGCCATCTCCTGTGCCTGAGAGATGGTTCGACGTTCCAATGCTCCAGATGTGTTGGCGCCAGGACGGGCCAGACAAATCTACACCCTCCGAATCCTCTTGCCCCTCTCTCGATAGACGTTTGCAATCTGGTAACACTCCCGAAAACATCAGTGCCCGTCTGTAGTGTATGTGCATGAGAGTCTATACCCTCCTACCGAGGTCCCCGTGCTCCAGACATCTACGATAAGCGTCCAGAAGAGGAGGAACGGTGATGACACGCTTGCTGGTGGTGATGAGGAGACGTGTGATCGGGCTGGTGGTGGTTTTCGCACTCGTTCTGGGGCTGGCGGCTCAGCTCCTGGCCCAGGGTGGCCAGCAGACCGGGCAACTCGATATGACCGGGATAGCAACTGTCGAGCCCGCGCATTTCAGGTTTGACCCCGCCGCGGCGTTGGGGACTAAACCGGCGCAACACGCCTCTCTCGACTCGGCGCTGGCGATGCTCGCCGACCGGGACGCCAGCGGGGCGGCCCTGGCGAGCATGGCCGAGGCCGTCGGGCTGAAGGTTGACGGCGATCGGGTCGAAGTGATCGCTGAAGTGGATGAGGTGAACGTTGCTGCCGCCCGACAAGCGATTGAAGCCGCCGGCGGATTGGTGGTCTATACTGGCCTGGACAACACCCAGATCCAGGCCATGGTCCCGATTGCCGCCCTGCGCACCCTCGCCGATGATCCGGCAATCGCCTACGTGCGCCAACCCGATTACCTGACGCCGTCCAGCGAACTGCAGGCCGGGCAACTGACCACCGTAGGCGTGACCCACGCGAATGCCACTCCCTGGCACAACGCCGGCTATCGCGGCGCCGGGGTGCGCATCGCCGTGATTGATGCCGGCTTTCAAGGCTACACTGCGCTACTTGGCACGGATCTGCCCGCAAGTGTGGTGACGCAGAACTTCGCCTCGACCGGCGATATCGGCGGCGGCACTCCTCACGGCACCGCCTGCGCCGAGATCGTGTACGATATGGCCCCTCAGGCCAGCCTGTACCTGCTGCGTATTAACACGGCTCTCGACCTGCAGCGCGCGGTGACCTTTGCCATCGAGAACGGGATCAATGTGATCTCTAGCTCAATCGGCTTCTACAACCTGGGGCCAGGTGATGGCACGGGCTTTCTGGCCGATGAAGTCGCGCGAGCACGCAACGCCGGGATTACCTGGGTGACCGCCGCCGGCAATGAGCGCCGGCGGCACTGGGGCGGGATCTTCGCCGACGCGAATAGTAATGGGGTCCACGAGTTTGCATCCGGCGTCGAGATCAACTGCATTGCAACGACACCCGGGGGCGACTGTGCAGCGATTCCTTCCGGCTATGCCTTGAGGGCCTTTCTGCGCTGGGATAACTGGACCCCGCCGGTGAACCAGGATTATGACTTCGCAATTGTACGCTGGAACGGTAGCGGGTGGCAGAGCGTCAGCACTGGCGGCAACGCCTATCAAAATGGCGATGCTAACCAGCGACCGACCGAAGTGGCGATAGCCGAGACCTCCGGCGCCGCAACCGCTTATGGAGTCGTCATTAGGCGTTATAATGCTACCCGCGCCGATGTGAACTTTGACCTGTTTATGGATGGCGCCCCTGCCCTGCGTCTGAACTCTCCACCTCGGAGCCTCAGTGATCTCGCCGACGCGCCGGGGGCGATCACCGTGGCCGCGCTGGATTCGCGCAGCCCCTTCCCCCAGGAGCCCTACAGTTCGGAAGGGCCAACCAATGGCCCCGGCGGTACGCTCAACGGCGGCCAGATCAAACCGGACCTGGCAGCCTTTGCCAATGTTGACACGCGCGCCTATGGCACAACCGCGGGCCAGCAGTTCAATGGCACGTCGTCGGCCACGCCGCACGTGGCCGGGGCCGCCGCGCTGGTGCGGGGCGCCTTTCCGAGCTATGGCCCCGCGCAGATCACTTCTTTCTTGACCGGTCGGGCGATCGACATCGGGCCTCCTGGCCGGGACACCCTCTTCGGTTACGGGCGCCTCTGGCTGGGCAATCCACCGCAAGATGGCACGACGCCGTCACCATTGCCATCACCATCGCCGTCACCGTCACCGTCGTCCCGGGTCTTCATGCCGACGTTGCAACGGTAGCCAGAGACGACCCGGCGGGCCGTCTCTACACCCACCCGCCGGGCCACCTGCCCGGATGCGCGGCGCGGATGCCATCACGCCCGTGGGCCAGCGGCCACGCCAGGTTTCGGCGCACACCCGCCGGATTAGCCGCAACATCTTCCGCCATGTCGTGTATACTCTCCACGTACCGGCAGGTCCAGGTGGTGGGAGGGCTGCGAAGAGTGAAGTCCTCCCAACTGTCAGGCAGGGGTAGGGGGAAACCAGATTTGCCGTCTTTCAACCGGCGGGGCGCTCCTGACACCCTGGTGGGCCAGGGCGTCAGGAATCCCCCTTTCCCCACATTCACGCTGGTGGTGCGCGGCGGGACCGCGCGAGTGGCTGGCATCTGGAAGGAGTGAGGCATGGCCCGGCTCAGTGAGACGGAGATTACCGCGCGGCTGGAGACACTCAGTGGCTGGACGCGCCGTGGTGATGAGATTGTCAAGACCTACAAACTCCCGACCTTCCCGGCGGCGATCGCCTTTGTCGTTCAGGTCGGCTTTCTGGCCGAGGCTGCCGGCCATCATCCCGATGTGGATATCCGCTACAACAAGGTAACGCTGGCGTTAACCACCCACGATGCCGGCGGGTTGACGGAGAAGGATTTCCAACTGGCCGCCGCCGCCGATGAGGCGATGGGGTAGGAAACCGGCGTTGTCGCAGCGGGATGGGGCGTGGGAGGGCGTCGCCCTCCCAGATTTTCTTACGAGGCGGGGGCGCGGGACAAGCCGCCTGCCCCATCCCCAGCCAGGGTGGAGACAGCCGGGCGCGCTGGCGGCAGGGGGTGCAGGGCAAGCGGGTTGCCCTGCACCCCTCCAGGCGGCAATCTGGCGGCCAGATGGCCCCGGGGACAGGGGCGCGGGGAAAGCTGCTTTCCCCGCCATGCCTCCAACCGCCGAGACCCGCTGGCGCAGGTTGCAGGGGCGGGGGGAACCCCGGGTGCCCCATATCCCTCACGCCGGGAAGACCCGCGCAGGTTGCAGGGGCGGGGGGAACCCCGGGTTCCCCATACCCCTCACGCCGGCACGCCCCGCGCAGGTTGCAGGGGTGTGGGTAACCCCGGGTGCCCCATATCCCTCACGCCGGGAAGACCCGCAGGATCACGTGAAATGGCTGAAATTGACGGAATCTTTTACGCTCAACGCGGGCAGGGAACGCCGGCCATTTTGCTCCACGGGGCCGGGGGCACGCATCGCCACTGGGGTGAACTGTTTGCGCCCCTGAGCGCCACGGCGCGGCTGATCGCCCTCGATCTGCCCGGCCACGGGCGCTCAGCGCCGCCGGGGTACACCACCATCGCCGGGTACGCCGAGTTGGCCCTGCGCCTGCTTGACGCGCTGGGGCTTGACCGGGCCGTGCTCGCCGGTCACTCGATGGGCGCGGCGGCGGCCCTGGAGGCGGCCCTGGCGGCGCCGGATCGGGTGCGCGGACTGGCGCTGATCGGCGCCAGCGCCCGCCTGCGGGTGGCCCCGGAGTTGCTCGAAGGGCTGGCCGCCAACCCGGATGTGGCCATTGAGCATCTGGTCCAGTGGATCTACCCCGAGGCTGCGGCGCACCTGCGCGCCCCGGCGGCCGCCGAGTTCCGGCAGTGCGACCCGGCGGTGCTGCGCGGCGATTTCATTGCCTGCGATGGCTGGGACGCGCGCCCGCGCCTGGGAACGCTGCGCCTCCCCGCACTGGTGATCTGCGGCGAGGCCGACCGGATGACGCCCCCGAAGCTGGCCCGCGAGTTGCACACACTGCTCGACGCCGAACTGACCCTGCTGCCCGGCGTCGGGCACATGCCGATGCTCGAGGCGCCCGAAGCCACGGCCGCGATCCTCCGCACATGGCTGGAACGCCTGTAGAGGCGCAGCGCCAGGCGCTCCCGCAGGCAAGGGGCGCAGAGAAACCCGGTTTCCCCGCCCTCCTCCAACCGGCGAGGCGGGTTGCATGGCGTCCCCAGCGGCAGGGGCGGGGGCAAACCGGGTTCCCCCATATTCACATCGAAGATCACTTCCCAATACAGAACCGCGAAAAAATCACATCGAGCAGGTCATCCCCGACGGTCTCGCCGGTAATCTCGCCGAGGGCGTTGAGGGCCGCGGTCAGGTCGCCGCCGATGAGGTCAGTGGGATGCCCGGCTTCCCACCCGGCCAGGGCGGCGCGGAGGTGCTCTTCGGCGCGGCGCAGGGCGTCGCGGTGGCGCGGGTTGCTGACCAGGCGGGCCTCGGCGGCGGCGGGCGGTACGCCGCCGAGGAGCGCGGCGGCCACGGATCGAGCCAGCGCCGCGATGCCCGCGCCGGTGCGCGCCGAGGTACACACAGTGCTCAGAAGCCGTGGATGGGCGAAGGGCGCCGCGGGCGGCCCATCCTCCGCGGAACGGTCGTCGATCTTGTTCCACACCAGGATGGTCGGCTTCTCCAGCGTAAGCCTGGCGATCTGGGCATCGCCGGGGGTGAAGGGTTGTGCGGCGTCAAACACCAGCAGGGCCAGATCGGCGCTGTCGAGGGCCGCTCGCGCCCGCTCGATGCCGAGTTGCTCGACCGGATCGGCGCTCTCGTGGATACCTGCGGTGTCCACCAGGGTCACCGGAATGCCCTCCAGGTTGGCGGTCTCTTCCAGGGTGTCGCGAGTGGTGCCGGGAACGGGTGTGACGATGGCCCGATCGGCGCGCAGCAGGGCGTTGAGCAGGCTGGACTTGCCGACATTGGGCCGGCCCACGATGGCCACCCGCGCCCCCTGGCGGTAGATGATGCCCTGCTCGGCCCCGGCCAGCAGGCGCTCCACCGTGGCCAGGCCCGCGCGCAGTGAAGGGCCGAGGTCCTGCGGTTCGACCTCGTCTTCGGGAAAATCCACCACCACGGTGACGTAGGCCAGGCATTCCAGCAGGGCGGCGCGGACACTGCGCACCTCGCCGGCGAGCCAGCCCCCCAGTTGGGCCTGGGCCAGGGCCAACCCGGCAGCGGTGCGGGCGCGGATCACGTCGAGGGTGGCCTCGGCCTGTGAGAGATCGATGCGCCCGTTGAGGAAGGCGCGCAGAGTAAACTCCCCGGGGCGGGCCAGGCGCGCCCCGGCGGCCAGCGCCAGCGCCAGGGCGCTCTGGAGCGGCTGCGGCCCGCCGTGGCAGGAGATCTCCACTACATCCTCGCGGGTGAAACTGTGCGGCGCGCGCATAAAGGCCACCAGCACCTCGTCAATGACGGTGTTGGTGGCGGGATCGACCACGTGGCCGTAACGCAGGCGATAGGGGCGCAGGGGACCGGGGCGAAGCGGGCGGAAGATCCGCGCGGCAATGGCGCGGGCCTCGGCCCCGCTGATGCGCACGATCCCCACCCCACCCTCGCCGGGAGGGGTTGCAATGGCGGCAATGGTATCGTCGTACACCGCTGGCAGGCTCTCGACGCGAATCCACGCGCCCTATCGGGCGCCTGCCTCTATTGTAGCAGTTTCTGGCGATGCTTTTCTTTATCGGTGAGTCCTGGAGGGGCAAGGCCCATCCGACAGCCCCTTTCCGGCTCAGGGCGAACGGTGATCCTGACCTCAGTGAGGGAGGCCACGGCTAGACCAGCGGCAGTTGCCGGTCTGACCTCTCCCGTGACCGGGTCGGCCATCCCGATCCAGACCAGTGGGAACACACCCTGCTCAACGGCGATCCGGCAGACCGTCTCAAACAACTCGTCCGGGCCGGAAGCGCGGAACACCGCCTCCCCAACGTGGCTCAACACGGCGTAGAGCCGGCTGGTACGGCGGAGGCATGCAGCGTGTGTCGCGGCGTCGCGCGCCGGCGGGTGCGAAGGGCCATGGGTTCGTTCCAG
>CAKZSI010000024.1 GCA_937918935.1 uncultured Chloroflexales bacterium | reverse complement strand
GGCCCGTGCGGTCGAAGGCCACGCGCCAGGATGTGGGGAGGAGCGGATCCGCGCTCTCATAGCCTGCAATGGCCTGGAAGTAGTAAGCGGCGAAATTGTGGATGAGATCGGTAACCCAGAGCGGGTCGTGGAAACGTCCAGTCTGAACGGCGGCGAACATATTGCCGGTCATGCGCGCATAGCAGTTCAGGAAGATCGCGCGACGGTCGCCAGAACGGTCCCAGAGGCCAATCTGCTCGGCCATGCGCTCAGTCAGTTGGATGTCGCGGGACATAAGGGATTCCTGCATGGGCCGATCGCGGAGAGTGTTATACCGATTTCTGTCGAATAGACTGCATGCGCATCATCGCCGGGTCTCACCGGGAGGCCATGTATGCCAATCCAAAATCTCATCACTCCCACCGCACCACCAGCTCCTCCAGGGAGCGCCGGGGACGACGCGTCGGGTCCTGCGCGGCATAGCCGAGGGTGATCAGCGCGTGGGGGTGCAGGGTGGCATCAAGGCCCAGCGCGGCGCGCACCGTCTCCTGGCAGAAGAGCGGCGCGCACATCCAGCCGCCGTCGAAGCCGAGGGCATAGGCGGCGAGGAGCATGTTCTGGGCAGCGCAGCCGAGGCTCTGCACGGCCATGGTAACCTCGGCAGCCTGCCGTTCGGCGTCGGGGTAGACATCGAGGTCCTCCAGGTAGAGGCAGAGGAGCACCACCACCGGCGCGCCGATGATCCGCTGGCGCGATTTGTGGAAGCGCGTCTCGATGGTGGCCGCGTCCTGGCCATCGAGAGCCAGTTGTCGCCGCCAGGTCACGCCCATGGCCTCGGCCAGGCGTGTTCGGGCCTCGGGAGTGGCGAGCACGACAAAGCGCCAGGGCTGGCGCCCGTGAGGCGAGGGCGCCCAGCGGGCCGCCTCCAGCACCGCCTTGATCTGCTCGCGGGTGAGGGGGTCGGGGCGAAAGGCCCGCACCGAGCGCCGTCCGCGGATGATGGTGAAGAGGTCCATGTTCCCCATTGTTACCGAAACAGATCGAAGCGCGGATCGCGGATCAGGTGCCGGGCGGTGGCCTCCTCGCTGAGGGTGTAGGCATAGCCGCGCACAATCGCCGCGGGCACGCCGTCAATCTTCCCCATGACCAGCTCGGCGGCGCTGGCCAACTCATCGGCGACGGCGATCAGCGTGGCCTGCATGGTGTAGCCGTAGGGGTCGCTGACGCCGGCGTAATCGTTCAGCGGCGCGATACCGGCACAGCCGATAGCCACGTTCACCTGGCCCTCGCGCCACGGACGGCCGAAGGTGTCGGAGATGATCACCGCCACCGTCACCCCGGTGGCCTCACGGATGGCGGCGCGGAGCCGCGCGGCGCTCGCATCCGGATCCCGGGGCAACAACGAGACGATCTGGCCGCCGGCCACGTTGGACTCATCCACACCGCTATTGGCGCAGATCAGACCGTGGGGGGTCTCGGTGATCAGCACGCCACTGGCCATCTTGACGATGCGCCGGCTCTCGCGCAGCACCACCTCGTAGTACGCGGCGTCCTTACGGCCCTGGGCGGCGACCTGGCGCGCGAAGGCCGAAGGCTCGACCCGCGCGGGATCCACCAGGCGGCCCTCGGCCTTCGATACGACCTTCTGGGTGATGACCAGCACATCACCGGGCGCGAACGTCTGCCCGGCGGCGTCAAGGGCCGCAAGCAGCAGTCGTGCCAGGTCGTCGCCGGGGCGCACCTCGCCGACGCCACGCACAGGAATGATCCGCACCTCCGCGGTCATGATACGTCCAGATACTTGCCCGCGATGACCCTGAGGCGCTCGCGGGCCTCGGCAGGGATGCGCGAACGGTCGGTAATGATCGCCGTAGCGAGAGCGCTATGAGCGGGACTCTCGAAGCCATCGCCGATCAGGTCCACAACATTGCGCACGATGCGCCGGGCCAGGACGGCATTGGCCTGAAGCACGGCCACTACCGCGTCCACAGTGACCGCGTCGTGATCGGGGTGCCAGACATCGTAATCGGTGACCATGGCGAGGGTGGCGTAGGCAATCTCCGCCTCGCGGGCCAGTTTAGCTTCAGGCAGGGCGGTCATACCAATCAGCGCGTGACCGCGGCGGCGGTTCTCCTCACTCTCGGCCTTCGTGGAAAACGCGGGTCCCTCCATCACCACCAGGGTGCCGCCGCGATGGACGGTCGCGCCGGCTGCCTTCGCCGCGGCGTAGAGACGCTGGCTCAGCCCGGGGCAGAACGGCTTATCGAAGCTCACGTGGGCCACCACGCCGTTCTCGAAGAACGTTGCCGGCCGGATGCCTCTGGTGCGGTCGAAGAGTTGATCCGGAACGACCACGTGCCCCGGGGCGTACTCTTCCCGCAAGGAACCGACGGCACTCACCGAGATCAGGTACCGGACCCCCAGTTGTTTGAAGGCGTAGACATTGGCACGGCTGGGCACCTCGCTGGGATTGAGCCGGTGCCCGCGGCCGTGGCGGGGCAGAAACGCCACCCGACGACCACCGAGCGTACCAATGACGAAGGCATCGCTGGGGGCCCCAAAGGGCGTTTCCAGCGACACCTCCTCCACGTCTTCCAGGCCCTCCATTGCGTAGAGCCCGCTGCCGCCGATCACCCCGATGGTGGCCTGAGACATCGCTCACTCCTCCACAGACGCAGAATCCGAGATGAGAGGAAACCGGGTTTACCCGCCCCCTTGCCTGATGGGAGGGTCAGGGAGGGCCACACCCTCCCAGGAAAACCTCTACATCACCCTGGCGGGGCGCGCAGTGCACGCCCCTGTCTGATGAGAGTATACCGCAAGACCAGCCAGGAGCAAACAGGCTGTTCGACCAGCGGGGCTGAGGCGAAGTCCGCGTCTGCGGAGGGCCCGGGCGGCTACGCCGCCAATACCAACGCAACTTGTGGAGTCTGGGGCTCAGCCCAAAGACGTTGCACCAGCCCTGGTTCGACCGGGCAAACGCCGGGATGCCCCCGAACCGGCGTGGTACAATACGTATGGTGTTCTGCCAAGTGAGGAGCCACCCCCTATGAGCGACGATCCCCGCCAGGCGCTGCTGCGCCGCGCCGAGGAGCAGCGCGTCGCCTTCGTCAATCTCCAATTCACCGACATCCTCGGCATGGTCAAAACAGTGACCATCCCGATCCACGAACTGCCGGATGCCCTTGACCACGGCGTCTGGTTCGATGGGTCGTCAATCGAGGGGTTTGCGCGTATCGTCGAGAGCGATATGTACCTGGTGCCCGATCTCTCGACCTACGCCCTGGTGCCCTGGGATCAGCACGATGGTCTGGCCACCGCGCGCCTGATCTGCAATATCTACACGCCCGATGGCAAGCCCTTCGCCGGCGACCCGCGCCACGTGCTCGCCGCCGTCACCCGGCAGGCCGGCGAGATGGGCTTCGCCTTCAACGTCGCGCCGGAGATCGAGTTCTTCCTCTTCAAAACCGACGCCGAGGGCCGCACCCTGCCTCTGCCCCACGATCACGCCGGCTACTTCGATGTCTCCACCGATCTGGCGACCCTCATTCGCCGCCAGATGGTACGCGCACTCCAGAGTCTCGATATTATCGTGGAAGCGGCCCATCACGAAGTGGCCGCCGGCCAGCACGAGATTGACCTGCGCTACGCCGAGGCGCTGCGGGCCGCCGACCAGACGGTGACCACTCGTGTCGCGTTGAAGGCTATCGCCCAGATCAATGGCCTGCACGCCACTTTTATGCCCAAGCCCATCGCCGAGGTGAACGGCAGCGGCATGCACGTGCACCAGAGCCTGGTTGACATTGTTACCGGACACAACGCCTTCGCCGATCCGAACGACCCCTATGGTCTTTCGGCCACGGCGCGCCATTTCATCGCCGGGTTACTGGCCCACGCCCGCGGGATGTGCATCGTTCTGGCGCCCCTGGTCAACTCGTACAAGCGCCTGGTGCCGGGCTTCGAGGCCCCGGTGTACATCTCCTGGGGGCGCACTAACCGCTCGGCGCTGGTGCGCGTGCCGCGCGTTACCGCGGGGCGCGAACAGAGCACGCGCATCGAACTGCGCTGCCCCGATCCCTCCTGCAACCCCTACCTGGCCTACGCCGTGATGCTGGCAGCCGGCCTCGACGGGATCAGGCGCAAACTGCCCCTGCGCGAGGCTGCCGAAGAGGATCTCTTCCACGTAGACCCGCGCGCCCACGGCCTGGAGATGCTGCCCACTTCCCTTGGCAGCGCGCTTGACGCCCTGCGTGATGACACGGTGATCCAGAATGCTCTTGGCCCCTACATCTATGAACGCTTCGTTGACGCGAAGCAGCAGGAGTGGGAGAGCTACCGGGCCTATGTCTCGCAGTGGGAGGTGGAGCGGTACCTCTCGATTTTCTAGATGCAACTCACGTTTATCTTCCCCGACATACCCGCGGATGTCCCGTTGCCGCCCCTCTTCCGCGTGCGGCAGCGCCGGGAGACCCAACCGCTGGCCGATGTGCCCGGCGTGACGCGGGCGCAACTGGAGGCCCTGGGCCTGCGCGCACGCATTACCCCGGGGATGCGTATCGCTGTAACCGCCGGCAGCCGCGGCATCCGTGACATCGTGCCGATCACCCGGGCGGCGGTGGAGTGGCTGCGCCTGGCCGGGGCCACGCCCTTCATCGTCCCGGCGATGGGCAGCCACGGCGGGGCCACTGCCGATGGGCAACGCCAACTCCTGGCCTCTCTCGGCATTACTGAGGAAAGCATGGGGTGCCCTATCCACAGCTCAATGGAGGTGGCGCAGATAGGCAGCCTCGACGACGGCACGCCGGTGTTTATGGATCGTCTGGCGTATGAAGCCGATGGTGTGCTGGTAATCAACCGCGTCAAGGCCCACACTTCCTTTCACGGCACGATCGAGAGCGGTCTGGCGAAAATGTGTGTCGTGGGCCTGGGCAAGCGCCACGGCGCCGAAATCATCCACCGCACCGCCGTGGACGGCCTGAAGCATCTCCTGGCGCCCATGGCCCGGGTGATGATCGCCAGCGGCAAGATCCTCGGCGGGCTGGCGATCCTCGAAGACGCCCGCGAGCAAACGGCCGACCTGGTGGCCCTGCCGCCGCAAGAGATCGGCGCCGAGGGCGAGGCCCGGCTTCTCGAACGCAGCAAGGCGCTGATGGCCCACCTGCCCTTTCACCAGATCGATGTGCTGGTGGTGGATGAACTGGGCAAGAACATTAGCGGCACGGGTATGGACACTAACGTGATCGGCCGCCTGCCCCTCCCCGGCCAGCCACCCCCACCCTCGCCGGTAATCAATGTCATTGTCGTGCTCGACCTGACCCCGGAGACCCACGGCAACGCCAACGGCATGGGCCTGGCCGACATCACCACCGCCCGCTTCGCCAGCAAGGTTGACTTCCGCGCCACCTACCTGAACGCGCTGACCGCCGGTCTGGTCGGATTGTGCAAAGGCGCTCTGCCGATTGTCCTGCCCACCGGTCGCAGCGCCGTCACCGCCGCGATCCGCGCCTGCGGGCGCGCCGATCCCGCCGAGGCCCGGGTGGTGCGGATCAAGAACACCCTGCAACTCGAGTATCTGCTGGTCAGCCAGCCCCTGCTGCCCGAGGTGACTGCCAATCCCGATCTGGAGGTGCTCGGGCCGGCCGCCTGGGAGGGATTGGACTGAAGCCGTGCCTGGAGCAGGAGCGCAGGGAAACCGGGTTTCTCTGTTCTCCGCCAACCGGCCGCTCATTATGTAGTCTGTGAACGAAGTTTCCTTACATGTCTGCCACCCTCCCACCCCCCCGTTGGGGGGGTGGCGCCGGACTCCCTCCCCCGGCGGGAGGGTCGGGGAGGGGGCAAAATATTGGGAAACTTCATTCACAGACCAGTCAATCGTTTACGGTTAGTCTCCCTGCGGCCACGCCGCGCAGAGGTTATGAATTACCCCCACACGCTGGTAAGCTGGAACGCCGATGCCATTGCCGCCTGGGAACGTGAGGCGCCAACACCCGCCGACGATGCCGCGGCGCGCATCGCTCTGGTCGGCCCTCCCTCACCCGCTGGCGGCGCGCGCGAGGTTATCCCCTCCTGGGGCGCCGAAACGCCCCCCGGCGCCTGGATCGAAGTGCAACTCCGCGCCCGCTTCGGCGACCGCTGGAGCCGGTTCTACCGCGTGGCCCGCTGGGACGGCGCCGTGTCCGGGTCGCGCCGGACCAGCTTCCCGCCGCAGGCCGACGACGACGGACGCCTGGCTACCGACACGCTGCTGCTCAGCGCCCCCGCCGAGGCGGTGCAGGCGCGGGCGCTTCTCTGCGCCGAGCCTGGCGCAGCTATGCCGGCCCTGGAGCGCCTGACGCTCTGTCTGAGCCGCCCGACGCCCGTGCCCGCCCCCGAGCCGGCCGGTTACCCGCCCTCGGCAATACGCCTGCCGCTGCTGCTCTCGCAGTACCTCTACGATCCCCATTCGCCCTGGTGCAGCCCGACCTGCGTGGTCATGGCCCTGGCCCATTGGCACGAACGCACCGGCGATCCGCGACTGGCCCCCTTTCTGGCCCTCGAGAGTGTACCGGCCATCGCCGCGCCGATGATCCACGATCCCGCCTGGAAGGGCACCGGCAACTGGGCCTTCAACACCGCCTTTGCCGCCTCCCGTGGCCTCTGCGCCTACGTGACCCGCTTCCACAGCCTGGAGCAGGTAGCGCGATGGACCGCGGCGGGCGTGCCGGTGATCCTCAGCGTGGCCTGGGAGGAAGGAGAGATCGCCGGTGCGGTGGGCCGCACCTCGGGGCACCTGACCCTGGTGCGGGGCTTTGCCGGTGACCAGGCGCTTATCGCGGAACCTGCAAGCCCTCTGCACACGCCAATCGAGCGCGCCTACAACGCCGCGCAACTCTCCCGCAACTGGCAACGCACCTCACAGGGAACGGTTTACCTGATCTATCCGCCCGGCTGGCCCCGCCCCGACCCGGGGCCAGGAGACGCCTGGGTCTAACCCTTATGCACATGCTTCTACTGGCCCCCTACCCGCCTTACCCACCCCGCAGCGGGGGTGCGCTGCGCATCTACCACCTGCTGCGGGGCCTGGCCGAACGTCACGAGATCACCCTGCTCACCTTCGCGCCGGACATCGCGACGGTGGCGGCGCTGGCGCCGCTGCGGGCCGTCTGCGGCGTGACCACCGTTCCCGGCCCAACCCGGCGTTCGCTGCTTCAGCGCGGCACTACGACCCTGTTCTCGCCAGTGCCCGACATGGGGCTGCGCAACCGGTCCCCGGCCTACGCCGAGGCCCTCAGCCGCCTGCTGGCCTCGCGGCGCTACGATGTGGTGCAGGCCGAGAGCATCGAGATGGCCGGCTACTTGATGCAGGCGCGCGGCCTCGGCCCGCTGCTCGTGCTCGACGAGTTCAACGCCGAGTATGTACTGCAACGCCGCGCCGCGCTCACCGACCTGCGCCGGGGCCTGGCCCTGCGCCCGGGCGCGCTCATCGGCGGGCTGTATTCCCTGGTCCAGTGGCGCAAACTCGCGCGTTACGAACGGGGCGCCCTGCGGGCCTTTGATCGCCTGGTGGCAGTTTCGGAGCAGGACCGCGCCGCGCTGGCCCGGCTCGACCCGCGCCTCGCCCACCGGCTGCGCGTCGTGCCCAACGGCGTGGATACCGCGCACCTGCGCCGCGGCCCGGTGGTGGGCGACCTCGGCCCCGCTACGCTGACCTTCATCGGCACGCTGGACTACCGCCCCAATCTCGACGCGCTTCGCTGGTTCGTGGGGGACGTGCTGCCGCGCATCAGGGCGCAACGGCCCGACGCGCGGCTACTGGTGGTGGGCCGGGCGGCGGGGCGTGCCGCCCAGGCTCTGGCCGACGGTGAGGCCGTCGAACTGGTGGGAGAAGTGGCCGATGTACGGCCCTTTATTGACGGCGCAGCGGTCTACGTGCTGCCCATGCGCATCGGCGGCGGGTCGCGCCTGAAGCTGCTGGAAGCCCTGGCAATGGAAGCGCCGGTGGTCAGTACCTCACTGGGCGTCGAGGGCATCGAGGGACTGCGCCACGAAACGCACCTGCTCATCGCCGATCGCGCCGAGAACTTCGCCGCCGCGGTGCTGCGCCTGATCGCCGATCCCGACCTGGGGGCGCGCCTGGGGGCCGCCGGGCGCGCCCATGTAGCGGCGCACTACGACTGGAAGGTGATCGTGCCGCGCCTGGAGGCAGCGTATCGCTGAGCGGGGGTGGTCGGCGTGCCAACATCCGGTTGGAAGGACGTGGGGAAACCAGGTTGCCCCACGCCCCCACCAGACGAGAGAGTCGCGGAGGCCGCACCGCCTGGTGGTAGGGAGCCACATCGCAAAAATGGTATCACGGTGTTCGCCGACTCAACCCGCCGTCGGTGGCAACCCACAGACTCCCATCGGGCGCGAGGAGCAGTGCGTTCACCGTGTTTCCCGCCAGACCCGCTTCGACCGTGAACCGTTCTAAGCTGCCATCCTGACCCAGGCGCAACAACCCATCGCGGGCCGTACCGATCCAGATCGTTGCATCGGGCGCGACCGCGAGGCATTGAATACCGCCAGCAATCTCCCCGCCCGGCGGAAGCAGCATTTGCCATGATCCATCGGCGCCGCGCCGGATCAGGCTGCCGCCCTCGGCGATGTCGGCCAGGGCGAGCAGCAGCGATCCGTCTGCGAGGGCGAGGATGTCACGCACCGCGCCGACGGGCAACCCGTCGGCGCTGCCGAAGCGCTGCCAATGCCCGTCCATACTCAGGCGGCTCAGGCCATTCTCCGTGCCGAACCACAGCGAGCCATCGGGCGCAGCGGCGATGGCCTGCACCGTACTCCCCGCCAGACCATCGGCCTCGCTGAATTGCCGCCAGTTCCCCTCCGCATCACGCCGGAAGGCCCCCTCGTAATAGGCGCCCACCCACAACGCACCATCTCCTGTCGCCGCCAGCGCCAGCACATGCGCATTCGCGGGCCAGTCGGGCGAGTCGGGAAGCTGGAGCCATTCCGGGAGATCCGGCGTTACACGGAACACGCCCTGACCGGTGCCGACCCACAGGTCGCCGGCAGCGTCACTCTCCAGCGCAGTAATGTTCGGCGACAATAGATCGGAGCGGAACGACTGCCAGGTTCCGGCGCCATCGAGCCGACTGAGACCTTGCTCCGCGCCGATCCACAGATCCCCGTTCGGGGCGCGCGCCAGGGACGTGAGACGATTAGCACTATCAACCGGCCCATTGCCATCCTGCAACACCTGCCAGGCGCCATCCGGCAGCAGACGGGCGATGCCGCGGTCCGTGCCGAACCAGATCGCGCCGTCCGCACCGGAAGCGACGCGCTGCACAAACGTCAGGGCGGCCCCGCTCTGCGGCGCAACGCCGATGATCTCATAGCTGCCGTCAGGCTGCAAGCGAAGAGCGCCAGAATCGGTGGCCACCCAGATTACGCCATCCGCCCCCACGGCGAGATCACGGAAGAGCGACCCGCTGATGGCTTCCTGGGCGGTCTGCTCAAGCACCAGCGCCCGTTCCAGGCGACGATCGGGCGTCAACCGGAGCACACCGAAACCAACGCCCGTATCAGTGCGCAGCGTATTGACGGCCATCAGCACGGCGCCATCGGGTGCGAAGGCAAAGGCCGTCACCTGTCCATAGCCCAGATCATCAAGCGACAGGAAGCGCTGGCGTCCATCGGCATAGAACACCCGGACGCCAGCGGGGGTGCTGAGCCAGACGGCGCCGTCCGGCCCTTCGGCCACGGCCACCACATCGGCGAAACGCGGTTGCATCAGATCGCCCGGCCAGCCGGACCTGGGACTCAAGAAACGCACGGTGCGCGCCTGACCATCGCGCCCCAGCCGCGTGGCCCCTCTGGGGGTGCCGAACCAGACCGACCCATCCGAAGCGCCCTGCACCGCATACACAAAGGGGTCGGCCAGACCATCGGCAAGCGTGAAACGGCGCAGCGAGCCATCCGCACGCACCTGCACCGCACCCGCGTCCGTTCCCATCCAGAGCGCACCGTCGGCGTCAACCCCCAGCGCAGTAACCTTGTTGCTGGGCAAGCCGTTAGCAGTGGTCAGCTTGAGCACCTCCGCCGAAAGCACATTCCAGCGCGCCAGCCCGCCATTGGTGGCTGCCCAGATCATTTCGCCATCAGCCAGCAAATCATTGACCAGATTCACCGAAGTGAAGGCCGTCCACTGCGGATTGGCGCGCTGCCCGGCCAGGCGTTCGGCGGCGCGGCGGCGCGCCCCGGCGGTCAGGGCCAGGGTAGCAGCGCGGTCAGCCAGACGCGCCTCGACCTGTGCAGCGGGAAGCGGTCGCCAATCCAGCAAGAGCGGCAGCGGCGAGCGGAAGTAGATCGCCAACCCCCCGATCAACAGGGCGACAATCGCGCCAGCGACGACCCACCACCATCGTTGTCGCAGCACCACCATTCTTCCTTTTCCTTATTGTCTCAAGCATCCGAGTGGAGTCTGTCTGAGCCTCTGCCCATCACCTCTACTCTACCAGAAATGCGGCGTCATTGCCAGAAGGCGGAAGATTGTGCGGACGGCGTCTCTCTACCGACGCCGCTTCACAGCGTCACCCGGGCGCCTGGTTGAAGGTCTGCGCTCTGGCTCATCACCACGATAGCGCGATCATACTGCTGCGCCTGGACCACTGCCAGCCAGGGATGCCGGTGGTATGCCAGTGCGATACCCACCATCAGCCAGTGGGGCAGCTTGCCGCTGATCACCACACCACACTGCGAATCGAGGACAGGCGCCTCCAGCGATTGCAGATCCTCGTAATCCAGATACGGCTGCTTCGGACGCGCTTCCAGCCACGTATACTCCCGCGTAACCCGTGTCTGCCACTCAATGACCGCCGATTGCGGCTGTGGACCACACTGCACGGTTACGGGCAGCGTCCAGCCTGACCGGGGATCGAAGAGGAAGAAGGGCTGTGGCGCGACGTGCAGCGCGAATGCCGCGTACAACCAGTTTGGTCCGCGCCCATAGAGCGACAGCGCCACGCGGGGCACGCTCGCCAGAGCGGGGGGCAGGTCCGCTGGCTGCCAGTGGTGAGCGGTTGCCAACGAACCGGCGTAACAGGCCAGTTGGGCCACATTGAGGGCCAGTTCAGTCGGGGCCTGTTGCAAATGGCGCTCCTTCAGCTCATCAGACGAATAGAACATCAGGCGCGCCAGCCGCTCGGCCAGCTTCGCAACCATCCATCATGCCAGCAGCGCCGGTATGGCGCTCCAGACCGGCGATCTGCCCGCGGAGAACGGGCAGTTCGGTGTCAATCCGGTCGGTGCCGCTCAGCGTCGAATGCAACTCGGCGACAATGGACAGACCATGGCGTTCGGCGAGGGCGCGCCACTCGTCCAGACCTTCCGGCGAGGCGGCGATCAGCACTGCGTGGGTGCAATGATCCAGGATGCGTTCCTGGTCGAGGGTTGGCCTGCCCCCTGCGTCCACGATCAACGGCAGGTGGCGCCGGGCAAGATCGCAGCACACCCGCTCGACGAAAGCCGTGCTAAACGCCCCCTTCTGCCGCAACAGGCGCACCATAGCCGGCGGCGCCTCCTGGCTCCAGTCACCCTTGCCATCGGGACAGGCCCGCAGAACGTAGTGCTCGACCGCCTGCTCACGCAGGCGTTGCGTCAGCAGATACG
>CAKZSI010000023.1 GCA_937918935.1 uncultured Chloroflexales bacterium | reverse complement strand
CACGGCCACCGCGGGCGACGACGCCTTCACCCTCACCGTGACCGGCTCAAACTTCGTCACCGGCGCGGTGGTGCGCTGGAACGGCAACGCTCGCACCACCACGTTCGTGTCGCCCACCGAACTGACCGCGCAGATCCCGGCTACGGACATCGCCGCCGCCGGCACGGCCAGCATCACTGTCGTCAACCCTGCGCCCGGGGGTGGCGCGTCGAATAGCCTCACCTTCACCATCAACGCCAGCACCCCCGTCCCGGTGATCACCGCCCTCTCCCCCGCCACGGCCACCGCGGGCGGCGACGCCTTCACCCTCACCGTGACCGGCTCAAATTTCGTCACCGGCGCGGTGGTGCGCTGGAACGGCAACGCTCGCACCACCACCTTCGTCTCGGCCACCCAGTTGACCGCGGCGATCCCGGCTGCGGACATCGCCGCCGCCGGCACGGCCAGCATCACCGTCGTCAACCCCGCGCCGGGCGGCGGCGCGTCGAATAGCCTCACCTTCACCATCAACGCCAGCAACCCCGTCCCGGCGATCACCGCCCTCTCCCCCGCCACCGCCACCGCGGGCGGCGACGCCTTCACCCTCACCGTGACCGGCTCAAACTTCGTCACCGGCGCGGTGGTGCGCTGGAACGGCAACGCTCGCACCACCACGTTCGTGTCGGCTACCGAGTTGACCGCGGCGATCCCGGCCACCGACATCGCCGCCGCGGGCACGGCCAGCATCACCGTCGTCAACCCCGCGCCGGGGGGTGGGGTATCGGGCGCCGCTACCCTGACGGTACGTTCGCCTAACCGCGTATACTTGCCGCTGATCCAGAGGTAATAACGCCTTCAGGGAACCGGCGAGAGCATGGCCCTCACATGCGGCAGGGGGTGGAGAAACCAGGTTTCCCCACCCCCTGCGTTTTGAGGCCGGCATCAAAACGTCGGTCCCTCCAACTCGAACCCCCAGGCGCGCAGTTCGCCAGCGACGCGACCGGCCAGCATGTCCAGGAGGGTGGCAATGAGAGGTGAAGGTTCCAGCCCTGGCTCCAGACTGGCGGGCTGGATGCCGATCAAAACGACATGCTGCGGGGTATCGCCGCTCAACTGGCTGAGCGCCAGCAGTTCTTGCAGGCCGACCTGATGCATGGACATCTTATGCGCCAGAGCAGCGGGGATCTCCTCGCCCTCCAGGCGCACAACCGCGCCCGGGGGCTGGCCGGCATCTATCGCGTCCACCACGAGCAGATGGGTAACCCCTTGCAGGTAGGGCAGCAGGCCCAGGCCGAGCGTGCCGCCATCGAGGATGCGCACCTGCTCGGGGAACTGGTAGCGCTGGCTCAGGCGTTGTACGACATGGACGCCTACACCCTCGTCGCTCAACAACAGGTTGCCGAGGCCCAGTACCAGGGCCGAGGCGGGAGTTGTTTCTGGCCCGTTGTGCATATGGTAAAAACCGGCGAGACTGGGAGGTCTTCGCACTCCCAACGACGGGGGGCGCGGTGTGACCGGGTTACAGCAACATCTCGGGAGTCAGGCGGCGGGTAAAGTAGTGCATGGCGATATTGACGATCCAGACCCAGTCAGGCTTACGCGGACCCAGGCGTTTCAGGATGTTGGGCCAGGAGTAAATCTCGCGCTGGACCTTGATAAAGGCCTTCAGAAACTCGTCGCGACCGATCCTGGCGGGTTCGTACATATAGTGGAACGTATCGTACTTATTCCAGTCATGCTGGACGATACGCGGCTTCATCTCCTCATACCATGGAGTGCCCGGGAAAGGCGTGGCGATGGTAAAGACCGGGAACTCGATCCGGTTGCGCATGATGAAGTCGTAGGTATGTTGGAAGCTATCAATCGTATCAGTATCGAAGCCAAAGATAAAGTAGCCCTGGATAGCGATACCGTTCCTATGAACATTGGCCACAACCTCTTCGTAACGCCCGACGCGGTTGGAGCCTTTATGGACATATTTAATAGTCTCGGGAGAAACGGACTCGAAGCCGATATTGAGCATCTCACAACCAGCGTTCCTTGCCAATTCAGCCACATGGGGCTTTTCGAGAAAGTTCATCGAAATATTGGCATTCCATTTCACGCCAAGGCCAACCATGGCGTGAAAGAGATCTTCAGCAAAGGTTGGCTTGAAGCAGATATTATCGTCCATGAAGGAGATGTGAATATCTGGCTTGCCGGCCTCGTGCTGGCGGTATTTGATCTCGTCGATCACCCGATCGACATCGCGAATACGGAAACTCTTGCCATAGATACGAGGCGTGCAGCAGAAGTTGCAGCCCACCGGGCACCCCTTGGTGGCGAGCAAGGGCACGCGAAAGGAGTAGCGCTTGCTGTTGGGCGAGCGCCGGGCAAAGCTGAAATCGGGGCGATCAAAGGTTGTCAGCGAGCGCCAGCCGTCGGAGGGACGGTACACCGGCTTAACATGCTTTCGGTAGAGGTCAGCGGCCAGATCTTCGTAAACCGACTCGATCTCGCCAAAGACGACCGCGTCGCTGTGGGCGCTCGCCTCATCGAGCATCATCGTTGGATGCACACCCCCAAGGATGACATGCCGCCTCTGGGCGCGGGCGCGATCGGCGATGGCATAGGCCTTCCTGGCGTTCAGCGTGCGTGACGTGATGGCGACCACGTCGTAGGGAGAAAAGTCTTCGGGCACCTGGTCGCCGATCCGTTCGTCAACAAAGTCCACCTCGAAGTGCTGGCTGACGAGGGTGGCGACCATCAGCAGGTTGAGGGGCATACTCACTTTGCCCGAGTCGACCATGAGCGGAGTCTGGCTCTTTGGCTGGATGATCAACCAGCGTTGGCGAGGAACACCCGGGGGGATGATTTCGCGCGGCGCGACCTCGATCATATCCGGTGAGATCAGAGTGCTCATCTTATAGTTCCCTTGACAACTCGCACCCGGGCAAGAGGGCCGGTATATCCGGAAACCCTGGCTGGACAAGATCGCAGCAGGGCCATGCCCGCGTTGCCGTCCTGTGTCGACTCACTCCCTGCCTGCCCCTCGTCTGCGGGAGAGGAAACCGGGGGGTCTCCTCCAGCGTGGGGAGGAAGCGATGGGGGCGGAACGATCCGGATTGACGTTACGTGAACCGGTAGCGCCAACCTGCCGGGCGGGCCTGCCGCGAGGTGACGAAGGCGACAGAATACGAAGCCACGGCAACACTCCCGCCAGGCTCCCGCGACGATCACACGCCCTGACCGACCTCGTGGACCACCTCGGAGACCGACTCAGTGCGCCGGGGTTGAGGGACGGGAAGACGCTTGCCGCTTTTAATGCTCTTAATCTGGTCCTTCAAGTTGTGCCGGAACAACAGGCTCGTCACCAGATTGATGAGCTTGTTGCGGTTGAGCAGCACCCGACGGGCGATCGCGCTCCAGGAGTACATGTACAGGAAGTGGTTCATATACGTCAACTGGTACTCGAGCGGATCGTAACGATCGCAGCGCACAACCAGATTATGAGCCGTGTACTTATCCCAGTCTTCATCCACCACCAGACCGGCAGCCTTGTACTGGTGGTAGAGTTGCGTGCCGGGGTAGGGGGTGAGGATGGAATAGATCGGCATCATCAGCGCATTCTCGCGGACGAACTTCTCGGTTGCGGCCATGTCCTCATAGGTGTCAATGGCGGGATTGACCAGGAAGTTGCCCTGGATGTTCAGACCCGCCCGGCGGCAGTCGCGGATGATCCGGGCATAGTCCTGCGCGGTATTGATGCGGCCTTTGTTATAGGCCTTGAGCGTCTCCTGATTGATCGACTCGAAGCCAACCAGGGCCATCACACAGCCGGCCTTGACCAGCAGTTCAACTGTCTTTGGATCATCGAGGAACTTCAGGCTGATAAAGCTGCTGAACTTGATGTCGCATTCGGCGAGAATGGTGAGTATTTCCCAGAGGCGCTGCTTGTTGACGCCGAGGTTCTCGTCGGTAAACATGAACCAGGGCGTGGACCCATAGCGGGTGGGCTTGAACCAGACGCGCCGGGCGGTCTCGATCTGCTGGCGGATATTCTCAGGCGACTGGATGCGGTAGAGGCGCCCGGTGAAATTGGGAGTGACGCAGAACGAGCAGGTGAACGGGCAACCACGGGTCATGTAGATGGGGATGGACTTGCGGGAGTCGACCCGATCGCGCTTGCTGGCCTTAAAAATCCGTTCGTAATCGATCATCGGCACTTCGGTGACCGGTGGGAAGTCGTGGGCATTATACTGAGGTTTGAGCACACCATCGGCCAGATCTTGCAACAGGTGGGCCCAGAGATTCTCAGCCTCGCCAATCACAACGCTATCAGCATGGGGCGCGGCCTCCTCGGCATTAAAGGAGACGTGCACGCCGCCGAGGACCACCCGCGTGCCGCGCCGGCGGAACGCATCGGCGATCTCATAGGCGCGGTTGGCATTCATCGTGCGGGTCGTGATGCCGACGAGATCGTAGGCGCCGTCATAGGGAATAGGGTCGCCGAAGAGTTCGTCAACCAGTTCGATGCTGTGCTGCGGGGGCGTTATACTTACCAGCACGCCGATGGCCATCGAGAAGAGCGCCTTCTGGCTGGAGTCCTCCTCTTTTTTACCTTTCGGCGTTATCAGGAGAATGCGGAGAGGACGTACCGAAGCGGGATCGCGGAGGGGTGAGTGTCGAGTCTGCGGTGAAGCGCCACTGCCATCGTTATAGACCTGGATGATGGGCAAACCGTTCGTTCGCATGCTCGTGCTGGTACTCATCACGCTCTCCTCTTTCGAACAACGCTGGACCAGGCGCCATACCCCCGACGCCCGCGCCAACCGAGGGTTACGGCAACGATTATATGCCAACCTTGCTTATATGTCTAGATAGTTACAAAAGATAAAAACTAAAAAGTGGGTCGCACGGGAGGATCCCGGAAGCGGCGCGGCGCGCGCTAAGACAACGCGGCGAAGCCGCAACCCGCGCCGCTTCGCCGCGTTGTGAGCGGGTTGGGGAAACCAGGTTCCCCCGCGCCCCTGCCTGCCGGGAGAGTTGGGACAGCATCGCTCTCCCGGAACGGCAATGGATAACCTGGTTATCCGGATGGCTCTTAATCTGAAGTTGACGCCTCGGATTGCGCCGTCTGTGTCTGCGGTTCGGCCCGGGCCACCACCATGCGGTTCTCGATCCAGTCGGGTTGCTGGCCCATTCGCAGGAACTTGAAGCCGCTGAAAATGCTGCTCATCAGACCGTTGCCCTCTTCCATATCCACCAGCCAGGCGCTGTAGATGTGGTGGATGGCAAAGGCGATCAGCAGGTACATGATCATATGGTGCGCCAGACGCAGGACCTGGGCATCAACAATGGTGAAGACCCAGCGCGTCAGCGGCCACCAGATGCTGGCCGGATGCAGCAGGCCATACAACGCCAGACCGGTGAAGCTGACCAGGAGGTACAGGAACACGATAATCATATAGGTCGTGCCTGCCAGGGCATTGTGCCCGGCCACCTCGGGCGGATGGCGGCGGATGAAGAGGTAGTACTGCAAGGCGTGGCGCATATTCTTGCGCCCCTCGCGGGTCAGGAAGGGAAACAAGCCGCGCCAACTCGCCCAGGCGTTGCCGCGAAAGGCCCAGTAGGTGCGCAAGAGAATGCTGGCGATGAAGATGTAGGCGGTAACAAAATGGATGCCGCGCATCAGGCCCATAAAGTTCGGGGCGTAGGGTTCACGCCCGCTGACGGTAATGTACGGATTGCCGATGTAGTAGCCGGTAAACGACAGCACGACGATGCAGGCGACGTTGACCCAGTGGGTCAGCCGCACCGGCACTTCCCACACGTACACACGTCTACGCATATGCCCTCCTGGAGGGGTGTGGGGAACGCGGGGTTCCCCGCACCCCTGCCTGCTGGGAGGGCATGGCCCTCCCAGGAAGCCTCGTTCCTCGACCGCCTGGCGCGGAGGCCGGGGAAACCAGGTTCCCCCACCTCCCTGCCAGAGTGAGGGTCTGGGAGGGCGGCGCCCTCTCAGAAACCCTTGTTCCTTGCTCGGTTGGAGAGGCGCGGGGAAACCTGGTTTGCCCACGCGCCCGTTGCTGGATGCAGCTTATTCAGACCACCTGGATGCGCGTCAACTCGCGCCCGTTGGCATTGAGCACGTGGACGGCGCAGGCGATACACGGGTCGAAGGAGTGGATGGTGCGCAGGATCTCCAGGGGTTGCTCGGGGTCGGCCACGGGCGTATCAACCAGCGAGGCCTCGTAGGCGCCGGGCTGACCCCGGGCATCCCGTGGCGAGCCGTTCCAGGTGCTGGGCACCACGGCCTGGTAGTTCTCGATCTTACCATTCTTGATCCGCACCCAGTGACCAAGGGCGCCGCGCGGGGCCTCCATGAAGCCCCAGCCTTCGGCCTCCCTCGGCCAGGTCTGCGGGCGCCAGCGTTCGCCGCTGTGGATGGCCAGATCCCCGCGGGCCATATTGGCTGCCAGTTCGTCGATCCACCGGTCCAGTTCGCGGGTCATCAGCAGGGTTTCGATGCCACGGGCCGCCACCCGTCCCAGGGTGGAGAACAGCGCCTCGGGACCGACGCCGAGCTTCTGGAGCACCCCGTCCACCGTGGCTCGCACATCGGGATGGCCGGCGGCGTAGGAGACGATCATGCGGGCCAGGGGGCCGACCTCCATGGGGGTGTCGTCGTAGCGGGGAGCTTTGAGCCAGGAGTATTTGGCGTCGGTATCCAGGAACTCGTAGGGCGGCTTCGGGCCGGTGTAGCGCGGGCTGGTTTCGCCCTGCCAGGGATGCTTGCCCTGCTCATCGCCGCCGGCATAGGTATACCAGGAGTGCGTAACATACTCGGCGACACGTTCCTGCTCCATCGGCGCCGGCGGCGCGCCGAGGTTCTTGTTGAGCACCACGCCGCGGGGGATCCAGAACTCGTCGGGCCGGTCAATGGTTTTGCGGGGGAAGTCGCCGTAGGTCAGGTAGTTGCCCAACCCGCCGCCGATGCCGGCCCAGTCTTTGTAGAACGAGGCGATCGCCAGCAGATCGGGGATGTAGACCTGCTCAACAAACTCGCGGGCCATCGCCGCCCACTGTTTCATCTGGGCGATGCGCTGGGCATTGATGGCGATCTGGCTGTTGGGGTCCACCGGGATGGCCATGCCGCCGACGAGGTAGGTCTGGAGATGCGGGTTCTTGCCGCCCAGCATGGCGTGGATCTTGATAAACTCGCGCTGCCAGTCGAGCGCCTCCAGGTAGTGGGCCACGCCGAGCAAGTTGGCCTCTGGGGGGAGCTGGTAGGCCGGGTGCCCCCAGTAGCCGTTGGCGAACAGCCCCAGTTGCCCTGACTCGACAAAGGTCTTCACGCGGTCCTGGACGGTCTTGAAGTAACTGGCGCTCGATTTCGGCCAGGCGGAGATGGATTGCGCCAGGGCCGCGGTCTCTCCCGGATCGGCCTGAAGCGCGCTCACCACGTCCACCCAATCGAGGGCGTGCAGATGGTAGAAATGGATGACGTGGTCCTGAATATGCTGGGCGCCGTCGATGATGTTGCGAATAATGCGGGCATTTTCGGGGATGGTGATGTTGAGCGCATTTTCCACCGCGCGCACCGAGGTCAGGGCATGCACGGTGGTGCAGACGCCGCAGAAGCGCTGGGTAAAGACCCAGGCATCGCGGGGGTCGCGGCCCTTGAGGATGATCTCCACCCCGCGAAACATGGTGCCGCTGCTCCAGGCCTCTTTCACGCGCCCGCCTTCCACCACGGCTTCGATCCGCAGGTGCCCTTCGATGCGCGTAATGGGATCGATGACCAGTTTTGCCATGCTTCCCTCCCTAATCCATGTGGGACCCGCATTTCCCCGCGCCCCTGCTAGAGGGGAGGGGAGAGCCCTCCTACGAACACACCCTACGAACCATTCGGACTACTGGAAGGCGCATCATCGCGGGTACCGCTCTGCTGGTCAGGCGGGCTTTCGTGTTTGGCGATCGGATTGGCGGCGCTGCGCACGGCGCTGATAACGCCGTGGGCGGCGAAGGCCGCGGTGACGCCGGCAACCACGCCAAGGCCGACTTGATCGGCAGTCACTTCAATGCCGTAACCGCTGACATTTGGCAAGCGTTCGTAGAAGGGCGTGCGGGTATCCCAGAAATGCGGCGACATGCAGCCCACACAGCCGTGGCTGGAACCGATCGGCCAGCTTGTCGCGTCGTTCCAGCCCACACTCGGGCAGTTCGACAGCGCCTGCGGACCTTTGCAGCCCATTTTGTAGAGGCACCAGCCCAGGCGATGCCCGGCGTCGCCCCACTCCTCGACGAAGCGCCCGGCATCGAAGTGACCGCGGCGCGGGCAGTAGTTGTGGATGAGCTGCCCGTAGGCAAACAACGGTCGCCCCATCTGGTCGGTGGCGGGGAGATCCTTGAAGGTCAGATAGTGGACAATCACGCCGGTGAGGTTGACGACGTTCATCGGGCAACCGGGCATATTGATCAGCGTGATGCCGGGCACGGCGTCCTTGACGCCAACTGCCGAGGTGGGATTGGGCGCAGCAGCGGGCAGACCGCCGTCCCAGGCGCAGGCGCCGACGGCAATGGTGGCGATGGCGTTGCCGCACACCTCGCGTACAATGTCCTTCGCCGCACGCCCCGCGATAGTGCAGTACACGCCGTCCTCGCCCATGGGAATGGCCCCTTCCACCACGGCCAGGTAACCTTTGGGGTAATTCTTGAGGGTATCTTCGAGCGACTGCTCGGCCTGCTTGCCGGCGGGGGCCATGATCGTTTCATGGTAGTTGACCGAGAGCAGGTCGAGCACGATTTGCGACACCGTGGGATTAGAGGCGCGCAGAAACGACTCGGTATTGCCGGCGCAGTCCTGGAACTCCAGCCACACCAGGGGCAGGCGGGGCGCGGCCTGCAACGACGAAGCGATCGTACCGGCATAGCGCGGCGGCAGGGCCAGCACGGAGGCCATGAGGCCGCAGAACTTGAGGAACTGGCGCCGGGTGACCCCTCGATGGTAGAGGGCCTCTTCGAGATTGATTGCATCAGCCATCCCAAACCTCCTGACGTGGACAACCGTCGCGGCGCCCTTTGCAGAGGGACCGCGCCATCGCCCCGCGCCACAGAAGCTCGTCGGGAAGGGATGCTGCCGCGACTGATGAGCTGCTCCGCGGCGCGTTCGCCTGCGCCACAGGTCACATACGCAGCCCTTGCCAGGTAGTCTCACCTCACTGCGCTCACCGGTCTGGAAGGAGTCTGAGGAATGGCCGTGCCAGCCATTCGACGAGCCAGATGTTGCCCCGGGGCGCCTTCTTCACCATGCATCTGCGGAGCGCGAAGGGAGGGGCAATGGTTCATAGCCCGTGAACGGTTGGAGCTTCCTTAGATAGCCGGGGAATCAGTTACGCCGCGTGGCGCAGTGCCGCCGACGAATGGCGATACAGGCCTTTGATCCAGGCTCCCTATCGGGAGGCCGGCAAGCGCCGTTTACCGCCGTTCGTGCGCGTTCGAGAGCCGCTCCACCAGGTTCCCGAGAAAAGGCAAACGCCGTCTCGGGTCGCCAGTTCGCGCGGCGCCGTCCCCCATCTACCCCCCTCTCCAGGGTAACCGCTGTTGAGGCAGGTCGCACGTTGCTGAATTCTGGTTGCGATGTGTGCAACCATTATAAACAGATTCGTGGAGGTTTTGGTTAATTTGTCGAAACTTATGTAACAAGAAGGTTAATGGTTCGCCCGGCAAGTTTCGTTCTTCAAACGGGCCGAGCGAGAAGTTTCTGTGAGGGTCACGCTCTCCGAGTACGCAAGAGGGGGTCAGGAAACCGGGTTTCGCCACATCCCTACAGCGCCCCGGGTGGAATATGGTACCAGAGCACACGGTTACCCCAGGCGCTCAGGCTCTCCCAGAAGAGGTAGCCCAGCAACGCCAGAGACACCAGGCGCCCGCCGCGCCCGCGCCGCCAGAGCCAGGCCAGGCCAATGCCCGCCAGCAGCGCCACCAGCGGGGCGACAAAGACCATATGCTTGTTCCACAGCCCGAACCAGCGCTCGGCCAGTGAGGTGACCGCAAAGAGCGCAGCATAGGCCAGACCCAGATGGGTGATGAAGCGCCCGCGCCAGTTCAGCGCCAGGATTGCCAGGACGGCCCCGGCCAGCAGCACCGGCCAGACGCGGAAATGGGCCGCCAGGTGCTGGCCGAAGCTGTTGATCGGGGTGCCGAAGAACAAGTCGCTATCCCGGCCGACGCTGCCTTCGCTGGCAATCAGGCCCAGATAGCTTGGAATGGTGCGCTGTACCAGCGTGGCAGTATACCCGCCATAGACCAGCGCCCAGGCGAGGGCCAGTCCGAGTGCAAGGCTCAGCAGCAGGGGGCGGCTGGCGCGCCGGCCCGCTGCTCCGCCGAGCAGAGCCAGGCTGGCCGCCAGGGTCACGCCCAGGAAGGGCACGAAGGCCACGTGGGTCACATACGCCCCGATGGCCAACCCGAGCGCCAGGGCTGCCACAGCAACACACACCGGCGGCCAGCCATTGCGAACCGGGGGCGCCAGGGGCGCCAGATCCTCCTCCGAGGAGGGCTGCGACTCGAGGACGATCAGCCAGCGCGCTGCCACCAGGGCCACGAGGGTGAGCCAGATGCCGATCGTCGTTGGAAAGCTGCCGTCGTGGAAGAAGAGATAGCCCACGGGCAGCGCGGCGTAGACCAGGCCGCCCCAGGCCGCTCCCAGGTAGCGCCGGGGCCCGCCCCGCAGGAGCGCCAGCAGCAACAGGGGCAGAGTGGCCTCCAGCAGTGCGGTGACCACATTGACCGCCTCGATCAGCGCGGGGCGCGCCTTCCAGATCGCCGTCAGCGGCAGGAGCATGTAGTAGGGAAGCAGGCTGTAGGGCACCGGCTCGCGCGTGCCCCACTCGTACTGCTG
>CAKZSI010000022.1 GCA_937918935.1 uncultured Chloroflexales bacterium | reverse complement strand
TACGACCAGGTACGCGGTTTGTTCGCCAGAGATGTACAACTCTTCCCACCGCCCGGCCTGAGCGCCCAGGACTCGTTCTTTGCCCGGGCGCAGCCTCTCGACCAGCAGCCGGGCCGTAGCTATGTCGGCGTGTTCGCGCCCGGTCGTAGCGTTAAAACCGCACTGGTCAGGGTCTATGCCATCCTGCTGCAGGTTGGTGGCGAGTTGCTGGCTGAGTACGGGCCTGATGTTGCTGATGCCTACTTTACGCTGATTGGCTATTTCAACAGCCTGCGCGAGCTGGGTGGCGCACTGCGCCTGGTTGAAGATGACATCGTGCAACGTATGAAGCTGCTCGCCAGCCAGCGGAAAAAGGATCTCCGCGAAATCTCGACTGAGGACTGCGAACTCACCAGCCGTGTTCCCTCAACCCGTATCCCGGCGATCCTGAAGCAACTGGAGCTTGGCGCTGGAACAAAAGGGGCGCTGGATGTGCTTCTGGCAACTAACATGATTTCGGTCGGCGTTGATGTACCTCGCCTCGGGCTGATGGTGGTCAACGGGCAGCCAAAGGCCAGCGCCGAGTACATCCAGGCCACCAGCCGCGTCGGCCGTCGGCCCGATGCGCCCGGCCTGGTGGTAACGGTCTATAACTGGTCGCGACCCCGAGACATCTCACATTATGAACGGTTCCTGCCCTATCACGAGACTCTGTACCGTCATGTTGAGGCAACCAGTGTGACGCCATTTGCGCCGCGGGCCCGCGATCGGGCGCTTCACGCCGTGTTCATCGCGCTGGCCCGCCTGTTGAGGGAAAACTGGGCCAGTAACGACGCCGCCAGTCGCTTTGATCCGGTTCATCCTGTGGCAGAGAGGATCGTTCAGCAAATCCAGCGGCGTGTGGACATGGTTGACCCGAGCAGTAGAGTTGAAGTGGACAAAGACATAAAGGCTCTGATTGACTGGTGGATGCGGATGGTCAGCCACCATAAGACCAACTTGCGCTATCAGCCGAATCCGTTCCAGAAATCCGCCGCCACGCCGGTCCTTATGCATCCGGCAGAGGAAGACCGTCCAGGGGGATCGCGTCCGACGCTCAACTCGCTGCGGGAAGTCGAGGGGCAATCACAACTCTTCGTGCTTTGGGAGGATTAATGTTCAAATGACATCGAAGACAGGTTCCTCGGGAGTTCACTCATATACCCTCAAAGGCGGGAAACTGCGGCCAGGCCAGATCATTACAACGTTTGGACCAGGCGCAGTGGTTGATCTGCCGGAAGAGTCAGTGATGATCACGGGTATCGATCTCTGGCCCCAGGGCCCGATCATCCAGGAGACCCGACTTCAGCAGGCCCTGGAGGTAAAGCATTTCCGGGCGCCAGCGATCGGTAATCTTGAAGGCGATGTGCCCTGTGTACGTTTCCCGCGAAACCGGGTCTGTATGAACAAAGATTGCAGTCTGATAAGCTGGCATAAGAAGTGTCCTGCGTGCAACAGCGAGACCTACCCGGCTCGTCTGATCGTGATCTGCTCGGAAGGCCACGCCGACGACTTCCCCTGGCACTGGTGGGCGCATCGCGGCAAGAAGTGCTCCGGCAAACCAGAACTCCGCCTGATCAATCAGGGTCGCACCGCTGCACTGGCTGATCTGGTCGTAAAGTGCTCGACCTGTGGTCAGCAGCAATCCCTTGCCGGCGCTCTCGGTGCAGGAGCGGTGGGTAGCAAGTGCAGCGGCAAACATCCCTGGCTTCCAGGCATGCCGGATGCAAACTGTGACGCCAGGCCACGCAGCGTGCTGCGCGGCGCCTCGAATGTCTACTTCTCAAGCCTGCTGAGCGCGCTGTCAATTCCGCCCTGGACCAGTCCGATCCAGGCGGCGATCAATACGCACTGGACCACGCTGCTGCCGATCGCAAACAACGAAGCGCTCCAGCGGACGCTGATTCCGGAGTTACCAGAGTTTGCCGGTTTCAATGTAGAAGATGTGATGCGAGCCATTAAGGAGCGCATCTCCAGCACGACCACGCTCAGCACCCTGCGCCAGGAGGAGTTTCGCGCCTTCCGCAATCCCGGTGGGGGAATTAGTCATATCGATTTCCAGATCTGCTCCGAGCCTGTTCCTATCGGATTTGAGCCCTACATCAAGCGGGTAATCCTGGCTCATCGCCTGCGCGAGGTGCGCGTTCTGCGCGGATTCACCCGAATTGACCCGGTGGATGCCGATAATGTTGATGCACCGATTGCACCAATTATGGCCCAACCCCAGGAATGGCTGCCTGCTGTAGAGCATCGTGGCGAGGGTATCTTCATCGAACTGGATGAGGATCGCGTGGCAGCCTGGGAAGTGAACAGCGCCGTTCGACAACGGATCAACGAGATGCTCCAGGCCTACAACCAGTGGCGCGAGCAGCGTGGAATGAAGCGGCTGGATAGCCTGTTGCCGCGATTGGTGCTCATTCATACTCTGGCGCACTTGCTCATTCGTCAGCTCTCACTCGACTGCGGCTACTCATCCACGTCGCTGCGTGAGCGTATCTACGCGGGAATAAATATGTGCGGGCTGCTGATCTATACCGCCAGCGCAGACTCAGACGGGAGTCTGGGCGGTCTGGTGCAGCAGGGTTTACAGGATCGACTCGGAGCAACCCTGCGCGCACTCCTCGAAAATGCCCGCTGGTGTTCCTCAGACCCGCTCTGCTCCGAGCATCAACCACTGCTTACCGGACAGATGAAAGGGGCTGCCTGCCACGCCTGTTGTTTGATCTCCGAGACGTCCTGCGAGGTATCTAATCGGCTTCTTGATCGCGCTCTGGTATGTGATCTGCCTAACCTCGCACCCACAGGCTTCTTTGGCAGCGGTGCGTGAGCACCAGAGCAGCTTCATTGAGTGGTCGTGCCGGCAAGGCTGCTGAGTAAGAGCCGGCTTGATCGAGTGTGCATCTAGCCCTGCATCCTGATTGAGGACGAAATTACCAACCGCTCGTTGCGGCTCATGCAGCAGTTGATCGAGCGGCAGATAGTGGCGCTATCGCGCTCCAGACAGGAGCGCTAGCGCCAGGCATCACGCAGGCGCGTGTAGGCCATCTGGCCTGCGAAGCGGTTAATGTTATCGGCCAGATCGATAACCGTGCATTCCTCGGTACCACCGTTCAGCGGTCCGCGCATGCCTCGGCCAATCATCTGTTCGTACAACACCACGCTGGTCGTTGGGCGAGCGATGACCACTGCCCGGATCTTCGGCGCGTCAAAGCCGGTAGTAAGCACGCCGTAGTTGCAAAGCACCTGGATTCGGCCGACCCGAAACTCATCGATCAGGTGCCGGCGCGTCGCTCGTCTGGTCGATCCAGTGACAACCGCCGCCGTGCGCCCGGCCCGTCTCAGGAGAATAGCTATTGCACTGGCGTGTTCAATCGAGCATCCGAAGAACAGCACCGGCCAGTCTGCCGGCAACTCCAGCAAGGCCTTGAGGAGGAAGGCATTGCGCCAGGGATCCTCACCGACCTTGCGCAGGAAACTGTCGGGAAGCTGCCCCATCTGCCGATAGCGCTGCTCCTCGGCCTCGTTCAGCTCAAACTGCCGCCCGGTCTCCAGCACGCGATGATCAACGCGGGCAAGAATCCCACGATCGCGTAGCGTCCTGATGGGTTCATCTCCGAGTAACGATGGAACAAGGAGCTGGCTGTAGAAACGCCGGGCGAGCCGGGTATTCTCCTCGCGATCGGCGCTGCGATAGGGCGTGGCCGACAGGCCGATCAAGGGGATAGGCGTTGCAGGCTCTCGCCCGAACGTGATACCAAACGTCTCCATCACGGCCGTGTATGACGATGCCACAGCGTGATGGGCTTCATCAACGACGATTGCACAGACATCGTCGGCGAAGTCAGAGAGTAGTTCACTGCCCGCACTGGTCGAGATAATCTCGTGCAGTTTCTGGATGCTGGCCACGACGACGCCATCGCCGTAGGCCTCTGGGAGCGCGTTATAGTCGCCCCAGCAGCGATAGAGGCGCAGGATTTTGCGCGTTCCCTTGCCGCCGCAGTCCACCCAGACCTCGCGAAACGCCTCGATGGCCTGCTCGCAGAGCTCATCGCTCTGGGCAATCCAGAGGATATAGCGGTTGCTTTCGTTCCTGTCCCACCATCCGAGCAGGGCTTCAACGGCCGTTCTGGTCTTGCCAGCGCCGGTGGGGAGACTCAGCAGCGCGCGATTCTTTCCCTCGGGGGCAGATAGGACCTGGAGGAGTTTCGTAACGAGTTCACGCTGGTAGTCGTGCAGTGGCGGCAACGCAATGTGCGGCTCAACATCTTCGTAGGGTGGATTGCCAGGGTGGCCGACTACGCCCGCGTAGACCTTTGGAAAGCCGAATGCCGCAGCGAAGCGACGTGCCCAGTGCTTCCCCGGATGCCAGCGTCGTCCAGCGATAGTCTCGATCAGCGCCGCGCGTGAACTCGCTGGTGCGCGCTCGTCATCGTCGGAGGCCAGTGCTCGAAGCTGAGCATCATCCAGGGTCTTCGTCAACTCCAGTCGGAGGGCCCTGTTCTGAAGCAGGTCAACACCGTAGAGGTCAACCAGAAACTCAGGCAATTCGCTATCCGCCATTCTGGAGCGGTAGAGTCCCCGGACGTGTTCCGAGGTCACGACTATCCGCTCGATATCCCGATCCACCGCCTCTCGCAGCGCCTTTGGACTCAAACGCTGACGCAGAATAAGCACGGCCTCGTCGCGGTCACTGAGATTGAGCCAGTCCGTCATGGATAAAGGTTTCCGCAGAACTGCAGAATGCCGCAATCGGGCATTGCAGGCAACGTGGATGTACCGGTAGACAGATCAGGGCGGCAAGATCCAGCAGAGCCAGATTGAAATCGCGGGGGTGTTCCGGGTCAAGCAGTTGCTCTAAAAGTTGCCGAATCGCCTTGCGTCGCCGGGACTCGGCGTTTGTTGGAACGCCAGCGATACGTCCTGCGACCCGGACGGTATTCGTGTCAGCAAGAATCACCGCCTGCCCGAAGGCAAAGCAACAGACTGCTGCAGCCACGTAGTCGCCGACGCCGGGGAGCTTTTTCAGTGCACTGTCGTCATTGGGAACCTGACCGGCGTAATCCTCGACCAGTGCCCGGGCCAGGGCCTGGAATGCCGGGACGCGCCAGGCCAGTCCAAGTGGGTAGAGGGCCTTCGCAACAGCCTCAGCCGATGCGTTTGCCAGCGCGGTGGCATCAGGGTAGGTGGCAATGAAAGCCTCGTAGACCGGGACAACCTGTCGGGCCTGCGTGCGCCGCAGCATCATCTCGGCAATCAGGATGTGAAACGGGTTGGTCGTCTCGCGCCAGGGAAATGAGCGGCCAGAGACCCGTCCCCAGTTGAGGAGCGCGTGTCGTAGACTCGTGAGATTGATCGTCGCGCGCGATCCGCCTGCTTCGCGTTCATATTCCACGAGCCACCCGCTCCGTCCTGTCAGTCAGCAGCCGTCGGCTCGGGAGATCGGCAGCAGTGCTGTTCCGTGGAGCGGCGCTGCGGTTTCTCCTGACGCGTCTTCTGCCTTGTCCGATATGTGGCCAGTTGTCGATGCAGCTCAACAGCAATGGCCCGCGCAAGCAGTGGCGGCACGGCATTGCCAATCTGTCGCAGGCGCTCGGTGCGTGGGCCGGCGAAGAGAAAGCGATCCGGAAAGCTCTGCAGACGGGCAAACTCGCGGAGCGAAAGGGTGCGGCAGTACTCGGGATGGATGTACCGATAGGCATCCTTACGGATATGCGCCGTCACGGTCCAGGCCGGCTGGTCATACATCAGGCGCCAGTATTTATCATCAAAGATATCAGTGCGGTAACGCTGGAGCTCGGCAGGAAGATCGCGATACTTCTGGCCCTCTTTGAGGATGGAAAAGATCAGCCGGTCGTCTTCGCGCACCTGGCGGATAATATGCGCGAAGATCTTGTCACGGTGATCTTCGCGCAGACCTTTGCGCATCTTCTTCTGATACTCGGTCAGGGGTTGCTGTGGCTGATAGGGCAGGATCTCCTCCAGGCTCGGAGGGGTCCGATCGGGAAGATCGCTGATTGCATCGCGGACGGTGACCGGCCGACTCACTGCCCGGGGCCGGGGCCAGCGGACGTTCTGCCCAAGTCGGTTGCCCTGCACAAAGAGACGCTGGCGACGCTGAGGAACACCGAAGTCAACCGCGTTGAGCATGCACCAGTCGATGGTGTAGTTGGAGAACTGGCTGCTGATACGCCGCACGATCTCGCCATCCTGGTAGTACGCCATATCCGGCACATTCTCCATCACGAAGGCCAGCGGCCGGAGCGCCTCGACAAAGCGCAGAAACTCCTGGTAGAGGTTGTTCAGCACGTCCTGATACTGGCGCTCCAACTCGATGCTGCGCAGCTTTCCTCTGCCGATCCGCGCGAACCCCTGACAGGGCGGGCCGCCGATAATCACATCGACCCGGGGCAGGCCAAGCTCGTGGATCAGTTCGCATGGGTCTGCGATATCGCGAATGTCACAGGTGACGCCGCGGGAGAGGAAGTTGTGACTATGGGTCGCGACCGCGGTCGGCTCGACGTCTATCCCGGCGGCGATGAAGAAGCCGGCGTCCTCAAAGCCCAGGCTCATCCCCCCGGCGCCGCAGAAGAGATCGAGCACGATGAACGTGTCCGGGGCATCGAGCTGCTGTCTCCATGCCTCGATCTGGTTCGGCTCGTCGATTCGTGCGATCAGGCGAACGTTCTCGCCGCGCATCGATGGGAGCGGCTTGCTGCGGTAGCGGCCCTGATCATCGCGGGGGATATCGGGAGTGCTGGTACTGGTGACCGTCATAGGAACGTCCATGGGAGATGCAACGGCGCATGGCCCCGGGTCATATTGAAAGGGTAGTCAGACATATTGTACATCTGTATTATAAATAAAGGCGTAAGCGCATGCCGCTCCTCATCGAGCCTGGTGACCGCGAACGGTCAGCAAAACGTTATTAGTGCGCGGTATCTCCACTGCACGCGAGAGTCCGGTTGATGCAGGCTCTCCTCACAGAAACCCTGAATTGCGGATACGATACAAAGACGAGCCAGAAAACCCTACACCTGACAGGAATCACGTAGAGGATTGTTAGCGCAAGATGGTAACGTGGCCAGGGGTCTTCTGAAACTATCGCTGAAGTGAGCATAGATGTCGGGCAGGAAGATCTGGCAGGGCTGCACTCTCCCCAAACTTCTCACGGTCGATCGATCCGCGGCTGCACCCAGTAGAGCGCCTGGGCCGCGCCCCGCTCGGCGCTGACACGCAGCACCAGGTCCCCCTCCTGGCTGGCGAAGCGGGCCATATCGAAGCTAATGGCCGTCAGGGCGCCGTCGGGCAGCACGCTCCCCTCGTAGAGCAGTTCGTTGTTAAAGGTGACCAGCACGTCCATCGCTGGCCCGCGGGCCTCCCGGGCGAAGCCGATGGCGGCAAGGAAGAACTGGCCCGCCTGGATCTGCGGCAGGTCGAAACGCGCCTCGATGAAGGTCCTGTCGTCACCCGCGGTCTCCGGCACGATTGGCGGCAAGGTCAGCAGCGCGACGGGCGCCAGGCTGCCGTCTTCGAGCCGAATCGCCCTGGCGATGTCGGCCCGGCCGCCCGCTTCAGGGTTGCCCTGCGGCACACCGAAGGCTATGGGGCCGGCGCTGGTCGTCCAGCGGGCGACGGGGGCCAGGTCGAGCAGCGCGATGGCGCCCGGCACGGGGGCCAGGGTGGGCGAGGGCGCCTCCGGGGTGGGCGAGGGCGCCTCCGTGGGCGAGGGCGCCTCCGTGGGCGAGGGCGCCTCCGTGGGCGAGGGCGCCTCCGTGGGCGAGGGCGCCTCCGTGGGCGAGGGCGCCTCCGTGGGGACGGTCGTAGGTTCGGGTTGGGGGGTGGCCTCCGCCACCAGGACGCGCTGGATGGCGATGGTCTCTTTGTCCCCGGCGCGGGCGACGAGGCGGACGTCGGTGGTGCGCTCCGGGCGGAAGGAGCGTTCGCCGAGGGGCGGAACGTCGCCGAACTGGTCAATCTGCACCCGCTCCGCGCCGCGCACGTCCCAGGCGACGGTTACCGGCTCGCCTGGCGCTACCACCTCCGGGTTGACGGTAAAATAGGCGAGCTGCGGGGCGCCGGGTTGCGGCGAGGGGATGATGGTGGCCGTGGCGGGCGAGGGCGGGTTGCCGCCGGGCGGGTTGTTGAGCAGCAGGCCCGCGATCAGGGCCAGGGCGATCAGGCTGACGGCGGCCAGGGGCGCCCAGAGGGGTAGCAGCGCCACGCGCGTGAACTCGGCCCGCGCCTCTACCGGGCTGGCCTCGTCGCTTTCAGCGAAGACGCTGAAGCGCAGTGGTTCGGCGCCACCGAAGAGCCGTCGCGGGGCCAGGACAGTGAGCGGCACTCTGGCGCTCTGGCCAGGGGCCAGGCGCACGCTCTCCTGCCCGAATTCGTAGGCCAGCAGGCGCCGGGAATCGTCGGCGCTCAGTACAAACGTCGCCTCGGTGTTCCCGTCGTTGCGGATGGTCAGGCGGTACTCGCCTTCCATACGCCCGCTGGTTCGTTCAGGGCTGATAGTCATGCTCGGCGCAACGAAGGGCTGCACTGAGCAGACGATGCGCGCCGTGGCCTCGCGCTCGGGCGCCGTCGCCGAACGCGCGCGGAGCAGTGCCGGGTACTCGCCGGCGGCGTGGCGGTGGTCGGCGGGCACAGTGATGAGCAGCGTCAGGCGCGCCCGGGCGTCGGGGCCGAGTTCAAGCGGCGGATCAGCGGCGCTGATCCACTCGGCGGGCACGCCCTCGAGGCTCAGGCTGAAGCGCTCAACCCCGGGACCGCGATGGTGGATCTGCGCCGCGACGACCGTGGGCCGTCCAGGGGTCAGTTCGATGCGCTCGCGTTCGGGGATCACGCTGACGGGCGGCCCGGCGGGAACCGGCGGCGGTGGTGGCGGGGTCTCCAGCAAGCCGCTGAGGAGCGATTCGGGCGCGGGCACCGCAGGCGCCGCGGCGGTCAGGGTGGCCTCTACCTGGCGCAGGGCCTCGGCCAGATCACCCGCATTCGCGAAGCGTTCCTCAGGCGCCCTGGCCAGGCAACGCAGCACGATTGTTTCGAGGGTGGCAGGGATCTCCGGGCGCACGACACGCGGCGGCACGGGCCGGGTGCGCAGATGCTTCTCTGCGGCCCGTTCCAGGTCGCTAAGGTTGAAGGGAGGAACCCCGATCAGCAACTCGTAGAGCAGCGTCCCCAGGCTGTATACGTCGCTGCGGGCATCGGGCGGGCCGCTCCGGGCCTGTTCGGGGGTCAGATAGGCGGGCACGGCGGTGACCTCGACCGGCAGCACCGGGGCGATGCTCAGGTCGCCCACCTTGAGCGTCGCCTCTGCGCCGATGCTGCTTAGCCGCAGCGTTTCAGGGCGCAACGCGCCGTGGACAATGCCGGCGCGGTGGGCGTGGGCCAGACCCTCGGCGCCCTGGCGCGCCAGGGCGAGGGCGCCGGCAATGCTCAGACGGGTGCGCATGCCGCGCATCTGCTGGAGCAGGGTGCGCAGGGTTCCGCCCGCGGGCGCCTCGCTGGCGACGAAGACGCGCCCCTGCGCTTCGCCCAGATCGTACACCGTGAGTAGATTGGGGTGGCGCAGCGCCGCAGCGCGCCGGAGGCTCGCCAGCAGCCGGGCGCGCACCGCGGGGTCGGTAGTCAGCACCGGATCGAAGACCTTTACGGTGCAGAGCCGCCGCAGTTGCACATGACGGGCGGAATAGGTCGGTCCTGTGGGGCCGGTGGCGAGGAGCGCCTCGAGCTGATAATTGCCCACGAGCTGGCCGAGCAGGTCGGTCATAGGCGGTGCTTTTCCGGTGAAGGGGGCTTCGCAGTCTGTGAACGTTTGCTGGCATTTCGGCCCCCTCCCAACCCCTGGCGGGGACGGAGTTACCGAAAAACGTCGTTCACAGAATACCTGGGCGCCGCGTTTGCCCCGGGGAAGTTCGTAGCAGGGCCGCGCCCTGCTACACCTCCCCACGTTGCGAGCTTCGCACGGTTGTGGCGCGTGGTCGCCTCAGTATAGCACGGGTCGAAATCACGCCTGAATTGTCCTTTGGAGGCGCGCGGGAAGGCCACGCCTCCCCCCACCCCCCGTTCCGCTCGCGGCGGGCGCGCGCCCCGGCGAACCCGGACACGTCTGCCGCCCCGGGTGGAACCAGACGAACGCGGAGTTCTGCGCTCATCCTTACGATCGGCGAACCGAATGGCCGTGCAGCGAAACCGTCGCGCGTGTCATAAGCAGCCGGTGTTACAATGGATGACAAGACGTGGAATCTGGCAGGGGAACGGGGAAACCAGGCTTCCCCATCTCCTCGACCGTGCAGCCGGGCGCCGTTCCTCACCCTCCCCTGCCTCGCTGCGCTCGGCGTGCCCTCTCTCTACTGCACGTGAAACGTAATGGGGCGGGGGGAGGGTGAGAAGCACAAACACCTATAGCGAGGAAGTGCCGTGACAACAATGCGCCCCGGCTTGCCCTATCCCCTGGGGGCCACGTGGGACGGATCGGGTGTCAATTTTGCCCTCTTCTCCGAATATGCGACCGCGGTCGAACTCTGTCTCTTCGATTCCCCTGATGCGCCGCGCGAGGCGGTGCGCGTGCCGCTTACCACGCAGACCGACCTCGTCTGGCACATCTACATTCCCCATCTGCGACCCGGCCAGCTCTACGGCTACCGCGTCCACGGCCCCTACAAGCCTGCCCAGGGCCACCGCTTCAACCCGCACAAACTGCTGATCGACCCCTACGCCAGGGCGCTTCACGGCGACATTCGCTGGCACGATGCCGCCTTTGGCTACACCATTTTGCACCCCGACGAAGACTGCTCCTACGACGAGCGCGACAGCGCGCCCTACGTGCCGCGGTGCGTGGTGATTGACCCCACCTTCGATTGGAGCGGCGACGAGCGGCCCGACCGCCCGCTCCACGACAGCATCATCTACGAGGCCCATGTCAAGGGTCTGACGATGCTGCACCCCGAGATCCCCGACGAGATCCGCGGCACCTACAGCGCCGTGGCCCATCCGGCGATCATCGGGTATCTGCAAGAGTTGGGGGTCACCGCCATCGAGTTGCTGCCAGTGCACCAGTTTACCAATGACCGGCTGCTGATCGAGAAGGGTCTGAGCAACTACTGGGGGTACAATACGATCAACTTCTTTGCCCCGGCCACCCAGTATTCCCGTTGCGCTCATCCCGGCGACCAGGTGCGCGAGTTCAAGCAGATGGTCAAGGCCCTGCACGCTGCCGGCATCGAAGTCATCCTCGATGTGGTCTACAACCATACGGCCGAGGGCAACCACATGGGGCCAACGCTCTCGTTCCGCGGGATTGACAATGCCGCCTACTACCGCCTGGTTCCCGGCGCCGAGCGTTACTACATGGACTACACCGGCACCGGCAATACCCTCAACATCGTCCACCCGCGGGTGCTGCAACTGGTGATGGACAGCCTGCGCTACTGGGTCAGCGAAATGCACGTGGACGGTTTTCGCTTCGACCTGGCGGCGGCGTTGATGCGCGGTCTCTACGAGGGCAACCAGCTTTCCTCGTTCCTCGATACCATTCAGCAGGACCCCCTGCTGGCCCAGGTGAAGCTCATCGCCGAACCGTGGGACGTGGGTCCCGGAGGCTACCAGGTGGGCAACTTCCCGGTGAACTGGGCCGAGTGGAACGGCAAGTACCGCGATACGGTGCGCCGCTTCTGGAAGGGCGACGAGGCGCAGGTGGCCGAACTGGCCTACCGTCTCAGCGGCTCCTCCGACCTGTACCAGCAGAGCGGTCGCAGTCCCCATGCTTCGATCAACTTCATCACTGCCCATGACGGCTTCACCCTGCGCGACCTGGTGAGCTACAACGAGAAGCATAACGAGGCCAACGGCGAGAACAACAACGACGGCGAGCGCCACAACAACTCCTGGAACTGCGGCGTCGAAGGCCCCACCGACGACCCGGAGATCAACGCCCTGCGCCTGCGGCAGCAACGCAACCTCATGGCCACTCTGTTGCTCTCCCAGGGCGTGCCGATGATCCTCCACGGCGACGAGCGCGGGCGTACCCAGGGCGGCAACAACAATGTGTATTGCCAGGATAACCCCGTGGCCTGGATGCACTGGGATCTGGACGCCGACGGCCGGGCGCTGCTGGAGTGGACCAGGCGCCTGATCGCCATGCGCAAGGCTCACCCCGTGCTGCACCGCGCCACCTTCTTCCAGGGGCGCGAGATCCACGGCGCGGGGGTGCGCGACATTGAGTGGTACCGCCCCGATGGCCAGCAGATGGACGATGATGACTGGAACAATGGCATGGTGCGCTGCGTGGGGCTGTTGCTCAACGGGCAGTTGATGGAAGAATTCGATGCCCAGGGCCACCTGCTGCGCGACGATGTGCTCATGCTGCTCTTCAATGCCTACCATGAGCCGCTGACCTTCGTCCTCCCCGGCGTGGATGGCGGCCCTCCGTGGACGCGGCTGCTGGACAGCGGCGCCCCCGAGGGGCGCGATGACTTGCCGCCGTTGCCGCCAGGCGGTTCATACCCGCTGCAGGGCCGCTCAGTGGCGGTGCTGAGCCAGGACGGGGCGGCCTGGGCGGCGCGCTACGGGCGGGTGGAAACCGCCGCGCCCCCTGCCATCGCGCCCTTCCTGGGCGGGCCTCCTCCCGAGGCGCGCACGGTGGTGGGCAACCTGATCACCATTGCCGCCTTTCCCAGCCCGCAACTGGACAACCGCCGCGATATCGGCATCTATCTGCCCCCTGGCTACGATGAGGGTATGCAACGCTACCCGGTACTCTACATGCACGACGGGCAAAACCTCTTTGACGCGAGCACCAGCTATGCCGGGGTGGAGTGGCAGGTGGACGAAACGATGGAGGCTCTGGCCCGTAAGGGCCTCGAGGCGATTGTGGTGGGCATCGCCAACATGGGCGAGCGGCGCATGGTCGAGTACAGTCCCTTCGCCGGCCCCGAGAACGGGGTGGGCCTGGGTGACGCCTACCTGGCCTTCATCACCGACACGCTTAAACCACACATCGACCGGAGCTTCCGTACCCGACCCGAGCCGGAGTACACCGCGATCATCGGTTCATCGCTCGGCGGCCTGATCAGCCTCTACGCCCTCTTTCACCGGCCCGATGTGTTCGGCATGGCCGGGGCCCTCAGCCCGTCACTCTGGTTCGCCAACGGGGCCATCTTCACCTACCTGGCGGCCACCAACCACGCGCCGGGGCGGATCTACCTCGATGTGGGCACGGGCGAGCAGCCGGAGATGCAAAAAACCGCGCGGCGGCTGCGGCGCCTGCTCATGGCGCGCGGCTATGACCGCGCGCGCCTGCGTTACCTGGAGGTGAAAGATGCGCGCCACACCGAGGCTGACTGGGCCGTGCGCTTCCCTGCCGTGGTGACCTGGCTGTTGACCGGGGCGATTGCCAGGCGCACGTAGCGCCGGCCAGGCGGGCCGACGCTATGTACACCCAAAACGCTTGACATTGCCCACAACGACGGTGTACACTCCAGACGGTTCCATTGCGTCCGTACAGGCTCTCGACAGGCCATGCGCAAATCGATTGTGTCAACCCCCGCGCCCGAGCCGGCGCTGGAAGAGGTTCGCGCCCCGCGGTGCCGGCTCAGGCGGCGCCGGCGTAGCCGCAGCGTGGAGTGGTTCGTGGTGCTGCTTGCCCTGATCGCCCTGGGCGCGCTGGCGGGCGTCGTCGGCGTGCTGCTCGCCGAACGCGAGATGGCGCGGCGCATCTATCCCAACATTGGCGTGCGCGGTGTTCCTGTGGGCGGTATGACCGTTGATGACGCCCACCGCGCCGTGGAGCGCCACTACGGCGCGTTCCTGTATAACCCGGTTGTGCTGACCTACGGCGAGCGCGTCTGGCGCCCCGGGGCCGAGGAACTTGGCCTGCGCCTGGTCATTGACGACGCCCTGCACGAAGCCTTTGCCTTTGCCCGGAACGAGAGCCGCGTCCAGAACCTGCGAACCGCCATAGCCGTCTGGGAACAGGGGGTGGACCTGCCGTTGCGCCTGGAGGTTGACCAGCGGGCCATGCAGCGGTATCTGGCGCGCATCGCCGCCGAGTTGGAGACCCCGCCCCGGGACGCTGCGGTGGCCCTCGAGGGCGCCCGGGTGGTGGTGACCCCCGAGCAGTGGGGCCTGCAGGTGCTGGTTGACGAGACGCTGCGGGATATGACCGCCGCCGCGCAGGGGCTTGAGCGCGTCACGGTGGCCGTGCGCACCCGCGCACTCGAGCCGCGTCTGCGCGACGCCGAAGTGGCCCCGGTGGCCGATAGCCTGCGGCTCATGCTCAATGGCCCGCTGGTGCTGGAGGGCGCCAGCGGTTCCTGCGCGGCGGGTTGCCGCTGGTCGCTGCCCCCGGAGCGCCTGGCCGAGTGGGTCAGCGTGCGCCGGGTAAGCGGCGCCGACGGTGAGCCGACCTATGCGGTGAGCGTGGATCAGAGCCGCATTCGCGCCACGCTGCTCCCCATAGCCGCGGCGCTGCGCCAGGAGGGCAGCCTGCCCACGGTGGCCTGGAATGACGGCAATCTGCGCATTGTCACACCGGGCGACCCGGGCCTGGGCCTCGACGCCGATGAGGCCATCGCTGCCGTCAACCTCGCGCTCAATGGCGGCCCGCGGCAGATCGAGCTGCCCATGGAGCCGATCCCGCCCCCGGTGACTGAGCGTAACCTCGCCAGCCTGGGCATTACCGAACGCCTGGGGCTGGGGGTGAGTTCCTTCGCCCGCTCGGAGCAGTACCGCATTACCAACATCCGGGCCGGGGCACGCCGGATGAACGGCGTGCTCATTCCTCCCGGCGCGACCTTTTCCTTCAATCAGCAGCTTGGCCCGGTGAATGCCGCCAACGGCTTCGTCGAAGGTCTGGCGATTGTCGAGAACCGGACCCAGAAAGAGTGGGGCGGCGGGCTGTGCCAGGTCTCCACGACGGTCTTCCGGGCGGCATTCTTCAGCGGATTGCCGATCACCGAGCGCCACGAGCACGCCTTTCGCATCGGCTGGTACGAAGAACTCGGCGAGCCGCCCGGCCTCGACGCCGCCATCTTCACGCCCTACAACGATGTGCGCTTCGTCAACGATACCGGCGGCTGGCTGCTGATGGAGAGCTACGTTGACCTGGCCCGGCAGCGCCTCAGCGTGGCGCTGTATGGCCCGCCAACCGGACGCAGTGTGACCTATACCCACCGCGTACTCGAACAAACCCCGGCTCCAACAACACCGGTGTACGTCAATGACCCCTCAAAACCGCGCGGATACCTGCGGCGCACCGATATCGCCCGCGGGGGCATCAAGGTCGTCATTGAGCGCACCGTCAGCGCCAATGGGCAGGTGCTGGCCCGCGATCGCTTCCCCACCGAGTTCAAACCCTGGCCCAACATCTACGTGCGCGGCACCGGCCGGTAAGGCCGGACGCAACTCTGAAGGAAGTTCACCTCACTTCTGCCCTTGTGCCCGGGGGCATAAGATTGTATAACGTAAGCTGAAGAGCACGTTCGTGAAGGGGTGCGTGAAGGCGCAGGGGGAAACCAGGTTTCCCCCTGCCTGCGGGGAGGGTCCGGGAGGGCGTAGCTCTCCCAGAAACCCGCTTCTCTGATACTCCAACGAGACTTCTCCTTGCAAGGGGGGTTCGAAGGGGCTTCGCCCCTCCGAAAGCCCCGTTCCGGTGTGGCATGGTGACGCCGCGCCGCACTGGAACGGGAAATCCTGCGGGGACCTGCGCCCCCTGCAATCCTGGCCAGGATGAAGTTTCTGTCCATAATTATTTGTGTTTTATTTCACGAATATGGCCAGCGAAGGGGAGCCATCCTGATGAAAGCGCGTGAAATCATGACCCGCCAGGTCATCAGCATCCTCAGTGACGCAACGGTCGAAGACGCCGCCCGGCTGCTGGCCCGCAACCGGATCAGCGGCCTGCCGGTGGTCGATGCCGAGGGCCTGCTCGTCGGTCTGGTCACGGAGCACGACCTGATCGCCCGCGCCGGACGTCTCGTGAGCGAGATTATGAGCCGCGGCGTCATCACTGTCAGCCCTGACACCGAGATCGAACAGGTGCAGCACCTGCTGACCAATCAGCGTATCCGGCGCGTCCCGGTGGTTGAAAACGGCAGGGTTGTCGGCATCGTCAGCCGTTCGGACCTGGTGCGACAGATCGCGATGCGCTGGGTTTGCGGCGTCTGTGGCGAGATTGTGCGCGGCCTCGATCCTCCGGCAAGTTGCCCGCGCTGCGGCGCCGACCAGAAAGCCTTTGTTCACGATGTGGTGCCACCGGGGATGTGAACGGTCCGTGGTTCACCCTGGAAATGGAGAATCTCGAATGGTCAAGGTCAAGGAAGCCGCCCCCAGCGGGCTGGAACACGAGAACGTCGAGGACCTCAAACACTACTATTATCAGATGCTGCTGATCCGGCGCTTCGAGGAGCGTACCAGCGAGATGTACGTCAAGGCGAAGATCGGCGGCTACTGCCACCTCAATCTGGGCGAAGAGGCGACCATTGTCGGTCTGATGGCCGCCCTCAAGCCCGAGGATTACATCTACACCAACTACCGTGAGCATGGCTACATCATCGCCCGCGGCGTACCGCCGGGGCCGGTGATGGCCGAACTCTTCGGCAAGGAGACCGGCGTAGCCCGCGGGCGCGGCGGTTCAATGCACCTCTTCAGCCGCGAACACAACTTCATGGGTGGCTACGCCATCGTCGGCGGGCAGGTGCCCCTGGCCGTGGGCGCGGCCTACGCCCTGCGCTACCAGGGCAAACCCGGGGTGGTGGTAGCCCAGATGGGCGATGGAACCACCAACATCGGCGCGTTCTACGAGTCGCTTAACCTGGCCAAACTGTGGCGCTGTCCGGTGCTGTTTTTTATTATCAACAACGGCTACGGTATGGGCACCTCGGTCGAAATGGGCTCCTCCGAGCCGGATCTGTGGAAGAAAGGGGCCTCGTTCCGCGTCCACGGCGAGCGCATTGACGGCACCGATGTGCTCGCCGTGCGCGACGCGGTGCGCCGCCTGCGCGAGCGGGCCGAAAGCGAGGGCGAGCCGGCCATTCTTGATGTGGTCAGTTTCCGCTTCCGCGGCCACTCGGTGATTGACGCCGATCGCTACCGCGACCCCGAGAAGGTGCGCGCCGGGCGCGAGCATCACGACCCCGTGCGCAACTTCGCCACCCTGCTGCTCGACCACGAGATCGTTGATGAGGCCTGGCTCAACGTCACCGCCGAACGGGTGGAACGTGAGGTTCAGCAGGCGATTGATTTTGCCAACGCCAGCCCCGATCCACGCTTTGAGGATCTGTACGAGAACATGTACGCCACCCCCGTGCCCAACACCCCCGGGCGTGAAGACGCGCTGCGGGCAGTGCGGATCAACCGCGGCGAGTGGTAGTTGCGGAGAGGTTGTTTGTATGCCCATTATCACCTACCGCCAGGCGCTCAACGATACGCTTGGCGAGGAACTGGCCCGCGATCCCAACGTCCTGCTCATGGGCGAGGAGATCGGGGTCTTTCAAGGCTCCTATCGTATTACCGAGGGTCTGTTGCAGGAGTTCGGGCCGAAGCGTGTGGTGGACACCCCCATCGCCGAGGAGGGCTTTGTCGGGGTGGCCATCGGTGCGGCCATGCTCGGCCTCCGTCCGGTGGTCGAGATTATGACGATCAACTTCATTCTGGTAGCGATTGACCAGGTCGTGAACCACGCCTCGAAGATCCACTACATGTTCGGCGGGCAGGTGCGCGTACCCCTGGTCATCCGCACCCCCTCCGGCGGCACGGGGCAGCTCGCGGCCACCCACTCGCAGAGCTTCGAGAACTGGTTCGCCTACTGCCCGGGCCTCAAAGTGGTGGCCCCCGCCACGCCCTATGACGCCAGGGGTTTGCTGCGCGCCGCCGTGCGCGACGACGATCCGGTGATCTTTATCGAGAGCCTGGCCCTCTACGATACCAGGGGCGACGTGCCCGACGATGATGACTACGTGGTGCCGATTGGCGTCGCCGAAGTGAAACGGCGCGGCGAGGATGTCACCGTTGTGGCCTACTCCCGCATGACCGCCATTGCTCTCCAGGTGGCCCAGCGCCTGGAGAACGAGGGCATCAGTGTGGAGGTGGTTGATCTGCGCTCCCTGCGCCCCCTTGATCGGCCCACCATCATCGAGTCGGTGAAGAAGACCGGCCGGGCAGTAGTGATCGCCGAAGATTGGTATTCCTATGGCGTGACCGCCGAGATCGCCGCCACCATTCAGGAGCAGGCCTTCGACTATCTCGACGCGCCGGTGCTGCGCGTTGCCGGCCTTGAGGTGCCGTTGCCCTACGCCAAAGAACTCTCGGCAGTCTCCAAGCCCAATGCAAACAGTCTTATCTATGCCATCCACCAGGTGCTGGCAGGATCATCGCGAGGTGCGCCATGGGCGAAGTGACGATGCCCCGCCTGTCGGATACGATGTCGGAGGGCACGGTGGGGCGCTGGCTCAAGCAACCCGGCGATCCGGTCGTCGCCGGGGAGATTATCGCTGAGATCGAGACCGACAAGGCCACGATGGAACTTGAGGCCTTTGAGTCGGGCACCCTCCAGCAGATTATCGTTCCCGAGGGCAAGACGGTGCCGATTGGCGAGGTGATCGCGTTGATCGGCGATGGGCCGGTGGTGGCGGCGCCGCCGTCCGCCGCTCCGGCGCCCGCCGCCGCGCCTGCGTCTGGCCCGGCGCCCACCCCCGCGGTGGTGGCCGCCCCTCCGCCCCCCGCCGAGGAGAACGGGCGCATCCTCGCCTCGCCGGTGGCGCGGCGCATTGCCGGGGAACTGGGCGTGGATCTGCGCCAGGTTCGCGGCACCGGTCCCGGCGGGCGCATCCTCAAGGAGAACGTCGAGGAGTTTGCCGCGCAGATGCGGGCCGGCGGCCAGCCGCCCGCCCCGGCCACGCCACCACCAGCCCCGACGCCGGTCGCGCCACCCCCCGTCCCCGCGGTGGTTACGCCCGCACCGACACTCCCCGCCGCCGAAGCCCTGGGGCGCATGCGCCGGGCCATCGCCCGGACAATGAGCGAGTCCAAGCCGGGCGTGCCCCATATCTACGTGACCATGGACGTGGAGATGGACGCTGCGCTGGCCCTGCGCGAGCAACTGGCCGCCAGCGGGGTCAGGGTCTCGGTGAACGATCTGGTGGTCAAGGCCGCGGCGCAGGCGCTGCTCAAGGCGCCCGCTGTCAACAGCAGCTACGGTCTTACCGCCGAGGGCCAGCCAGGCGTCATTCGCCACCAGCAGATCAACGTGAGCGTCGCGGTGGCCCTCGACGACGGGTTAGTCGCTCCGGTGATCAAGGACGCCGACAAGAAGAGCCTCAGCGTGATCAGCGCCGAGATCCGCGACATGGCCCTGCGGGCGCGCGACGGCAAGATCAAACAGCACGAACTCGAAGGCGCCACCTTCCAGGTCTCCAACCTGGGCATGTACGGGGTGAGCGAGTTCGTCTCGATCATCACCCCGCCGCAGGCCGCTTCTCTCGCTGTGGGCGCGGTGCGCAGGGCGCCGCTGGTGAAGGACGATCAGATCGTCATCGGGCACGTGATGACCCTCACCTTAAGCGCCGATCACCGGGTAGTGGACGGCGCGGTGGCGGCCCGCTACCTGCAGGAGTTGCAGGCGCTGCTGGAGAACCCGCTGCGCGTGCTGGCGTGAAGGCGAAGGGCTGCGCCCTTCGCGATCCGTTGATTCCGCCCACAGGGCCAATGCAACCTCCGCCTCGAGATGGTAGGGGTCGTGACGGCTGCGGCGCCCAGCAGGATCATGTTTCACTGGTGTTGGCGGCCAGTCGCCGACACCAGTGAAACACCCGGGGCTTGCCCCGAAGACAATCCAACGGGCCTGCTTCCGCCCGCACCGGGCGGACCGGGAGTTGCAGGGAGGCATAGCCTCCCCGCGCCGCTCCAAAAGGCGCGGTCCGGGGATCTACATCTCGCCGTAGAGTTCCAGCAAATCGCGCCACTCGCCGGTCAGTTCCTCTCGGCGGGCGGCATAGTAGAAGTGGGGTTCGCCGAACTCGTCCACATAGACCAGATCAACCTGGCTGCGCATGGGCCGCAGGTAGCCCAGGTTGCCCCACCAGCGGACCCTGTCCTCATCGAGGGGGATGTCCTGCTGGTACATGCGGGCAGCGTACTCCCGCACGGTGCCCGGCTCAATATCCTGGAGACGCCAGGGGACGCCGCTCACATCGCCGGTGCGCAGGTTACGAAAGACGTACTGCCACTCGCCGTCCTCGCCGCGGATGGCGCTGACCACTTCGATGCCGGTGCGGGGGCGAGGCACGCGGATGAGGCTCAACCAGGCCTCGGTGAGCTTTTCAGCAGGCACGCCGGGATAGGACTGTTGCCCGTTGCCGTCCTTATCCTTCATCACCAGATCGAAGCGCACCTTGCCCACCGCGTCGCGGGTCACCGCCACCAGGCCGCCGCGGCCCCGCCAGCGGATGCGCCGCTCGCCCCAGGTTGCCGGCTCGGGCAGCGCGGCCTCGGTGGGCGCGTCGTCGGCGAGGACGGGCAGGGCGGTCTCGTCGGCCTGTTCAAAGGCCTGCGGCTCCTGTTCGACCACATCGCCGCTGCGTTCGTTGAGCAAGGCTGCCCACGAATCGCTCAGACCCCAGTCGCTCACGCCAAAGAAAATGTGGTCGATCACCCCATTCGCGTCACGATGGACCAGATCGTACTTGGTGCGATTACCCTGGCGATAGGCGCGCCAGAGGCCCAGGCGCCCTTTCCAGCGCACCTGGCTCTGCAGGTCGATACGGCCATCGCGCAGGTCCTCGTGGCGGCTGATGGCATAGGCCCAGAGGCCCTGGGCACGGTCACGGGTGACGCCGGCAGTGGTGCGCAGGTCGCGCACCTCGTAGAGCCAGACGCCGCCCCGTTTGACGGCACCGACGATCTCGACGCCCGAGCGGGGCAGGTCGAGATCCTGTCCGTTATCCAGGGGCGAGGAGGCGCCTTCCGCGAGGGCGCGCCGGCAGAGTTGAATGATCTCGCCCCGGTCGGCGAGGGAGGTCTCACCATCGCGGCGAACGTAGATCGCGCCGTTGGCGCCGACATACGGCGGGGTATCGGCGGCCTTCACCTCCACCCGCATGACATCCTGGCCCTCATAGCTCATCAATTCGAAGGAGAGGTAAGGCTGGGGCATGATCTGCTCGGTGACGCTCTTGCGCAGCGCCTCGCTAACCTGGTCGGGCCGCATGACGCCGACGACCTTGCCACCGGGCTCGCAGCCGATCACCAGCACCCCGCCGCCAGCGTTGGCCAGGGCCGCCACATCTTTCCACAGGTCGGCGACCTGGGCATCATCGCCGGGGGCGCGCAGCACCTGCCGCTCGGAGGATGCGCCGAAGCGCACTGCGTCCACGGCCCACTGCTTCTGGTCGCGCTTGGGCACCCGCACCCGGTCGAAGTCCTGGCTGGTAAAAAGCGCCTTGAGCGACTCGAAGCTCGGATCGGGCAGGAGCACCTCGAAGTAGCGATCGCCGATGCCATGGCGATGCAGAGACTGCATGTCCTCGTCCGAAAGGCGTCGCAGGCGATGGGCATCGGAGCCCTGGATGCAGAACATGCGCCGATCGTAGTGTTCGGTCTTGCCATTGTAGAAGCCCGGCGAAGTGAACTTCTCGTGATCGGTGTAGAAGTTCACGAACTCCAGGGCGTGCAGGTAAGGACTCTGGGTGACGGCGATACGCGCCTGGCCGCTGGTCCCCATACGCAGGGTTTCGGTAATCACCCCGTTGGGACCATTGACGTGGGGCGCGATCACCAGGCCGCCCGCACGGGCGATGATTTCATAGGCTTCGGTCACGTGGCGGGTATTGGCAATGCCACAGATCCCCGCCTTCAGATGTTCGGCAGGAACGCCCAGTTGCAGCAGCGTCATCTCGATCAGACTGATCGGGCGGTTCGGCGGGAAAATGCCGAGGATGTGGGCGCCAAAATGCGAGGTGAACTCGAACCCCGGCAGCACCGTAATACGCGCCAGCAGACGCCGGTACTCGATGAGACGGGCCTGTTCCTCGGCCGTCAGCCGTCCGGCCTGCTCGAGGGCGCGCAAAAAGTCTAATTCGCGGTGAAACTGTTCGTAGCCGTGAACGGTGTTATGGTCAGTAAAGGCGATGATGTCAAGTTCGCGTCGTTCCGCTTCCTGGAGAATATCGAGATAGGTGATTTCCGGTTCGGCGTAATCCTCAGAAGCCGGTGTATGAATGTGCAGATCGGCACGAAACCAGCGCATTCCGTTGCGCACCTCGCCAGGTGTGCTCATAGGTTTTCAACTCCACAATTGCTTTCGATCTTTTACTCTCAGGTTTTTTTCGCCGCAACCCGGGTCGGCGGCGCGGACGGGGCCTCCTTTCGATTTGTTCACACGGAACGCGATGCAATGGCCAGAGGTGTTAAGGACCACAACACAAACGCACCGGGCGGGCGATGCCCTTATGATACCCGAAAGGCCCGCAAACGACAAATAACCGGCAGCGGATACAGGGCTACGTCAACGTCCTGGCTGAAGAACTCCTGCCCCTGCCCCCGCTCCCTGAGCGGGAGCGGGGGCGATCACGCATTGTGGCGCCTATCTTACCTCAGATGATCTCGATCCCTCCATCGGCGATCACCTCCCCGATGCGCCAGCACGGCTCGCCGGCGTCGGCGAAGCGCCGCAGCGCCTCATCGGCGCGCTCGGGGGGCATGGCCAGCAGCAGGCCGCCGGAGGTCTGCGGGTCGAAGAGCAGCAGGCGTTGGGCCTCTTCAATCGCGCTGGCATTGCGCACGACGCCCCGTTCTTCCAGGTAACGCCGGTTGCGGCCCAGGCCCCCGGGGGCCATCCCGGCCCGGGCGTACTCCATGGCGCCGGGCAGGAGCGGCAGCGCATCGGCAACAATGCGCAAGCCCACCTCACCCACACGGAGCATCTCGGCGGCATGGCCCAGCAGACCGTAGCCGGTGATGTCCGTAGCCGCGCGGACGCCCATCTCCGCCGCCAGTTCCGCGGAGCGCCGGTTCAGGCGCAGCATGCTGGCCATAGCCGCCTCCAGGTGGGCCGCCTCGACCAGGCCCCGTTTGGCCGCCGTGGTGATCAGCCCGGTACCGAGGGGCTTGGTGAGCAACAACACGTCACCGGGCCATACCCCGACCTTGGGCGTGACCCGCGCCGGATCGACAAGCCCGGTCACGCAGAGACCATACTTCGGCTCGCGGTCCACTACAGTATGGCCCCCGGCCACCACCGCACCGGCCTCGGCCACCTTGTCGGCCCCACCCTGGAGAATCGCCCCGATAATCGCCGGGTCGAGGTCATCGGGAAAAGCGGCGATGGCCAGGGCCAGAATGGGCCGCCCGCCCATGGCATACACATCGCTGAGGGCATTGGCCGCAGCGATGGCCCCGAACGTGTAGGGGTCATCCACAATTGGCGGAAAAAAGTCCACCGTCTGAACCAGCGCCGTGTGCGCGTCCAGTTGATAGACCGCCGCGTCATCGCTGATCTCCAGCCCGATCAGCAAGTGCGGGCTGGCGGGTAGACGCAGCCCGGCCAGCAGGCTGGCCAGGGCGCCTGGCCCCACCTTGGCAGCGCAGCCCGCGCATTCCGCCAGGCGCGTCAGGCGCACCTGTTCAAACTTGTCCATCCATTCCTCGCGACCATCGTGGCGGCCAGCCGGTCTGGCCGCGCCTCTGTGTTCATTGTACCGCAGCGTGCCCGATGGAAGCGGAGAAATCCAGAGCCGATGCTGTCAGACAATGCTCGCTGGCGCTACGTTGCCCCTGGCGGAGGTTGCGGGGGCCACAGACTCTCGCAGATCAGTAACGCAGCGTTTGAGGGAACTTCACGAAATTATTTCGGTGTCCACTGTTCGCTCGCATCTGATATGGTAAATTGATTTCCGCCTTTTGCCTTACTCTCGTACATCAACAAATCAGCTCGTTCTATAACGCTTTCCATCGTATCATTGGCGCTGATAAGCGTTGCGCCAAGTGATACGCTGACCGATAATTTCGTGCCGTCCAATACGATAAAGCTACTTTGCACAAAATTCCTGATGCGCTCAGCAACTGCCCGTAAATTTTCTTTTGTATGGACATCAGGCAGGTAAATGACAAACTCATCTCCACCCCATCGACAAAATGAATCGAGATGACGCAATAAATTAGCTACCGTGCGGCTTACCATTAGCAGAACTTTGTCACCTACAGAGTGGCCGTATGTATCATTGATGAACTTGAAACGGTCTATGTCCATAAAAATAAAGCCAAACATATTGCCGCTCATTTGAGATTCCACCTGACGCACCCGGAACATCATTTCGGCATAACGACGATTGCCAATCCCCAATAGAGGGTCTGACATGCTTTCCCTTTTTTGCCGCTCCAGCTCTTTGATAATGTGCAGATTTTTTGGGTAGGCGGAAAATGTCTCAATAGCGCCAATGATTTCTTTAGTTTCATTTCGCACGGGCGAAATACGAATATGGACGGGCATGCGATGCCCGTCCTTGTGTCGAAGAAAAACGACCGCTTCTCTCTTCTGGCCATCACAGAGGGTTTTATGCAGTGGACAGCCATTTTTGCATAAATTTATCCCTATCATATCAGTGTGATTCAAAATATCATCAGAACATCTTGCTCCAAATACTTCCGAGTCTGAAAACCCTGTAAGTTCTTCAGCCGTCCTGTTCCAGTAAACAATTCTCCTGTCCTTATCTACAACATAAACGGCATCGAAAAGATTATCTAACCATGATTTGTACAAACTCGCATCCATAGTTTTACCTCATGCAGAACACACCCCGTCAGCCAGCAGCTCGCCCTCCGCTTGCGCCACAACGCCCGCAGAGCCACCCCAATCAAAACGTCAGGGGCCATGCTGGCGGCCCACGCGCTCCGGCGTCTGGCCCACCCGCACGGCCCCGTACCCTGGCACCACAAGATCCATGCTACCCGCTCTTTGTCACGGTGCTGGCCCACCCGCAGCCTGGCTCTGCTGATGACTCGCCTCGCTCGGCGTCCTACGCCTCTGGCTCCCGCGGCTCGAGTTGCTGGACCAGGATCTCGAACAGGTCGCTCTCGGTGATGATGCCCACCACATGCTTGTGTTCATCCACCACCGGCAACCCGCCGATCTTGTTCTCAATCATCAACAGTGCCGCTTCGCGTAGCCCCGTCTCCGGCGAGATGCTGATCGGGTGCTCGGTCATCACTTCGTAGACCTTGACGTTTCGCAGGGCTTCGGCGATATCGAGGGGGTCAAGGCCGGCAAGACGCATCACGTCGGCCCCGCGGATATCGCCCTGGGTGATGATGCCGCGCAGTTCGCCCGTGTCGATCACGCAGGGCAGGCGGCGAATGTCGTGCTCGCGCATCAGTGCGAGGGCATCGCTGAGGGGCGCCGCGATGTTGATCGTCACTGCCGGCGTTCGCATGTAGTAGCGCACCTCTTGCTCGGCAGGTACGCGCTCATGGTCAGGGGTGGCATTGGTGACGTTCATGGCAGCCTCCTTTGGCTACACTGCGGCCCTATTACATCATGGTACCGCCCCCGTCACGCGGCTGGGGCGTATTCTGCTCACCAGAGGTAATCGTTTGTTAACCAGTGGATCTATATTGCGGGGCAGGGCGCCCCGCGTTCCCCTGGTTCGGGCTTACCGCGGAGGAGCGCGGAGACCGGGCTTTCCGAAACCCTCTGCTCCCTCTGCGGTGAGGAATGTGTTCGGTGCACGTGAACCCTGCCCGCCTGCCTTTGTGTTGCTCCCGATGCAGGACTGGGGTAGAATGCCTGGGTGGAAGCAAACGAGGATCTACGTTGATGCAACGGATTGCCCTTGCGCGCGTACTGGCGCTGATCGTCGCCATCGCCTTCGCCGCTGGCTGCGCGCCGCCCCGCACTGCCGCTCCTGCTCCCTTGCCAATGCCCGGCGGCGAGCCGACGCTTGCCGCGCCGTCATCAACGCCACCGGTGCTCTACCCGGCCCCGCAGGCGACGCGGGCCTACCCTGCCCCCACCGGCGCACCGCCACCGCTCGCTTCGCCGAACCCGGTCGCGGAAGCCGTACCGCTCGTCACCGCCCGCGTGGTGCAGAGCTACCCGCATGATCCGCAGGCCTTCACCCAGGGTCTGGTCTACCTCGACGATGGCGGTTTCTACGAGGGTACCGGCCTGAACGGCGCCTCGTCGCTGCGCAAGGTCGATCTCGCCACCGGGCAGGTTGCGGCGATCTTCAATCTGGAACGCGAGCATTTCGGCGAGGGGGTCGCTGTCGCTGGCGAGCGCATCTTCCAGTTGACCTGGCGCAGCGGAGCAGGCTTCATCTACACCTACGCCAGCGGGGCCTTCAACCGCACGGCAACCTTCATCTACCCGCCAGCGGGCCGCGCCCTGCCCGTCGAGGGTTGGGGGCTGACCTTCGATGGCGCGCGGCTGATTATGAGCGATGGCACGGCCAATCTCTACTTTGTTGACCCTGAAGCCACCGCCCGTACCGGCGCGCTCGCCATCACCGGCCAGGTGGAGGTGCGTGATGACCGCGGCCCGGTGATCTGGCTCAATGAACTGGAGTTCGTGAATGGCGAGGTCCTCGCCAATATCTGGCAGTCGGATCGCATCGCCAGGATCGATCCGGCAACGGGGCAGGTGCTTGCGTATGTGGATCTGAGCCAGTTGCGCTCCTTGCTGCCGCCCGCGGAGTATGGCCCCTCGCCGCCCGAGGTGCTCAATGGCATCGCCTACGACGCCGCTGGCAGGCGGCTCTTCGTGACCGGCAAGTTCTGGCCCCGCGTGTTCGAGATCGAACTGGTCGAGACGGTCTGGCGCGTCCATCTGCCCCTGGCCCGGGCCAGGCAGTGAACGAGGGGTTGACCAGAGGCCGGGTGTGGGAGCGTCCCCATGCGGGCGCAACTCCGCTGGCTCGATGGTCGCGCCTCTCCTTCGAAGACCTCCTTAGACCTTCTTCGGGAGGGTCTCGGAGGGCTGCGCCCTCGCAGGAACCCTGTTTCTGGTCCTGGAGGGGATGAAAAAGCGCCGTCAAGTTGCGAGAGAAGAGCGGACATCAAGCCTTGATGCGCGCCTTCCCTCTGGTATTCCTATGAAGTCCTTTCCCCTTCCCCTCACAGCGTCTGCCCTCCTCCTGGCCCTGGCACTCCTGGCCGCGTGTGGCGCCCAGACTCCAGCGGTCGCGCCCGGCCCTGCCGCCGAGCGCCGTCCCGCCGCACTGCCGACGGTGACTCCCAGCGGGCTGACCTTCATTGAACTGGAACCTGGCATCGGCCCACATCCCCGTCCCGGCGATGTGGTTGATGTGCACTACCGTGGCGCCCTGGCCGACGGGACCGAGTTCGACAACTCGCACCTGCGCGATGATCCGTTGCAGTTCGTGCTCGGCGCAGGCGCGGTCATCCCCGGCTGGGACGAGGGCATCGCACTGATGCGCCGGGGCGGCAAGGCGCGCCTGATCATCCCCCCGGAACTGGCCTACGGCGCCCGAGGCGCCGGGGGGGTTATTCCGCCGAACGCCACGCTGACCTTCGAGGTTGAACTGGTGGACATTCGCCGCAGTCCGCCCGCCGCCCCGCAGGCGCTCGAGGCCTCGGCCTACGTAACCACCCCCGGCGGCCTGAAGTACGCCGACCTGGAACCGGGTACGGGCGCGGAGGCGCAGCCCGGCGCGACGGTGGTGGTGCACTACACCGGCTGGCTCAACGACGGTACGCGCTTCGAGACCTCCCTGCTCCCCACCCGGCCCCTGGCGCGGCAGAAACCGTATGAGTTTCGCCTGGGCGACGGCAAGGTGATCCCGGGCTGGGAAGAGGGCATCACCGGGATGCGCGTTGGCGGGCTGCGCCAGTTGGTCGTGCCACCGGAACTGGCCTACGGCGATCAGGGCGCTGGCGAGGGGAAGGTGCCTCCCGGCGCCACCCTGGTGTTTGAGATCGAGTTGCTTGAGGTCAGGTGAGACCGTGTCTCGGCCCTGGATCGCGGCCGGGGAGCCGGAGGCCATGCCTTCTACGAATGGTGACACAGGTGTGAAGCATGCGTATCGAACGAATCGAACTCAGACGGATCGAACTGCCGTTTGTCACACCCTTCGAGACCAGTGGCTGGCGCGAACTGGCCAATCACTCGGTGATCGCGCGCGTAGAGGCCGAAGGGAGCGTCGGTTGGGGGGAGGCGCCGGTCGGTGTTGGCCCATGGTACAACGAAGAGACCCAGAGCACCGCCTGGGTCATCGGGCGCGAGATCCTGGCCCCCATGCTCCTTGAGGCCGAACTGCGCCGCCCCGAGGACGTTGACGCCCTCTTCACCCGCGTGCGCGGCAACCGCATGGCCCGCTCGGCCTTCGAGTTCGCCGTCTGGGACCTGATGGGGCGCCTGGAGGGTCGCAGCCTGAGCGCCATGCTCGGCGGCGCTCGTAACCGTGTGGACGTTGGCGTGAGCGTGGGTGTGCAACCCGACATTGACACCCTGCTCCGCGTCGTCGGCGGCTACATTGAGGCGGGCTACCGCCGCGTAAAGCTCAAGATCAGGCCCGGGTGGGACATAGAGCCGACCCGCGCCGTCCGCGAGCGATGGCCCGATCTGCGCCTCCAGGTGGATGCCAACAGCATCTACAGCCTCGATGATGCCGACCACCTGGCGCAACTCGACGCCTTCGACCTGCTATTGATCGAGCAACCCCTGGCCCACGACGACATCATTGACCACGCGAAGCTCCAGCGTCGCCTGCGCACCCCGCTGTGCCTGGACGAAAGCATCGTCTCGCCGGAGCATGCCCGCTGGGCGATCGAGTTGCGCGCCTGCGGCGTGATCAACATTAAGCCCAGCCGTGTCGGCGGGCTGACCGCGGCCCGCCGCATCCACGACCTGGCCGCCGAAGCCGGTCTCCCGGTCTGGTGCGGGGGCATGCTGGAGACCGGTATCGGGCGCGCGGCCAACGTGGCCCTGGCCAGCCTGCCGAACTTCGCGCTGCCAGGCGACATTAGCGCCAGCGAGCGCTACTTCCGGCGCGACGTGGTGTGCAACCCCTTCGCGCTCAACCCCGACAGTACCCTGAGCGTGCCCGAAGGGCCGGGCAGCGGCGCCGTGCTGGACGAGGAGTTTCTCGAGAGCGTTACGCTCGAACGGGTCGTACTGGCATAAAAAAATGGGGAAACCTGGTTTCCCCATACCTCTCCAGGCAGCCTTCGGGCAAGAGACATCCTCTATTCAACTGGCTGCCGCGCTGCGATGGTCGCCGGACGCCGCGCGGGCAGGCCAAGCAACCAGTGTTCCAGCGCACCCAGCGCCACCAGCGAGGCGATCAGCGCCAGACGCGGCCCTGCGGCCTCGAAGCGGTGTGCGTGCGCCGCCAGCCAGAGCATGATCGCCAGCAGCGTCACCACCGAGACCGAGGGCACGAAGAACCAGTTGGTAGGGCGTTGGGACCAGTAGCTGCCGAGATAGCGCAGGTGGGGCGGGAAGAACTCGATGTTCAGCGAACGCACGCCGAGCAGCACGTTCAGCTTGGCGCTGTGCTGCAACCCCCAACTGAGGATGAAGACCAGCGGACCAACGAAGTTCACCGCATCGTAGAGCAACCAGGCCATCAGCGCCAGTTCGGCGACGACGGCCAGTTCGTGGTAGAGGTGGGTGCCCAGGGCGTAGCCGAAGCGCGCAAAACCGCGCGCCGCGGGCGGGCAGGGCTTGCGCCATGGCCCGGTGATCGCCCCGCAGTAGAATGCCAGTTCGTGCCAGGCCCAGATCAGTGAGCCGGCAATGAACCCCCGGTATGCCGCCGTCAGCCCCACCTCCGCCCGCACCGCCCACAGTTCGTGATGGGCCATGCCCAGCAACGGCAGCGCCACCACCAGGGCGATCCGTCCCGCCAGCGGGCCGCGCCGATTCAACCCGGCCACGACCAGGGTCAACCCCACCCAGAGCGCGATGGCCGCCAGCGGGGGGTACAGGTACAGGTGCGGCCACAGCGGCAGGGGGTAGTCCATCGGCGACGCCTTCCGGCGATTACATTTAGGCAAGACACTTGCGTGGATGGTAACACGGTAACACGGTGGTGGGGCGTCTGTCAATCAGGCACATAACGGATAGCATGCACATCTGCCGAACCCGTCTGGACCGCAGCGTGCGCGGAGGAGCGCACAGGGCTTCAAACAGATCATTTTCTACGTTCCTCTGCGCGCTCAGCAGTATATCTGAACACGTGCGCGTAACGAAACCACACGACGCTTACTGCCGCACCAGAGGCAGCATGACCTGCGCCTCGATCCCGCTGCCCTGGAGGGCGATGCTTCCACTTTCGCCTTCCGCCATCGCAAGCGCTACCCGCCCGCTGTGCGCCCCCATCGTGGTCGGCGTAAAGGCAATCAACAGCGTACAACTCTCTCCCGGCGCCAGGCTGAACGGGAACGCGGCGGGGCAGGCGCCCCCGCGGCGAGCGAAGCTCCCCTCGAAGTCTATCCCCGTCACCTGGATTGGTGAGTTGCCTCCGTTCGCGACCATGACCGGCAGCGTGCCTGTGGCGCCCAGGCGGTGCGAGCCGAAGTCCAGCATCGTGGCACCCAGCGCCAGGCGGCCCGGCGCCGTAGTGTCCTGAATGATCAAGGTGAGGCTGGAGGGGCCGGCAAGGGTCGCGCGCTCCGGGTCGCCGAGGGTAATGGTGAGCGTTTCACCGGGATCGCGTTCGCTGTCAGCCTCGATCCTGAAGCTGAGGGTCGCCGAACGCTGTCCTGGCGCAAAGACGACGCTGCCCGGGCGCAAGGTATGATCAGACAGACTCGCCGTGCCGCCCGCGCTGTAGGGTACGGAGACCTCCTGATTACTGACGAGGTTCAGGGCCAGGGTGATCGTCACCGCTTCCCCCTCCGTTACAACCCGCGGATCGTCGGCAAAGCTGAGCTGACGCACGCGCCGGGCGGCCTCTTCGACCGCCGCGCCGGCGTTGAGGAGGCCCGCGCCACAGCGGTCAATACAGCCGCTGCCGGTGGGAAACGCTGTGGCCGTGTTTCGCAGGATCTCCAGCACCTCCGAGCGGCTCAAGCCGGGATTAGCCGAGAGCATCAGACTGATCGCTCCGGCCACGTGGGGCGTGGCCATGCTTGTACCACGGTAGCCGGCATAGCTGTCGCCAGTCGGTGATGGTGCTGTCGGGCTGCTATTGACCGTCGAGACCACCGCAGCGGCGCTGTCGCCGCCCGGCGCAGCAAGGGTGACCAGCGGGCCATAGTTGCTGTACGGCGCCCGGTTGCCGGAGAGCGTCGAGGCGGCGACGACAACCACTCCTGCGCAGTTGGCGGGGGTCATGCTCGAGGCCGATGCATTGGCGTTCCCGGCTGCGACAACGACCATCGCGCCGATCTGGTTGACGGCGTTGATGGCGTTCTGCATCGTGGCCGGGCACGTGCTGCCCGAGGCGCCAAGGCTCAGATTGAGCACCCGGGCCGGGGTAGGATTGTTCGGCACGCCTGGCACGGGCAGCCCGGCGGCCCAGCGCATGGCGTCGGCGACGTCGCTCAGGCTGCCGCCGCATTTGCCCAGCACGCGCACGATGAGCATCGGCGCATCCCAGACTGCGCCAGCGATGCCGCCATTATTGGCCCGGGCGCCAAAAATGCCCGCCACGTGCGAGCCATGCCAGCTACTCGGGCCTGCCGGGCAACCGCCTGTCGCCTCAGTCGAGCTAACCCAGTCGCCCGGATCACTCGGGTCGGGATCACGCGCATCGCCGTCATTGGCATTGAACAGGGTCGAAACAAAGTCGTAGCCCGGGTTGGCCGCCGGGGTTCGCCCGGCCAGGTCCACGTGGGTCAGGAGGCCGCCAGTGTCGAGGATGGCGGTGACGATGGCCGGGTTGCCAGTGGTGATCATCCAGGCGTCGGGGAAGTTGGCGCCGTACCTCGTGCTGGTGACTGACTGAAGGTTCCACTGGTCGCTCACGTACCGCGGGTCGCTCGGAACCAGGGTCGGGAAGAAAATCAGGTCCGGTTCGACATACTCTGCTCCCGATGCGACAGCCAGGCGCTCGGCCAGACGCTGGGCCTCATCGAGGGGGAGCGGCTCGGGCAGGCGCAACACGTGCGTGCCATCAGCCAGGGTCCGCACATACTCCAGCGGGGTCGCCGCCTGGGCGCTCAACTGCGCGGCGGCCTGCATGGGGTTGGCGATGGCCCCACGGCCAGAGCTTTCGGAGGATGGAAAGCGCACGATGATCTGCTCGACTGGCGCCACCGGTGGCGCCTCGTCCTGTTCATCGGCGCGGGCCGGCCCAACCAGGACCAGCAGGAGCAGAGCCAGGGCGACAAGGCTAAGCGCTCGGAGTGAACGCGAGACAGAGTGGAGCATGTCTCTTTTCCTGGTTAGATGAGCTTTCAGCAGGCCGGGCGGTGGAGAAACCCGGTTTCCTCACACCCCTCCAACAGGCGGTGATGCCGCCAGCACTCTCCCGTGGGCAGGAGGATGGCGAAACCCGGTTTCCGTATTCCCCTCCAACCAACTATCCTGCTATGAACACAACGAGAAAAGGGGAGGGCTTTACCCTCCCAGAAAGGATGATACAGTAGAAGTGTATCCGCGGAGTATCTCAATGTTGCGGGGCCCCGACGTGGAGATGAGCATGGTAGCTCGACCGCACCAGGGGGCCGCTCTCCACATGGCGAAAGCCGCGATGCAAACCTTCGGCACGAAAGTGGGCGAACTCCTCCGGCGTCACATAGCGATCCACCGGCCAGTAGCTCGCGTCGGGAGCGAGGTACTGCCCGATGGTCACCACGTTGACGTCAACCGCGCGCAGGGCATCGAGCACCTCGAGCACCTCGGCGTTGGTCTCGCCAGCGCCGACCATCATTCCGCTCTTGGTCACCAGGTACGGGTCGAAGGCGCGGGCGCGGGCCAGCAGTTCCAGGCTCTGCTCGAAGCGGGCGCGGGGACGGAAGCGCCGGAAGAGCCGCGGTACGGTCTCGATATTGTGATTCAGCACATCGGGCCGGGCGTCCAGCACCATCTGGAGGGCGTCCCAGTTACCGTCGAAATCGGGAATGAGCACCTCAACGCTGCATTCAGGCACCCGCTCACGGATCAGGGTAATGGTGCGGGCGAAAATATGCGCGCCGCCATCGGGTACATCGTCGCGGTTGACCGAGGTGAGCACGGCGAAGCGCAGTTGCAGGTGGGCCACCGAGTCCGCGACCCGTTCCGGCTCACTCTCGTCAATCGGCTGCGGCTTGCCTTTGCCGATGGCGCAGTAGCGGCAGCCACGGGTGCAGATGTCTCCAAGGAGCAGGAACGTCGCGGTACGGTGGTTCCAGCACTCGCCGAGGTTGGGGCAGCGGGCCTCTTCACATACGGTATGCAGGCCCTTCTCACGCATCAGGCGATGTACATCGGCGTAGTTGGCGCCGGAGGGAGCGCGGGCCTTCAGCCATTCCGGGCGCCGCGGTCGCGGTGCAACCTTGGAGGCCCCGGCCACATCTATGGAAGAGAGGGGGATCAGTTCAGCCATAGCATCTGTTTCTAGCTGGAATGGGAAAGGTGGTTCTCTCTTTGTACTGCCTGGAGGAGAAGCGTAGAGAAACCTGGAGGGTTGCGCCGCAGGCTTTCACTCCGGCACTGACATGGCAGGACCTGGTTCACCATCCGCCGGTCGCTCACGCTTCAATTGTACCCCATCTTCGGTTCGAATCTCTACCCCAAAGACCGCCGCGAAGTGCTCGAGCAGGCTTGTGGACACGGCATCGAGGGACGGGGCATAGCCGAGCAGGCGCTCCAGCGAAGTGACAGCGCGATCGGCGATCCCGCAGGGCACGATGTGAGCGAAGCCGCTCAGATCAGTGCTGACGTTGAGGGCAAAGCCGTGGGAGGTGACGCCGGAAGCGCTGAGCCGGACGCCAATGGCGCAGATCTTGGCCCGTCCCCCCGCGACCCACACCCCGGTAAGCCCCGGCGCCCGCTCGCCGGCCACGCCATAGTCCGCCAGGGTACGAATAATCGTCTCCTCCAGCCCGCGCAGGTAACGGCCGAGATCGCCGCCGTACTGGGAGAGTTTGAGGATCGGGTAGCCGACCAGTTGGCCGGGGCCGTGGTAGGTCACGTCCCCGCCGCGATCGCTAGAGACGACGGCCACGCCGCGGCGCAGCAGTTCATCGGGGGGCAGAAGCACATGGGCGGGATTGGCGCGTGCGCCAAGGGTAATCGTGGGAGGATGTTCCAGCAGCAGCAGCGTATCGGGGACGCGCCCGGCCGAGCGTGCGGCGACCAGGTCGCGCTGTAAGGTGAGGGCGGCCGGGTAGGGCAGTGTTCCGGCCCGGACGAGGCGGATGGTGCGCCTGGCAGTAGCGGTCATGCCTCCAGTATACCACTGCCTGTGGCTGTTTCTGGGAGGGCTTTGCCCTCCCAGACTCTCCCGTACAGGAGGGGTGGGAAAACCTGATTTCCCCACACGCCTCTAAAAGTCTTCGAAGCCCCCATCGAAGCCACCGAAATCAGCGAAGCTCTCGCCGAAGTCGGCCTCGGCCACCGGCAGTTCGGAGGCCATATCGCCGGCTGCGGCGAAGGGGTCGCCGACAGCATCGAAGAAGGCCGCCGCGACCATACTGCCAGCGAAGCCAGCAGCAAAGCTCATGAGCAACGTACCCGCCAGCCCGCCCGCGCCGCCGAGCATGCCCTGCCTGGCAGGCGCGGCTTCGAGCGCCCGCTCGACCGTGCCGGGGTTGCGCAGTTCAGCGCGCGTGGCGACGCGCGCCAGGGGCTGCGGCTCGCTGTCGGCCGGGGTGAGCCTGGCGCGCTCGGCCTCAGACAACTCCGCGGACAGGGCCTGCAAGACGTAGGCCCGCTGCTCTGGCGTCATCTGCGCAAAGGCCTCGGCATGGGCCTGCTCGATTGTCTCTGGCGGAGCAGTGCGGAGCATGTAGCGGTAGCGCTGCAAGGCCAGTTCGTGCTCATCCGGCGCAGCACCTGGCGTGCCCCGTGCGGGGGCCGTGCCGTTAAAGCGAATTGGTCCCTCGCCAAATGAGACGCGCCCGCTGGCTGGTTGCGGGGCCTGCTGTTCGTTCTTACGCCCGAAGAGAAAGTCAAGCCAACCCATAGTCTCTCCTCCCAATCCGTGTATACGCTTCACACGACGCTGACCGGAGCGTTCCACGCCTGTACCGTACCAGCCGCCGCTGTGCGGCGCAAGGGGGCCAGCCCCCCTTTCGGGAGAGAAGAAGATCTCACACGGCGGTTGCGGCCTTTCCCCATGTTTCGGGCAGGAGGGTGAGGAAGCCCGGTTGTTCCCCGGCGGTGGGGCAACGCCCCGAGGCAGGGCGTGAGGAAACCCGGTTGCTCCGGTTCCGGTCATTCGATTCGCGACATCCCCGGGAGGCCTCTCCGCTGGTAACCCGTAGATCGCGGTGGATGCCCCCCGGACTCCGCAGGTCCGCCAGGTCTGTGAGGTCCGGGGCACCCCATTGTAAGGTTCTTCAGCGCTCCTCGCCGGCCGTAAGCATATAACCCGCGCCACGCACGCTTACCAGAAAGGTCGGTGCGCGGGGGTTCGGTTCGAGTTTGGCGCGCAGGCGGTGCACCCGGGCCTTGATCAGTTCGCGGGCCTCGTCGGGGGCGCAGTTGTAGCCCAGTACGTCCCGCGCGAGGCGCTCGGGAGACAGCACCTCGCCGTTGCGATGCGCCAGGTAGAGCAGCAAGTCAAACTCGCCGCTGGTGAGCGGAAGGACCCGACTGCCCAGCATCGCCCGGCGGCGACGCGGGTCGATCTGCAGCGTGCCAACGCGGAGAAGGGCCTGGCGGGGTTCTGTAAGCTCATAGGGGGTGTCGTAGGGCTCGGCGATGCGCAACAGCGTGGCGCCTAGCTGCCGGAGCGTAGCATGATAGGCGCTGCGGGTGTGCCACTGCTCGAGCGCCCGGTCCACACACCGGACGACGGCATCGAGGGTAAAGGGTTTGCGCAGATAGGCCCGGGCGCCGAGATTGAGGGCCGCGATCGCCGATTCGAGCGTCGCGGCGCCGGTCAGGACGATCAGTTCCAGATCGGGGTGCAGGCGGCGCGCCAGGGCCATGAGCGCGATCCCGTCACCCGCCGCGAGTGCGACCTCGATCATCAGCAGGGCAAAGGATTCCCGCTGGAGCAGCGCCGTGGCCTGCTCCGCGCTGCCCGTGGCAACGACCGTGTGCCCGTCGGCGCGCAACTGGCTGTCGAGCGCCATCCGAAGGTTTGGGTCCTCCTCTACAAGTAGTATGCGTGGCTTGTTCATCAGGTGCCCCACTGCTCAGGTAGGATATCGGACGGTACGGCGACACACCGGCGTCAGCAGGCGCTACGAGCTCCAGCGGCTGCGCTCCGCTGTGGAATGGGACGCACGCAGGGCGCCAGACTCTGCCGGTATGCCGGAGGGTTCGAGTGGCAGTACGATACCAGGTTCGGCGCCGAAAGTACAGGGCCCCACGCTCCTATCGTATGAAGGGTTAGTGGTACTGTGCCAGCCAGCATGTGCCGAATGGCACGCACCGTTATTGCCAGAAGAGGAGCAACCCGGTTCCCTCATACCCCTGCCCGGGGGAGGTACCGGGAGGGCCTGGCCCTTCCAGGAAACCTCTAACCTGCTTTGTAGGCACACAGCGCCGCCCCGCCAGGGCGGCAGGGCGGTCGCAAAGTCCTGGCGGCTACGCCGCCAGAACCAATGAAAAACGATCCTGTAGAGCGGCTGCGCCGCTCCACACCTCACCGTCGGAGACGGAGCTGGCTCAAGCCCCGCCGGAAGGCTCTACTTGCGCGTCAGAAGACTTTACGGTACAGTAAAGATAACGTCTTTGCAAAGGATGTGCAGATCCGTTCCAGGAGAATGTGATGGCAATGGGCCCCCGCCAGAAAGAGAAGCTCAACGGCCTCTGGATCTCCGATATGTCCATCCGCCAGCCGGTGTTTATCACTATGATTATGCTGGCGGTGCTCACCTTCGGCATCCTCGCCTTTCGCACCACGCCCGTCAACCTGCTGCCCGATATTGATGTGCCGGTGATGGCGGTATCGATCACCTACCCCGGCGCCGGACCCGAGAGTGTGGCCGATCAGGTGGTCAAACCGATCGAGGACGCGGTCAATACGCTCGGCGGCCTTGACGATATTACCTCGCAGGCCAGCGAGGGCTTTGCCCTCATCCTCCTGGAGTTCAAGGCCGGCACCGACATTCGCGAGGCGGAACAACAGGTGCGTGAGAAGGTCAACGCGGTGCTGCCCACCTTGCCCCGCGATGTGCGCCAGCCGGTCTACGAACGTTTCGACCCCAATCAGGAACCGATCATGTCGATTGCCGTGGCGGGTACCGCCGGGCAGTCGCCCCTCGAGCTGCGCCGTATCCTCGATGACGAGATCGTGCCCCTGCTGCAGCGCGCCCAGGGCGTCGGTTCGATCAGCGTCAGCGGCGGCGAAACGCGCCAGATCAACGTGTTGATGGACCTGGAGAAGCTCCAGGCCTACGGTATTCTGCCCTCGCAGATCAGCAACTCGCTGCGCCAGGCCAATGCCAACCTGGGCCTCGGCTCGATTACCCAGGGCGACCAGGAGATCAGCCTGCGCGCCCCGTCCTTGCTCCAGACGCCCGAGGATATCGCCCGTATCCAGATCACCGGCACCCCCTACCGCGTCGGTGACGTGGCCCGCGTCGAGGACGGCGTAGCCGATGTGACCCGCATCTCACGCCTCGATGGCAGCGACGCCATCATCCTCCAGGTCCGCAAGCAGTCTGGCAGCAACACCGTGGCCGTGGCCGACAATGTGCGGAAGGCTCTCGCCGAGGTGTTTGCCAATCGCCCCGACCTGACCTACACCATTCCTCGCGATGACTCGGAGGCGGTGCGCTCGTCGGTTAGCAGTTCGCTCGAAGAACTGATCTTCGCCTCCATCGCCGCCTTCGCGGTGGTCTGGCTCTTTTTCCGCAACCTCCGCAGCACGATCATTACGATGTCTGGTCTGCCCATTATTTTGATCGGCACCTTTATCTTTATGCCGTTCTTTGGGCTGACCATCAACCTGATCACCCTGCTGGCCCTCTCCCTCTGTGTCGGTCTGGTGATTGACGATGCGATCGTAGTGCGCGAGAACATTTTCCGCCACATGGAACGCGGCGAGACGGCGCGGGTGGCTGCCTCCAAAGGCACCTGGGAGGTGGGCCTCTCAGTGGTGGCGATGACCCTGACGATCGTCGCCGTATTCGTGCCCGTAACCTTCGCCGAAGGCACCGCCGGCATTGTCTTCAAGTCCTTCGGCCTGGTGGTCTCGATCGCCATTCTCCTCTCGCTGGTCGAGGCCTTTACCCTGGCGCCCATGATGTCGGCCAACGTCTTTCCTGGCGTCAAGGTCAAGCCGCATCAGGAGAAAGGGCCGCACCACGATGCCTTGCCCGGTCTCAAGCTCGACCATCTGGAGGGCGAGCATATCGAGCGCGATGCCGGGCTGATCCACGAGGCCCAGGAGGACCCCGGGCGCATGGGTCTGGCCTATGGCTCGCTCCTCGCCTGGACGCTGCGCTCGACCCGCAACCGGCTGATCGTCGTTGGCATTGCCATCGGTGTGCTGGTGGTCAGCATGATGGTCGCCAGTGGTCTCAAGTTCACCTTCTTCCCCGAGCAGGACCCGCATCAGTTTTTGATGGGCTTCGAGGCCCCTGCCGGTACTGCACTGGAGCAGACCAACCGCCTGGCCCGGCAGGCCGAGCAGGTGCTGCTGGCCGATCCGGCGGTGGAGACGGTGATCGCCAATGTGGGTTTCGCCGGCAATCCTGAACGGGCCGAGTTCTTTGTCAAGCTCAAGGGGCGCACAGCGACGATCCCGGTGCAAGAACGTTTACGCGACCAGTTAGCGTTTCTGCCGCGGCTCTCCTTTGCCCAGCCGAGCTTCCAGCCCACCAGCACCGGGGTGGCCGGGCGCGAACTACAGGTCAGCCTGCAGACCGCGCGGCCCGTCGCCGAACTCGAGCCGGTGGTGCAGGCGGTGATAGGCGAGATGCAGCGCACGCCCGGGTTGGTGGATATTGACACCAACTTCCAGCTCGGCAAGCCCGAGCTGCGCTTCCGCGCCGATCCTGGCCGCATTGGCGAGCTAGGGGTGACCAACGATGACATTGCCACCTCGGTGCGTGCATTGATCAACGGCGACCGGGCCACCGTGCTGCGCCAGAATGGCGCCGACACCGATGTGGTGGTGCGCCTGGAGCCTGAGGATCGCAGCGGGGTTGAGTCGCTGGGGGCAATTAGCATTCCCACGCGCACCGGCAATGTGCCTCTCAGCGCCCTGGGTACGGTGGAACTGGCCTCCAGCCCGGTGACCATCCGCCGCTTCGACCGCCTCAACCAGGTGCTGATCGGCGCGAACCTTGAGGGGCGCAACCTGGGCGAGGTGCAGGCCGAAATCGCCCCGCGCATCGCCGCCCTGGGCATTCCCGGCGACGTGGTCGTGAGCTACGTCGGCACCCTGCAGCAGACCAGCGAGGGTTTCGAGTCGTTGCTGCTGGCGATGGCCCTCTCGGTGCTCTTCGTCTACATGGTGCTGGCCTCGCAGTTTGGCTCCTTCTCCCAGCCGCTCGTCATCATGATGGCCATGCCCTTCAGCTTCATCGGCGCCTTTCTGGTGCTGCGCATCATTGGCATTGATCTCGACATCACGGGCATGATCGGCCTGATTATGCTCCTCGGCCTGGTGGTGAAGAACTCGATCCTGCTGGTTGACTTCACCAATCGCCTGCGGGAGCTTGGGCTGAGCAAGCACGAGGCCCTGCGCCTGGCAGGGGCCATTCGCCTGCGCCCGATCTTGATGACGGCCCTCTCGCTGATTGCCGGGGCCCTGCCCACGGCCCTGGGCATCCACCTGGTCGCCACCGGCGAAGGCAGCGAGTTCCGCAAGGGTCTGGCCTGGGTGATCATCGGTGGCATGACCACCTCGACCCTGCTGACCCTGCTGGTGGTGCCAACGGTCTACAGCCTGATGGACTCAGCGGTCACCCGCTTCTCGGCCTGGGTGCGCCAGCGCATTCCGGCAGCGGCGCCGCCGGCGGCCCCCGCCAAGCCCACTGGAGATTCGCCCATCCCCTCCTTGCCCGGCCCTGCCGCGCCGACGTCCGAGCCGTCGGCGGATTAGGCCAGGTTTTACAAGGAGATTTCCCCGGGAGGGCTTCGCCCTCCCGGACCCTCCCAGGGGCAGAGGGAAAGGGGGCAACCTGGTTTGCCCCGTGTTCCTCCGAATCGGTAGCGGGGGGCCGTTCCTCACCCTCCCCCGCCTCGCTGCGTGAGGACCGTTCACCTTAAGTCATATGGAGTCTGTTCCGTGTACCAGAAGATTCTCGCCATTGCGCTCCTGACTGCGGCCCTGGCGGCCTGCGCCGCCCCGACGACCGCACCGCAGCCCACGGCCGAAGCCCGGCCGACGATGGTTCTGCCGACCACAGCCCCGGCAGGCGCAGGTAGTGTTCCGGCGCCCGCCGGGCAGGCCGCGCCGACGCCCGTACCTGTTCTGAACCCCGGCGTCACCGCCTCAGGCGAGATCGCCGCTCGTAGTTCCGCCGAACTGAGCTTCCGCGTGCCGGGCACCGTCGCCGAGGTGCTGGTCGAGGAAGGCGCGCGTGTGCAGGCCGGTCAGGAACTGGCCCGCCTGGACCGGGCCGAGCTGGAGTTGCAGGTACGCCAGGCCGAGGCCGCCCTGGCCCAGGCGCGGGCCAACTACGACCGGCTGGTCGAGGGCGCCAGCGCCGAGGAAATCGCCGCGGCCCGCGCCCAGGTGGCCCAGGCCGCGGCGGGGCTGCGGCAGGCGCGGGGTAGCGTCACCGACGCCGACATCGCCGCCGCCGAGCGGGCCCTCCAATCTGCTCTGGCGCGCCAGGCCGAGATCGAAGCCGGTCCCAAAGCAACCGATCTGCAGCAGGCCGAGGCCGCGGTGCAACAGGCCGCCGCCAATCTCGAGCTCCAGCGGACCAATCTCTCGGCCGCCAAGACCAGCGCCCAGTTGCGCATGGAGCAGGCCGCTAACCAGCTCCGCGACGCCCAGGACGCCTACAGCACGATCTACTGGCGCAACCGTGAACTCGAGAAGTTGCCCGTTGAGTTGCCCCGCGAGGCTCGCGACCGCGAGGCATCGGCCCTGCGCGCCGTGCAGACCGCCGAGGCCCAGCTCGAGCAGGCCCGCGTAGCCTTCGAGCAGGCACAGCAGGCCGAAATCGAGGGCTTGCAGGCCGCCGAGGCGCAATTGCGCCAGGCCCAGGCCAGCCTCCAGCGGCTGCTCGACGGCGCCACCGCCGAACAACGCGCCGCCGTGGCCGCCCAGGTGGCCCAGGCCCAGGCCAACCTCGACAAGCTCCGCGGCGACCAGCGCGCTGGCGGCCTCCAGGCCGCCGAGGCCAGCCTGGCGGCTGCACAGGCCAACCTGGCCCGCATCACCGCCGATCCCAGCACGGCGACCCTGGCTGCCGCCCTGGCCCAGGTAACCGCCGCCGAAGTGGCCGTGGAGTCGGCCCGCCTCAACCTCGACAAGTCGGTGCTGCGCGCGCCCTTTGACGGTGTTGTCGCCCAGGTCAACGTCGATCCCGGCGACCCGGTCGGAACGGGAGTCCTCCCGGCGATGCAGGTGGTTGACCTGAGCGAACTGCGGGTCGAGGTGAACGTCAGCGACACCGACGTGGCCCGTGTGCGCGAGGGCATGCCCGCCAGCGTGACGGTGGACGCCATTCCCGGCAGGACCTTCGCCGGAACGGTGACCTACATCGCGCCGACCGCCACGGTGGTTGGCAACGTGCGTACCTACACCGTGCGGATCACCCTCGACGGCCAGGACCCGGCGCTCCGGGCAGGGATGAGCGCCAGGGTGAGTATCAAAACAGAGGGGTGATCGAAGCGCCCCCAGGCGACCCGTGGGCCGGGGCCGGTGCAACCTACCAGGTCGGGGGGCGGGGCAACCTGATTGCCCCTCCTTCTGGCCCGTGAAGGGGCGCCTGACACCCGGAGAGCCGCAGTGCGGGCCAACCCGGTTGCTCCGTGTTCAAAACACAGAGCGAGAAGATATCCTGTTCTATGACCCACTCACTTCGCGAACGCCGTCGCCAGATGCTCCGTGAGGAGATCCTCGAGGCCACCCATCAACTGCTGACCGAGCGCGGCTACGCGGCTATGTCGATGGACGAACTGGCCGCCCGTGTGGGAGTCTCCAAGCCGACGCTCTACAACCAGTTCCCTACCAAAGAGGATCTCATCGCGGCGATGGCGACCCAGCTTATCGAGCGCACCCTGGCCCTGGTAGCCGGCGAACGTTCCGCTTCGCCGCTGGAGCGACTGCTGCGCTTCCTGCACACCAGCGTGCGGCTTCAGGTCGAGCATCGCACCAGCACCATGCAACTGTGGCTGCCCGAGATCGTTGATCTGCTGGAACGCCACCCTCATTCTCGCGCATGCCTGATGCGCATTGACGAAACGATCGTGGCCGCCTTCCACGAGGCGATCCAGGCTGGCGAAATTGACCCCGGCACGGATGTTCCCAGCCTGGTGCGGGCCTACTACGCCCTCAGTCTCACGCCCAGCGTCGGGCGGCTGAGCGTCATTGATGAACCCGACGCCGAACGCCTGGCCGATACGGTGGTGAACCTCTTCCGCCGCGGGTTGCCACAGCCGCGTGGCTCTGATGTATGACGGAACATGCCTGTGAAGGCCAGGACAACCTGGAAGGTCGCTGCACAGGGGTTGCCTTAGCATGTACGAAATCGGCATAACCGCGCACTTCGAAGCCGCACACCGCCTGGTGGGCGACTTCGGCCCGGCCACACGTATGCACGGCCACACCTACCGGCTGGAGGTGGCCGTGTCCGGGGCAGTCCTGCGCCCCGACGGGACGCTCTTCAATATCACGACACTTCAGGAGGCGGTGCGGGACCTGGTGGCCGAGTTGCACTACCGCGACCTGGGGGAGGTGCCGGGCCTGTCAGAGATCAACACCACTGCCGAAAACGTGGCCCGCTTCTGCTGGGAACGGCTGGCCAGCCCGCTGCGCGCCGAGGGTCTGGCGCGCCTCAGCGTGCGGGTCTGGGAGAACCCGGAGGCCTACGCGGCGTATGTGGCCGAGCTGTGAGCGCCGCGAAGGATTCTGGCCTGAGCGGGACACGGTAGGTGTGGCTCTGTTCCGCAATCACACATCGGCAATCCAGAAGCTATAGCGTTTCTCGAAAAGATTGACGTAACAATGGCGGCGCAGGCGCCGCGCGCCGCACGGCTCAGTGTCCTCAGTGAATTATTCCGTTCAGTGCTCTACATTGCACCATGCGTATTGCCTTTCTCACCGTAGGCGACCCATCCCGGCTGACGGGGGGCTACCTCTACCACCGTGAGGTCTTCACCCGCCTGCGCGCCCGAGGCGTAAGCGTGACCGAAATCATCGCCTCCGGCGCAGACGTGGCGGCGCAACTGGCCGCCGCGTTGGAGCTGGGCGCGCGCTTTGATCCCGCGCCCTTCGACGTGGTGGTGGTGGACGCCCTGGCCCGCGCCGTCTGCGCCCCCTGGCTGGACGAATGGCGCGCCCGGCGCCCCCTGGTGGCCATGGTCCACGAACTACCGAGCGTGGCAGCGGGCGAGAACGCGCATGACCACACCGGCCCTCCACACCTCCACACCTCCACACCTCCACACCTCCACACCCCTGCCCTCTGGGAGGCCCCGCTGCTGCGGGCTGACCGGCTGATTGCCGTGAGCGAGGACGGCGCGCGTCTCCTGGTCGAGCGTGGCGTGGCGCGGGAGCGGATCGTCATCGCCTCGGGGGGGTACGACCGGCTACCCCCGCGTCCCGGAGGGTCACCCGCCGGCCCACCCTGGTCGGCGCTCTGCGTGGCGCAGTGGATCCCGCGCAAAGGCGTGCTGGAACTGGCGCGCGCCTGGGGGCGCGTCGCGCGCCCGGGCTGGCGCCTGGAACTGGCCGGCGAGCCGGACGCCGATCCGACCTACGGGGCGGCGGTACGCGCGGCGCTGGCCCTGGCGCCGCCGGGCAGCGTCGCAGCCCACGGCGCGCTGAGCGACGCCGCGCTCGCCGATGCCTATGCGCGGGCCGCCTTCTTCGCGCTCCCCTCACGCTACGAGGGCTACGGCCTGGTCTTCGCCGAGGCCCTGGCCGCCGGGCTGCCGGTGGTCGCCTGCGCATTGGGACCGCTACCAGAACTGATTGGTCCCGACGCTGGTCTCCTGGTTTCCCCGAACGACGACGCGGCCCTGGACGCAGCTCTGGCGCACCTGATGGACGACGCGGCCCTGCGCGAGCGCATGGCCGCCGCGGCGCGGGCGCGGGCCGCGGCCCTGCCCACCTGGGAGCACTGCGCCGCTGCGTTCCTCGGCGCCCTGGAGGCTGCTAGCGCTGCAGTATTCCCAGGTGAGCAGGGTAGGGTTGCGTAGACACCGCTGTACATGTAGTTAAACCGATGAAATCGAAGCTTATTATGGGCTCGTCTCCGAAGCGGATTTGCCTCACCACACTCTTGTTGACTAGCGTGTATGAAACGCCCTCCGGAGTTGACAGGCTGCCGGTGCGGTAAGCGGCCGAAAGCACTTGTGAGGTGCGGAGGGTGTAGTTCTTCGCGATCGGTTGTTCTGGCCGCAGCGCCCGCGCGCTCCGATTCGTTCAGGACAATTCTGCCGATGATGGTAGAATGGCGGGTGATGGCAAGGTTTGCCGCCGCACCTTTACGACGCGAACGTAGAAAGCACCACCTGGGGCCTATCCGATGGGTGGACGAGAAAACCAGGTTTCCCCACCCCCCTGCCTGAGGGAAGATCTGGAATGACAAAGCCCTCCCAGACGACACCCGGAAGACCTGGGTATGCAGATGGGCTCCTGGCAAGGAAAGTACAATGAGCAACCAGGAAGCGCGCAGCGAAGTCAGCATCCATCCCACAGCGATCGTTCACCCGGAGGCCCGGATCGGCCCCGGCACCCGCATCTGGCACTGGACGCAGGTGCGTGAAGGGGTGGTCATCGGGGCCGAATGCATCATCGGCAAGGGTTGCTATATTGACATCGGCGTGCAGATTGGCAGCCGCGTCAAGTTTCAGAGCAATATCTCGGTCTTCCACGGCGTCACTATCGAGGACGGCGTCTTCGTCGGGCCCCACGTCTGTTTCACCAACGATAAGGCCCCACGGGCGATCAACCCCGATGGGACGCTCAAAGCGGGCACTGACTGGACGCTCAGCCCGACCCTGATCCGCTACGGCGCCAGTCTGGGCGCCAATGCCACTATCGTCTGCGGCATAACCATTGGCCGTTTCGCGATGGTAGGATCGGGCGCGGTGGTCACCCACAACGTGCCTGACCACGGGCTAGTAGTGGGCAACCCCGCGCGGCTGGTTGGCTACGTCTGCGCATGCGGGCAGCGGCTCCCGGGCGAGCCGCTGCGCCCCGGCGATCCGCCCGAGCAACGGAGTTGTCCGGCATGCGGGCACGAGACGCGGGTGGGGGTGGATCCTGCTGATCAGGGTGTTTCTCAGCAAGATTGACGGAGAGGCGCGGGCACGCGTGTGAACGTGTAGGGATGTGGTAGAAACAAGCAAGGGGAGCAGGGAAGTTCATCCTGCTCGCTCCCTAAAAAACAGCATCCTGATGAGGAAGTCCTGATTGCTGATGCGACAAAAGCCAGGAAGGTGACATCGAACGACAAAGCAAGGCATGAATCAGGCTGAATTACTGCAAGGCGCGGCATTCTGATGTTAACCAGAAAATCTGCGCTATAGTTGAGACCTGGAGAGGTTGATGCAGGGTAGTATTTCACAGGCAATTGCCCTCACCATCTGGGGCAATGCGGCGTTGAGAGAGCCGCCTTCCTTTGATGAAGGCGACTTCTATTCGTCCAATCGAACGTTTGCGTTCTGCGAGTATGTGCAGTTCGTTGATCTCAGAAAAACAGAAACAACCCTGGAGGAAGTTCCGTATGCTTCAGATCCTGTCGCCTGGTTCAGGCGCATCAAGGATGAGGGGGCATACACGCTGCGTCTGCTGTATGAGCCGTCGAGTGGCGAGGACGTAGGAAATCAGAAGGTGCCAGACAGCCTCCTGGTTGCATTTGTCGGCGGCGGCGGCGACTGGATTATCGAGGCCGTGAAACCGGCAGGGTCTGACTACTGGGCCGCCCGCTGGGAACTCGGAGATCGCCATCGCGAGGACAGCAAAATCTGGCGCGTCACCTACGGCCGCGTCGTGGCTGACGGTCCATCAGCGCAAGCCAAGGCAGGCGCCAGCGCGGAAGAGATCAGGCAGCAACTTATGGCTCACCTGCCAGAGATGGCGGAGTTCGCCCGTGCGCACTACGAGGAGCGATTCGCAAGAGCCTTTGACGTGGCGCTTGCATGCCTTGTTTCTCCATATCCGATTGAGGCTCCTGGGCGTCTTGCGCCGAAGAACGTTCTTCCCGAGATTGGCGCGCAGCTCCTTGACGCCGTCCAGGCGGCCTGGGTCTTTGGCGGCATGGGATCGTGGAACGACCTGGCGTTCGGCGGCGAGGCTCAGGTTCAATACGAAGCGTTGTCGGCGGAACTGTACCGGTTGCTGAATACCGCAATTATGGCGGCGGCGAATTCGAGTTCCCGCCCATAAGCGGTAGTTCGCGCATCCGCTCGCCCGTGAGGGCGAAGACGGCGTTGGCCACCGCGGCGCCGATCGGCCCCATCGGCGGCTCGCCTACGCCATAGGGCACGTCGCCACTGCGCAGCACGGTAACCTCGATCGCCGGGGCATCGCGCATGCTCAGCAGGGGGTAGGCCCCGAAGTTGTCGGCGGCGAACCGCCCGTTGCGCACGCTAAGGCGCTCGAAGAGCACCGAACTCAGCCCCATGCAGATGTTGCCCTCGGTCTGAGCCGCCACCCCATCGGGGTTGATCGGCAACCCCGGGTCCACCACTGCCCAGACCCGGTGCACGCATATCCCGCCCTCGGGTTTGCGCGAGACCTCGGCCACGTGGGCCACGACGGTTCCGGCATCCATCGCGCAGGCGAGGCCGCGGGCGCGCCCGGCAGGTACGGGACCGCCCCAGCCCGAACGTTCGGCCACTTCGGCGAGCACAGCGCGCAGGCGGCGCCCGCGTTCGTCGTCGCCGGCATGGGCGATGCGGAAGGCCAGCGGGTCTATGCCGGCGGCGTGGGCCAGTTCGTCAATGAAGCTCTCGATGGCGAAGATGTTGGCGAGCAGGCCAAGGCCGCGCCAGGCGCCGGTGGGAACGGGCAGTGGCACACGCTCAGAAGTTACGGTGATGTTTGGCACAGCGTAGGTGATGCGCGCGCCGCGCCAGGCGCCGAAGTCGGCCCCGAAGAAGGCGCCGATGGGGGCAGGAACGAAGGGGAAGATGACATCACCGCTGGCCTGGCTGTGCTCGATGGCCGCGATGCGCCCGTCTGGTCCGAGGGCCGCGCGCAGGACGTGGTGGGTGGGTGGGCGCACGAAGCCATTCTGGAACTCCTCGGCCCGGCTCCAGCCGACATGGACGGGCCGGCCCGCCGCTGCCGAGAGCCGCGCGGCCTCTATTGCCACTTCGCTGATCATACGCCGCCCGAAGCCCCCGCCCAGGTAGGTGGGGATGACCTCAACGCTACGCGGGTTGCGGCCCAGAGCGCGGGCAATGGCCTGAGCCGTTCCCGCGGCGTACTGGGTGCTGACCCAGGCCCGCACCCGGTCGGGGCGCACGTCCACCAGCGCGGCCTGGGGTTCCAGGTGGGCGTGGGCGGCCATGGGGGTGCGGTACTCTGCGGTGATCACCCTGGCACCACGCAGGACCGCGGCGGCGTCGCCCGCCCGCTGCACGGCGACGCCACGGCCCGGGGCAGCGCGCACCGGGGCCTCAATCTGCTCCTGCTGGAGCGGCGGTTTCTCGATCCATTCCACATCCAGCGCGCGCACGGCGGCGGCGGCGGCGGCGCGCGACTCGGCGACGACGCCGGCAAAGTCGCGCTCGATGACCACGGCAACCACGCCAGGACGCGCGGCGACGTCGCCGGGGGCGACCCGGCGCAGGGTCGCCCCGAGGCTCGGTGGGCGGGCCACCGCGCCGAAGAGCATGCCCTCGACGCGGGCATCGTAGCCGTAGATGGCGGCGCCGCGGATCTTGGCCGGGAGATCCACGCGCGGCAGACTGGCGCCGATCAGCGTCCAGGCGGCGCCCGGCTTCAGGGGCGGCGGCTCGGGGGGGACCTCGCGGGCGGTGGCGCCGGTCGCCAGTTCGCCGTAGCTCAGGCGGCGCTGCGGCTCGGCGGTGACGAAGAAGGACCCGGCGGCGGCGCTCAGCGCGGCGGGGGCGACGCCAAGGCGCTCGGCGGCCTCGACGCGGAGCAACTCGCGCAGGGTCGCCGCCGTCTCGCGCAGCGGGGCGAAGAGCGAAGAGACCGAGTTGCTGGCATTGGTGCCGAAGTTGTCGGCCACCGGGCCGAGCGAGCTGCTTTGAACGACCTCGATCTGTTCCCAGGCCAGTTCAAGTTCCTCGGCGGCGATCTGGGCGAGGGCGGTGTGGATGCCCTGGCCCATTTCGGTTTTGGGAACGGCGAGGCGCACGCGGCCATCGGGGGCGATGTCGAACCAGAGGAACGGGTCGGTAGTGACGATGGTCGGCGGCACGGCGCCCTCGAAGGCATCGGCGAGGGCGAGGCGCAGCGCAGGCAGACCGAGGGTGACGCCGAGGGCCAGACCCCCGCCGACCACGCCGGCGCCGATCAGGAAGCCGCGGCGCGAGAGGCGCCAGCGGCGAGGAGGTGGCTGGCTCATGCGGCCTCCCCGGAGCCACAGGCCAGCACGGCGGCGCGGGCCACCGCGCGGCGGATGCGCGCGTAGGCCCCGCAGCGACAGAGGTTGCGCTCCAGCGCGGCGGTGATCTCTTCGTCCGAGGGGTTGGGATTGGCCGCGATGAGCGCGGCGGCGGTCATCATCTGGCCGCTCATGCACCAGCCGCACTGGGGCGCCTGCACCTCCAGGAAGGCCCGTTGGACCGGATGCAACGCCTCGCCCCGAGCGAGGCCCTCGATGGTGGTGACCGCCCTGCCGGCGGCCTGGCGGAGGGGGGTCTGGCAGCTCCGCACGGCGACGCCGTCGAGGTGAACGGTGCAGGCGCCGCAGTAGCCGGCGCCGCAGCCAAACTTGGCGCCGGTGAGGCCGAGTTCGTCGCGCAGCACCCAGAGCAGCACGCGCGGCGGGTCGTCGGCCACCTGGTAGGTCCGGCCGTTGATGGTGAGATTCACTGGTGGCTCCGTCATCACTGGCAGCCCAACCGGAGGGCTGCCCACGACCGCACCGCGCCCGGGCGCGGTGCGCTGGCGCTACTTTACCAGAGTTTTGCTGTGGTTTTGCAGGGAGGCTCGATACGATGTTGGATTGCCGATACCGGCCAACCGCCGGCGAGGCGTAGGGAAACCTTGTTTCCCTACGCCCCTGCCTGATAGTGCTTGTAAGCTGCGCTTGAGGCTTTTCAGGGGGTGAGAAAGGGTTTTGCGGGAAGGGTCGCGCGTTCGCCCGGGAAGCGCGCCACCTCATACTACGCCGCGGGCACGAGGCCGAGGATCCGGGCGGCCTCGCGGTAGGCGGCGAGCGTACCCTCGTCCCAGAGCACGAAGCGCACCAGGGTCACGCTGCCGCCCGCGGCGAGGGCCTCACGCACGGCGGCAAGAGCGACCTGCGCGGCCTCCGCAACGGGGTAGCCAAAGATGCCGGTACTGATGCTGGGGAAGGCCACGCTGCGCAGGCCGTGCTGCGTGGCCAGGGCCAGGCTGCTGGTGTAGGCGGCAGCCAGCAGGCGGGCCGAGGTGGGCGGATCGTCGGCGCGGTAGACCGGGCCAACGGCGTGAATGATTTGGCGTGCCGGTAGGCGGAAGCCGGGGGTGATGCGCGCCTCGCCGGTGGGGCAGGGCGCCAGCGGCCGGCAGGCGGCCGCAAGCTCCGCGCGCCCTGCGGCGCGGAAGATCGCCCCACAGACCCCGCCGCCCTCGGCCAGGCCCTCGTTGGCCGCATTCACGATTGCGTCGACGTCCTGAGCAACGATGTCGCCCTGAACCAGTTCAAGGGTGGCAGGGCCGATCTGGTAGCGATCCATGCTGCCGCTCCTTTTTTACTTGAACACTCCGCACGTAGCGTTGCGTCAAAGCGCACCTGGACCCCTTGTGCGACAATCTGCAATCCAAAATCTACAATCTGAAATGGTAGCGCACCAGACGCGCCCCTGCGCTCCTACAGCCGGGCCAGCACCGCCCGCGCCGGCGCGCCGTCGCCGCCGCTGATGCGCAGCGGCAGGCAGATAAGCTGGTACAGACCGGGGGCCACGCCGGCCAGCACGGCCCCCTCCAGGATCAACACCCCCGCGCCGAGCAGGAGGTGATGGGCGGGCAGCGCCGGGGCGTCCGGCGGGTCCACCGAGAGATAGTCAATGCCCACCAGGCCCACCTGGAGCCGCACCAGCTCGGTGGCGGCGGCGGCAGTTACATAGACGTAATCCTGGACGAAGTCAGGGCGCTCCAGCAGGCGCTCTTCGCTGTTGCGGGTGTGGAAGAGCACCGTGTCGCCGGGGTCGATCGGGTGGCCGGTCAGTTCCTCCACGGTGATCGCCCGGCGATCACGGATGGGGATCACCCGCGCCCGACCGCAAAAGCGCTCCAGTGGCACGTCATCGAGGCTGGCGCCGTCGGCGAGGAGGTGCCGCGGCAGGTCCACGTGGGTGCCGAAGTGGGTGCTGGCGTTGCGAATGGCGGTGACGTTCACCCCCTCGGCGGCAAGGGTGAGTTGCGGCTCCAGGCCGATCGGCGGGTCGCCGGCATAGACCGGCATGTCCGCGCGCACTGGCATGGAGATGTCGTGCAGGATGGTGAGCATCGGAACCCCCGGGGGATCCAGGATTTTGCATTGCGGATTGGCGCTAGTATTAGTGAATATTAAGCATTGAATCCGGCATACCACGATCATCCTTGCGACGGCATCGCCCGCTGCGGGCTGATACGGCGCCGGGCAATACTTCGTTGTAGTTGTGGCACTGAAATTGTCATTTGCGCGCGCTGCAATCGATCGGCAAACGCACGACGTCACACGTGCTCAACACTCACCGGCTCGGCCTCGGCGCCGGTGTCAAGTTCGCGGAACTGGAGCGCATAGAGCCGCGCGTACATGCCCTGGCGGGCCAGCAACTCGGCGTGACTGCCCTCCTCGACGATGCGGCCCCGGTCGAGCACAATGATTCGGTGGGCAATCGCCACGGTGCTGAGCCGGTGGGCGATGATTACCGCGGTGCGCCCGCGCATCAGCCGGTCGAGGGCCTCCTGCACCAGGGCCTCCGATTCGCTGTCGAGCGAACTGGTGGCCTCGTCGAGCAGGAGGATGCGCGGGTCCTTGAGCATGGCCCGGGCGATGGCGATGCGCTGGCGCTGGCCGCCGCTCAGTTTGATGCCCCGCTCGCCCACGATGGTATCGTAGCCGTGGGGCGTGGCCATGATGAAGTCATGGGCGTTGGCCGCTCGCGCCGCGGCGACGATGGCCGCCTCATCGGCATCGAGCCGGCCGTAGGCGATGTTCTCGCGGATCGTGCCGCCGAAGAGCATGGTCTCCTGCGGCACCAGGCCGATCTGCGCCCGCAGGCTGCGCTGTGTCACCGCACGCACGTCAACCCCGTCGATCGCCACCGTGCCGCTGGCGGGGTCGTAGAAGCGCGGGATAAGGTTGAAGAGGGTGCTCTTGCCCGCGCCACTCGGCCCGACCAGGGCCACGATCTCGCCGGGCCGGATCGCCAGCGAGATCTGGTGCAGCACCTCGCGCCCCGGCTCGTAGGCAAAGGAGACGCCCTCAAAGCTGATCGCCCCGGCGACAGGAGGCAGGTCGGGCGCGCCGAGCGCGTCGGTGACCGTGGGCCGGGTGTCGAGGATCTCGAAGACGCGCCGCACCGCCCCCAGCGCCTCGCGGAACTGGCCGTAGAGTCCCGAGAGCTGGCCCAGCGCAGCGCCGATGGTGATCGCGTAGATCAAAAAGCCGCTGATAGTTGAGAAGGCCAGCCGGCCCGCGAGGACCTCGCGCCCGCTGAACCAGAGGATGGCGGCGATGCCGCTGAAGCCGAGGAAGGCCATCAGCCCGCCGAAGGCCGAGCGCAGCAGCGCCAGGCGCAGGCTCGCGCCGAGGGTGCGCTCCATGGCCGCCGCGTAACGCTCAACCTCGTAGTCCTCGCGGGCGAAGCTCTTGACCACGCGGATGCCCTGCAGCCCCTCCTCGACCGCCACCGTCGCCGTGGCCAGTTCGTCCTGGGCGCGGGTGCTGAGCCGCTGGAGCATGCGCCCGAAGCTGGCGGCCACTGCGACCACGGCGAGGGCCAGGACGAGCACAAAGCCGACCAGACGCGGGTTGAGCAGGAAGACGATTGTGACCGAGCCGACCAGGGCGATCAGGCTGGAGAGCAACTGGGTGATATTGTTGGTCAGTACGGCGCGCACCTGGGTCACATCGCTAGAGAGGCGCGAGAGGATCTCGCCGGTGCGCCGGTTGGCGAAGAAGTCGAGCGAGAGCACCTGCAGGTGGCGGTAGAGCGCGACGCGCAGGTCGAGCACGATCCGCTCGCCGACCACGTTCAGTGTATAGCTCTGGCCGAAGGTCAGCAGGGCCTGCACCAGGAACATGCCCAGCAAGGCCAGGGCCAGGCCGTTGAGCAACGTAAGGTTCTGCTGCTGGAGCACGGCATCGAGCAGGCGGACGATCACCAGGGGAAAGGCCAGGCCGATGGCGCTCGAGCCGGCGAGCAAGGCAATCGCCAGCGCCATGTGCTCGCGGTAGGGGCGCAGGTAGCGCAGCAGCCGCCGCCAGTCGTTGGGATCTGGGATCTGGGATCTGGGATTAGTGATTGTGGATTGTGGATTGGTGATCGGGGGCGGCACGATTGCGATTTCTGATTTATGATAATGGCGATTTAAAACGGGTAGACGTTGTGCCGACTTCAGTCGGCTGCGCCGGAAGCCGACTGAAGTCGGCACAACCCAATTGCATGCTACAAACCACATGCCGCGCCATAAGGGGCAGTGTGCGGCTGCCAGCCGCACCTATAGGGCGAACGACACCTCCAGAGCCAGTTGGCATGCGTGTTGATGCTTTTTATAGTATCACCCCTGCGGCGGCGCAGCAAGGGTGCTATTCGAATAGAGCAGCGCTGATGCAACCTCCAGCGCCTCAGGTCCTCCCCCCTTTCCCCTCCTCCGCTGACGTTACCCCTGCGGGGCTGCCGCGTGCCTTGCCCGTAAGCAGGGCCTGGTGTAGTATGTTAACGGGACATAGCCCTTTCAACTGCGCGTATGCTAACGAAAGGAGCCCTGCGTGCGGATTGCCGGAAACTATACGTTTGAGGCCACCCGCGAAGAGGTCTGGAACGCCCTGAACGACCCCGAGGTGCTGGCGCGCACCATTCCGGGGTGCCAGCGCCTCGATGTGGTGGGCGAGAACGAATACGAGAGCACCCTGAAGATTGGGATGCAGGCCGTGCGGGGCACCTATACCGGTCACGTCAGGATCGACAATATTGTGCCGCCCGAGTCGTATGATATTCACATAGACGGCAAGGGTAGCAATGGCTTTCTCAAAGGCGCCGGCACCGTGAAGCTGCGGACGGACGGCGCGCAGACCATTCTCGACTACGGTGGCGAGGCGGTGGTCGGCGGCGCCATTGCCAATGTCGGCCAGCGGCTGCTCGACGGCGCGGCGCGGTCGTTGATCAGCCAGAGCCTTAAGGCGCTCGCGGAACAGATTGAAGCGCGCCGGCTCCACGAACAGGAACACCAGGCCGAGGTGCAGGCCGCGCTCGCGGTGGAGGAGGCGCCGCCCATAGCCCCGGTGGCGATCGAGGCAATCCCCGCGCCGCTTCCGACCGGGGTCGCCCAACAGAAGATTACCGTTCCCGAGGGCCAGGGCCTCTCCGAAGCCGATGTTGCCCGCGGCATGGTCGAAGACTTCTTCACCCGGCGCCCCTGGCTGCCCTGGATCCTGGTCGCCTTTTTGCTTGGCTACATTCTGGGCCGCCGCAGGGCCTGAGGCGCCCATGTTATGTTATGTGGTCGAGCCGCGTAGTAGCGGCACATAGTGTCTGGGAGAGCGCCACCCTCCCCAATTCTCCCATCTACCTGTTCAGGGGGGTCATTGCGCAAGGACCAATCCGTGACGCCCTCAGTGAAAGTTGACCGTGACGGTCTCCACCTCAATGGCGAGCCATTCTACCTGCTGGCCGGCTGCGTCCACTATTTTCGCTGGCCCCGCGCCGAGTGGCGGTCCCTGCTCGAACAGGCCCGCCGGGCCGGCCTCAATACAATTGATACGGTCATCCCCTGGAACCGCCACGAACTCCATCCCGGCGTGTTCGATTTCCACGCCGAGGCCGACCTCGGGGCCTTCCTCGACCTCTGCCACGAACTGGGCCTGAAGGCCATTGTGCGCCCTGGCCCCTACATCTGCGCCGAGTGGGACAATGGTGGCATCCCTGCCTGGCTCAGCGCCGATCCCGCCATTCGCCTGCGCGTGGATAGCCCGGGCTACCTGGGCGCGGCGCTGCGCTGGTTCGACCACCTGCTGCCCATCATCGCCCCGCGCCAGTTTACCCGCGGCGGACCGGTGATCCTCTGCCAGATCGAGAATGAGCACTGGGCTTCCGGCGTCTATGGCCACGACGCCCACCAGCACACCCTGGCCCGCGCCCTGGTGGAACGGGGCATCGAGGTCCCGCTGTACACATGCATGGGCGCCACCCCTGAGTGGCCTGAGTTTCGCAATGGCTGGAGCGGCATCGCCGAGAAGCTCGTCCAGACCCGCGCCATCTGGCCCGATAATCCTATGATTGTCAGCGAGCTGTGGAGCGGCTGGTTCGACGCCTGGGGCGTGAGCCGCCAGACGCGCAAGACGGCGGCGAAGCTCGATATGGTCCTCCATCAGCTTACCGCCGTCGGTTGCACCGGCTTTTCGCACTGGATGTGGGCCGGGGGCACCAACTTCGCCTTCTGGGGCGGTCGCACCGTCGGCGGCGATCTGGTGCATATGACCACCAGCTACGACTATGACGCTCCGGTGAGCGAGTACGGCGAACTTCGCGAGAAGGCCCTGGTCGCCCGCCGCCACCATCTCTTCCTGGCCTGCTTTGGCACGCGCCTGGCCCCCATCCTGGCCGATGCCGCGCCCGGTGGCCTGACCGTGCTGGTCCCTCCGGCCGTGCGCGGGCGCAGCGAGGGCGGCGCGGCCCCCTTCCGCACCGCGCGCGCCGGCCCCGACGCGCCCGAACCCTGGCGCCGCTTCCGGGCCACCTTCCTCCAGAACCCCGACCTGGAGGGCCGGACCTACCAGGTTCTGCTGGACGACCCGCCGCGCCACCTGAGCGTGGAAGTGGAACCGGGCAGCATCCGGCCCATCTTCGCCCACCTGCCGCTGACCGAGGGGATGACCCTCGTTTGCCATACCGGGCGCCTGCTGGGCTTCTGGAGCGACGACTCGCGCCACCTGTTGATTGTCTATGGCCAGCCCGGCGAGCAGGGCGAGCTGGAACTGGCCCTGCCCGGCCTCGGTGCACCGCTGGAGGCGCTGCGGGCCGGGGCGGGGATGCAGCCGCGCCTGGACGCGACGACCCTGCGCCTGCGATACTGGATTGCCAACGACCAGGCCGCCCTCGACCTGCGGGGCGCGGCCGGGACGCTGCGGGTCATGGTCCTCAGCGCCGAGGCCGCGTCCTCCTGCACGCCCACCCCCCACGGTGAGCCGCGGATCGCCCCGCGCCCCGTCCCACCGCGACGGGCGCGCCTGACGCTCCCCGTCGAGCGTTGCCCGGTGGCCGATCTGACCACCGAGGATGGCTGGCATGCCCTGGAGGCGCCCTGCCCCCTGGAGCAACTCGGCTGCGACCACGGCTACGGCTGGTACCGGGCCGTATTCGACCTGGACGCGCCCCTCGCTACCACCCTGGTCGCGCCCTGGGTGAGCGATCGCCTGCGCGTGTTCGCCAACGGGGAGGAACTCGGCGTCCTCGGGGTTGACCCCACCGGGCCGCGCTACACCCTGCCGCTGGATCTCGCCGCCGGGCACCACGACCTGCGCTGCCTGGCCGATAACCTCGGGCGCTTTACCTATGGCCTGGGGCTGGGCGAGCGCAAGGGGCTGCTCGACACCCTCTACCTGGGCGGCAAGGAGGAGGATATTGCGGAGGGCTGGATCGCCCTGTGGCAGGAAGTGAGCTTCGCCGGAGAAGCCGTCGCCCGCGCGCACCTCGACACCGTGCGCCCCGACGCCGCCAATATCCACCTGGGGCGCCTGCCCTTCACCGCGCCGGTCCTCTGGCTGCTGCGGGAAATCAGCGTGCCCGACGGCTGCCGCGCCGTGGTGCATTTCAGCAGCGCCGAGCGGGGTAGCGGAGCGCTCTTCGTCAACGGCCTGGCGATTGACCGCTTCAGCCGCCACCACAGCCACGGCTGGATCAAACACGACATTACCCACCTGCTGCGGCCCGGGGCCAGTGTGCTGGCGCTGCTGCTGCAGGGCTACGCCGGCGCCCCCTGGCGCGCCACGCTTGTCACGTATGACGCTGCGCGGCCCCTGCCAGCAGCCTGGAGCTTCCGCGCCGGGGTGGAAATGGGTGCGGGCGCTCCGCCCGCCACCGGCCCGGCGTGGTACCGGACCTGCTTCAAGCGCAGTGTCCTGCCGCACGTGCGCGCCCTGCGCCTCGAACCCGGCAGCCTGGAAAAGGGCCAGATCTGGTTGAACGGACACAACATCGGGCGTTTCTGGCAGATCGGCCCGCAGGAAGCCTACAAACTGCCCGTCTCCTGGCTCCACGAGCACAACGAACTGCTGATCTTCGCCGAAGCCGGCCATACCAACAGCGTGACCCTCGTCGCCGATGAGAGCATGCCGTGATCGAATTGGCGATTGTCATCGTTTCCTGGAACGTGCGCGACCTGCTATGTCGCTGCCTGCGGGCGGTCGAAGCCTCGCTGGCGGGCAGTGGCATCGCCTATGAGATCATCGTCGTTGACAACCAGAGCGCCGACGGCACGCCGGAGGCGCTGCGCGCCGCCTTTCCCCGGGTGCGACTGATCGAAGCCGGAGAGAACCTGGGCTTCGCCGCGGGCAACAACCTGGCCCTGCGCGAACTGCTGGCACGCGACGTGCCCTTCATTCTACTGCTCAACCCCGACACCGAGCCGGTCGGCGACGCCATTCCGCGGCTGGTACGCTTCCTTGAGCGCCGTCCCGACCTGGTCGCCGTCGGGCCGCAATTGCGCTACGCCGACGGCGGCGTACAGTCCTCCCGGCGACGCTTCCCCACCCGCATGACCTTCTTCTGGGAGAGCACCGCGCTCGACCGGCTGTGGCCGGCCAACCCCTGGGCGCACCGCTACCGTTGCGCCGACACCCCGGACGACCTGGCGCAACCTGTGGACTGGCTGGTCGGCGCGGCCCTGCTCGTGCGCAGCGAGGCCATTCGTCAGGCCGGCCTGCTCGACGAGCGCTTTTTTATGTACAGCGAAGAACTGGAGTGGGAACGGCGCCTGCAACAGACGCGCGCCGGCGGATCATCGGCGATCTGGCACCTCCCCGAAGCGACGGTGCTGCACCACGAAGGCAAAAGCAGCGACCAGGCCCCGGCCCGGCGGCACATCCACTTCAATCGCAGTAAAATCCTCCTGGCGCGCATGTGGTACGGCTGGCGCTTCGCCGGGGCGCTGCGGGCCTTTCTCCGTCTTGGCTTCGCCTACGAACTGGGCCTCGAAACCCTCAAGGCCCGGCTGGGTCACCGCCCTGACATGCGGCAGCAACGGATTGCGGTATACTGGCAGGCGCTGCGCGAAATATAATTGGCATACTGGCCAGGAACACCACCTCGTCATTGCTCCTCCGCAGGGAGGTTCGGAGGGGCAAAGCCCCTTCGAAAGAAAAGAAAAAGGTGTCTTTTTGGCGGCCTGCGGCCCTCAAGCCTCCGACTCCCGCTTGTGGCGGCGTACCGCTCTCAATAACGCGCTATGCTTCTCCAAACCCTTACGGATCACTGGGAGATCCGGCCACTGGCGGTCTTTCGCAACGGGATCTACCCCCGTGGCGAGAAAGGCTGGCTGCCGGCCCACGTGCCGGCCCACTGGCAGCAACTCCCCGGCCTTGAAGAACATGCCGGAAAAGTGGTCTACCGCTGCCAGTTCGCCTGCGACCCGCGACGCACGACCGAGGCCCTGGCACTGGCGCACACATCGGTAGACCGACGCCAGACCTCGCGCATCTGGCTACGCCTCAACGGCATCTTCTACTACTCGCGCCCCTACCTCAACGGCGTGGATCTTGGCGCCCACGAGGGCTATTTTATTCCCAACGAGATCGAGGTGAGCGACATTCTCCAGGCTGAGAACACCTTGCTGGTAGAGGTGGATTGTCCCGATGAGCGCAACAAACTTGACAAGACCATGATCACGGGCGTGTTCTCGCACTGGGACTGCTTTGACCCCCGGGCCAACCCCGGCGGCATCTGGCTGCCGGTAGAGTTGCACACCAGCGGCCCGGCGCGGCTGCACCACGCGCGCCTGCTCACCCTGGCCTGCGACGAGCGCGCGGCCCAACTGCGCTTTGACCTGGATGTCGACTCTGCCATCGAGGCCCAGGCAACCCTGCGCCTCCACTTCGTACCGCGCACCTTCAGCGGCGAGACACAGGTCATCGAGCAGCGCCGTATGCTGCGCCGCGGGCGCCAGGAACTCAGCGGGCTGTTGAAGCTGCGCGACCCCCGCCTCTGGTGGACGCACGATCTCGGGCAGCCCGACCTCTACGACGTGGCGATTGAACTCCTGCTCGACGAGCAGTTGAGCGATGCGCAGCGGATCACCTTCGGGGTGCGCACCTTTGACCTGCGCAACTGGATCCCCCATCTGAACGGCGTGCGCTTTCTCGTCAAGGGCAACAACTACCCGCCCGGCGACATGCGCATCGCCACCATGACCCCCGAACGTAGCGCCCGGGATCTCGAACTGGCCCGCGCCTGCCACATGAACCTGCTGCGTGTTCACGCCCACGTGGATCACCCGGCATTTTATGAGGCCGCAAATGTGGCCGGCATACTACTCTGGCAAGACTTTCCGCTTCAATGGCTGTACGCCCGTCACATCCTGCCCGAGGCGCGGCGGCAGGCGCGGCACATGGTGCGGCTGCTGGGAAGCCATCCCTGCATTGGCGTCTGGTGCATGCACAACGAACCGGTGGTCATCGAAGACACCGCCGACGAGTCGCTCCTCAGCCGGCTGCGCACGTACTGGACGGCCTTCGGGTTCAGTTGGAACCGCGACGTGCTCGATACGCAACTGAAAGAGGTGGTCGAACAGGAGGATCCAACGCGCCCGGCCGTGCGCTCATCGGGCGAAGTGGATATTCCGTATGTGCGCAAGGGCACCGACGCGCACGTGTACTTCGGCTGGTACCGCAACTACGGTACCCTCGACGACGCCGAAGTGATGCACAAGCGCTTTCCCGCCAACATGGCCTTCGTTACCGAGTTTGGCGCGCAGAGCTTCCCCAACCTGGAGAGCGCGCTGAAGTTCATGCCGCCCTGCCTCAGCGCGGCGGACGTGGAGCACCTGAAGGAGCGCCACAGTTTCCAGGCCGATATTATGTCAAACTGGATCGCCTGGCGCGAGGCCAAATCCCTGGCCGAGATGATCGACATGTCACAGGACTACCAGATCTTTATCAACCGATATTACATTGACCGCCTGCGTGCGCACAAGTACCGCCCCACCGGCGGCATCGTGCCCTTTCTCTTCGTTGATCCCTACCCGGCCATTCTCTGGAGCGTGGTTGACTACTGGCGCGTACCCAAGCGTTCCTACTACGCGCTCCAGGCGGCCTTCAGCCCCCAGTACGCCTTCTGTCTGTACCCGCCGCGCACCTACACTATCGGCGAGGCGCTCCAACTGCCGTTGTTCGTGGTCAACGATGCGCGTCGCTCTTTCCAGGACGCCATTCTGGAAGCGCGCCTGTGCGACCCTACCGGCCAGACCCTCGCCGACGTGCGCCGGCGCGTCGAACTGGCCGCCGATTGCCTGCCGATCGAGGCTGACCGGTTGCGACTCACCCCCGCCCGCGCCGGGCGCTATGCGCTGGAACTGGCCCTCAGCGGCGTCGAGCACCCCGTGCGCCAGGTGTACGAGATCGCGGTGCGGAAATGACGGCATCCGTGGTCCTCGGCTCGACATCGCCCTGTGGAAGGAGGGCGATGTTCGCTCACCTGCACACCGCCACACCTCTCCGGGCTGGTTCCGTCAAGGGGAAATGCGGTGGAGCAGCCGTCAGGCAGGAGCGCCCGAACCTGCCACCCTGCCCCATGTAACCGCGCAGTAACTATCTGGAATACCCTACAAGTAAATTGCCAAGCCCCGGACACGCCTGTGCTGCGTAATACCGTCAAAGGAGACCAGATATGAGCCAGAGCCCGAATGACGGGTTTAATCCGAACGATCCGATCGGCACCTGGCGCACGATTCGCGACGCCAATCTTGATGCGTGGGCCAAAGGAATGGCCGCGCTGGTCAACACCGAGGTCTTCGCCAACGCCATCGGTTTACAGCTCGACACGCTCCTCGCAGCCTCCGCCCCGATTCGCCAGGCAGTCAACCAGTACATGGAGACCTACCTGTCGCAGATCAATATGCCCTCGCGCGCCGAGGTGATTAACCTGGCGTCGCGCCTGACCAATATTGAGATGCGCCTGGACGACATGCAGGTTCAGCTTGACGAGTTGCTGCAAGCGGTGCACGGCCTGGCCGTCGTCGCCTCGGCCAATGGCGCCGCATCGCCCGAAGAGGCTGCCGCAGATGAAGCTGAAGGCGCCGGGAAGCCGCGCCGGACCCGTAAGCCCGCCACGGAAAGCTAAGCCTCGATCCCGAGCTTCGCCTGTGGCCCCCGGCGCGCTGGTCAGGCCGCTACGGGTGATGCAGATCGACGTTGAGAAAGGGAGCTGCCGATGACCACTCAAAGCCCCGCGACCCTGGATGTTGAACAGTTGACCCAGAACCTCTATGCCGAGATGGAGCGGCTCGGCAAGAGCACCGATACGCTAACCAGACTGGCCACCAATCGGTTGAACGTCCAGATCGGGCTGACGCCCAAAGAAGTGATCTGGACGCTCAATAAGATGAAGCTGTACCATTTCTATCCGCAGACGCCTCCCGAGCAGCGGAAACCGGTACCGCTTTTTCTGGTCTTTGCGTTGATCAACCGGCCTGATATTTTCGACCTGCGCCCGGGCAATAGCTTCGTCGAGTACATGGTCCGCCAGGGCTACGAGGTCTATATGCTCGACTGGGGTCGCCCCGGCCCCGAAGATGCCGGGTATGACTTCGAGGACTTCTCGCTCAAGTTCCTCCCGCGGGCGGTGCGCGCCTTGCAGCGGCATAGCGGCAAGCGCGAGTTCAGCATGTGCGGCTGGTGCATCGGCGCAACCATTACGGTGATCTACGCCGCTATGCGCCCCGATGACGGACTGCGCAACCTGGTGCTCCTCACTGCGCCCCTCGACTTCGGGAATAAAGAGGCAGGCCCCTTCAACAAGTGGCTCAATACACCGTACTACAACGTTGATGAGCTGGTGCGCCAGTTTGGCAACGTGCCCGGCGAGGTTATTGACTACGGCAACAAGATGCTCAAGCCGGTCGAGAACTGGGTGCTCAACTACCTGAAACTCTGGGATAACCTCGATAATCCGGCCGTCGTTGAGTCCTGGCTGGCGATGAACAACTGGGTCACCGATGGCGTGAATTTCCCCGGCGCCGCCTTCCGGCAGTGGGTCGTCGAGTTCTTCCGCGAGAACCGCCTCATGGAGGGGACGCTGCAAATGGAGGGTCGTACGGTCGATCTGCGTAACGTGAAGGCCAGCATTCTCAATGTGATCGCCGACCGCGATCATATCGTCCCTACCTGCCAGTCTGTTACGGCGATGGACAAGTTCGGTTCGCGCGACAAACTGTTGCTGGAGATGAAGGGCGGCCATATCGGTCTGATGGTGGGCAGCGGCGCGAGCAAGCGCACCTGGCCGCAGATCGAGGCGTGGCTTGCCAAGCGCAGCCAGTAACATCTTTACCCGTGGCGCGGCGATGAGGCTGCGCCTTTGTTGCTCAGGGGCGCCCCTGGATTAAGGAGCTGGTATGCGACTGAAAGATAAGGTTGCCCTCATCACCGGTAGTGGCCAGGGTATCGGCAAGGTTACGGCGCTTACTTTTGCCCGCGAGGGCGCGCGGGTCGCGGTCGCCGACATCAATATGGCCAACGCCCAGGCCGTCGCCGAGGAGATTGTCCGCAATGATGGCCAGGCCAAGGCGGTCTTCCTTGACGTCAGTCGCGCTGAGTCGGTTGAGGTCGCCGTGCGAACGACCGTTGAGGCGTTCGGGCGGATCGATATCCTCGTGAACAACGCCGGCATCACCCGCGACGCCCGCATGCAGAAGATGACCGAGGATCAGTTCGATGCGGTGATTAATGTCAACCTCAAGGGTGTCTGGCTGTGCGCCAGGGCTGTCGTGCCAATTATGATCGCCAATGGCGGCGGCGCGATCATCAATGCCGCGTCAATCGTCGGCCTCCACGGCAACTTCGGCCAGACGAACTATGTCGCCGCCAAGGCCGGCGTGATTGGGATGACCAAGACCTGGGCGCGCGAGCTTGGCCCCAACCATATTCGCGTCAATGCCATTGCCCCTGGCTTTACCGTTACCGAAATGATCGCGACGGTGCCCGAAAAGGTGCTTGAGAGTGTGCGCGAACGCACCCCCCTGCGCCGCCTCGGCACCCCTGAGGATATTGCCAACGCCTACCTCTTCCTCGCCTCGGATGAGGCAAGCTTTATCACCGGCGTCACGCTGTCGGTTGATGGCGGCTTGCTGTTCTGAGGTGAAACCGGGGAACCCGCGGTTCCCCGCGCCCCTGTCCATCGGGAAGGTCTGGGAGGGCACGGCCCTCCCAGGGTTTTCTCATTGCCCGCCGGTAGGGTGGGGGCGGGTTTTGCTCTGCCAACAACGTCACGCATATGCGCCCTGGCAAGGCCGGTTGGCACGTCGTTGCGTCACTCTGCCCTGAACCTGCTCGCCCGTCTCCGGCAGACGCCCTTCCGCGACTGGCCTACCCTGGAGGTCACCGTTGCCGAGGCGTCGGCTCTCTACGTGGCCGGCTTCCTGGTCTCGGCAATCCTCGGCGTCATCCGCCAGATCTTGCTGAATGCCCGCTTCGGCCTCGGCGAGGAGGCCGCGGCATTTTATGCCGCCTTTCGCCTCCCCGAAACCGTCAGCCTGTTGATCTCCGGCGGCGCCCTGACCAACGCCCTGGTTCCGGTGCTGGTGCGGGCCTTCGCCCGCGGCGGCTCGCCCGCAGCCAATCGCCTGGTCAATCTAACCCTGACGGCCCTGCTGAGCGTGTTCGCGCCCCTGTGCCTCCTCGCCGCCCTTGCCGCGCCGCTCTTCGTGCAGACGGTGCTGGCACCCGGCTTTGATCCCGCTACTCAGGCCCTCACCGTCACCCTGACGCGCCTCCTCTTCCTCGAAGTGCTGCTGGTGATCAGCGAGGCCGCCCTGGTGTCCCTGCTGGTCAGCCGCAACCAGATCCTGCTCCCCGCCCTGGCCATCGCCCTGCGCAACCTCACGTTGATCGGCGGAACGGTCGCGGCGGTCGTGGTTCCCGAGGTGGGCATCCTTGGCCCGACCATTGGCTCACTCTTCGACGCCCTGCTCCAGATCGTGATCCTCGTCCCCGCCCTGCACGGCCACCACTTCCGGCCACGCCTGCTGTGGGACCCGGCCGATCGTGATCTGCGCCTGACGCTGCGCTTGCTCTGGCCCAACGCGCTCTCCGGGTTGAGCAATTATGCCGGCAACATCGTTGATGTTGCCTTCGCCAGCCTCAGCGGCGTCACCGCCGCGGTGGGCGCACTGGTCAATGCCATGTTGCTCATCGGTCTGCCGGTGCGCCTGCTCGGGCTGGCCATCGGTCAGGCCGCCCTGCCTGCCCTCGCTGCCTGCGGCGTCGCCAACGACCTGGCGGCCTTCCGCGCCCTTCTGCGCCGCACCTTGCTCATCGCCACCGGCGCCTCGCTCCTGGCCGCCCTTGCGCTGATCGCTCTGGGACGGCCAATGATCGCTCTGCTCTTCGAGCGCGGCGCGTTCGATGCAGCCGCCGGCGATCTCACCTACCGCCTCCTGGCGATCTATGCCCCCGGTCTGCCTGCATATGTAGCCACTGAGATCGCCACCCGCGGCCTGGTGGCGCGCTACGATACGCGCACGCCTCTGGTTGCCAATATGCTGCAACTCGCCGCCCGCATCGCGCTCAGCGCCATCCTTATCGGGCCCCTTGGCCCCATCGCCCTGCCCGTGGCCTTTGTGCTCGCCGCCGCCCTTGAGAGCGCCGTCGTGCTCATCGTACTTTACTGGCGTACCAGGTAACATGCCATTTCGGATTGCTGAATATGCTTTTCCGATAGCGGGGCTATGCGTTCCAGCGGGCGATCAGCAGCGCCACCAGCGCGATGCGCGGCACGATACTGGCCTCCTCGATGTATTCCTCGGGACCATGGTAGTTGCCCCCCACCGGTCCCAGGCCGTCCAGCACAGGCAGCCCCATGCCCGCCAGCAGATTGGCGTAACTTGCCCCACCGGTGGCCGTGTCGCCCAGGGTGAAGCCCAGCTCATCGGCGCATGCCCGCGCCAGGGCCACCAGCCGCTCGACCGCCGGCGTTCGCGCCATGGGCGTGAAGGTCCACCCGCCGCTAACGCGGGTCACCGCCCCCGGAAGCGTCTCCCTGGCGGCAATGGCCTCCACTGCCGCGGTCACCAGCGCCATATCCTCCGCCGCCAGCGCCCGCGCATCCACCAGCGCCCGCGCCCGCGCTGGCACCACATTCGGCGCATCGCCGCCTTCGATCACGCCCACGTTCACCGTGACGCCGGGACGCATCCCGTTGAGCGCCTGCAGGGCAATGACCTGATGGGCCAGCGCGAGAATCGCGTTCACCCCGCGCTCGGGCTCGACCCCCGCGTGGGCCGCGCGCCCGCTCACCTCCAGCACGAACACGCCACTGCCCTTACGCGCGCTGACGATGTCACCGTTGGCGCGGGCCGGCTCCATCACCAGGGCCAGATCATACCCGGGGGCCAGGGCCTCGAGCATGGCCCGCGAGGCCCGGTTATCACGCTCCTCGTCGCTGCCGCAGACCACGCTCAGCGTGGCGAAACTCTGCGGGGCCAGGGCCGCCAGAACCTCGACCGCGTAGAGCGCCGAGAGCAGCCCGCCCTTGTTGTCGGCGCTCCCCGGCCCGACCAGGCGCGCGCCCACCCGCCGCAGGGGCCGCGCCGCCGCCGTGCCCACCGGGTATACCGTGTCGAGGTGCGTGGCCAGCAAGACTCGGATCTGACCCGTGCCATGCGTGGTAAGCGCCAGCCCATCACCGGCCTGCGCGTCGGGAAAGCGACGCACCTGCCAGCCCCGCGCCGCCGCCCAACCCTCCACCCATTCGCCCAGCGCCTCAATGCCGGCCCGATGTCCGGTGGGGCTGTCAATCGCGCACACCTGCTCCAACTCCGCAACATACGCCGGCAGACGGGGCATCAAATAGCCCGGTAGCGTTTCGGCTTCGAGGACCATTGCTGTCTCTTACCCTCGTGGTTCAACATAGCCGCCAGCCGGGGTGCAGGTAGGTCTTTTCCCGCATAGGTGAATGTTTTTCGCCTCCACCTGCTGGCGAACATCTTTGTTGTACACGCACAAGGGGCAGGTTTGCGACCTGCCCCTTGTCCATTACTTTTCACAGGAGGTGTGGAAGGCTGCGCCCTGTACCGAAGGAGGTTCGCCCTTTTGAGCCTCCTCCGAAAGAAACAGTTTTCTTTTTCGACGACACAGGCCCGCGGCCCCCCAACCCCCTGCTTGTAGCGGCATTACCGTGCATAGACCTACGAGAGTTAGACCGCGTTACTGTAGGCGAAATTCGCGAAGGGGAACTCGTTGGTCTGGTGCCACTTGTAAATCTTGGTACGGAACTCCTTCCAGGGTCCGTAGATCTCCTTGAACTCCGGCGATTTGCCAGCGTTCTCATCGAAGAGTTCAAAGGCCGCCTTCTGCGCCGCCGCGAGGATCTCGTTGGAGAAGACCTTGAGCTGGATCTTCCCCCCCGAGAGAATCTGACTCAGCGCATCCTGGTTCAGCGCGTCGTACTTGGCGAGCATGTTCAAGTTCGACTCCCAGGCTGCCACGGCGAAGTAGCGCTGGTACTCCACTGGCAGTTTGCCCCAGGCATCGTTGTTCACCACCGCGTGCAGGGAGGGGCCTGGCTCCCACCAGCCGGGGGTGTAATAGAAGTTGGTGGCGTCGGGCAGACCGAGCTTCAGATCGTCATAGGGGCCAACCCACTCGGCAGCGTCCACCGCGCCGGTAGAGAGAGCCTGAAAAATCTCACCGCCGGGAAGAGTCTGGGTCACCACGCCGAGACGTTTCCAGACCTCGGCGCCAAGGCCGGGGATGCGCAGCTTGATGCCCTGGACATCAGCGATGCTGTTGACCTCCTTGCGCCACCAGCCGCCCATCTGCGAGCCAGTGTTGCCGGCGGGGAAGACCGTGACATTGAAGTTGTTGGCCAGTTTGTTCAGGGCCTCGTTGCCGCCGCCGTGGTACAACCAGGCATTCTGCTGCTGGGCCGTCAGGCCAAAGGGCAGCGAGGTGGCAAAAGCCCAGGCCGGGTTGAGGCCAACGTAGTAGTACAGCGCCGTGTGGCCCGACTCGACCGTGCCCTGCTGTACGTTCTGCACCACCTCGAGGCCGGGGAACAGTTCCCCGGCAGGGAAGGTCGTGATCTTGAACATCCCCCCCGACAACTCGCCCACCCGCTCCGCCAGCACCGTCGCGCCGCCGTAGATCGTGTCGAGCGAAACCGGCCAGCTCGTACCCATGCGCCACTCCACTGCCGGGAGGGACGACCCCTGCGCCGGGGCCTGGGCCTGCGGCGCGGTCGGTTCAGCCGCTGCGCCGCCACCCGCCGGGGGCGCCGCGGGCGCGCCAGCGCACGCCGCCAGGGTCATCCCGAGACCGCCTAGGACACCGGCTGCGGCGCCACGGAGAAACTCACGTCGTTTCATAGTTGCTCCTGAGCATCTGTACTTGAAAGGGGAAAACCGCGGCGGCTATTATACCATTAGTTTGGGATTTCAAGCAACCAATTCCGGTGCAAGGGCTGTGCAATCGAATATCTGGAAGCGCGCGGCGAGGGCAATGCCTACCACGACCTTCCCCCACAAGCTCAACCTCCTACAACAACAGCAACACCACCGCCAGGGTGGTAATGCTGATCACGTTCGAGAAGAGCACGGTCGCGGTTACAAACTCCGGCAGCAGGCGGTTCTCCATGGCGATGATGGATACCAGGACAGCCGTGGGCATACTGGCCTGGAGAATACCGACGTTGCGCTCCAGGGGCGGCAGGGCGAACCAGCCAACGGTGCTGAAGGCGATCAGCGGCCCGCCGATCAGCCTGATGGCGCTGGAGATCAGCATATCCCGGTTGAGCCGGGGGATTCCCGCCTCGGACAACTGGGCGCCCAGCACGATCAGCATGGTCGGGATGAGCGCCGCCGAGAGCAACTCGAGGGGCCGGGTGACCACCGCCGGCAGACTGATGTTGAGCCCGTTGACCGCCAGAGCCGGGGCCAGGGCGATCAGCGCGGGGGTGCGAAAGACCCGCCCCACCATTCCCAGATTGATGCCCCGGCTGAAGTTGGCCGCCGTGACGCAGACGATAAAGGCCAGCACCAGGTTGGCCAGAAAGTAGAGTGTGGCCAGACCGAGCGCCTCCGGCCCCTCGGCGAACTGGACAATCGGCAGCCCGAAGTTGCCCACATTGCCGAAGGCGGCAATCATCACATAAGCCGCGGTCATCGCCGCCGGCCGCCGCAGCAGGCGCGCCGTGACGAAGGCAATGATGATCGTTCCGGCATAGACAAGGGTGATGAAGCCGATCATCCGCCCGGCCAGGGCTACTTCGATGCGCGTCTGGCTCAGAGTCATGAACACCAGCGCCGGGGTAAGCACAAAGTAGGCGTAGCGCGAGAGGGTGCGGGTCTCCAGTTGCAAACGTGGAGCGGTCAGGTAGCCAAGCAGAACCAGGGAAAACACCGGCACGAGAACGTTGAGAAAGATGCCGACAAGCTGCGTCATAGAGGCTCCTACCAGGCGCTCGCCCCCGCGCGGGGCGGTGGTTTACTGTACCACTATTTGCCTGGTTCGCGTACAGCCTCGCTTGCCCTGGTACAGCCGGTATGTTACAATACTCGCCACTTAGCGCCGTGATGCTCGTTCGTCGGTTTCTGTCCACCTGATACGGAAATGGGGAAACCAGGTTTCCTCACCCCTCGGCCCAAAGGCAGGGTCTGGGAGGACGCAACTCTTCCACGAACACCCTGCTCCGGCCCGATGGGAGGGTATGGGAGGGTGTGCTCTCCCAGGAAAACGTGTTTTCATCTCCGTTGTGTGTGGCAAAGCCGCATGGACATCTCAAGCGAATTGAGGGGTGGCGCCCATGCCCGATGTTTCAGGTCGCAATCCGGCCATCGTTCTCGTTGAAGACGAGCCAGACATTCTGATCATTCTCCATCGCTTGATGCGCGATCTGACGGGCGGTTATGATATCGTCACGGTCAATGGAGGAGCGGAGGCCCTGGCCCAGATTGCCCTGCGTCCGGTTCCCCTGGTGATTACCGATTACAACATGCCAGGTATGAATGGCCTGCAACTCGCCGCGGCGATCAAGGAGACGTCGCCCGATACCCGCGTGGTGATGATCACCGCCTATGCCTCTCCGGAACTCGAGAAGCGCGCCCGCGAACAGCGCGTGGATTATTACCTCCCCAAACCTTTTCCACTTGACCGGCTCGAGCACATTGTGCGCGATGTGCTGAAGTAGCTCCACCACTTCAGCAGCGCGCCCGCTCCGCGCCAGCCGCAGGTGAGCCTGCGACTTGAGCCGTGAGGTCCACGGCGCTCCGAACCGTCTGACACGTTCAGTCACAACTCAGATGGCTCTCATTGCCCGGTTGAGCCTTCTTTCGTAAGATGCACGGGGTAATGTTCCGTTGTCGGTCCGCCGTGAGCGCGGGTCCGGGGGCCACGGGCCGCCAGAGGAAGCGCGTTATCCTTCTTCAAAGGCTTTGCCCCTCCGAACCTCGCCGTGGAGGAGAAATGACCGAGTCAGGGCAATGTGCCGCGGTGGCTGCCTCGCCCGCAGCTAAGGAGTAGCCGATGGTTGAGTGGATCAATCACTTTCCTACCGTTCTGCTGGCCGTGATGATGGTGCTGACCCTGGTGCTCCTGCCATTGCTCAACGAAGAGCGTCCCTCCGCCCGTGACGACCGCCAGCATACCGAGGAGTTGCGCCTGAGCATCAAGGTTGAAGGGAAACGTGAGTAGGGCCGAAGCGCTGGCTTACCCGGCGCCTCGGCCTTACCGGGCGTCACTGGCCGCCATTCGTTGCCTGGCCAGTTCAATTGCCTCCTCGCGCGTCGTAATCTCACCCGCCGCCTGAGCCTCGGCGATTTCGCGCAGTAACGCGCCAACCCGGGGCCCCGGCCCGATCCCCAGGGCCGCCATCAACCCGTTGCCGTCAATCAACGGCGCCCGCCGAGTGGGCGCCGGCTCGTAGTAATGAGCCAGCAGCGCCCCGGTCCACGCCAGGTGCGCCACCCAACCCTCCGGATCCACGTGCGGCCCCCTGGTGGCCAGATGGTCGGCCAGTTCGTGCAGCAGCACATCGGGGCCGGCATCGCCAAGGTCGCGGAAGAAGCGGTACAGGGCGCGCGGCGTGAGCACCTCCACGGCGCGCAGTTGCCCCGGGCGCATGTGCTCGCGCACTACCAGTTCCACGTAACGAAGGTCGTTGCGGCTGAGGCGCAGCCGCCGCCCGATCTGCACCGCCGCGTCTGCGCCAAGCTCCTGATGGCCGTAGAAGCTGACTTTGCCATCAGGATGGATGGCCTTTGTCTGGGGCTTGGCGTTGTCGTGGATCAGGGCCGCCAGTTTCAGCAGGGCCTGCCGGCGGTGCCCGCCGGCGCGGCGTTCGGCCATGAGTTCCTGCACAGGCGCGGCGAAGGGCAGGCTTCGGCTCAGCTCCGGGTGAGTCCGTACTGCCACGGGCAGGGCGTCGGCCCTGACGGGACCGCCGAGCAGCCAATCCAGGGCGGCCACGGTCTCCAGCATATGCGCCAGCACCGGCAGGAAATGGACATAGGGCTGTTCGCAGTCGCGGCCAGGCTCCAGCTCAGGGATCAGACGGGTCAGGGCGCCGCAGGCGTCGAGGAAGCGCAGCCACGGCGCGGCGGCGGGAGCGTCGAGCAGTTTGAGCAGTTCATCGCGGGCGCGCTCACCGGCCACCTGTTCAAGGCCCGGGGCGGCGACGCGGGCCAGATCGACCAGTTCCGGGGCGGGGCGCAGATCGAGGGTGGCACAGAGCCGCGCGGCCCGCAACACGCGCAACGGGTCGTCAAGCAGGCTGGTGGGGCCGCAGGGGCGCAAAATCCCTGCCCGGAGATCGGCCAGGCCGCCGGTCGGGTCAATCAGCGCCGCGGGCGGAGGCGGCAGACGCAGGGCGGCATCGAGGGGCAGGGCCAGGGCGTTGATGGTGAAGTCGCGCAGCCGCAGATCGGCTTCGATGTCAGGGCCGCGCAGTCCGGCGATGTCTACCGTCAGTGGCGGTGACCCGGCGAACACCGCCCGGCCGGTAGCGCGTTCGGCGTCGAGGGCCACGAAGGCCCCATCGTGGGCGTCGGCGAAGGCGCGGGCCAGTTCGAAACCGTTACCAGAGACCGCGACATCCAGATCGGAGGGCGCGCGTCCCAACGCCAGGTCGCGGGCCGCGCCGCCCGTGAGCCAGGCCCGCGCTCCCCGCGCCGCGCACAGGTCGGCAAGATCTTGCAGAATCGGTTCCAGCCGGTTGGTCATAGAGTCGGATCTGAATACCAAGGCAACAGGTTGTTCGCCCCAACATAGGAGAGCCATGCCTTCCGCTCACCCGCCGTAGCGCCGGGCGATGGCGGCCACCTGAGCGCCATAGCCGGCGCCGAAGAGGTTCAGGTGGTTCAGGAGGTGGTACAGGTTGTAAAGATCGCGGCGGTCGGCATAACCCGGCTCAAGGGGCCAGGCGGCGCTGTAGGCGGCGTAGAAACGGGCGGAGAAGCCGCCGAACAACTCGGTGAAGGCCAGTTCGGCTTCACGGTCGCTGTAGGAAACCGCCGGGTCGATCAGCGCAGCCACACCGCCGGGCGCCACCACCACGTTGCCCCCCCAGAGATCACCGTGGATCAAGGCGGGGACCCGGCGCACTCCGCCGAGCAGGTCGTCGAGACGGCCCATCAGCCGCTCGAGGGCACGGCGGTGCTCTGTCGGCAGCAAGCCGGCGCGCGCTGCGCGTTCGACCTGCGGGCGCAGGCGCCGTTCGCGAAAGAAGGCCACCCAGTCCTCCATCCAGCCGTTGAACTGGGGCGTCCCGCCGATAAAATTATCCCGTTCCAGGCCGTAGGCAGGGGCCGATTGGCGGTGCAGGGCGGCAAGGGCCTCACCCAGCGCGGCCTGATCGGGGCGCATATCGCCGCCGTCGAGCCACTCGCTGAGCACTGCGGCGGGCTGCGTCTCCGTAGCCTCCAGGGCCAGAACGACCCCGGGCACGCGCACGGCGCCAGCAGCGGCCAGTGCGCGCAGCCCATGAGCCTCGGCGAGCACCATGGCCGCTGGCGCTCCGCCACCGGCCCATTTAAGGGCCAGGCGTTGCCCGCCTGCCGTTACTCGCAGCAACTGCGCGCCGAAACTGCCCCCAAGGGGTTCGACGCGCGTCAGCGGGCCGCCGGCAGCCGCTGTGATCGCCTCCACCAGCGCAGGAGGGAGCGTGGTCATAGCAGGCCTTCCCGTTCGCGGATATAGGCGAGCAAGCCCCGGCAACCGGCATCGACCAGGTCGAAGACCTGGTCAAAACCGCCGGAGTAGTACGGATCAGGGACCTCGCGAACGCTCAGGCCCGGGGCGTGTGAGAGGAGCAGACTGACCTGAGCGCGCGTATCGCGACGGAGCCGTTGGAGTGCGGCGAGGTTCTCGTGGTCCATCGCGACAATATAGTCAAAGCGGTCGAAATCGCTGCGGGTGATCTGCCGCGCACGCTGGTTGCCCGGGTCGATGCCGTGCCGGGCCAGGACGGCAAGGGTGCCATGATGAGGCGGTTCACCCACGTGCCAGTTCCCTGTCCCCGCCGAGTCGATGAAAAAGCGCTCATCGAGGCCGGCGGCCGCCACAAGGCGCCGAAAGACCGCCTCGGCCATTGGCGAACGGCAGATGTTGCCCATACACACAAACAGAACGCCGATTGGCTCCTGCCGCTCCATTGTTGGCGATTCCTTTCAGGTCTTCTAACGCTAGCCGCTCGGAGGTGTATGGGAAAATCAAGTTTCCCCATACCCCTGAAGATTTGACTTTTATTCGCGCCTCCACTATAATACCGCACATTGTAAAACATAGTCGTGACATCCGCTGCGGTTCGACCCTCCAGCCAGTAACCTGTTTCATGGCATCGGAGAGCCAGCCATTTCGCGGAGCCTGCAGCAGGCGCCGATAGGTGTTTTCGCGTCCAAAAGCGCGAAGAGCATCCGTAGAGATAAAGCGCATAGCTATTACGCGCCAGCTTGCAGCGCAGGTGGCGCTTTTTTATGGTCCGCGTCGCGATGTTGCGACACCATTACCTTTCTGGCAGGAGGCTTTGAAGCATGTCGGTGCAACCGGATCAAGAGACCCTGGAAAGCAACGAGGAACTCGACTGGACCAGGCTGCTCGATGAGTATGATTACGCTCGCCCGCAGCGCGGTGAGTTGCGCGAGGGGCTGGTTATGCAAATCGAGGATAATGGCATCCTGGTCTCAATTGGAACGAAACGCGAAGGCGTGATCCCCGCCCAGGATCTCCGGCAAATGGGTGAGGAGTTCCTCAACGGTCTGAACGTTGGCGATACGATCCAGGTCTACGTCCAGGAGCCCGAAAACCGCGACGGCGATCTCATTCTTTCGCTGACGATGGTTCAGGTGGCGAAGGACTGGGAGTACGCCGAGCAGTTGTTTAAGGATGGCGGTATCACACGCTGCAAGGTGATCGGTTTTAACAAGGGCGGTCTGCTCGTCCAGTTCAACCGCATCCGCGGCTTTGTACCCGCCTCCCAGGTGGCCCAGCTCCACGGGCGCACGGCGGCTGAGGAGCGGCAACAGGCACTACAGAAGATGGTCAACCAGGAGATCCCCCTCAAGGTCATCGAGGTGGATCGCGAGCGCAACCGCCTGGTGCTCTCCGAGCGCAGCGCGACCCAGGAGTGGCGCAAGGCGCAGAAGCACCGGCTGCTCACCGAGTTGCAGCCCGGTGACGTGCTTACCGGCCGCGTCAATCAACTCACTAACTTCGGGGCATTCATTGACCTTGGCGGCGCCGATGGCCTGGCCCATATCTCCGAACTGAGCTGGCAGCGGGTCAACCATCCGCGCGAGGTATTGCAGCCCGGCCAGGAAGTCAAGGTGGTGGTGGTCGAAATCGACCGCGAACGCGAGCGCATCGGCCTCTCCATCCGCCAGTTGCAGGCCAATCCATGGGAGACCATTGACCAGCGCTATACCCTGGGCCAGCTCGTGTCCGGCCCGGTGACGAACGTTACCCCCTTCGGCGCATTCGTGCAGGTGGAAGAGGCCGTCGAGGGCCTGATCCACGCCAGCGAACTGGACGTGGACCCGCAGGTTCAGCCGCGCGATGTTCTGCAACCCGGACAGAGGGTGACGGCCAAGGTGATCAGCCTCGATCGCCAGCGGCAGCGTATGGGCCTCTCGCTCCGACGGGTGAATGAGGGCGAGAGCCGGCCCGCCGAGGGTGAGGCCACCCCCCCCACCCCGGCCCCCGACGCCGAGACGGTCGCCGAAGCGCCCGCCGAGAGCGCCGGATAACGCCCGTCAGCCGCAGCGCGCCATGACATCCTCGAAGGATCGCCTGGCGTCAGGTCATTGACGTGTGAGGTGTGAGCCGACGTATGGCTCACACCTCACCTGGTTTTGAGACCGGTTCCCGGAAGGGCCAGCCCCTCCCAGACCCTCCCCTCTGGCAGGGACGTGGGGAAACCTGGTTTCCCCGCCCTCCCCCCAACCTGGCTGTCTGCACCCGGAGATAGAAGCGATGCGCATTCTTTCGGCTGATGATGTGCGCCGGGCCGTGCCGATGCCGGCTGCGATTGATGCCGTCGAAAGCGCCTTTGTGCGCCTCTCGGCCGGCCAGGCCGATGTTCCCCTGCGTATCCACGTCGAAACCCCCACGCGCCAGGCGGTAAGCTTCGTGATGCCCGCACGCCTCGAGGGAGCGCCGATGCCCGCCCTCGGCGTTAAGGTAGTCTCAGTATTTCCGGAGAATCGCGCTCGGGGCGAGCCGAGCATCTACGCGCTTGTCAATCTGTTTGACCCGGAGACGGGACGACCGCTGGCCACGCTCGATGGCACCTATCTCACCGCCCTGCGTACCGGTGCGGCCTCGGGGGTGGCAACGCGCCATATGGCCCGCGCTGAGGCGCGAGTGCTGGCGCTGTTCGGGGCCGGCGCTCAGGCGCTGCCACAGGCGCTCGCCGTGTGCGCCGTGCGCTCAATTGAGCGCATCTGGATCGTGAATCGCACCCCCGACCGGGCGCAACAACTGGTCGAACGGTTACGGGCCGCCGGCCTGGTTCAAGACGTGCGCATCGCGCCTGATGCTGCCCGGGCGCTGGCCGAGGCCGATGTGATCTGCACCGCCACGGCCGCGCAAACACCGCTTTTCGCCGATAGCGATGTGCGTCCCGGCACACACATCAATGGCGTCGGCTCCTACAAGCCTTCAATGGCCGAGATCCCACCCGCAACGGTGGCCCGCGCCCACGTGGTGGTGGATCAACGGCGCGCCGCCTGGTCCGAGGCCGGTGACCTCATCCAGGCCCGTGACGCGGGCTGGATCACTGAGGAGCACGTGATCGGCGAACTGGGAGAGGTGGCCGCCGGCAAGGCGGCGGGGCGTCCCGCTCCCGAAGCGATCACCTTCTTCAAATCGGTAGGCAACGCCGCGCAGGATGTGGCCGTGGCGGCCCTGGCCCTCGCTCGCGCCAGCGAATCTGGTATGGGGGTTGAGGTAGAATTGTAAGGTCTGCCCTCGGCAAACGGCTGAAGCGTGGAGCGGGCCGGGGGAACAGCTTCGGCCATTGTCATCCAGGCCACCCTGGTATCTTGCGCTTGCCGCATCGCGTTTATTCAAGTGGAAGATCATTGGACAACCGGCGTCCCCGGGGCGCCTGAGACACGGTTTCGCTGCACGGCCGTTTGCGTACCTATCTGGTGAGGCGCGGAGGCCGCGCCCTCCGCGTTCCTGCTTGTTCCGCCCGCCGCAGGCGGAACCGGGGTTGCGGGGCGACAGCTCTCCGCCCCTTCCAATGTGGATGTGAACCGTGTCCAACACCACGAAGGAGCACGACATTGAGAAGCATTTGCGTCGTTGGCACCGGGTACGTGGGGCTTACCACCGGTGTGTGCTTTGCCGATCTGGGGAATACGGTCACATGTGTTGAGATTAACCAGGAGAAGCTCGAACTCCTCCGCAGCGGCAAGGCGCCGATCTACGAGCCGGGACTGGAGGAGTTGCTGGAACGGAACATGCGCGCCGGGCGCCTGCGCTTCACCGATGACTACGCCGTGGCGCTCGAAAGCGCCGAACTGGTGTTCATCACCGTCGGCACCCCTATGGGCCCCGATGGCGCCGCCGACCTCAGTCAGGTCGAGGCCGCCGCCGCCAGCATTGGCCGCCACCTCACCCGCAACGCGATCATTATTGATAAGAGCACCGTCCCCGTCGGCACCGGTGATATGGTCTTCGAGATCATTCGCGCCCACACCCGGCCCGACGTGCGCTTCAGCGTGGTCTCCAACCCCGAGTTTTTGCGCGAGGGCAGCGCCCTCAGCGACTTCTTCAAGCCCGACCGCATCGTGCTCGGCTCGACCGACCGGGCGGCGGCGGAGGCGGTGGCGGAACTCCACGCCCCCCTGGGCGCACCGGTGATCATCACCGATTTGCGCACCGCGGAGATGATCAAGTACGCCTCGAACGCCTTTCTGGCGACACGGATCTCGTTCATCAACGAGATCGCTCAGATCTGCGAGAAGCTGGGGGCGGACGTGAAGGAGGTGGCGCGGGGGATGGGGGCCGACCGGCGCATCGGGCCGCACTTCCTGGATGCCGGGGTGGGCTACGGGGGTTCGTGCTTTCCGAAGGACGTGCTGGCGCTGCACCACATGGCGGCCTCGGCGGGCTGCCATCCGCAGTTGCTGCAGGCGGTGATGGATATTAACCAGAGCGCCCGCGATCGCTTCGTGGAGAAGGTCGCAACCTTGCTTGGCGATCTCAACGGGAAGTGTGTGGGCGTGCTGGGGTTGTCGTTCAAGCCGAACACCGACGATATGCGCGAGGCGCCCAGTGTGGATATTATTCGCGCCCTGTTGCGCAATGGCGCGCGGATCAAGGCCTATGACCCGGTGGCGATGGAACGGGCCGCCGAGATGATCCCCGAAATCACCTTCTGCCGCACGGCCTACGATGTGGCCAAGGAGGCCGACGCGCTGCTGATTATCACCGAGTGGAACGAGTTCAAGCAACTCGACTGGGAGAAAATCAAGCGCTTCATGAACCAGCCGGTGGTCCTCGACGGGCGTAACATCTACGAGCCGGCGGAGATGGCCGCACGGGGCTTCGTCTACTGGGGGGTGGGGCGTAACGGTCAGCCGACCCTGGCCATCCAGGGCGAGGATGTGCTGCGGTAACGATGGGGAAACCGGGTTTCCTGCGCTCTCCTGGCCGTGGGGTAGGGCTATGCCAATCTCGTGGCTGAAGGCCCTCACCCCCTCTCCCTGCGCGGGAGAGGGGACGGCCAGCGTAGCGTCCTGATACCTGTTTCCCCCTCTCCGTCAAGCGGTAGAGGAGGCTGAGGCGCATGGTTCAGGCACGGTGAGTGACTTTGACGTAGCCCTGCCCGTGGGAGAAGATGGTAGCGCAAGCTGGAGGCTTGCACTACCGTCTAGCTTGCGACACACAGGGTAGTTGCAAGGGGGTGTCGTGGCAATTGTCGTCGTGGGGGGCGGGGCCATCGGGTTGCAAGTGGCCGGACGACTGACCCTGGCGGGGACGGAGCCGACGGCGCTGCTGGCGCGGCCGGCAAGCGTGCAGGCGCTGAGCGGCGCACCGCTGCGGATCGGTTTTCCCGATGGGGTAAGAGAAGTACGCCTGGCTGCCGCTGCCACCCCTGGCGAGTTGCCCGCGGCATGCCAGCGCCCCGCTCTCGCCATCCTCTGCGTGAAGGGTTACGACACGCCCGGGGCAATCCAGACGCTGCGCGATCTGACGCCGCAGCGCGTTCTGTCGCTGCAAAACGGCATCGGCAACGAGGAACGCCTGGTCGAAGTCTTCGGGTTGACCCGCGTGATTGCCGGCGCCATTACCACCTCGGTGGAGATCCCTGGCCCTACGGAGATCGTGATCACCAAACTTGGTGGTGTGGGCCTGGCCCCGATGGATCCGGCCACCGACCTGGCGCACTGGCTGGCCGCCTTCCGCGCCGCCGATTTCCCCACCCGCACCTACGCCGACCCACACGCCCTCAAGTGGTCCAAGGCGTTGCTGAACATGCTCGGCAACGCCCTGGCTGCCATTCTCGATATGCCGGTGGAGCAGATCTATGCCAACGACCGCCTGATTGACGTGGACCTGCGGGCCGTGCGCGAGGCGCTGGCGGTGATGAGCAGCATGGGCGCGCGCCCGGTCAATCTGCCGGGCTACCCGGCGGCAACGATTGTCTGGCTGGCGCGGCTGCTGCCCGGCGCAGCCCTGCGCCCGCTGATGCGCCGCCTGGTGGGCCAGGGACGCGGCGGCAAGGACCCTTCGTTGCTACGGGACCTGCGGGCGGGTCGCAAACGTTCCGAGGGCGAGTTCCTCTACGGCGCCGTCGCGGCAGAGGCGGCGGCGCGCGGCGTTCCTGCGCCGGTCAACGCCACCCTCTGGCGCATCCTCGACGGCATCGTTCGCGGTGAGATCCCCTGGGACGAGTACCGTGGCCGGCCTGAACGGCTGCTGGCGGAGGTAAGGCGGTAGAGGTGGGGAGATGCAGAGCGGTGGAGATGTGGAGCTGCAAGTAGTCTGTAAAGTAAGTTTCGTGGCATTTCCGCCCCCCTCCCAATCTCCCCCTGTCTGGGGGGAGGAGCCGGACGCCCTTCCCCGGCGGGGGAGGGTTGGGAGAGGGCAGGGGTGTAGCGAAAGACTTTGTTTACAGACCAGTAAGTCTATTTGTTGCACGCGCCCTCACCTCCCCACCTCCACACCTCCCCCTCACCATCGGCGACCCTGCTGCACCAGCGTCGGCTCAAAGCCCAGAAACCCACTCAGGCGCGGCACCCCGGCCATACCGAAGCTGACCACGTAGTAGGGCGTGAGTGGCACGCGCTCCCCTGAGCGCATGCGCAACTCCAGGCGATGCTGCGCGCGTCGCAGCAGGCGCACATCAAGCCCCACCACGTCACTCAGACGCCGATCGTCCACCGCGCGCCCCTGGAGGCCGTAGCGAGCAATCCGCACCGCATCATGCTCCCGGTCGAAGGTGGCCACCACCAGGTGCCCGCCGGTGTAGAGGACGAACCCGATCATGGCCAGAAGGATGGCGATGGCCGTGAATGGCCCTACGGCGACGGGAAGGCGACCGTCGAGCATCCGCGCAGCGATGTCGCCGACTCCGAACAAGGCCAGAATGGTGAAGCTCCAGGTAAGCACGGGCAGGTAGCGCACCATCAGCCTGCGCTCCCCTCCGGTAAGATGTACGATAGTCATAGTGTCAACCGGTACGTGTGCAGAGTTACCGCAGAGCACGCGGAGAAACACAGAGGGTAAGCCTGTTAAAGTTCCTTTGCTTCCCTCCGCGCCCCTCCGGCACGGGCAGCGGGGAAACTGAATTTCCTCTGTCGCGTCCTCCCCGTCAGCAGGGGTGTGAGGAAACCAGGTTTCCCCACACCCCTGCTGACGACAGGGAACACAGGTTTCTGGGAGGGCGCAGCCCTCCCCGACCATCCCCGCGGGCAGGGGTGTAGCAAGGTATAATCCTCCCGGTTCCCCTCCTCAAGGCAGCAGCGACGCGACGACCACGCCGCTGGCGCGGGCAACCCCATCCTGACCGATGGCCCAGAGTTCGGCTTCGACGAAGCGGCGCCCCTCACGCTCGTAGACTGCCGTAATGCGCCCGCCACAGCGCAGCCGGTCACCCGGACGGGTGGGCGCCTGAAAGCGGGTCCGAAACTCGCGCAACGCCCCCGGGCCGCCCAGGTACGCCGCGACGCGGCCAAGCAGGCCCATGACCAGCATACCATGGGCGATGACCCCGCCGTGACCGGCGGCCTGCCCAACCGCGGGGTCGGTGTGGAGCGGGTTGTGATCGCCCGAGGCGATAGCGTAGCGGCTGAACCACTCCAGGGTCAGCGGTTCGGTCTCGAAGCCGGGCAGTTCATCGCCAACGCGGTAGGTATTGAAAGTTGGCATAGTTCTAATCTTACAACGAGGAGGCTGTACACTACGTTTCCTTGCATTTCCGCCCCCCTCTCAGCCTCCCCCCGCCGGGGGAGTAGCCGGACGCCCTCCCCCGGCGGAGGAGGGTTGGGGAGGGGGCGGAAGTGTAGCGAAAAACTCAGCTCACAGATAATGAACCCTCGTCCTGCGGAGGACTGCGCCCCTCCGCAAGCTCTGTCCTGCACGGCCTCGCTGCGCCCGACAGGGGGGCCTGCGGCCGCCCGCCGAAGTGCACCAGGGCCACTGGTTGATCAGGTGTCCAACACGACCACCACCAGCGTATCGGTAATGGCCAGCTCGCCCCGTTGATTGCGCCAGCGCGTCTCCAGGGTAAGCACCTGGAAGGGGCCGCGCCGGCCCTCTTTGCGCACAAGTGCGGCGATGGCCGGCGCGCCGGTCAGGGTATCGCCGGCGATCACGGGGGCATGGTACACGTAGTTCTGCTCACCGTGCAACAGGCGCAGGAGCGGCGCACCCAGGGCCTCCAGTTCGGCGAGCAGGGCCGAGTTGGCCCACAAGCCGTAACAGGTTGCCAGCGTAGGTGGCGCGGGCAGATCGGGCAGACCCGCGGCCCGCGCGGCCGCCTCGTCGTAGTAAACCCGTTCGGGGAGAGCGAGGGTTTCGGCAAAGCGGCGGATCTGCGCACGTTCCACCGTCACCGTGTAGGGGCCAAAGGAGCGGCCAAGGTGGGCCGGGTCAATCATTGGCTGGTCGCCTCCTGTTTCGCGCGGGCCCGCAACTCAGCCCGGCGGATCTTGCCGCTGACGGTCTTGGGTAATTCGCTCACGAACTCAATCTCGCGGGGATACTTGTAGGGCGCGGTGTTCCGCTTCACGAACTCCTGGAGTTCATGGGCCAGGGCCTCAGAAGGGTTGGCCGTGGAACTGAGCACCACGTAAGCCTTGACAATCGCCCCCCGCGCCGGGTCGGGCTTGGACACCACGGCCGCTTCGGCCACGGCGGGATGTTCGATCAGGGCGCTCTCGACCTCGAAGGGACCGATACGGTAGCCCGCGCTGATAATCACATCGTCTGCACGGCCCACGAACCAGAAGTAGCCCTCCTCGTCCACATAGGCCCGGTCGCCGGTGATATACCAGTCGCCCCGATGACAGGCCGCGGTAGCGCCCGGCGTGCGCCAGTACTCCTTGAACAGACCCACCGGGCGCTCGGGCTTCACCTTCACGGCCAGATCGCCCTCGCGACGCGGCGGCAGCGGGTTGCCCTCGTGGTCAATCACCGCCAGGATAAGACCGGGCAGCGGCTTGCCCATCGAACCAGGCCGCAGTTCCTGGCCAGGCGGGTTGCCGCAGAGCAGCACCGACTCGGTCTGCCCGTAGCCATCGCGCACGGTGATCCCCGTCGCCTCGCGCCAGACGGCGATCACCTCGGGATTGAGCGGCTCGCCAGCGCTGGTGCATGAGCGCAGGTGCGGAAAGCGATAGGCTCGCAGATCCTCCTGCACCAGCAGGCGGTAGATGGTAGGCGCCGCGCAGAAGGTGGTCACCGGGTAACGCTGGAGCAGTTCCAGCGTTTCGCGGGGGTTGTACTTGCCCCGGCCATCGTGGACGAACAGGGCCGCGCCCATGTTCCACGGCCCGAACAGGCTCGACCAGGCCGCCTTGGCCCAGCCCGTATCCGAGAGGTTCCAGTGCAGATCATCGGGGGTAAGGGCCAGCCAGTAGGCCCCGGTGATGCGATGGCCGATGGGATAACTGGCATGGGTATGCAGCACCATCCTGGGGTTGCCTGCGGTTCCCGAGGTAAAGTAGATCATGCACGGTTCATCGCTGGGGGTGGGCAGACGTGAACGCTCCGCCGCGCCGCCGGCAAGCGCCTCGGCGAAGCTGTGCCAGCCCGGGCGCGGCTCGCCGACGATAACCAGCAATTCCAGGCCGGGGCACTCGGCACGAATGGCGTCAACTTTGGCCGCGCCATCGGCGTCGGTGATAAGCGCGCGGGCCTCGGCGGCGTTGATGCGATAGGCAATATCTTTGGCCGTCAGCAGGCTCGTGCCAGGCATGGCGACGGCGCCCATCTTCATAAGGCCCAGCACGCTCTCCCACCATTCCACCACCCGCGGCAGCACGAGCAACACCCGGTCGCCCCGTACTAACCCCAGGCCCTCCAACCCCCCGGCGAGCCGGTTGGTGCGCTCGCGCAACTCAGCGAAAGTGATCGCCCGTTCCTCACCCGCCGGCCCGATCCACCGCATTGCCAGTTTGTCTGGATCCTCGGCCCAGCGATCCACGACGTCGTAGGCCCAGTTGAAATCGGACGGCACGGAGAGGTCGATCACGGGAATGGTCATGACTCCTCCTGTGATGGTCGTTGGGTATCAGGCGCCTATACGGCCGCGCCGTACAACAAGGGATGAAAAGAAGTCTTTCTGGGAGGGCTGCGCCCTCCCGGTCCCTACCGCGGTCGGGCGTAAGGGTTTCCCGGGAGAACCCCGGCCTCCCGGACCGCCCATCTCTGGCCCATTTGCGCCTCAGTTCCCTTCCACGGCGCGGATGGCCTCTAGCGGCGCGACGCCGTCAATCACCCGCTCCAGCCCGGACAGGTACGTCTCCATGATCCGCACGGCGATGGTCAGCGCGTTGCGGATGAGGCGGGGGGTGAGCGGCTCGCCCTCGAAGTCGAGGCCGCAGCGGGCGCGTACCTGGCCCGTGTCGAGATCCAGATCCAGGCTGCCAACGTACAGGCCCCAGGTGGCACGCAGCACATATTCGGCGGCGGCGGCCCGCCGATCGGGAGGCACGGTCAACGGGGGCACCGCGTTCACCACCAGTTGCTCGGAGTGAACAATGATCTCTGCCCACAGCTCGAAGACCGCCCCGTTGGAGCGATAGGTCATCACAAAGCGGCCAGCACCGCCAGAACGCGGACGCCAGCCATCGTCGGCCAGCAGGCGCGACAGGGTTGCCAGGGCGCGCTCGCCACGCAGGCGGCGCAGTCCTCCGGCGTTCTGGGCGGGCGATTCGCGGTAAGGGTCGCTGCTCATCGTCGAGCACCTCGTGCGATCTCGGATTTTAGATTTTCGATTTCTGTATCTGTAGTGAGACCAGTCGATAAATGGGTATGCCGTCCATTCAAGCAAAATTGGTATGATAGGGACTTCGTGTTAATGTGGTATGGTAGCGCAGGTTACAGTGCGGCGCAACCTGCGCCGCCGCGAGCGTGGGCTGTCACGATGATTGTGATTGATGCGGCGGGAGGGCGAAGCCCTTCCCGCAAATATCACAACCAGATTATCGTACCACGGCCCCCCTCTGAGCGCATATCGGCCCTCGTCCGGCGTGGGCCGAAGGATTGGCTGCACCGCCGCTTCGACCCTACGCCGGCAGCGCGAGGAGCACAATCGGCAAGGGCACGAACGGCTCGATGCGTTCGGGGGCGCTCTCGCTCTGCACAATCAGACCGCTGGAGGCGCCGCCGTCGAGATTGACCGCCGACTCGAGTTCCAGCTCGGAGGCTGCCAGCCAGGCTGAGAACTCGCCCAGGGTGAACACTGGCGCAGAGGCAACAACGAGCACCACCCGTCCACCGTGGTCCAGGCCGAGGGCGCTGCGGCGGGCGCGGTCATAATCCTCGACGTGATAACTCGCGCCGATGCCCGGTTTGACCAGCATCGGCCATCCCTGGAGCGCCTGAGCCAGCGGCACGTTGGGGTCGAAGGGCTGATCGGCGAGGCTCTGCAACCAGACCGCGCCCTCCGGTGACACGGCAAACATGCCTCCTTGCCCGACGTAACTGCTCCCTTCGATCTGACCATCGTGGACCAGCAGGGCCACGCTGCGCCCATCGGGGTCGAAGAAGCCGCCGTTGATGGCGACCCGTGCGCCAGTGCGTTCGGCCCAACTCGCCAGGGGCAGGGGCGCCTCCGGAGCGTATCCCACGAGGAAGCGCACCTGCCGCGGGTCGAGCCGGACAACGCTAATGACCGTCTCACGCCCGGCAACAGCGGCGCGCAGGCGGCGCGTCTCGACGCCGGGCGCCGCGAGCAGCCAGCCGGTATCGGCGGGTGGCGCCGTGGCAGTCAGGCTGGGCGGAGGTATGCCGGTGGCAGTCGCCATCAGGGTGGGGATAGGCGCGCTGGTGGAACCACCTGACGCTACCCCGCCGGTCGCGCCGCATGCGGCGATGAACGCGGCCAGGAACCAGAGAATGGCGCCGAGGAAAGTGGGGGGTAGGGACCTCTCAGGTGCAGGGTTTTTCGAGCGAAAAGGGGTCTTCGGCATTCCAATGCGCTTACGATCCTCACCGCCCTGCCCCCCTCTCCCGCTCGCGGGAGAGGGGGGCATTGGACGTCCCAATGCCCCGGATGGCGAATGCGGCACGAGGATGTGCCGGAAAACCCTGCACCTGAGAAGGGGCACGGAGCGGGCGCCCCGACAGCGCGCCTTTTCCACCGGGCATGGGTCAGGAGGCGGGGTTCGAACCTGACAGATGCGCCACATATGGCCCCTTATACCTGTGCGCAACCCGGAGGTTGCGCTACCGCCTGCCCCTGCGAGGGGGTATGGGGGAACCAGGTTTCCCCGTACCCGTGATCGTCGGAGGACGGAGCCCTTCCGGGATCCTGGCCGTTCACGTTAAGGTATGGTAACCCGAGCGATAGTAGAGCAGGGGGCGCGCATCGAAGCAGCGCGCCGCCATCACTTCGCCAACGTAGATCGTGTGGTCGCCACCGGGGAAGGCGCCGTGAAGGGCGCACTCGATATGCGCCAGCGCGCCGTGCAGCAGGGGCAGGCCACGCTCCGAGAGAAAGAACGTGCCCTCGGTGAACTTGGTCGCCTCGTCGCTGGCGAAACGCCGCGAGAGGTACTCCTGGCCCTCGCTGAGAATGTTTACGGCGAACTGGCCGGCCGCGGCGATCACATCGTGGCTGTCGGCGCGCCGGTCGATGCAGATCAACACCAGGGTGGGTTGCAGCGACAACGAAGCGAACGAACTGACCGTCAGACCAGCCAGGCGCGCTTCGTGGGCGGTGGTGACCACAGTAACGCCCGAGGCGAAGCGGCTCATCACCTGACGAAAGAGCGACTCGTCAATCATTCAAGATGGCCCGATCCAGGCGCGACGGTCAGCAGGTCCGTCCCGCGATTATTCTTTCTGGCGACAATGCTGGCGTGGATCTCCGCGCCGAGGGCATGTTCGGCGCGGGCCACGTCGTCGGGCAAAATAAGTTCAGGTACCGGCTGGACCGGGGCGCCATCGACGCTGATGGCGACCATGCTGAAGTAGCCGGTGGTGCAGATGCGCCGTTCGCCCTTGAGCGGATGCTCGGCGAACACATGCACCCGCACGACCAGCGAGGTTCGGCCCACATAAATCACCCGGGAATAGGCCTCGATAATCTCACCCTGGCCGATGGGGGTGCGAAAATCGATCCGCTCGCTCGAGGCAGTGACAACGGGCTGGCGGCAGAAGCGCATCGCCGCGATACCCGCCGCTTTGTCCATCATCGCCATAACATCGCCGCCGAACATCGTACCATAACCATTGGTCTGGCCGGGCAGGATGATGTCGGCCATGCGTTCCTCGGCGGCAATTTTTCGCGGACGGTAATCACTCTGTTCCTGGTGGTTGTTCATGGCGTTCTTTAGATCTTCAATTGAAAATAGAGGAACCCGGTTTCCCCGTACCCAGGCCCGTGGGTTCTGGCAGCTCCAATACCGGTTGGAGGCGAATGGGGAAACCGGGTTTCCCCACGCCTCTGCCCATAGACAGACGCCGGCACTCTCTGGCCGGGTGAAGGCGGACGGAGAAACAGGGTTTCCCCACGACCCTGCCAACAGGAGGCGCAGACTACCCCCCGCCCCAGCCTTTCGAGATCATCGTCTCCTCGCCGGGTGGGGGCCGGGGGATGCGGTAGATGAAACGCACGATCTGGTCGGCAGCGACGAACATGATGATCAGGGCCTGGACGATCTTGATCACGTCAATGGACAATCCGGCGCGCACCTGCATCAGGCGTGCGCCGGTGAGCAGGCCGCCCCAGAGCAACCCGGAGAAGACGATCCCGATCGGGTTGGCGCGGGCGAGAAGCGCCACTGCGATGGCATCGAACCCTAGCCCGGAGAAGAAATCGGTGCTCAGGGCGTAGCGCACGCCCATAACCTCGCCAGCGCCGCCGATGCCGGCCAGCGCCCCGGCGAAGGCCATTGCCAGAATGATTGTCTTTGGCACGCTCATGCCGGCGTAGCGCGCGGCGCCGGGGTTGCTGCCCACGGTGCGGAGTTCGAAACCAATGGTGGTGCGGTTGAGGAACCAGGCCACCAGGAAGACCAGAACGATCGCGATCAGGATCCCCAGATGCAAGACGATCGTATCGGATAGACGAAAACCGGGCAAGCGCATCGTCTCCGCGATATACATGGTGCGGGCGGAGCTGGGATCGGCGGGGTCACCGAGGAGATAGGGGTTCTTGCTCCTGATCAGCCAGTCCGTCAGGCGAATGGCGATATAGTTGAGCATGATCGTATTGATCACCTCGTGGGCCCCTGTGCGCGCCTTGAGAAACCCGGCAATCGAGGCCCAGGCTGCACCGCCAATCGCCCCGGCGAAGATCCCCACCGGGATGTGGAGCACCGGGGGGAGTTGGAGCAGCGTGCCCACCAGCACCACACAGACCGATCCGGCGTAGAGCTGTCCCTCGGCCCCGATGTTGAACAGCCCCGCCTTGAAGGCCACCGCCACCGCCAGACCGGCGATGATAAAGGGCGTCGCCCGTACCACGGTGCTAGCAATTGCGATCGGGGTGCCGAACGATCCCTCCCAGAGGCCGATATAGGCCGCCAGCCAGTCGCCGCCGGTCAGGCCAATCATGAGCGCGCCCACGACCAGCGCAGTAAATACGGCGAAGACGGGCACCAGGTACGGCGCATAGCGGGCGTAATACTCGCGAAAACCTGCCGGACCAGGGGAGGGGGCGCGTCCTTCAACTGCCTCAGCCATGCTGTCTCCGAAGGGGCGTGAAGCCATGGTCAAGCTGAAACGCTTGACGCTCCGTGGGGCATCCGGCACATGCTCGAAAGGCCCCCCGTGGATCAATCAAGCATTCCGGGCAGTGCACTAAGACAATCCTTCCGAATGGGCCAGCGAGGGGCTCATCGCCGCCGTTTCGCTCAGGCTCGCGCCGGCCATCAACAAACCCAGTTGCTCCCGGCTGAGCTCGCCATTGTTCACCGTCGCCACGATCTCACCATGGTATATCACCGCAATCCGATCGGAGAGGGAAAGGATCTCGTCCAGTTCGGCGGAGACCAGCAGGACGGCGACACCCTCGTCACGTTTCTTCACAATCTGGTTGTGGATGAACTCGATCGAGCCGACATCGATGCCGCGGGTGGGCTGCGCGGCGATCAGCAGCCGCAACTCGCGCGTAAACTCGCGGGCGACGATGAGTTTCTGCTGGTTGCCGCCCGAGAGCGAACTGGCTGGCGCCGTCACCGTTGGCGTGCGCACGTCGAATTCTTGCACCAGGCGCTCGGCGTGGTCACGCACGGCCGCGTCGTCACGAACCAGGCCGCGGGCAAAGGGCGCGAGGTAGTACAGTTCAAGCACCGCATTGTCAGTCAGCGGGTAGCTCGACACCAACCCGTCGCGCTGGCGGTCCTCCGGGATGTGGGCAACCCCCAATTCGCTGATCCGGCGGGGAGTCGCACCGGTAACATCGTGTCCGGCGATGCGCACGCTCCCGCTCTCGGGCAGGCGCAGACCGGTGAGGGCCTGGACCAGTTCCGTCTGTCCGTTGCCCTGTACGCCCGCGATGCCGAGGATCTCTCCGGCCCGCACCTGCAGGTTCACTCCACGTACCGCCAGGAGCTGGCGATCATCGCGAACGTGGAGGTTGGTCACCTCCAGCACCACCGCGCCCGGACGCATCTCGCCCCGTTCAACCTGGAGCATGACGCTGCGGCCCACCATCATCGCCGCCAGGCTGGCCTCGGTCGCCTCGGCAGGGGTGGTTTCGCCAACCACGCGCCCCGCGCGCAGGACCATGATCCGGTCGGCGACGGCCAGCACCTCGCGGAGTTTGTGGGTGATGAAGATGATCGACTTGCCCTGGCGGGCCAGTTTGCGCATCATCTGCATCAGGTCATCAGCTTCCTGGGGGGTAAGCACGGCGGTCGGTTCATCGAGGATGAGGATGTCCGCGTTGCGGTAGAGGGCCTTGATGATCTCCACCCGTTGCTGGGCGCCCACGTCGAGATCGGCGATAAGCGCGTCGGGGTCAACCTCAAGGCCATACTGGCGCGAGATGGCGCGGATCTGCTCGCCAGCGCGCCGGCGGTCGAGCCAGCCGGGACCACGGGTAACTTCATTGCCCAGGATCACGTTCTCGGCAACGGTCATCACCGGCACGAGCTGGAAATGCTGGTGGACCATGCCGATGCCGCGCTGGATGGACTCGTGCGGGCTGGAAACCCGCAGCGGCTGGCCCCTGACGAAGATCTCGCCCTCGTCCTGGTGGTAGAGGCCGTAGAGGATGTTCATCAAGGTTGACTTGCCGGCGCCGTTTTCGCCCAGGAGGGCCAGGATCTCCCCCTGGTGAAGCTGGAGCGACACGTTATCGTTGGCGACGACGCCGGGGAAACGCCTGGTGATCGCGCGGGCTTCAAGCACCACCGGGCGATCGCGGCCTTGCTGGGTCACGGTCAACCTCGTCTGGCTGGGGGGCGAGAGATCATGTTGGATTGCCGTATCTGGCATCCCTGTCGGCCAGGGCACGGACGGCGTTCAACGGGAACTGGTGTGAGAACGTTGGTATTGTAACATACCTCGGGGAAGGGGTGTTGGGGGGCTACTCCTCACCCTCCCCCCCGCCTCGCTGCGCTCGGCGCCCTCTCCCTCGCTACCTGTAATAAAGAGGGAGGGGTCTGGGCAAGGGTGAGGAACGCCCACTCAGCGCATCACTTCATCGAGAATGCGCCCATCGGGGCCGTGAAGGCGCACGGTCAGGGCAGTCATGCCGACGGCATGGGTCGAACAACTGAGGCAGGGGTCGAAGGCGCGAATGCCGCCCTCGATGCGGTTGAGCAGGCCCTCGTCGAGACGCCCGCCGCGCAGGTAACGCTCGGCGATCTGGGTCACCGTGCGGTTCATGGCCAGGTTGTTCTGCCCGGTGGCGATAATGAGGTTGACGTAGGTGAGCAGGCCGTATGCATCAACGCGGTAGTGGTGGAAGAGGGCGCCACGGGGAGCCTCGCTGCACCCCACGGCGTCGAGCTGATTGACATCGGCCTCGGCGCGGAGGCGACGGGCGCGCAGGTCGGGATCGTCGAGCAGGCGTTCGATTAACTCCAGGCTGCCCAGGATCTCGATCAAGCGGGCGTAGTGGTAGTAGAAGCTGGCCGTCACCGGGCCGCCGCCGGCGCGACGACGCATCTCCACCAGCTCGGCATCGGCGAGGGGTGTGCCGAAGCTGCGGCAGATGTTCAGGCGGGCAAGCGGGCCGACGCGGTACATGCCTTCGGGGAACCCGTAGGGCCGGTAGTAGGGGAACTTCAGGTAGCTCCAGTCCTGCGCGGCTTCGCCGATCACCTCGGCATACTCCTCCGGCGGCACACGGTCGCTCAGAATGTGGCCCTGCGAATCCATGACACGCAACTGGCCGTCGTAGTGCTCCCAGGTGCCGCGTTCGTTGGTGAGGGCGAGGAACAGGCTGGCGAAGCGCCCGTAAGAGGCGACTTCGTCGGCAAAGCGGTCGAGCATGCCCTTAAAGCGCGCCAGGGTCTCGAGAACGGTAGCGCGCGCGGCGGGCAGGCCGGCGGCGATGGCAGCGCGATCGGCATCCTCGAGGCCGTGGCGCACGCCGCCCGGGACGGCCCAGGCGGGGTGGATCTTGCGCCCGCCCAGGCGTTCGATCAACTCCTGGCCAAACTGGCGCAGCTCGATGCCCTTGCGGGCCAGCTCCGGCTCGGCGGCGATCAGGCCAAAGAGGTTGCGTTGCGCGGGATCACTCTCAAAGCCCAGGAACAGATCGGGACCGCTGAGGTGAAAGACGCTCAGCGCGTGCGACTGGATGATCTGGGCCAGGTTCATCAGCCGGCGCAGTTTCTCGGCGGCGGGCGGCACCCGGACGGAGAGAATGGCATCGCCGGCCTTAGCGGAAGCAAGGATGTGGCTGACCGGGCAGATCCCGCAGATGCGCGCGGTAATCGCGGGCATTTCCCAGAAGGGTCGTCCGAGGCAGAAGCGCTCGAAGCCGCGAAACTCGGTGACGTGAAAACGTGCACCGGCGACCTCGCCAGCCTCGTCGAGGTAAATGCTTATTTTGGCGTGTCCTTCGATCCGGGTGACCGGATCGATAACGATGGTCTTGCTCATTGGCCTGACATTCTAGATGCGCTGCCATCTGGCAGGGGCGCAGGAAAGCCCGGGTTCCCCACCCGCCTCCAACCGGCTGCCGGCCCTGGAAGGGCCATGCCCTCCCAGGCGGCTATCCAAAGCGCCCGATCTCGGGTGGTTCGGCGCCGGCGAGCAAGGCTTCGAGCGTGGCCCGGATGCGCGGCGCAGAGGGCGGACAACCAGGGAGAAAATGGTCCACCGGCACTACCGCATGCAGCGGCGTCACCCGTTCGATCAGGCGCGGCACGATGCCCGGCGCCTCCGGAACGGCGAGCGGCGGGTCGCCGCGCTCGAGATAGATCTGCTGGAGCAGACCCGATGGATCACCCGCCAGGTTGCGCAGGGCGGTGACATTGCCGGTCACCGCGCAGTCGCCCAGAGCCACGAGAACACGGGTTTTCCGCCGGATCTCGCGCGCCAGTTCCAGGTGCTCCAGGTTGGCAATCGCGCCCTCCACCAGGGTCAGATCCACACCGTCGGGAAAAGTCTTTCGATCGGCGAGCGGGCCGTACACCAACTCGACCATGCTTGCCAGGTCGAGCAGCCAGGTGTCGAGGTCGAGCAGCGACATATGGCAGCCCGAACAACCTCCGAACCAGACGGTAGCGAATGTAATCCTGGACATAGATCTCTCTTCAGGGTGGAAACCGGCGCCACACGGGAGGGGTCGGGAGGGCCGCGCCCTTCCGAGAACACCCTTCCACCAGCAGAGGGGCCTGGGGAAACCCGATTTCCCCTGTCCCTGCCAACCGGGAGGGCCATGCCCTCCCAACCATGCCCTCACCACTTACCAGCGTTCCTGACGCGAGGCGACGATCAGCGCGATGCGTTTCGGGTCGCGCTCGAGTTCGGCGACGCTGGTGCCGCGCCGGAAGATCGCCCCGGTGGGACAGGCCAGCAGGCACTTGCCGCAGGAGGTGCAACTCTCGGCCTCGCCCCAGGGCACGCCCAGATCGGTGATCACCCGGGCGTTGACGCCACGACCCGCGATGTCCCAGGTATGCACCCCTTCGACCTCATCGCAGGCGCGCACACAGCGGGCGCATAGCACACAGCGATTGTGGTCGATGCCAAACTGCGGATGGCTGATGTCCACGGCGCAGACAGGGTTGAGGTAATCGTAGCGCACGTGGGTCATCCCCACCCGGATGGCCAGGTTCTGCAACTCGCAGTTGCCCGAAGCCACACAGACGGCACAGACGTGGTTGCGTTCGGCGAAGAGCAACTCGACGATCGCCCGGCGGTGTTCGCGCAGCCGTTCGGTGGCGGTATGCACCTCCATCCCCTCACTGACCGGCGTCAGGCAGGCGGGCAGGAGGCGGTTCGAGCCGGTCACCTCGACCAGGCAGAGACGGCAGGCGCCCATCTCGGAGAGTCCCTCGAGGTAACAGAGGGTGGGGATATGGATGCCCGCATCGCGCGCCGCTTCGAGAATACTCTCGCCGGCGCGGGCGCTAACGAGCCGGCCATCAATGGTCAGGGTTCGGGCTGCCATATGTCAACTCCACGCGGGCCGCTCCTCAAGGTGTTCCATTCGCGCCAGCGGCGGCCTCTTCACGCAGCAGCGCCTCGTACTCCTCGCGGAAGTAGCGCAGCGTACTCAACACTGGATTGGGCGCTGACTGGCCAAGGCCGCACAGACTGGTCTCCCGCACGAGGCGGCAGAGCTGTTCGAGCTGTTCGAGATCGGCAGGCGTTGCCGCGCCTGCGACGACCTTGCTGAGCAGGCGGTACATCTGCACCGTACCCACCCGGCAGGGGACGCACTTGCCGCACGACTCGTCCATGCAAAAAGCCATGTAGAACTGAGCGATCTGAACCATGCTGGTATGGGCGTCCATCACCACCATGCCGCCGGAGCCCATAATCGAGCCGGCAGCGGCAAGCGACTCATAGTCCACCGGCGTATCGAAGAGCCGGGCGGGGATGCAGCCGCCGGAGGGCCCGCCGGTCTGCACAGCCTTGACGGGTGTGCCATCAGGACTGCCGCCGCCGAGGTCCTCGACGATCTCGCGCAGGGTCATGCCCATGGGCACTTCGATCAAGCCGGTATTGCGCACCTTGCCGGTCAGGGCGAAGACCTTGGTGCCCGTGCTCTTCTCGGTGCCGATCGAGGCGTACCAATCGGCGCCATGTTCGATGATCGGCGCGATGTTGGCAAAGGTCTCGACATTGTTGATCAGCGTGGGGAAGCCCCACAATCCCTTCTCGGCGGGGTAGGGCGGGCGGGGGCGGGGCTGGCTGCGACGGCCCTCAATGCTGGCGATCAGCGCGGTCTCTTCGCCGCACACGAAGGCCCCGGCGCCGACGCGGATCTCGACCTTGAAATCGAAGGCGGTTTCAAAGATCTGGCTACCCAGCAGGCCGAGCTTCCTGGCCTGGTTGATCGCGCGGGTCAGGCGCTGGATGGCGAGCGGATACTCCCCGCGCACGAAGATGTAGCCCTCGTGAGCGCCGACGGCATAGGCGGCGATGGCCATGCCCTCGAGCACCAGGTGCGGGTCGCTCTCGAGAATGCTGCGGTCCATGAACGCGCCGGGATCGCCCTCATCGCCGTTGCACACCACGAACTTGCGCTCGCCGGGGCTTTTGGCGACGGTGGCCCATTTGAGCCCGGTGGGGTAGCCAGCGCCGCCGCGCCCACGCAGGCCGCTGCGGGTAATCTCCTGGATGACCTCGGCGGGCGTAAAATCGTGGAGCACGCGGTACAGGGCCTCGTAGCCGCCAGCGGCGATATACTCCTCGATCCGTTCGGGGTCGATGAAGCCGCCGTTACGACGCACCACATGCACCTGGCGGGCGAAGAAGGGATGGTTGGGATCGCCCCGTTCGACACTACAGGGCTCACCGGCGAGAGCAGCGATGATCTCCGCGGCCTGTTCAGGACGCACCCGCTCAAAGAGCAGATCGGCCGGTTCAACCCGGACCATCGGCCCCTGGCCGCAGAAGCCCATACAACCGACACTGGCGACCTCAACCGCCTCGTCCTGGCCCGTGGCGGTCACGGCGGCCTCCAACTGGTGGAACAACTCGAGCGAGCGGGACGCCTGACAACCCGAGGAGGTGCAGCACAGCACGCGGATCGCCTTGCGTCGCGCGCGTTCGCGCTCGGCAGTGGCGTGCAATTCAGCCAGATCCATCGAAGCCTTCTCTCACGATGCGACAGGCGTCTCTTCGAGCAGGGCATGCAGCCGGGCGCGCAGCGTCTCGGCATCGGCATGGCCAATGACCACCCCATCGAGCACCACGACGGGCGCGATGCCACAGGCGCCCAGGCAACGGGCCGTCAGCAGCGAGAGGCGCCCATCAGGGCTGGTATGACCAGCCTTGAGACCGGCCTCCGTTTCCAGGGTGGTCAGGATCTCCATCGCACCCTTGACATAGCAGGCGGTGCCGAGGCAGACGGTGCAGGTATGTTCGCCCTGGGGCTTGAGGGAGAAGAAGTGGTAGAAGGTTGCCACGCCGTAGACGCGACTGGGTGGCAGGTGGAGATTGCGGGCGATGGAGGCGAGCAACTGGGGCGAGAGATGGCCGTATAACTCCTGGGCTTTGTGCAGCACCTCGATCAACGCATCGGGGCGATACTGATAGCGCCGCATGGTCGCCTCGAGCAACTTCTGCCGGTTATCGGCGGCTGGCGCCGGGTTGGCTGGCGCCCGGTTCGACATGGATTTCTCCTCAACAAGCCTTCGTCTCGGCGGGGGACATAGCATAACCACATCCTTGTGGTTCATCCTAGCACCAGGGCGCGGCCCCGTCTGAGAAGAAATACTCACAGACCGTTGAGCGATTACCACTGTGCGGCGCAAACGGCCATGGTAGACTGCGCTCGAATCATGTATAAAATGTAACAACGCTGCCATGCCATGAAAGGAGCTCCTATGCAGGCGACGCACGCGGCCACGGGCGCGGCGCGGATCGGCCCCAACGCGATCATCCAGACGGTCGGCGCGCTCGAAGAGGCGTGGGGCCGGGAGGAGACGCAGGGCTTTCTGCGGCGCATGGGCCGGAGCGACCTGGTGGAGCGCCTGCCGACGACAATGGTGGAGGAGCAGGAGTTCGTCGCGCTGATCGACGCGCTGCGGGCCGAGGCGGGCGCCGCGGAGGCGGGGCGCATCCTGGCGCGCTCGGGTGAGCGCACCGCAGGCTACCTGCTGGCGCACCGCATTCCCAGGCCGGCCCACGTCGTCCTGCCGCTGCTGCCGCCGCCCGCGGGCCTGCGCGTGTTGCTGAGGGCCATCGCCGCCCATGCCTGGACCTTCGCCGGCACGGGGCGCTTCAGCTACGCCGTGGGACGCGGCGAAGCCATCCTGCGTCTGGCCGATTGCCCGGAGTGTCGCGGCGTTGCCGCTGCCGAGCCGATCTGCCACTACTACGAACAGTGCTTCCAGACCCTGTTGCAAACCCTGATCGACCGGCGGGTGCGCGTGCGCGAGACGGCCTGCGTCGCATGCGGGGCTGAGACCTGCACCTTCACCGTCACCTGGCGCTGACGCCGGCAAGGAACCGCCTTTCCGGCATTGTTTGGTCCTTGTAGTTCAGACTCTGTCGCAGGGAGGCGGGGCGCCGCCCCACAAGCCAAAAGGGAGACCAGTATGCGGATCATGATGATCCAGCCGAACTATCACGCGGGCGGGGCCGAGATCGCCGGAAACTGGCCCCCGAGTTGGGTGCCCTACATCGGCGGCGCCCTGAAGCAGGCAGGCTACGACAACATCCGCTTTGTTGACGCGATGACCTTCCACATCCCCGACGACCAGTTGCGCCAGATCATCCGCATCAACCAGCCCGACGTGATCATGGCCACGGCGATCACGCCCATGATTCTCAAGGCCCAGGATACGCTGAAGATCGCCCGCGAAGAACGGCCCAACGCCAGACTGATCCTCGGCGGCATCCATCCTACGTTCATGTACACTCAGGTCTTCAGTGAGGCGCCCTGGATCGACTATATCGTGCGTGGCGAAGGTGAAGAGATCATCGTTAATCTGATGCGCAGCATCGAGGCTGGATCGGATCTGAAGGACCGCCCCAACATCCGCGGCATCGCCTACATGGAAGAGGGCAAGGTCGTCGCCACTCCGGCCAGCGACCCCATCGCCGACCTCGACACCCTGTCCCCCGATTGGAGCCTGCTCGACTGGGACAAGTACATCTATGTGCCGATGAACGTGCGCGTGGCAGTGCCGAACTTCGCCCGCGGCTGCCCCTTCACCTGCCGCTTCTGCTCGCAGTGGAAGTTCTGGCGGCGCTACCGCTCGCGCAACCCGATCAAGTTCGTTGATGAGATTGAGTCGCTGGTGCGCGACTACAAGGTCGGGTTCTTCATCCTGGCCGACGAGGAGCCAACGCTCAACCGCAAGAAGTTCACCGCCCTGTGCGAAGAACTGGCCCGCCGTAAGCTGCCGGTGCTCTGGGGCATCAACACCCGCGTCACCGATATTATGCGCGACAAGGACCTGCTGCCCCTCTGGCGGCGGGCCGGGCTGATGCACATCTCGCTGGGCACCGAAGCGGCAGCCCAGATGAACCTGGAACTCTTCCGCAAACAGACGACCATCGAGCAGAACAAGACCGCCATCCGTCTCATCCAGGAAGCGGGCATGGTCGCCGAGGCCCAGTTCATCATGGGCATGGAGAATGAAACCCCCGAGACGATCGAGGAGACCTACCGCATGGCCCTCGATTGGAAGGTGGACATGGCCAACTGGAACATGTACACCCCCTGGCCCTTCGCCGAACTGTTCGAGGAACTGGGTGACCGGGTCGAGGTGCGCGACTACTCCAAGTACAACTTCGTCACCCCGATTATGAAGCCCGAATTGATGGAGCGCGAACAGGTCCTCAAAGGCGTGCTGCGCAACTACGCCCGCTTCTACATGCGCAAGGCGTTCCTGGAGTATCCCTTCATTAAGGACAAGACCAAGCGCAAGTATATGCTTGGCTGTCTGCGCGCCTTTGCCAAGACCACCTTCGAGAAGCGCTTCTACGACATCGGCCGCATCCACATGAAGGGCGCCTCGATGCAGGTCGACCTGGGCTTCGATGAGAGCCGCGTGTTCACCCGCGAGGAGATCGCCCGCCTCAAGGAAGAGCGCCCCGAACTGGTGGCCGATACGACTTTCGGCGGCGCTATCCCGAAGGGCATCGATCCTGAATTGATCCGCGATCAGGCCGAAAATCCGCTCAACCTGCCGCTCCGCGATCCCAACAAGCAGGTCGGCTGCTGAGTGGTGAGGGTTCCTGGGAGGGCTGTGTCCTTCCAGGAACCCTCTTTCTTTGCCTTGAGGCATGCGGAGGCGCCACCTGCACCGCTAATGAGCGGTGAGCGTGAAGTGAGGAAACCGGGTTTCCCGCGTCCCCTCCAACGGTAACGCAGGTCCGAATCCGCCCTGGCGCAACGGTAAAGGTCTCATAACCTCAACGGTAGCTTTCTTTTCCGTCTCACATGCCACGGTGCATTATACTGAATTAATGAAGGTTCGTAGGAACGCTTTGCCGTTGTCCGTAACGGTTCTACGTGTTGTTGCGCCGCGCGAGACAGGGTTGGGGCGGGGAGCGGGGGCGCCTGAACTCCCGCCGCCCTTCTCACCAACGAGGAGGTATGGTGATGCGGAACATCCTGTTACCGAGCAACCTGCGCGAGTATCGCTTTATCGTTGAAGTCGACGGGGTGCCCTGCGCGGCCTTTCGTGAGTGCGTAGGTCTGCATGGCTACGAGGACCCGATCGAGTTCTACATCGGCGATGACGAGATCAGTCTGCTCGACCTGGCAGAGCCGGGCCACGATATGGTGATCCGCCTGTCCAATGGCGTCACCCTCGATCAGTCGTTGATTGAGTGGGAAGAGATGACCTCGAGCGGCCATCCGGTGCGCCACGATGGTTCGATTGTTGAACTCGATCGCTTCGGGAACGTGAAGGGCCGCTGGCGCTTCAGCGGCGCCTGGCCGTCGATGTGGGAAGTGGCTCGCGCCGACGGCGATAGCAATCAGATCGCTACGCTGGAGATCGTCTACGAGGCCATCCGGCAAGCCTGACCGCCTCCCGCCGGAGGGGAGGGTCTGGAAAGGCCCGGCTCTCCCAGGAAGTTTTTTTACCGGTCTTGAGAAGTATCCGGATACGGTATTCGCGCACCCGCGGAGAACCCTGGTTCCTTCGCGGGTTTCTCATGCCGCCTGACCATCGGCGTGAATGTGCTATGCTCTGAACACGCTCAGGGGCGCAGGGCCCCGTGAGAGAAGGAGTATACCATACCATGGATGCCAAAGCCACTGCGGGTCGTCGAGGCGCTCCCGCGCCAGCCGGCGCCGAGGGTGCGCTCCTCGAGGGTCTGCTCACGACCACGGCGAGCGCGACGCCCTGGTCGGTTGCGGCGCAACTGGCGCCGCAACGCCCTCCGACGCCGGTTCGCCGGTCGCCGGCCCGGCCCGGGGCGCGAACGACCTCGCGCCTGCTCGAGGGCGCCGCGGTGGTCCTGCTGGCAGGCGGGATCGCCGTGGCCAGTGTGGGGGTCACCCCCGTGTGGGCCGCCCGCGAGCGCGTGACGCCAACCCTGGCCGCCGCGCTGGTTCCCGCTGTCCATACCCTCGCCGAACGGGCCGCCGATCAGGCGCTCCTTGCCAGCCTGCTCGCCGCGCCTACCGCCGAAGATGCGGCGATGCTCGCGAGCATCGTCGCCGGCCCTGCCGCCGCACCGGTCGCGTTTCCGGCCTTTGAACTGGCCGAGGAAGCAGCGCCCGTCGCCGCCGCCCGCCCTGAACCGGTTAGCTTCACCACGGTGAACCGCCTGCCCGACGCGGCGTTCGCCTACACGCCGGCGAGCGTGGCCCTGCCCGCCATCACCCTGGCCGACCAGATCATTCCGCCTCCGCCGCCGCCGGAGCCACCGGCGGCCCCGGCGCCACAGCCCCCGCCACCGCCCGGCTATGTGCAGCCCCCTGGCTACCAGGACGGGGCGCCCTTCGGGGGCCAGATCGGCGCCGTGCCCCCCGCCGGGCCGGGCCGCCCCGCCGGTGGTGTTGTCACCCGCCCGGCGCGGGCCACTGCCGCGGTCTATGTGGTACGCGCCGGAGATACGCTGAGCGGCATCTCGCTGCGGGTCTACGGTACCACGCGCTTCGCCCCGGCGATCTGGGACGCCAATTTCCACGTCATCGGCAGCAACCCGAACCTGCTCCGCCCCGGGCAGCGCCTGGTGCTGCCACGAGTCGCTGCCGTGCGCCCGGCGGCGCCCGTGGCGCTACCCGCCCGCGGCCCCATCGCGCGGCACAGTTCCTACACCATCCAGCCTCACGATTACCTGCGCTGGATCGCCCTGCGGGCCTACGGCAACGAACTTCTCTGGCCCGAGATCTTCCACGCCAACCGCAACGTGCTCGGCCCTGACCCCGATCTGATTTACCCCGGCGTGCGGGTTTACATCCCGTAGGGGATCGCGCACCCCCCGTAGAGCCGCCCCGCCGGAGCGTATGTGCCGCCCCGTCGGGGCGGCTCTCCATCCGCCCCGTTGAGGACCCCTTTCCAGGTATTCAGGTACAATGATTAATGTAACGACCCTTCGCCTGGTCGAGTAGCGGGGCTCACGGGCTCCCGCGCGATCTTCCGGCGCTTTCGGAGGGGCAAAGCCCCTCCTGGCCTCGCCTGAACCGTGGAAAGGACTCCCTGCGTGACGACGATGACCCTGCCCGAGGCAGGCGCCACCCTGCTGACCGACTGGGCCCGCGGCTACGAGTCGCAGCCCGGGGAACATAGCTTCTGGATCGAGCATATCGAAGGTCACATTCCCGTCGAGTTGCACGGCACCCTCTACCGCAACGGCCCCGGGTTGCTCGATGTCGCCGGCTATCCGGTGCACCATCCCTTCGATGGCGACGGCATGGTCGTGGCGGTCAGCTTCCGCGACGGACAAGCCTACTACCGCAATCGTTTCGTGCGCACCGAAGGCTTCCTGGCCGAGCAACGAGCCGGTAGACCGCTCTACCGCGGCGTGTTCGGCACCCAGCGCCCCGGCGGGTGGCTGGCCAACGCCTTCGACCTGCGGCTCAAGAATGTCGCCAACACGGGGGTGCTGCCCTGGGCCGGGCGGCTCCTGGCCCTCTGGGAGGCCGCCGAACCGTATCGCCTCGACCCGCTGACCCTCGACACCCTCGGCCTCGACCGCCTCGAAGGCCTGCTGCGCCCCGGCGACGCCTTCGCCGCCCACTACCATATCGATCCCGCCTCTCCCTGGGACGACGGCGCACCGGTCCTGGTAAACTTTGGCCTCAAGCCAGGGCCATCAACCACTCTCAACCTCTACGAGTTCGACCCGGCCTTTCGCCTCATCCGGCGCAACTCCTTCGAGCTTGACCGCTTCGCTTTTCTGCACGATGTGGCGATCACGCCGCGTTTCGCCATTTTCATCCAGAACCCGGTGCGCTACGACGCGTTGCCATACGCCCTCGGCCTGCAAAGCGCGGCCCAGGGCCTGGCCTCACAGCCCGGCCGGCCCTCGACCATCATCGTCCTGCCCCGCCACCCAGGCGCGGGTGCGCCGCGGGCCTTTCGCGCCCCCGGTGGTTTTGTCTGGCACCACGCTAACGCCTTTGAAGACGGTGATGAACTGGTGATCGATTCGGTCTGGTACGACTCCTACGTCGGGATTGACCCGCGAACCAATTTCCGCCGGATCGACTTCGCGGCCCTGCCGCCTGGCAAACTCACCCGAACGACGCTCGACCTCCGTTCGGGCGCAGTGCAGCGCCGGACCGTTGACCAGCGCGCCTGCGAGTTTCCGGTGCTGCATCCCGCACTGGTGGGACGCCCGTACCGCTACCTCTACCTGGCCGCCGCCGATGCACCTGAGGGGAACGGCCCCTTGCAGGCGATCTGGAAGCTGGACATGGAGAGCGGAGCGCAGGAACTGTGGAGCGCCGCGCCGCGCGGCTTCGTCAGCGAGCCGATCTTCGTACCCCGACCCCGGAGCGCCGCGGTTGCCAGCGCCGTCTCACCCGACACCGGCGACCCGGCGCGCAATGGCAGCCCCACCGAAGACGATGGCTGGCTGCTGGCCCTGGTCTATGATGCTGCGCGCCACGAGTCCGACCTGGTGATCCTTGACGCCCGGCGCCCCTCCCGAGGCCCCCTCGCGCGGCTCCATCCTGGTCACCACATCCCGCACGGCTTGCACGGGGCGTTCACCTCACGGGTCTACTTCCCGTAAGGGGAGGTGGAGAAACCCGGTTGCTCCACCTCCCTGCCCAACAGGCGGGACGCCGCGGCCCCGCTGCCGCCTGGAGGGAGGTGGGGCAACCCGGTTGCCCCATACCTCCGCCGGAAGGGCGAGGAATCTGAACATCCATCACTGGTCACAAATTCACGCCGCGTAACCGGGTTTTTACGCACCAGCCGGCACGGATTTCGTATGCTACGCGCAGTAACCATTGCGCGCGGAACCAGTGTTGCGAATTGTCCCCCGGACAAACTGGGGACGAACCTGTTTTCCCCCTCGCTCCAAACAGTTAGGAGAAAGCGATGCTTACGCTAGCGCGAACCGATGACCACCTACCGGCCATCTTCATCGTCTCCGGCGGGGCAGGGGCGCTTGGCAAACACGTGGCGCGGATCGCCCTTTCCCAGTTCCCGGGTATTAACCCGGCGGTGATCGTGATTCCCCAGGTGAGCCAGGAGGATCAACTGCCGGCCATCATGCAGCAGGTGGCCGAACGGGGAGGGATGATCATCCACACCATGGTCAATCCGACCATGCGTGAGGCAGTGGTACGGCTGGCGGCGGAACGCGGCATCCCCACCATCGACACCATTGGCGAGCCCCTCGCCCTGATGGCGCAGTTGTTCGGACGCACGCCAGTGGGACAGCCGGGCCTGTATCAGCGCTGGCACGAAGTCTACCTTGACCGCATTAAGGCCATCGAGTACACCGTGGATCACGATGACGGCCGCAATCCGGGTGATCTTCACGAGGCCGATGTGGTGCTCACCGGCGTATCGCGGGTCGGCAAGACACCCTTGAGCATCTACCTGGGTGTGCTGGGCTGGAAAGTGGCCAATGTGCCGCTGGTGCAAAACGTGCCGCCGCCACGCCAGCTCTTCGAGATCGACCGGCACCGCGTGGTCGGTCTGACTATTGACGTGGACGTGCTGAGCCACCACCGTCACTGGCGACAGCGGGCCTTTCAGGGCAACGCGAATCACAGTTATACCGACCCCTTCGAACTCCAGGAAGAACTGGCCTATGCCCGGCGCATCTTTCGCCAGGGGGGCTTTTCAGTGCTTAATGTTACCAACAAGCCAATTGAGGAGACCGCCGATCAGGTGATCGCACTGATTAACCGGTACTTTGAGCACCACGTAACGGTCTAATACCACTATTTTCACATACGCGCGGTGCCCCCTCCCAACCATTTCCCGCCGTAGGCGGGCTTCCGGCTCCGCTGCCCGTTGGAGCAATCAGAAAGTATACCGACGGCGCACCGGCGCGTGACCCGCCGCACGCTGCCCCGCTCCTGCCCCGGCGGGGGGAGGGTGGGAGGGGGGCCGTGCCGTAAGCCTGGTCTTATCTGCAAGGTATTGCGTCTAATACCATCCCGAAAGAATTACATACCACCTCTGAGAGCCTTTCCGGATAACCGGCTATCCGATGACGTTCTGGGACCTCCACCCCCTCCCAGACACTCCCCTCAGGCAGGGGCGGGGGACACCTGGTTTCCCTGCCGCCCCTGCTCGTTTCCCGTGGGCGGCGCAGCCGCGGGATGTCTGACGTGTCATCCAACCGTCATGTTGCGCTCTCGCGAACCTTTACCCGGCTTCGGTAGTATGAGTGTGAACTCAACTCCTGCCTGCGTGGAGGTTCATTATGCCGCCCCGTTCTTCCCGCTCCGCCACGCTCACTTTTGCGCTCCTGCTGCTCAGCTTGCTGGCGCTGGTCTCTGGGCATGTGGCCGCCAATCCCCTTTCTAACACCGAAGCCGGACGCCCTGAGCGGGCCGTGTTGCTCCTGCCCGGTCCCTCCGATACGCCCTCTGTCGGGCCGCTTGCGGGGGAAGACGCAGGCTACGGGTACGTTTCACCCCCAACCGCCACGGCGCGACCCTTCACCCACCTGCTGCTGCGCTGGGAGGGCGCCGTACCACCCGAGGCCGGCCTGGAACTGGAAACGCGCGTTTCCGCCGACGGGCAACAGTGGTCGCCCTGGGGTGCCACGGGTGAAGACGAAGATCTCTGGCAACCCGAGGATGGTGAGCAGGTACACTGGAGCCAGATCATCGCCGCTGGGTTCGAGGCGCGCTTCTGGCAGGTTCGCGCGCGCTTCGGCCCCGCGCCCGACGGCGCCCTGCCCGACCTGCGACGGATCGAGGTCAACACCGTTGACGCCCGCTTCGGACCCTCCAAGCCATCGCCGGAAGCGCCGGGTGAGGCCACCACCGCCCAGGCGAGCCGCCCGCCAGTGGTGAGCCGCACCGGTTGGGGCAACCCGGATGGGCAGAGCAGCCGGGTGCCACCGGCCTACTACCCCGTGCGCCACATGATCGTGCATCACACCGCCGACGCCAACAGTCTCTCCGGCAGCCAGCAGAACTGGGCCGACCGGGTGCGGGCGATCTGGTCGTTCCATACTTTCACCCGCGGCTGGGGCGACATCGGCTACAACTACCTGATTGATCCCAATGGCGTAATCTACGAAGGGCGAGCTGGCGGCGACGACGCGGTGGGCTTTCACGACACCGGCAACTATGGCTCGATGGGCGTGGCGCTGATTGGCACCTACAGCACCGTGGCCCCCTCCAACGCCACCCTGGAGAGCCTGGTGAACCTGCTGGCCTGGAAGGCCGAACAGAAGGGCGTTGATCCCCTCGGTCGCTCCTACTACTACGGGTGCGCCATTTCTCGTTACTGCAGTCCCTTCAACGCCGGCGCGGTGATCAACCATATCGCCGGCCACCGCACCGTCACCCCGGGCCATACGACCTGTCCCGGCGACCGGCTGGACGGGCTGTTGCCCGCCATCCGCCAGCGTGTGCGCGACCGACTGAGCGGCGCCGCCTGGGACAACGGCGACCTGACGGTGGACGACCGCGAGAGCGGCTTCGAGCGCAGCAACGCAACCTGGTACCAGTGGCCCTGCGGCTACGACGGCAATACGACCTACACCTTTGGCACTGACACTCCAGCCGAGAGCGCCAACCGGGGGACCTGGCGCCCGAACCTCCCCGAGGCCGGGCGCTACCACGTGCTGGCCTACGTTCCGCGGGGGTGCAGCCTGCTCCAGGCGACCGCCCGCGCCACCTATCGCATCGCCGCCGCCGACCAGACCTACGAAGTGACCATCAACCAGGACACCGCGGAGGAGTGGGTCTCACTGGGCACGTACCAGTTCGCCGCGGGCCGTCAGGGTTATGTCGAGCTAAGTGATCTGACCGGAGAGCCGCTCATCCGCCAGCGGGTAGTCTATTTCGACGCCATCCGCTGGATCAAAGAGGATCCCGCCGCCGCGCGGGTCGATCTCCTCAACGTGCACTACGACCGGGTGAGCCTCGCCGCGGGTGAACTGCTGAAGGTCACCTTCACCATCCGCAACAGCGGCGCGGCCCCGGTTGAGAGCCAGGCCCCCGAAGCGGAGCGCGCCGCCGATGGCCGTTTCAACCCGAACGAGGGCTACGTCTACGATGAGGGCGAGTGCTTCCTGGGGACCCCGGGACAGGCCTACCCCACCTATCCGAAAGAGTTCGGGCGCATCCGCCTGACGCTTGGCCCCATCGAGACGGAGCGGCAACCGCGGTGCGCGGGCGACAGCGGCGGCTACCCCTGGCGCTGGGGCATCAACGGCCGGCTCGCGCCGGGCGAAACCCGCGAGGTAGTGGGCTACCTGCGCCTGCGCACCCCGGGGAACTTCCGGTTGCGCGCCGGGCTGATCAACGAATACGTCGTCTATTTCGCTCGCGACGTGGCCGTTACGCCTCTGACCGTAACCCCTGAGCGGCAACCCCCCGCGCCGGTGGCCTACGATCACCTGCTGCGCCCGCTGGCGCACGTGTACCGTGAGGGTGGAACGCCGGCCAATTTTCTGGCCCGCACGGATGACGGTTCGGCCCTCGCCCGAGGCGCTTTGCTGGGCGCCTTCGTCTGGCAGGGCCTTCCCAACGACGACCTGGGGGCTGCGTCAGGAATCGGCGTAGAGGCGGCAGAGCGTCTGGTCCTGGAACAGACGCGCATCTTCGTCGCGCCGGTGGAAGGCGACTACACCTTCCAACTGAGCAGCGACGATAACGCCTGGCTGTGGATCGACGGAGAGCTGGTGGTCAGCGCGACGGGTCAGCAAGATGAGACCGCGGTGGAGCGAACGGTGAACCTGCGAGCCGGACGGCACGTACTGGCGTTCCGTTCGCTGGAGTGGGGCGGCGGGCGCACGGCGGGCTATGCCGTGCGCGGGCCGGGCCAGGCGCAGTTTGGCCCGCCCGTCGAAGGCCTGGCCGGTCTGGGCAGCACGGTCACCGAGCGTCTGGGCAGCACCTTTCAGCAGTTTGACGGGCTGACACTTGCCGCCGATGACCTGGGCGGTAGCGGTGTCGCGAGTCTGCTGGTGTCGGTGAACGACGGCGCCTGGGAGGAGCGCGCCGGCCCGATGGCAAGCCTCGGCAGCCTGCCCAACGGCCAGCATCGCGTGCGCTACGTGGCGGTTGACCGGGCGGGCAATCGTTCGGAGGAGCGCACCCTGAGCTTCCGCGTCGACTCGCGCCTGGAGGTGCGGCGGGTCCACATGCCGTTCACCATGCGCCCATAGCGCCCGTGGCGCCGCTGGCAGGCGATCGGGGAAACCTGGTTCTCCCGCGTCCCTCGCACGGCCCCGTCCCGCGCCAGGTTTCCCTACGCCCCTGGCCCCGGGACGGCCCCCGCGCCCTGACGTAGAGGGGGACGGAGAAACTGAGTTTCCCCGTCCCCCTACCAGCAGGGACGTGGCCAGCCCGCCTCACCGCTGCTTGAAAATCGACAGGTGCAGCTTCGCATTGTAGCCACAGTTTGTGCAAATGGAACCATTGAGACCGACCAGGCTGGTGACGCCATTGACACGGGTTATCAGCACCTGATGGCACATCGGGCAGCGGGTCGGCTGATTTGGCTCGGCGCCGTAGATGAAGTGCAGGCCGACCTCGTGGCCAATCCTGCGGGCGCGCATGGTCGAAGCCGCCGTTTCACTGCCGGCGTCGCCCGGGAGCACGTGCCAGGGCGCGTGGTCGCCCAGCGTCTCTTTGATCCAGGTCACCAGGGCGCGCACCTCGGCCGGATCATCATTGACGCCGTGATGGATGCGCGTTGTGACCTCAATGTGCACCCGCCACTGGCGCAACGCCCGCTCGGCGATGGCCAGCACCTCGCGCCAGGCAGGCAGGCCGCCCAGGCGCGCATAGCTGCCATCGCTGAAACCGCGCAGATCGAGACTGATGCCATCAAGGTACGGACCAAGTTGATCGAGGGCCTCAACGGTCATCGCGCCGGTGGTGACGAGCGCCGTGTAGCGACTGGCGGCGCGGCTGAGTTGAAGCAACGAGCGGACATACTCGTGATTGACGGCGGGTTCGCCGTAGGCCCAGATAACGCCGCGACAGAGGCGTTCCAGCGCGAACGAGGCGGCGCGCTCGGCATCGAGTTTGCGCCGCCGGGCCGGGTCGTCGGGCAACGCGCCGTATGGGCCACGGCTCTGATCGCTAACCGTGGCGTAGCCCCACCCCCCAATCGCCAGCGCCAGCGTGTCAGGAAGAAAGTGCCAGAGCCGGTAGTCCTCGATCGGCCCAATAGTTGCAGAACTGATCAGACCGTAACTGAGCAGACTGATGCCCTCTTCGGCGCCCAGGCGCACCTGACAGCGCCCCACATCGCCGGGACGTAGCGCGCAACGCCACTGGCAGGCCAGACAGACAATGCTTCCATCGTTGCTCGCGACGATCAGATCAGCCCGCTCGGTCGCCATGTAAGCTCCTGCTCTCGCGGTAGTGGTTTACACGTTCTTACCACAGACGACGTCAAAAGGCGCAGAGCGTTTCAACACACCCATGCTCCGCGCGCTCTGCGGTAAGTCTGAAAAGGCCCACCCTCGCCCGCTATCTGGCATTCTGAACACCGTTCGAGTATAATGCACCGGTGGTCCGGGAAGCTGGCGCCTTTACAAAAATTCAGGGCTCATACAAAGACCGCCTCCCGCGGTAGCATGCGTATTGCCGCCACAGAGGTTGCTTTTTCGGTGGTGCTGGCGGCGTAGCGGCCAGCACCACCGAAAAAACCGTGGTCCGGGGCTTGCCGCGAGGACGTTGCACCGATCACGTAGCGAACCCTTCTATGCAGGCGTACATAGTGTAGCATAGCGGTTCCAGTACAGATACAGGAACACCATGGATCAGTTCCCCCAGCGGCGCGGGCCAGGTATGGAACCGGCCCAACCGCCCGTGTTCGATACACCTGTCCACGATAGAATGGGACCTCTCACCCTCGACCGGACAACAACCCTGGAAGGACCGGTGCGGGTGCGCAGTGTGGTACGTGAACTGGTTGAGACGGCACTATTTATTTTACTGGTCTTTTTCATCGTTCGCGGCATCGTCCAGAATTTCAAAATCGAGGGCTCCAGTATGGAGCCGACGCTGCAATCGGGGCAATACATTCTGGTCAACAAACTGGTCTACTTCCACTTCGATTTGAATGCACCCCTGCGGCTTTTGCCCGGCCAGGAGCCGCTCGAACAGCGGGTCATCTATCCCTTCCACCAACCCCGGCGCGGTGACATCGTTGTGTTTGAGTATCCGCGCGATGTGTCGAAGGATTATATCAAACGTGTCATTGGCTTGCCAGGGGACACGATCGAGATCCGCGACGGGCAGGTGTTTGTGAACGGCGCCGCGCTTGATCAACCGTACCTGGGTGACATCAAAACCTTCTGTGTTACCGGCTACGCCTGCCAGGACGGACCGATCGAAGTGCCTCCTGGCCACGTGTTCGTGATGGGCGACAACCGGGCCAATTCCAGTGATTCACGTGAATGGGGGCCATTGCCACTGGATCGCGTGATCGGCAAGGCCTGGCTGATCTACTTTCCCCTGACGGAATGGGGCCTGGTCCCACACCATGATTACGCTGAGGCGTCGGTGGTCGCTGGCAGCCCCTAGCGGCGGTTGGCCGCAGCGCGACCACCTGGAGATCGCTGCATGCACATCGCGATCAACGCCCATCTCCTGGCGCATACGCGCTCGTTTCGGCGCGCGGGGATTTCGCACTACGTCGAGCAGGTGCTGATCCAGCTCGGGCAGATCGACCGCTCCAACCGCTATAGCGTTTACACCACCCGCGGGCTCGACCAGCGCACCCTGGGCCTGCCCGACAACTTCCGGGTCATTCCCAGCCATTTCCCGACAATTAACCCGCGGGTGCGCATCCCCTGGGAGCAGTTGCTCGCCCCCCTGCTGCTGCGGCGTAGCGGCGCCGACCTCTTCCACGGCGTGCATAGCGTGGTACCCGTATCCTGCCCCGTGCCAAGCGTGGTCACCGTGCACGACCTGGCCTTTATTCGCTTTCCGCAGACCTTTCGGGCCTACAATCGGATCTACCTTGACGTGGCCACGCGCCTGAGCGTGCGGCGCGCCGCGCGCATCCTGGTCGTCTCCGAGCATACGCGCCGCGAGGTGATCGGGCTGCTTGGCGTTGCTCCTGAACGGGTCGTAGTGACCCCGAACGCCGTGCGCGAGCATTTTCGTCCACCTGACCCCGCGGTGCTGGAGACCTTTCGCGCGCGCAAGGGATTACCTGAACACTTTGTGCTCTACGTGGGCACCCTTGAGCCCCGTAAGAATCTCACCACCTTGCTGGAAGCCTACGCTGAGGTCGCGCAACGGCAGGCGGCGCCGCTGCTGGTGGGCGGGGGCAAGGGCTGGCTCTACGATGCCGTCTTTCAGCGTCTGGAGGCGCTGGGACTACGGGAACGAGTGCGCTTCGTCGGCTATCTCGACGAAGCGGAACTGCCCCTCTGGTACGCGGCGGCAACCGTGTTCGTCTTTCCCTCGATCTACGAGGGCTTCGGCATGCCGCCCCTGGAGGCCATGGCCTGCGGCACGCCCGTGGTTGCCTCGAACACCTCAAGCCTGCCCGAAGTGGTCGGTGATGCCGGGTTGACCGTTTCGCCATACGACCCTGCGGCCCTTGCCGAAGCGATCAGTCGTCTCCTCGACGATGCTGATCTGCGCCAGGAGTTGCGCGAACGCGGGCTGCGACAGGTGCGGGCCTTTAGCTGGCGCGTCACTGCCGAGCGCACCCTGGCCGCCTACGAGGCCGCCGCGCGGCACGGGTGACGATGCTCCTGGGAGGGCTGCACCCTCCCGGTCGGCAGGGGTTGCAGGAGCCAGGCCCCCCGAACCTCCCCGGGCCTGACGCCCTCCCAACGAGTCTGGACAGTTTTAGCTGAAACGGCTACAATGCCAACTGTCGCAACCACGAAGCACCATAGACCCTCTCGCGCCACGGATTGGTAACGCGCAGCACATAAGGAGCGCACATGGCCCGGCTGGAACAGGACATTCTCTTCACCCCGATCCCTGAGCGGATCGCCCGCCTCCGCGAACTGGCCTACAATCTCTGGTGGACATGGCATCCCGAGGCCCAGGATCTCTACCGGCAGATTGACCCCGATCTGTGGGAACTGGATTACCACAATCCGGTAGATTTCCTGCGCGACGTTCGCCAGCGCAAGCTCGAAGAGGCCGCAGCCAACCTAACCTACCTGCAGCGCTACGATGCGGTGATGAAGAGCCTTGACGCCTACATGGGCGCAAAGAAGACCTGGTACACCCAGCGGCACGGCGATGCCGCCGATGTGAAGATCGCCTACTTCTCGGCTGAGTTCGGGCTCCACGAGTCCCTGCCGATCTACTCTGGCGGTCTGGGCATTCTCTCCGGCGACCATGTGAAGGAAGCCTCGGATATGGGGCTGCCATTTGTGGCCGTCGGCTTCATCTATCCGCAGGGCTACTTCCGCCAGCGGCTGGATCCGAGCGGCTGGCAGCAGGCCGAGTACAACAAGTTGAACTTCGCCGATGTTCCCGCGATCCCTGCGCTCGACCCCGACGGGCGCGAGGTGGTGGTCGAAGTCGAGTTGCCTGGACGTACCATCTACGCCAAGGTGTACAAGTTCCAGGTGGGCCGCGTCAACCTGTACCTGATGGACACCGATATTCACCCCAACAGTCCGCAGGATCGGGAGCTCTCAGCGCGGCTCTACGGTGGCGACCAGGAGATGCGCATCTCGCAGGAACTGGTGCTGGGCGTGGGCGGCGTGCGGGCGCTGCGGCGCCTTGGCTACAAGCCCACCGTCTGGCACATGAACGAGGGCCACTCGGCCTTCCTGGTGCTCGAACTCTGCCGCGAACTGGTCAACCAGGGCATGCCCTTTGAAGAGGCCATGCAGCAGGTGAAGGCCCACAGCGTTTTCACTACCCATACGCCGGTACCCGCCGGCAACGATGCCTTCCCGCTGCCGATGATGGAGAAGTTCTTCTGGCGCTACTGGCCGCAGTTGAACCTGACCCGCGACGAGTTCATGGCCCTGGCGCTCCAGGAGCAGCAGTGGGGGCCGACCTTCGCGATGACGGCGCTGGCCCTGCGCTTCTCGGAGTACCACAACGGGGTGAGCAAGCTGCACGGGCACGTGGCGCGAGGGATGTGGCAGTGGCTCTACCCGGGCAAGAGCCAGGACGAGGTGCCGATCAGCGCGATCACCAATGGGGTGCATACCGCCACCTGGCTGGCGCCAGAGCTACGCTCCCTGTACGACGCCTACCTGGGGAAGAACTGGGAAGAGCACCTCGATGACCCGAAGGTCTGGCGCAAGGTTTACCAGATCCCCGATGATGTGCTATGGAACGTCCGCCAGACGTTGAAGCGCCAGATGATCGCCTTCGCCCGGCAGCGGCTGCAGGCGCATTACCGCTTCGTCGGTCAAAGCGCGCCGATCTGGCCGGTGCTCGAAGAACGAGTGCTGACCCTGGGCTTTGCGCGGCGCTTCGCAACCTACAAGCGCGCCACGCTGCTGTTCAAGGATCTGGAGCGCATCAAGTATATCCTCAATCGGCCCGATAAGCCGATCCAGATCGTCTTTGCCGGTAAAGCTCATCCCAGGGACGATCCGGGCAAGCACTTCATTCAGCAGGTGTATCAACTGGCCATGCAGCCGGGGCTGGCGGGGCGCATCGTTTTCCTCGAGGAGTACGATATGGCCGTGGGCCGCGCCCTGACCCAGGGGGTCGACGTGTGGCTGAATACCCCGCGCCGCCCCTACGAGGCCAGCGGCACGAGCGGCATGAAGGCCAGCCTCAACGGCGTGCCGAACTGCTCGGTGCTCGATGGCTGGTGGCCCGAAGCCTACAATGGCAAGAATGGCTGGGCCGTGGGCGAGGAACGCGAGTTCATGAGCCAGGACGAGCAGGATTGGAACGACGCCCAGTCGCTCTATAATCTGCTCGAGCACGAGATTGCGCCGCGCTACTACGAGGGGCGCGATGCCAATGGCGTGCCGACGGCCTGGGTGCAGATCTGCAAGGAGGCCATCGCCACGGTCGCGCCGACCTTTAGCCTGCGGCGCATGTTGACTGAGTACGTCGAGCAGTTCTACCTTCCAGCCGCCGGGTACGGCGTGCCTGTAAAATAATCTATGGCCCGGCGCCTGAATACGCGGCGTCTGGAGGAGGAGGCGCCCACGCCGGACAGCCCCGCGTCGCTCGCGGGGATCTTCGTCCGGCTTCGGGCGCACTTTGGCCCCCTTACCGGCCCGGGGACCCCGCGCCCCTGGTGGCCGATTTTTGGAACCGACGCCCCCTTCGAGATGCTGGTCGGCGCGGTGCTGGTGCAGCAGACGCGCTGGGAGACGGTCGAGGAGGCGATTCTGCGTCTGCTCGCGGCGGGCTTGCTCAGCCCGCGGGCCATCGCCAGCGCCACGACCAGGACCCTGGCGGAGTTGATCCGTCCCGCGGCGTTTTATGGCCAGAAGGCGACGGGCTTGATTAGCATCGCCCGGCACATCGTCGCCGGCTACGGCGGCGATACCGCGCGCATGCTGGCCCGCCCCACGGCCCAGGTTCGCGCCGAACTGCTGCATTTGCCCCGCATTGGCCCGGAAACCTGCGATGTGATCCTGCTGTACGCCGGCGGCCACCCGGTGTTTGTTGTTGACGCCTATACGCGACGGCTGTTTGAACGGGTTGTGCCGGCGCTCGATGCCGGTACGGACGGCGGCCCGGCGGCCCCCCCCTGGCATCGGCCCTACGAGAGCCTGCAGCGAACGATTGAAACAGAACTGCGCCACGATGGGCAGTTCAGCGCATACAACGCCGCAGGGCTGTACGCCGAGTACCACGCGCAGATCAACGAGGTTTGCGTGCGCTACTGCCTGACGCGCCCCCGTTGCGACGGGCCGCCCGCGCGCCGCGTCTACAGCCGCCAGGAGGGCCGCGAGAGCTACCTCGGTCGCCAGGACGGCTGTCCGCTACGTCTGGTGTGTGCATGGTATCGCCAGTCGCAGTGAGGTGTGCCTATGGCCGAACCTGGCGTCGCCCCAGCTAGCAGACCCTCCGGCGCCCTGGCCGAGGTACTGGCCGTCTTTCTCCGCCTGGGCCTGACATCGTTTGGCGGGCCGGTGGCCCACCTGGGCTACTTCCACGAGGAGATTGTCGCGCGACGCGACTGGGTGGATGAGGCCACCTACGCTGACCTGGTGGCGCTGTGCCAGTTTCTGCCGGGGCCGGCGAGCAGCCAGGTGGCCATCGCGTTAGGCGCCGCGCGCGCCGGACTGGCCGGCGGGGTAATGGCCTGGCTGGGTTTTACCTTGCCCTCGGCGCTGGCCATGACCATCTTCGGCCTGGGGCTGAACGCCTTTGGCGCTTACGTAAGCGCCGGCTGGCTCCACGGGTTGAAAGTGGTCGCAGTAGCCGTGGTTGCCCAGGCGGTCTGGGGCATGGCCCTGCGTCTGGCGCCCGATCGCCCGCGGGCAACAATAGCCCTGGCGTCGGCTGCGCTGTTGCTGCTCTGGCCAACCGGCCCGGGGCAGATGCTGGTGATCCTGGCGGGCGGCCTGGCGGGCTGGCGCCTGCTGGGCGGTTCGGTTGTTGCCGGCGCGCCAGGCGTTAGTATAGCGGCGCCACGGGCGCTTGCCTGGGGCAGCGTAGCGGTGTTGCTCCTCTGCCTGCTGGGCGCGCCCCTGCTGGCCACCATCACAGGAAGCCAGGCCGTGGCGATGTTCGCGGCCTTTTTCCGCGCCGGGTCGCTCATTTTCGGCGGGGGCCACGTGGTGCTGCCGATGCTGGAACGCTTCGTGGTCACGCCGGGCTGGGTCAGCATCGAGCAGTTTGTGGCCGGCTATGGAGCCGCCCAGGCTATGCCCGGGCCACTGCTTACCTTCGCGGCCTTTCTCGGCACCATCAGCACCACACCCCCGAATGGCTGGGGCGGGGCAGCCCTGGCGCTCGTGGCGATCTTCGCCCCCTCGTTCCTCTTCCTCTGGGCGACCCTGCCCCTGTGGGGCAGGTTACGGCGGAACCCGGCGGTACAGGCGGCCTTGCAGGGGGTCAATGCGGCGGTGGTGGGCCTGTTGCTCGCCGCACTCTATGACCCGGTGATCACCAGCGCGATCCACCAGCCGCAGGACGTTGCCCTGGCCCTGGCAGCCTTCGGATTGCTCCAGGTCTGGAAGGCGCCAGCGTGGCTGGTGGTGGCGCTGACGGCCCTGGGCGGGGCTTTACTGTCCTGAGATGAAAAAGGGGAGGTGGAGGACTGTGCCCTCCCACCTCCCCTTATCCCATGACAACTACGCGGTTTCCAGGAAGGTGCGCAACATCTGCTTGCCGTTCTCGGTAAGGATCGACTCGGGGTGGAACTGCACGCCCTGGATGGGATAGGTGCGATGCCGAAGGCCCATAATCAGCCCATCGTCGGTCCAGGCAGTTACTTCAAGCTCGGCTGGCAGATCGTCACGGCGCACAATCAGCGAGTGGTAGCGTGTGGCAATGAAGGGATCGGGTAACCCGGCGAAGACGCCGACGCCACTGTGGTGAATGGCCGAAAGCTTGCCGTGCATCACCCGGGGCGCCCGAACCACGGCGCCCCCGAAGGCCGCGCCAATGGCCTGATGCCCAAGACAGACGCCAAGGGTGGGAATGCGGGGGCTGAGTTCGCGGATGAGGGCGATACTGATACCGGCTTCAGTCGGCGTGCATGGCCCGGGGCTGACTACGATGCGGTCAGGGTGTAACGCCGCGGCTTCGGCGACGCCAATCGTATCGTTGCGGCGCACTTCCACGCTCGCGCCCAGCTCGCTGAGGTACTGAAACAGATTGTAGGTAAACGAGTCGTAGTTATCAATCAACAGGACACGCATGGGCACTTCCTTCGCGCTGGCCCGGCCGAGCCCCGGGCAGAGACGCCACTCGACGGTGGATGGGGCAGGGAAAACCAGCTCCCCCTCGCGCCCGCTCCACCGTCATGATACTCGCTCATGCGCGCAAAAATGCGCCAAGTGTGCTGTAGAACGGACCGGGCACTTCAGCCATGGGCACGTGCCCGCAACGGTCGAAGAGAACCAGGCCGGAACGCTGCAATGCTCTGGCCAGCGCCCGGGCCGAGTCGGGCGGGAAGATGCGATCCTCGCGCCCGCCGATGATCAGCGTGGGTACGGCGACCGCGCGCGATGCGCCGATCACGGTGGGATCGCCGGTAGTGGTCGCTGCTTCCAGACCGACCCGCGCATGCATCGCCACCAGATCTGCCGCGCCGACCGCCAGCGCGGGATATGGCACCCCCGCAACATCATAGACGACCTGTCCCGCCAGGACCTGCGGCACGGGTGGGAGCATCGATACGGCCTGGGCCAGCGGGCGCACCGCGGTCTGCCACATACTCCACAGATCCAGCCAGGGCGCCCACAGCATCGAACTGAAGATCAACTGCACATGCAGGCAACCCATCAGTTCGGCTTCAGCCGGGCTGCGAGGCAGGCCGAAGCTGGTCAGGATCAGCCGATTGACCAGGTCAGGCCGGGCCGCGGCTGCCAGCATCGCCACTGCCGCGCCAAGCGAATGGCCGCCCAGAGCGAGATAGGAGAGTTCCAGGGCCTCGATCAGTTCAAGGGTCGCGGTGGTGAGCGTGCCCAGCCGTGCCGGCAGGGCTGGCGGCGGAGAGGCGCCAAAACCGGGCAGATCGATGGCGATCACATCGTACTCGTCGCTCAACGTCACAAAGGCCCCGAGCCAGTGACGTGATGAGCCGCCCCAGCCGTGGATCAGCACCACCGGCGGGCCCTCTCCAGCACGGCGGTAGGCCAGATAGCCAGAGGGAAGACGAATCAAGCGGGAGGCAGGCAGGGACATACCAAACCCTTTCCAGGGGGCCGTAGCTCTGATTGGCGACGTGGCCCGACTTCTCGCGCGACGTATGTGTTCCTGCCGGGGACGCAAGGCTTCTGTTTCGAAGGCGCTCACCAGCGTAACGCCGCTCTGCGCCGGGTGTTCGTCTGCGAGCACCCGGCGGACCAATTGCTCTTCAACCATGATGGGGACATGAGTTACAGCGAACTGCACTAAACATGGCAATAAGACTTCGTCTCAGCGGGGGTGGCGGGCTTCGCCCCGCCAGACGCCTCCTACGCGAAGGGCTGGAGCATGCTTCGGCCTGATCTAGCTCAGACGGCCTGCTACCCCCGCGCGGCAAGGAACATGGCGACCTCGGCGCGGCGAGGGGGATCGGCGCCAGGACGGGTGCAGGTGAGGGCAGCAACAGCCGCGGCGAAACGCAGGGCGGCCGTAAGTTCCTCCACAGGCATTGTCGCCATGGCTTCGCGCGTGAGGGCTGCGCGTTCGGCCAGGGCCGCAAGCAATCCCGCGCTGAAGCTGTCGCCCGCGCCCACACTATCGACCACCGGCACGGAGAAGCCCGGAACGTGCAGGGTTTCGACCTGACCGTCGTGCCGCCGCCGCAGGGCGGTTGCCCCGGCGCTTCCACGGGTGAGTGCTACCAGCGCCGGGCCGGCGTCGAGCTGAGCCGCAGCGAAGCGCAGGGGGTCTTCCGCGGGAGCGAGCCAGGCGCAATCGGCGGCACTGAGTTTCAACAGGTCACACGCGGCAATGGCGCGCGCCAGGGTAGCGCGATAGGCCACCGGATCGTCAATCAGGCGCGGGCGCACGTTGATGTCGAGGGAAACCAGTGCCCGGCCACGCAGGCCCGCGGCAGCCGCCAGCGCCGCCGTAGGGGTGGCGCCGCGCGACAGGCTGATGCCCCCGAAATGCAGGCTCGCGGCTCGCTCAAACAGCGCCGGGGGCAGGTCTACCGGGGTCAGCAGCGTATCAGCAGCGTTCGCGCCGTAGAAGGTGAAGACCGGCTCACCGTCCTCGTGGGCAACAAAGGCCAGCGTGGTGGGCGCAGGCACATCGGTGAGCCAGGTGTCGTCAATGCCTTCGGCACGCACGGCGCGGCGCAGGCGCCGCCCGAACATATCGGCGCCGAGTTTGCCCACAAACGCCGCAGGCTCGCCCAGTCGCGCCAACCCTACCGCCACGTTGAACGGCGCACCGCCGGGATGCAACGTGAAGCCCGTCAGTTCCCCATCGGTCTCCAGCGGCAAAAAGTCGATCAGGATCTCGCCCAGGCAGACCAGTAGATTGCGCATGCTTGTCTCCAGTACGGTACAATGGATCTGTATTATTCAAGCGCAACTGCAGCAGGGAAAGGCACGGAGAAGGCTGCGCCGCTCCGCGTCTATCCCTGCAGGTTTTGTGGAGGTGTGGAGGTGTAGAGGTGGAACGCAACGGCGCCTCAGAAACCAGTCTTCAACTCCACACCTCCACCGACCGGTTATGTGCGAACGTGGAGCAACAGGCAAACCGATCTGAAACCTCCCCGAAGCCAGACCACGAGTGATCCTATGAACGAAAATGCACCAGTTTTGATCGACCAGATCAGCATCCACCCGAGCGCATACGTCTTCCCCAACACCTTTCTGGCCGGGACAATCACCATCGGCCCGGAGAGCAGCGTCTGGCCAATGAGCGTGCTGCGCGCCGATACGGTGCCCATCCAGATCGGCGCCTGCTCAAATGTACAGGACGGTTGTATTATCCATGGCGATCCGGGGTTTCCTGTTGTCATCGGCGACTACGTGACCCTGGGCCACGGCGCGATTGTACACGGTGCAATCATCGAGGACGAGGTGCTGATCGGCATCGGCGCGGTGGTGCTGAACGGCGCGCGTATCGGGCGCGGCTCGATAGTGGGTGCGCGGGCTCTGGTGACCGAAGGTATGCAGGTGCCGCCCGGGTCGCTGGTGCTGGGTGTGCCAGGGATCATCCGCCCCCTGAGCGCCAGCCAGGCGGCGCGGATCCGCGGGCCTGCTGAACGTTATGTCGAGCGCAAGGAGTTGTATCGCCGCCGGAATGTGTAAGAGGTAGTTTGAGACCCGGGAGGACTGGCTTGCTCGTTGCTCTATCGTCCCACCTGACTGGTCTGTAGAGGTGTGGAACGGTTCTTTCACCTCCACAGCGATCTTCCTGGTGGATTGGTACGGCCCCGCTGATGATAGACGCTCAACTCAAAACGCTCACCCCTCCGGTCGCCGCGCTGATTGCCGATCTGGCCACCCTGCCGGCCCCGGCTGACGCGGTAAACATGTACGCCAGCGACGGGCCGCCGGGAAACGGCGCGCGGCGCCGCAATCTGGCCCTGGCGCTGGAGACGGCGCTCGCGCGCCGGCCAGACCTGTTGTTGATCGGCGAAGCGCCGGGCTACAACGGCGCCCGCCGCACGGGGGTGCCGTTTACCAGCGAGCGCCTGTTGCTGGAGGGTCGCTGGCCGCTGGGCCGCCTCGAAGCCGGTCCGAACCTGGCCCTGGCGCGAGATGATGAACGCATCAGCGCCGAACCGACGGCGACCATCGTCTGCCGCGAACTGGCGGCCCTGGGCCTGACCGCGGCGGGTTGGAACGCCTACCCCTTCCACCCGCACCGCCCCGGCGTGGAGCGGAGCAACCGCCCCCCGCGGGCGAGCGAGATCGCCCTGGGGTTGCCGTTGCTGGCCCGTGTCTGCGCCCTGTTCAGCGGCGTGCCGGTAGTGGCCCTGGGCCGCGTGGCCGCAGGGGCGCTGACGACCCTCGGCGTGCCGCACCGCAGGTTGCGGCATCCGGCTCAGGGCGGCGCGCGGCAGTTCGCCGCCGGGCTGCGGGCCGACGCATGAAGAGGTGTCACACCGATGCTCCGCACCATCATTGCAACCCGTTATGTCACGCCGCTGCGCGAGGGCGGCTCGTTGCCCGCCCTGGTCGAGGCGGACGATGATGGGTTGTACGTTCTTAAGTTTCGTGGCGCTGGCCAGGGACCGAAGGCGCTGATCGCCGAATTGCTTGCTGGTGAGTTAGGGCGCGCCCTCGGACTGCCGGTGCCCGAGATCGCCCTGGCGCACCTGGATCCGACCCTGGGGCACAATGAACCCGATGGCGAGATCCAGGATCTCGTCAGGGCCAGCGGCGGGCTGAACCTGGCGGTGGATTTTCTGCCCGGCGCCCTGGCCTTCGACGCGCTTAACACCGCCAGCATCACCCCTGACCTGGCGGCGCGCATTGTCTGGTTCGACGCTTTTGTTACCAATGTGGACCGGACGGCGCTCAACACGAACCTGCTGCTCTGGCACCGGCAACTCTACCTGATTGACCACGGCGCGACGTTGATTGTTCACCATACCTGGGAAGACTGGCGTACCCGGGCGAAGGGTCGCTTTGCGGCGATCAAGAACCACGTGCTGCTCGCCGCGGCGGGTGATCTGCGCGCCGCCGATGCCGCGCTGGCCCCCCAGATTACCCCCGCCCTGGTGGAACGTCTGGTGGCGGCGGTGCCCGAGTCCTGGCTGGTAGGAGACGGCCCGTTCGCGAGTATCGAAGAGCACCGCGCGGCCTACGCCGAATACCTGCTGTCGCGGGCGGCGGCGCCGCGGTTGTTTGTTGAGGAGGCGATCCATGCCCGCGACCAGCGTCTTTGAATACGCCCTGATGCGCGTGGTACCGCGGATCGAGCGCGGCGAATCCGTCAACGCCGGCGTGGTGCTCCTCTGCCGGCAACACGGCTTCCTCGAGGCGCGCCTGCGCCTCGACCCGGGCCGCCTGCGCGCCCTGGATCCCACGCTCGACCTGGAACTGCTGGAGGCGCAACTGGCGCACATTCCGGTCATCTGCGCCGGCGGCGCCGCCGCCGGGCCGATCGGCGCTCTGCCCCACTACGAGCGCTTCCGCTGGCTCACCGCCCCGCGTAGCACCATCATCCAGCCCTCTCCGGTCCACACTGGTCTCTGCACCGACCCACGCGCAACCCTGGAGCGCATCTTTGCCCGCAGTGTTGGGGCGTAGCGACAGCCCGGCAGGCCGCCAGACACGCACGTCACGCCCAGGTGCCAGTAGCGACAGACGGCCCGTCCGCCGCCCCCGCCCCATCGCCTGCCGCGCCATCCGCATTGACAAACTTCTCGCTCCGCGCTACACTTTTTACAATCCAGAGTCCTGATTCCCCTCCGTGGAGTAATGCTGCTACGTTAGCAGCCCTCCGCCAACACGCTCTTGTTGGCCGTTGGACAGTGTTGTCCACGACCTTTCTTTCCGGCATCGTTGTACAAGTTTTCCGTATCGCCTCAGATGGAGGCCTGATTTGGCATACTCTGCTCAGGGCGCATCCGGAGATCTGGCCCGACGCGCTCTGTCAATCATTGGCGTGATCGCCGCATTGCTGCTGCTCTGGGAAGGCGCCCGCCTGGTTTTTGGCCTCTCCGAGCAACGTTTGCCCTCGCTCGGCTCGATTGTCGAGACGATGTTTACCCCTACCCGCGGGGGGGCAGGGCCACTGTTAATCGTGCAGATGCTGGCCAACGGCTGGGCCACCTTTCGCGTGGCTCTGGGGGGCTTTTTCATCGGCGGCTTGCTGGGCTTTGCGCTGGCGGTGCTCTTTATGCGCCTGCCGATGCTGGAACGGGGCCTGATGCCCTACGTCATCGGCTCGCAGACTGTGCCGATCCTCGCTATCGCGCCGATGGTGGTGGTTGGCCTTGGGCGTATGGGTGCGCCGCCCTGGCTGGCCAGGATGGTGGTCGCCGCCTATCTGACGTTCTTTCCCGTAACCATCGGCATGCTGCGCGGGCTGCGCGCGGCTTCGCCCCAGAGCCTCGACCTGATGCGCGCTTACGGCGCCACACCGTTCCAGTATTTCTGGAAGCTGCGCCTGCCAGTTTCGCTGCCTTACCTGTTTACTGCGCTCAAAATCGCCGCTTCAGCAGTTCAGTTAGAGCAAAAGCTTTTCCCTCTAAGGGGTTGAGGTTTTTGATGAGCACTTCACCTATCATCGAATTCGATCGCGTCAGCAAGGTGTATCAAAGCGGCGGCGGGCCGGTGACCGCCCTGCTCGAGGTGAGCCTGAGTATCGCCGCCGGTGAGTTCATCGCCCTGATCGGGCCGAGCGGCTGCGGCAAAAGCACGCTGATGCGCCTGATCGGCGACCTCGAACAACCCAGCTCGGGCACGGTGCGGGTGAAGGGAAAAACCCCCGAACAGGCCCGTCTCGACCGCGACTATGGCATTGTGTTCCAGGCGCCCGTACTCTACGAGTGGCGCACCGTGCGTCGGAATGTGGAACTGCCGCTGGAGATCATGGGGCGCCCCCCGGCGGAGCGTCGGGAACGGGCCATGAGCCTGCTGCGCCTGGTCGGCCTGGGCGATTTCGGCGACGCCTACCCGCATCAGCTCTCCGGAGGCATGCAACAGCGCGCGGCAATCGCGCGCGCCCTCTCCTTCGAGCCGTCCATTCTCCTTATGGACGAGCCGTTTGGCGCCCTCGACGAGATCACCCGCGAGCGTATGCAGACCGAACTGCTTAGCCTGTGGTCGAGCGCCGCTCCCCGCCCCACGGTCATCTTTGTCACCCACAGCATCCCCGAAGCGGTCTTTCTGGCCGACAGGGTGGTGGTCATGTCACCCCGACCGGGCCGCGTCCAGCGCGTCGTGCCGATCAATCTGCCACGCCCGCGGATCTTCGAGACCCGCGAGTCGCCCGCGTTCTTCAGCCTCGTGACCGAGGTGCGCGAGGCCCTTCGCGCCACCGAAACCGAACGGGTGGGGGTATGAGTGCGCCGCTACAGGCAACCACCGTGGCCCGCCAGGCGGGTCGAGTGGAGCGCGGGGGGCTCAGTGTGCACGACCTGTGGCCGCCGCTGCTGACTTTCGCGCTGGTCATCGGGCTGTGGGAACTGGCAGTGTGGTTCTTCCAGATCCCCCTCTACCTGCTGCCCGCCCCCAGCCAGATCCTGGAAACCTTCCTGGCCCGTCCGGCCTTCTTGCTACGTATATTGACTACGGCTTCCACGTGGCCATCACCGATCTGCCCGATAGCGTGCTCGATGAAATGCCCCGCTGCGTCGAGTATGGCGCCACGAGCATGAAGCTCTTCATGGCCTACAAGGGCGCGTTGCAGGTTGACGATATGACCCTCTTCCGCGCCATGCAGCAGGCGGCCCGACACCGCCTGCTGATCATGGTCCACGCCGAGAATGGCGACGCGATTGACGTGCTGATTCCCGAGGCGGTGGCCGCCGGCCAGCTCGCCCCAAAGTACCACGCCCTGACGCGCCCCCCCGAGCTTGAAGCCGAGGCCACCGCCCGCGCCGTGCGCCTAGCCGAAGTTGCCGGCGCGCCGCTCTACGTGGTGCACCTGACCAACGCCGGCCCGCTTGAAGCCGTGCGCCTGGCCCGCGCGCGGGGCAGGGCGGGGCAGACCTTCGCCGAAACCTGCACCCAGTACTTCTTCTTCACCAAAGACGACCTGGCGCGCGAGGGCTTCGAGGGGGCCAGATGGGTCTGCTCGCCGCCCTTCCGCTCCACCCACGACCAGGAGGCCCTCTGGCAGGGGGTGGCCGACAATTCGCTCCAGGTGGTCTCCACCGATCACTGCCCATTCTGGTTCCAGGGCGGCGTCGAGGGGCGCCCCGCCGGCAAGGAACTGGGCCGCCAGAGCTTCGCCAACATCCCCAACGGCTGCCCGGGCATCGAGGAGCGCATGATGCTCCTCTACACCTACGGCGTTCAGGCGGGCCGCATCTCCCTCAATCGCTGGGTGGAACTGTGCTGCACCAACCCCGCCAGGCTCTTTGGATGCTATCCCCGCAAGGGCACCCTCACCCCCGGCGCCGACGCCGACATCGTGGTGTGGGACCCCGAGGCCCGGCGCACCCTCAGCGCGGCCAGCCTGCACCAGCGCACCGACTACACCCTCTACGAGGGCTGGGAGGTCACCGGTGCGCCGCGGGTGGTGCTCTCACGGGGCCGGGTGATCGTCGAGGGCAATACCTGGACGGGTGATGCCGGCGCGGGGCGCTTTGTGCATCGCACGCCGTTCAGCGTGTAACCTGGTAGTTGCGGGGAGGCTCCGCCTCCCCGCACTCCTCCAAAAGTCGTAGCACCACCAGAGGGCATGACCATGACAACCTCAATCCTCAATCCGGCCCGCACCATTGCTGAACTGAAAGAACTGCGGGCTTTGACGGGCAACGCCGATGGCGCGCAACGGGTGGCCTGGACTGACACCTGGGCGGCAGCGCGGGACTGGTACCGCACGAAACTGGCCGACCTCCCGGTGCGCGTTGAGATGGACGAGGGCGGCAACCTCTGGGCCACGCTGCCGGGCGCCTCGGAACGCGCCCTGATCATCGGTGGCCACCTGGACTCGGTACCGAACGGCGGCTGGCTCGACGGCTGCCTGAACGTGCTCGCCGGCCTCGAAGTGCTGCGCCGCGTCGCTGCCGAAGGCACGCCGCCGGTTACACTGCGCCTGGTAGACTGGGCCGACGAGGAGGGCGCCCGCTTCGGGCGCAGCCTGCTCGGCTCCAGCGCCTTCTCGGGCACCCTCGACCCGGCGAGCGTCGCCGGCCTGCATGACCGTGACGGCATCCCCTTGCCCGAGGCCCTGGCCGCCCACGGCGTGAAGCTGGAGGGCATGCTGGCCGCCCGGCAACAACAGACCAGTGCCGCGGCCTACCTCGAACTGCACATCGAGCAGGGGCCCGTACTCGAAGATCTGGGCCTGCCCCTGGGCGTGGTGATCGGCACCTTCGGTGTGGAGCGCCACCAGATCACCTTCACCGGCCAGGCGGCCCATGCTGGCTCAACGCCGATGAACCGGCGTCGCGATGCCTTCGCCGCTGCGGCGAAGCTGGGCCTGGAGATTCGCACAATCGCCGCGCGGCATGGAGGGGTCTGCACCATCGGAAGCTGCATCACCCGCCCGGGGATTGTGACGGCGGTGGTGGGAGAGTGCATCGTCACGCTGGATCAGCGCCACATGGACGCGGCGGCGCTGGCGGCGATGCTCCAGGAGGCCAGAGAGGCGGCGGGGCGCTTCGCCGCCGAGGAGGGCTGCACGGTGGCCTGGGCGCCGATCTGGAGGATTGATCCCATTCCCTTCCACCCCGACCTGATCGCCATGGGCGAAGCGGCAATCCGCGAGGTGGCCGGCGCGGCCCATCGCCTGCCGAGCGGCCCGCTGCACGACGCAGCCGAGGTGGCCCGGGCGGGCATCCCCACCGTCATGCTCTTCGTGCAGAGCCTGAGGGGCATTTCCCACAACAAGATCGAAGACACCCTCGAAGAGCACATCGCCCTGTCGGTGCAGGCCCTCGACCGCCTCGCCGATAAGGCGATGGCGTGGATCCAGGGTGCGACGGGGGCGTAGCGCCTATCCACCCTCTCCTCAAGCAGTGGTGTGTGAAAACCTGGTTGCCCACCCGTTCCGGTACTGCTGTGCCGCGCCGGAAAGAGGTAGTGGGAGGGATGAAACCCCTCCGAACCTCCACAAGGAGCAGCGCCGAGGGCACGGCCC
>CAKZSI010000021.1 GCA_937918935.1 uncultured Chloroflexales bacterium | reverse complement strand
AAGTGGGAACTGCGCCTCAAGATGAGTGCTCTCGCTGGTCTAGCCAGGTAAGACTCCCAGGAGATGACTGGGTTGAGCGGCGCCCACTGGACGCGTGGCGACACGTGCAGGTCAGGCGTGCGCACAGTCGAGGGCTTCCCTCCACTGCCTCGAGTAGCGGGGCACTGCGAGGTGCTGATTACGTCAACTACGCGCGTCAGTTGGTAGGGTAGGGCAACTGCTCTATGCCACGGGTGTGTGTTGAGCGCGGTGGTCCCACCCCGTCCCATCCCGAACCGGGTCGTGAAACGCCGCAGCGCCGATGATACTGGGGTTTGAGCCCTGGGAACGTAGGTCCACGCACCCTTCCACAGTGATTACGAAGAACGCCGCGCACCCTTCAGGGTGTGCGGCGTTCTTCTTCAGGCTACGTTCTGGGAGTGCCTGGCTCTCCCAGAGCCTCTCGAAAGAGGTGTCCGGCGCCTTTCCGATATCACTCCGATGGGGGGAGGTCGGTCAGGGGGCGCGGCGCCCAGCTCTTGCGCAGCAGGGGCCAGGCTTTCCAAAGATACTCGATGCCTGAGGCGAGCGTCCAGAGAACCGCCAGCGCCATGGCGATCCACCAGAGTTGGAGCAGACCCGCCAGCACCCCGCCGCCAGGCGTGCCCATCAGCCCGCCCTGGGCCGCATTCGCTGCCAGTAAACACCAGACCACAGCAACCACCTGGATCACCAGCTTCTGCTTGCCCAACTGCCCCGCGGAAATCACCACACCCTCGGCCGCCGCGAAGGAGCGTAACCCCGAGACGATGAATTCGCGCACGATGATCACAAAGGCGACCCAACTCGAAATCAGGCCGATCTCCACCATCGGAAGCAGGGCGCCGGTGATAAAGATCTTGTCGCTGATGGTGTCGAGGAAAATGCCGAGCGGCGACACGACCTTCAGGCGACGGGCGATCTTGCCGTCAGCCATGTCGCTGAGGGCCATAACGATCAGCAGGAGCACGGCCCACAGATAGCCGGCTGGCTGCTCCAGCAGAATGAACCACACCAGCAGGGGAGTGGTGAGGATGCGGAACAGGCCGAGGAGATTGGGAACACTGCGGGCGCTCATAGATTATATGCGGATAGCCTCAGAAAAGGGGTTCTGGGAGAGCCGCGCTCTCCTCGATTCCTTCCGTTCGAGTGCGGGAATTATAACACAGACTTCTGGGGCGCTCTTAAGCCTGAAACTGGCCTGTGGTATAATCGATGAGACGTTGTTTTGCCCTACGACGAGGCTCAGCGGGTGGCCGGAAAGATCCCGACGCCCGGCAGCCAGGAGCTTCTGACACCTCTGTTGATGCAAACGCCTTTGTTGGCACCCTGCCCGCGGCTACGATCCTCTAGCCACCTGCACAGGGTTGTTTTCTGGTATCCATTGTTAAAATGGCAGCGGATTACGCGGTAGCTATGGTAGCGATTTTAGAGCAACTGAACCAACTGCTTGCGGCAGCCGTGCTGATCGTCACCTTCTCACTGCTGGCGTATATTCTGATTCAGAACCGGCGCAATGATATTGCCCGCGCCCTGGTGGTTCTGCTGGCCGGAGTGGTTATTGTGTATGGGGGTGACCTGCTCCTGGCACGCACGAGCCGCGAGAGCACCATGGATTTCCTGGGCCGGGTGCAGTGGCTGGGGATCGCGGTGGTGCCTGCCGGCTATATCCATCTGGCAAATGGATTGCTTGCTCTGGGCAACCACCGCCCCCTGGCGCAGCGCTACCGCTGGCTGGTGTACGCAGCGTATGCAGGCAGCGCCGGTTTCTTCGCCCTGGTGGCCCTCGGCACCGACCTGGTGGTGCGGGGCGGGTTGCCGAGCGGCCCGATTGCCCAGTTCCAGCCTGGCCCCCTGTTCTGGGTGTATAGCCTGTTTTTCTTCGTGGGAGCGGCGACCGCTCTGGGAGCAATCATTCAGTCGCAGCAGAGTGCGCTGACCTTCACGCAGCGCCGCCGTCTGACCTACCTGGGGGCCACCTTCGCCGCGCCGGGCATAGGAGTGTTCCCTTTCCTGGTTATCGCGGCGCCCAATGTCGCGCCAATAAGCGCCATTCTTGTGCTCCAGGCGCTGGCGAGCCTCATTGTGATCGTGATGCTGACAGTGATGACCTACAGCGTGGCCTTCCAGGGGGTGCTGCTCCCCGATCGCCTGATCAAGCAGGATTTTCTGCGCTGGTGGCTCTACGGGCCGTTTATCGGCGTGACGATCATTCTCTTTATGCAGGCAGTGCCGTTTCTCGAGCGCCTGCTCGGGCTGCCGAAGGATACCCTGCTCACCTTCGGGGTGATGTTGATGACGGTGCTGATGCCGCTGTTCGTCAACCGGGTCAAACCGTACCTGGACGCGCTGGTGTACATGCAGGATCACGAAGAGATCGACTACCTGCGGAACTTGCCGCGTAGTACGTTCACCCGCGCCGATTTGCGCACCCTGCTCGAGAACGCCCTCGTGGCCGTCTGCGGGGCGTTGAAGGTGGAGACCGGCTTCGTGATCGCGGCGGGGAATGGGGGCTACACCATCCGGGCAGTGTGCGGGCCGCGCAACCAGGCGAAACGCTTCGTGGCCGAGTATCCGTTGAGCGAACTGGCGCCGCAACTGGAGCAGTTGCCGGCCCAGTCACGCAATGGTCTGTTCAATACTGATGCGTTTCTGGCGTGTGGCGGTTTCTGCCTGCTGCCGCTGCATAGCCCCGATGGGCAGTTTCTCGGAGCCCTGGCGGTGGCCGCGCCTCCAGAACTGCTCAGGCGCGACAGCGCCCTGCCCGCCGAGACACGCCAACTGATCAGCGTGCTGGCCCACCAGATGGAACTGGCCCTCTCGACGGTGCAGATGCAGCAGCGGATCTTCGATGCGCTGCGCGGCCTCGGCCCGGAGATGCAATCGTTGCAGCAACTGGCCAGCCGGCTCGAGCAGGCGACGCCAGAGACGCTTGCCGAGATTGATGGCGACATTGTGATGCAACCGGAGTTTCCGCAACTGGTGAAGGAGGCGCTGACCCAGTTCTGGGGTGGGCCAAAGCTGGCCGAAAGCCCGCTCCTGGAGATGCGCTCGGTGCGCCGGTTGCTGCAGAGCCAGGGCGGCAGCCCGACACGGGCGTTGCAGACGGTGCTGCGGCAGGCGATCAATAATCTGCGCCCCGATGATCAGCTCGATCCTTCGGCCCAGGAGTGGTTGCTCTACAATCTGCTCGAAGGACGCTTCCTCCAACGAAAGACCGTGCGTGATGTAGCCCATCGCCTGGCGATGAGCGAGTCGGATTTCTATCGCAAACAGCGCGTGGCAATCGAAGAGGTTGCGCGCCAACTGGCCCTGATGGAGGATAGCGAACGTGGTGTAGCCCAGAAGAGATGATTGTGTTCACATCTACCGAACACGTATATCCGTCCTACCCCATCTCTCAACAGCGACCGTTGCGTGCTCTGCGGTAAATCTGAACACGCACGGTACGCCGAACATTTGACACCCTCCGGGCAATCGAGTATACTCCGCGTCGCCAGGTTAACCTGAAATTAAGAAACGGAGCGGCGTCGCTACTGTTGGCCACGAGGCCCCCTCCGTAGCGCCGCGCGTCATGTGCTGTTTCGGCGCGAACAGTGGCTTACGGAAGCCGTTGTTCGCGCTTTGTCTTGCTCTGCTCGCAGATATCCTGAGGAGGACGCTATGCGACCGTCTCCACACCGGCTGCTCGCGCTGCTGTTCGCCGTTGCCCTCCTGGGGGCGTGTAGTCAGGCGCCCGCCGCACCGCCCACTACGGCCCCCGCCGCCGCACCGCCCACTACGGCCCCTGCGCCCGAGGAGTACGTCTTCGGAATGGTGCTGGTTGGCCCGACTAACGACGGCGGCTGGAACCAGGCCCACTTCGAGGGCGCCAAATATGTTGAGACGAAGGTGCCGGGTACGCGCCTGATCTACATTGACAAGGTGAACCCCGCTGACCGGCCAAATGTGCAGGTGGAGCAGGCGATCGAGGAACTCATTAGCCAGGGGGCGAAGTTCATAATTACCAATTCGGCTGAATTCGCCGATGGAACCAACGTTGCCGCCGCGGCGCACCCGGAAGTCTATTTTCTGCACGCCTCGGGTGATGCCGTGCTGCGCGGTGTCGCCCCGCCCAACGTTACCAACCTCATGGGCCGCATGGAGTACGGTAAGATGATGGCCGGCTGCACCGCTGCCCTGCAGAGCGAGGCGGGCAAGATCGCCTACCTTGGCCCGCTGATCGATCCAGAGACGCGCCGGTTGGTCAACTCGACCTACCTGGGGGCAAAGTATTGCTGGGAAACCTACCGCGGGAAGCCCGCGGACAGCCTGACTTTCAAGGTCACCTGGATCGGCTTCTGGTTCAACATTCCCGGGGTGACGCTCGACCCCACCAGGGTCGCCACCGATTTCATTAACGAGGGCTACGACGTGATTGTTTCGGGCATTGATACGACTGAGGGCATCGTCGAGACCAACAAGGCTTCGCAGGCCGGCAAGAGGGTCTGGGCCGTGCCCTACGATTACCGCGAGGCCTGCACCCAGGGCGAGGCGGTCTGTCTGGGGGTGCCCTTCTTCAACTGGGGGCCGCGCTACGCCGAGATTATCGCCGACGCACGGGCAGGCAAGTTTACGCCGCAGTGGGAGTGGATCGGCCCCGACTGGAGCGACATCAATAACCTCGAGACAAGTATGATCGGCTTCGTGAAGGGGCCGGCCCTGACGGCAGAGAATGCCGCGACCCTGGACGAGTTTATCAGGAAACTGGCCGACGGTAGTCTCAACCTCTTTACTGGCCCGCTCAACTACCAGGATGGGACGGTGTTCGTGCCCGCGGGACAGGTGGCCGACGATAAGACCATCTGGTACACCGAGCAGTTGCTCGAGGGGATTGAGGGGCAGAGCGCGCCGTGAGGTGTGGAGGTGTGGAGGCGCGGTGGAGGTTGCGGTCCACAATCTGAGCAAGGCATTTGGATCGCTGCGGGCCAATGACCGCCTGACGCTGCACTTCGAGGCGGGGAAGATCCACGGCGTGCTCGGGGAGAATGGGGCGGGCAAGAGCACACTGATGAAGCTCATCGCGGGACTCCTGCGCCCCGATGAGGGGGTGATCCGCTTCGATGGGCACACAGCGGCGCTACGCGGCCCCGGCGACGCCCTGCGGGCCGGGGTGGGGATGATCCACCAGGATCCGCTGGATGTACCCGCCTTCACCGCATTGGAAAACCTGTTGTGTGCCACGCCGCGTTCGGCAATCGCCTCGTGGGCCGAGGGCCGACGCGTGCTGGTTGAGATGGCTGGACGACTGGGGTTCACGGTCGAGCCTGAGGCGCCCGTGGCACGCCTGAGCATCGGCCAGCGCCAGCAACTGGAGATTATCCGGCTGCTGGCATGCGGCGCCCGCGTGCTGATCCTCGACGAACCGACCACCGGGATCACCGCCGAGCAGACCCGGGCGCTCTTCGCGGCGCTACGGCAGTTGGCCGCAGCGGGGAACACCGTGCTTTTCGTGTCGCACAAACTCGATGAAGTTGCCGCGCTGTGTGACACGGTGTGCGTGCTGCGGGCCGGCCGGCTGGTGGGGGAACAGATGGCGATGCCGGTACCCCAGGCAGTGCTGCTGGGGTTGATGTTCGACACCGCGGCAGCAACAACGCGCAGCGAGGTGTCGGGGCCAGAGATAGAAGGTAGCGCCCCGGAGCACCCTGTGGCCAGACCCGCCCCGGGTGAGGTGGTGTGGCGTCTGGAAGGCGTGACAGCGAGGGAAGGCGCGGTTACGCTCCGCAACCTGAACCTGGAGGTACCCGCAGGCCGGGTGGTGGGCCTGGCCGGCCTCGACGGCAGCGGCCAGCAGATCCTTCTGCGGCTCCTCGCCGGGCGGCTGCGCCCGGAAGCAGGGCGCGTGCTGGTGGGGTCAAGCGACCTGACCGGCGCGAGCAGCCGGGCCTACCGCGCGGCCGGGATCGAGTACCTGCCGGCAGATAGGCTCGCCGAGGGGATGATCGGCCCGCTCTCGTTGAGCGATCATTTCGCCTTGCAGCAGACCGGCAGGCTGGTGGACCGCCGGCGGGCGGAGCGGGAGGCGCGGGAGGCAATCGCCGCCTATGATATTAAGGCGACGCCGCTAACCCCGATCAGCGCGCTGTCGGGAGGTAACCAGCAGCGGGCCTTGCTGGCCCTGGCGCCGCCGCACTGCCGGGGGCTGGCCTGCGAGCAGCCGACGCGCGGCCTGGACGTTGCGTCGGCACGGACGATCTGGCGCAGCCTGCTCGCGCGCCGCGCCGCCGGCTGCGCGATTGTCTTCGCCTCGGCGGACCTGGATGAACTGATCGCCTACAGTGACGAGGTGCTGGTCTTCTTCGCCGGGCGTATCTCCCCGCCGCTGCCGCGGGCGGAACTCAGTGTCGCCCGTCTCGGCGAGTTGATCGGCGGGGTGGGGTTTCCTGAGCCGGGGAATGCCTGATATGATTCTGGGAGGGCTGCGCCGTCCTCGACAGGGGTTGCTTCAAAAGCGGACAGAACGCACGGGTGTTCTGTCCGCCCATACAATGGGAGTTGCGGGGGCCTGCGGCCCTGCAAAGCTTGCAAAACGCCTCTGAGCGGAGGGGCGCGGGGAGGCTGAGCCTCCCCGCAAACCCTTTTTCCCGCCGCAGCAGGCACGCGCCCGGGCGAAGCCGGCGAGTTTGTGCCGCCACGGGCGCAAAGAGTAGTTCGTGAAGAGCTATGCCCTCCATACCTCCCTGAACGAATTGAATACTACCTCTAAGCAGTCCCGTTGTAGCGTCAGATAGCGAAGGATAACTGGCGAGACACGCCCCCTATGCAGTCAACCGAGATCAATCGTCCACGCGAGCCACAGTCGCGGCAGATACCACCGCCGTGGCTGGGCACGCTGCGCCTGACGCTGTTAACCCTGGCCGGGGCGCTGGCGCTCACGACCCTGGCGCTGCTCAGCAGCGGGGTCTCTCCGCTGCAGGCGTACCGGATCTTGATCTTCGGCGCCTTCAGCAGCCCCAGCCGTTTCAGCGATATGATCATGCTGGCGGCGCCACTGCTGCTGTGCGCGACGGGTCTGACGTTGACGTTCAGGAGCGGGCTGTACAACCTGGGGGTCGAGGGGCAACTGGCGCTGGGGGCGGTGGCAGCCATGCTGCCCCTGCGGCTGCTGCCGGAGTTGCCGGTGCCGCTGCTCTGGACGCTCTGCTTTGCCTGCGCGGCAGCGGGTGGAGCGTTGTGGGCCTTGCTGGCGGCGGGACTACGGCTGTACGCGGGGGTGAGTGAGATTTTCGCCGGGCTAGGGCTGAACTTCCTCGCCAGCGGTCTGGCGCTGTACCTGGTGCTGGGGCCGTGGCGGCGCAGCGGCAGCGCCTCAATGTCGGGAACGGAGTTGTTGCCCCGCGACCTCTGGTTGCCGACCATAGGCACGTTGCGGCTGGCGCCGCTGGCGCCGATCGTGGCCCTGGCTGCCCTGGCAGTGGTCTGGTGGGCCTTGCAGCAGACACGCTGGGGCCTGGAGTTGCGCGCGGTGGGGTTGAACGCAGAAGCCGCTGACCGCCTGGGGGTCCCGGCCCACCGCCGCATCGCGCAGGCCATGGCCGCGTGCGGCCTCCTGGCGGGAATGGCGGGGGCAATCCAGATCCTCGGCGTGTTTCATCAACTTATTCCGAACATCTCCAGCGGGGTGGGATTGCTGGGCCTGCTGGCGGCCCTGCTGGTACGGGCCGATCCGTGCCGGGTGCTGCCGGTGAGCGTAGTATTCGCCAGTTTCACCGTGGGAAGCGTGCAACTGCCCCTGGCCCTGGGCGTGGACAGCAGTATCGCGGGGGTGCTGCAGGGGGCGCTGGTACTCTTCGCGCTGCTGGCCCGGGGGCTCGTGTCGAAGCCTCGTTGATGGCAGGAAGCAGGACAAGAACGATGGACCAGGCAACCATCTTCGTAGCGGCGGTACTGGCGGCGGCGGCGCCGCTGGTCTTTGCCACCATGGGTGAGACGCTCACCGAACGGGCCGGGGTGGTCAACCTGTCGCTGGACGGGACCATCCTGATGGGGGCGATGATCGCCTTCGCGGTGGCGCTGAACACGCGGAGCGTGCTGCTGGGCTTTGGGGCGGCGGCGCTGACCGGCGCGCTGATTGCGCTGGTGTTGTGTTTCCTGAGCCTGAGCCTGCGGCAGTCGCAGACGGCGGTGGGCTTCGTGCTGGCGCTGCTCTGCACGGAACTCTCGTCGTTCCTGGGGGCGCCGTTTGTGCGGGTACTGGGGCCGGCGGTGCCATTTCTACCTATCCCCGGACTGGCCGAACTGCCGTTGATCGGGCCAATCCTGTTCAGGCACAATCTGGCAATTTACACGAGTTTTCTGTTGATACCACTGCTGGGATGGTTACTCTTCCAGACACGGGCCGGGTTGACCCTGCGCGCCCTGGGTGAACGGCCCCAGGCCGCTTACGCCCGTGGCGTGCCGGTGACGCCGATGCGCTACCTGGTGACCGTGGCGGGGGGCGCACTGGTAGGCATCGCGGGTGCGGTCTATTCACTCGACCTGAAGCAGGGATGGAGCTACCGTCACACCTTTGGCGCCGGCTGGATCGCGCTGGCCATTGTCATCTTCGGCGGTTGGCGGCCCTGGCGCGTGGCGCTGGGTTGCTACCTCTTCGCCGCGCTGGAGATCATGGCCCTGCGTATGCAGAGCGTGCTGGCGGGCCTGCCGACGCAGGTGTTCCAGGTGGCGCCCTTCGCGCTGATGATTGCAGTGCTGGTGCTGGTCAACCTCGCCGGTAGCCAGCGGGTCAGCCGGCGTATCGGCGGGCTGCCGCCAGGCCTGCGCCGGCCCGCGCAGGCGCTGGTCAGCCGCCTGGCTGCGCCGGCCCCCGCCGCCCTGGGGCAGCCATTCGAGCGCCCGTGACGCTGGGAGGAGGGTCTGGGAGGGCTTTGCCCTCCCA
>CAKZSI010000020.1 GCA_937918935.1 uncultured Chloroflexales bacterium | reverse complement strand
GAGCAGGCCCCCGCCGAACCCGAGTTGACGCCTTTCTCCCTCGAAGACCTCGGTCTCTCCCCTGAGGAGATCGCTCAGCTCGAAGCCGCCTCCCGGGGTGAATTGCCCTCACCGGCTACTGGCGAGACGATCGTGCCCGGCTGGTCCAGGGGCGAGGAACCAGAACTGATGCCTTTCGCTCCCGATGAGCAAAGCGTCGATGCCGCCCCATCCGGCGCTGAGCTTGATCTGTCGGGCCTCAAGCCTTTCGCCCCGGAAGATTTCGGCGCCGCGGTCCAGCCGTCCGCTCCGGGGGAGGCTCTGCCCGAAGACATCGAACCGTTCTCTTTCGAGGATCTCGATCTCGGCGACCTGGAGAGCTTCGATGGACAAACTGCTGGACGGGAGCTGGGTTTGAGCGCCGAGGAACTGGAAGGTCTTGATCTCGGCCAGTTCGAGACGATCCTTCCAGAGCAGCGTGACGCGAGCACGACAATCTCTGAGCAGGGTGACGCGGCGCTTGATCGGCTGATGGGCCTGGGAAAGCGCCAGGGCTATGTGGATCTGACCGACATCATCGCCGTTGTGTCTGACCCCGAGGCCGAGGCCGATCGCATTGAGGCAATCGGCTGGGCCCTGCACCGCGCCGGTATCCAGATCCGCGATGGTGATGAGATCATTGACATGGAGGAGGGTGAAGCTGAGGGCGATATGGAGGCCGTTGCACCGGCGCCCGATAGCGCGGAGGCTGAACTGACTCCTTTCTCGCTGGAGGAACTGGGCCTGTCGCCGGAGGAGATCGCCGCACTTGGCCTGACAGAGGCAACCGAGGCCCCCGCCGCCCCGCCCGCCGAACCCGAGTTGACGCCCTTCTCCCTCGAAGACCTTGGCCTCTCCCCCGAGGAGATCGCCCAGCTCCAAGCCGCTCAGGCCGCCGCCGAGGCCCCCGCCGCCCCGCCCGCCGAACCCGAGTTGACGCCCTTCTCCCTCGCAGAACTCGGCCTCTCCCCCGAGGAGATCGCCCAGTTCGAAGCCGCCCAGGCCGCCGCCGAGGCGCCCGCGGCAGCGTCGGCCACAGAGGAGCACGCCGACCTGTTCGACTTCGATCTGGCGGGAGTGCCACCGGTTGAGAAGGTGACGAAACGGACCGCGCCGCGGATCGATGAACCACCGCCAGTGGTTGACGCCGAAGATGCGGCTTTCCAACCGGAAGAGCTTGACAGCCTCGACGATATCTGGCAAACGCCGCTTCCCGAGCCCCCGTCGGCGCCAGCCACACGTCAGGAGCCGCCACAGAAAGCGCCTGCTGCCAGGAGCGAGCCTATCGCCGGTGCAGCCGCCGCCACAGCACCGTCCACCAGCAGTGGCATGGCGCCGGCTCCGCGCCGCGAGGGCGAGCGGCTGATCACGCGGGGACGCGATGAAGAGCGCTTTGCCCGACGCGAGGCGGCCAGGTTGCGCGAACCGGGGCCGAGGCGAGGCAGTGTGCCCCTCATGATGCGTCTCAGCGACCTGGCGCCCACCGGTGACGCCACACTGGACGAATACCTCCGCCAGCTCGAAGGCGACCCCACGAACAGCGGGCTGGCGCTGGCGATTGGCCGCCTCTGCGCGCAGACCGGTCGGGCCGATGTAATGATTATGGCCTACAAGTGCCTGATACGCGCCGGTCACGACCTCGATCTGCTTAGCGAGGAACTGGAGGGATTGATTGACGTGATCAGCGATGCCGGGGTGCAGCGGCATATCTTCCGCCTGCTCGGCGATGCGTATGCCAGACAGGGCCGTTCGCGCGATGCCATCGCCGCGTATGGGCAAGCCTTTGCGCGCTGATCCGCTCGTCAGATATGACTTTAGCGGCGCATCCGGCATGTTCTGAAAGGGGAGAGGCTGAGAGGGCTTCGCCCGTTCAGAAACCTCCTGCCCCGACCATTTGTGTTACGGAACGTGCAGGATGCCCCGCTCAGGGTCGTGGGTTCCAACAGTTGCCCTCCAAAGCAGGTGTGAACTCTGTCCTGGCTGCTTAGCAGACCTGAAGCTATCAGATCCTGTTGAGAAGGAACGCGAGGTTAGCATATGCGTCGCATCGTCGAAGACCTGATCCGGGTTGAGGGGGTGATCGGCAGTCTTCTCGTCGGAAAAGACGGGCTTGTTGTCGCCAGCACGCTCCTTGACGAGGAGGATGCGGAGATCCTCGGAGCGATGTCGGCGGCCGTCTTCGGCGAGATTGACAAGGCCACCAAGCGCATTGGTGTAGGCACCCTGGTTGACGCGATCATTGACGCGAAGGACGGCTCCATCCTGCTCCTGGAAGCGCGGGAGTTGATCCTGGTGGTGATCACGCAGCGCGTCGTCAACCTGGGCCTGATCAAAATGGAGATGCGCCGGGCGGCCAAGCGCATCGGCGAGGCCGTGCCGATTTGATCGTTCGCCTCTATGCAGTACAGCGCCTGGCGCCAGGCTATGTTTTTGCGCCTTGCCTATCCTCACGCCGGGGCATAGGGAAACCGGGTTTCCTCCCTCCCCCTCCAGGCGGGTAGTGGTGTGGGGAAACCCGGGCACCCTACACGCCGCTTCGCGGCGCAACGATCTCCAGCGGTGGGATGTGGGAAGCCGGAACCGCCCGCAAGGAGCACGTCTGGGACTCTCCCCAAAAACGTTGCATCGGCCCTGCAAAACCTCCCCTGAGGAGGTTTTTTCACATCTATGGTATAGTAATGTGGGTATCGTCATATCCACACGAGGAACTATGGAGCGCGCACTGATCATCATTAAGCCCGACGCCGTTCAACGCGGGCTGGTCGGGCCGATTCTCACTCGCCTGGAGCAACGGGGGCTGAAGTTTGTCGGTCTGAAACTCATCCAGGTCGATGAGGCGCTCGCCCGGCGGCACTACGCCGAGCACGAAGGGAAGGCCTTCTTCGCGGGTCTGGTGAGCTATATCACCTCCGCGCCGGTGGTGGTGGCGGTGGTGGCGGGCAAGGCCGGCACTGTCGAGATGATCCGCACTACGGTGGGCGCAACCAATCCGGCCAAAGCCGCCCCCGGGACGATCCGGGGCGATTTCGGCATTGACATCGGACGAAACCTGATCCACGCCTCCGACTCGCCCGAGAGCGGTGAGCGGGAAACCGCCCTGTTTTTTAAGCCCGAGGAACTGATCGGCGATTGGAGCCGCTCAGTTGATCCGTGGGTGGTGGAATAATCGCGACGTTCGGGTCGCTCATGGCCGGCAGGCAGACGCCGGCTCTGGTCAGGTTGGAGCATGCTCGTTGTGATGGACGCCCACGCTACGGTGGAGCAGATCGAGGTAGTCTGCGCGGAGATCCGGGCGATGGGCTATACGCCGCATCCCATGCCCGGCCCGACCCGCACGGCCATCGGGATCACGGGCAATCGCGGCGCGATTGAGCAGGCGGCGCGGCTACTGCGCCTGCCCGGCGTCGCCGATCTGATCCGCGTGACGGCGCCGTACAAACTGGTCAGCCGGGAGTTTCACGAGGCCGATACGGTGGTGCGCGTCGGCGGCGTGCCGATCGGCGGCCCCGGCGTGACGATTGTGGCCGGCCCGTGTACGGTTGAGAGCCTGGAGCAGACCCTGAACGTGGCACGGGCCGTGAAGGCCGCCGGGGCGACGATTCTGCGGGGAGGAGCATTCAAGCCGCGCACCTCCCCATACGCCTTTCAGGGCCTCGGCGAGGCCGGGCTGAAGATCCTGGCCGAGGCCCGCGCTGCTACCGGCCTGCCGGTCGTCACCGAGGTGATGGAGGTGGAAGCACTTCCCCTGGTGCTGGAGTACGCCGACATGCTCCAGATCGGGGCCCGCAATATGCAGAACTACCCGCTGCTGCGGGCGGTGGGGCGCGTTCGGCGCCCGGTGTTGCTCAAGCGCGGTTTCGCCGCCACCCTTCAGGATCTCTTGCTCGCCGCCGAGTACATCCTCAATGAGGGCAATCCCGACGTGGTGCTCTGCGAACGGGGCATCCGCACCTTTGACGACTCGCGCCGCTTTACCCTTGATCTTGGCGCCGTGCCGCTGATCAAGCAACTCTCGCACCTGCCGGTAATCGTTGATCCGTCGCACGCCAGCGGTCGCTGGGATCAGGTGCAGCCAATGGCTCGCGCAGCCGTGGCCGCCGGCGCGGATGGGCTGATCGTCGAGGTGCACGACAATCCGGCCTTCGCCGTGTGCGACGGCCACCAGTCCCTGGTGCCGGCGCGTTTTGCCGCTATGATGGAGCAGGTGCGCCGCATCGCCGAGGCTCTCGACCGGCCCCTTACCACCTGACCGCTAATGGAAGCACGTCGCTGGCGCGAGTACAACTGGCCCCTGCTCGTCTGCGTGCTGGTGCTGCTGGTCATCGGCGCCCTGGCCGTCTACAGCGCCACCCTCACCGCGGTAACTTTCAATGGAACGCCGCTGAGGGTTCTGTTTCCACGACAACTTGTCTATATCGGCATTGGCCTGGTGGCCATGACCCTGGCGACGCTGCTCGATTACCGCTTGCTCTCCAGTCTGGCCAGACCACTCTACGTGGTCATGATCGGCATCCTGGGCATCGTCCATCTGATCGGCCAGGTAAGCGGCGGAGCGCAGAGCTGGATCGCCATCGGCGAACGCACGGTGCAGCCGGCCGAACCGGCGAAACTGGTCCTGGTACTCGCCCTGGCGGCCTATTTTCAGCACTTCGAGACGCGGCGCGGGAGCTGGCCGGTGCAACTGGGGGGGCTGGCGATCAGTCTGCTCCCCACCCTGCTGGTGCTGTTGCAGCCTGACCTGGGGACAGCCGTGGTGATGCTGGGAATCTGGCTGGCAATGGCCTGGGGCAGCGGCCTGCGCCCGCAGCAATTCGTCGCGCTGGCGCTCCTGGCCGTGCCGCTCCTCTACCTCACCTGGACCACCGACCTGCTGCTCGATGAGTACCAGCGACGCCGCCTGTTAACCTTCTTTTACCTGCTCACCGACCCGGCCCAGGTGAACCGTGACGACGCCTACAACGTCGTGCAGGCGCTCAATGCGATTGGCCAGGGGGGCTGGTTTGGCTCCGGGCTGACACGCGGCGTGTTCAGCCAGGGCAACTACGTGCCGATCCAGCACACCGACTTCATCTTTGCGGTGATCGCCGAGGAGATGGGCTTCATCGGCGCGCTGGTGCTGATCGTCTTTCAGGCGCTGTTGCTCTGGCAGGCGCTAAGCATCGCAGGGCAGGCGCGTGACCTTTTTGGGCGGCTGCTGGCCCTGGGCGTGTTCACCATGCTCTTCATCCACGTGCTGATCAACATCGGCATGAACCTGAGCCTGGTGCCGGTCACCGGCCTGCCGCTGCCACTGATCTCCCACGGCGGCAGTTTTACGATTACGGTGTTGCTGGGGATCGGGCTGGTGCAGAGCGTAGCGCTGCGACGACGCCGGATCGTGTTTTGATGCGAATGGGTGTGGGAGGGCGAGGCCCTCCCACACCCTTTCGTGTTTACCTCAAGCCGAACCGAGGAGTTGTTCAATCTCGCCGAGGGTGGGAAGGTTGCCCCGTCCGCCCAGGCCCTTGCAACTCAGGGCCGCGGCGGCGCTGGCGAAGCGCGCGGCGCGGCGCACATCGTCGCCGGCGAGCAGGGCGTAGAGAAAAGCGCCGTGGAAGACATCACCGGCGCCGGTAGTGTCAACCGGTTCGACCTCGAAGGCGGGGGTGTGAAACAGTTCACCCTCGTGGGCGCACCAGCTCCCCTCGGCGCCCGCCGTGACCAGGGCGAGGCGCCCGTAGCGGCTGTGGAGGACGCGGGCGGCCTCCCAGGGGTGCTCCATGCCGGTGGCCTCGCGCCCGAACCGCTCGGAGACCACCAGCAGGTCGCAGAGGGGCAACAACTCCAGGGTTTGCTCGCGCACCCGCTCGGCATCGAGCATCACCAGGCCCCCGGCGGCGCGCATCCAGCGGGCGGCCTGTAGCGCGGCGTCGGTGAGATGCGTATCGAGGGCCAGGGCCCGCGCCGAGGTGATCAGGTTGCGGTCGAGAGGAATGCCGGTCAGCACTGCCGGGTCGTGGTGGAAGAAGATCGTGCGCCGGTCGCGCCCCGGTTCGGCCAGCACGAAGGCGATGTGCGACCTGCCGGGACGCACGTGCATGCCGACGGGATCGACGCCACAGGCGCGCAGGTCGCGCAGAATGCGTTCACCGTAGCCATCGTCACCTACGGCGCCGGCCATGGCCACGCGGGCGCCAAGGCGGGCCATGGTCGCCAGCGCCGTGGCGACGGGGCCGCCGCCCATCTCGATCCAGCCCGCCAGGGGTTGCTTGGCGCCGAAGTGCGGTTCGCCGGCCATCACGCCGATGAAATCGAGCGAGGCCACGCCAACGCCAACCACATCGTAGTTCATACGTCCTCATATAAGATTAGATAGCCGTGGAAGGTATGAGTCGCCGTGTAGCTCTACTTTGTCATGTGCGGCAGTTTTCGCTGCAAGGAAGTGCGGAGGGACTACACCGTAGAGGTACGGACAGGAAAGTATCATTCATCAGACAAAAATCTTCGCAATTTCTCGACAAGCTGATCAAGGTCTTTCAGTTCGCATTCCCAGACGATCAACACGTTCCAACCGAGATAGAGAAGGCGCTCAAGATGTTCTTGATCACGAATCACATTCCGATCGAGCTTTTTGTTCCAGTATTCAGTATTGCTGCCGGGGCGCGCCGCGTGCTCGCATCCCGGATGCTGGCGCCAGAAACAGCCATGGGCAAATACAACTTTACGATGTTTAGGCAGGACAATATCGGGTTTGCCAGGCAAATCCTTGACGTGCAAACGAAATCGATAACCCATCCGGTGGATCAGCGAACGGACAATCTTTTCAGGGTTGGTATCCTGTCCGCGGACCTTTGCCATCACCCGGCTGCGTTCTTCAGGTGAGAAGAGATCCGGCATAGTTATTCTCCGCCAATGTCCTGCGATCAGATAGTTCTGCGTATATGAGCCGGGTCAGCAACAGCGCCTTGCAATCAACTTGCAGCGATCCTTGACAACCGGAGTTGAAAATATCGCACCACCGGTGTTTTTTGCTAAGGTGAGCAAAATATTACGCCCGCCGAATGTCTGTCCATTTCGATTCAGCGATCGTGACGCCATTTCTGGTGTATACGGTGCGTCGTTGCGTGACGCTTCCCGCCATTGTGGCTTCGATCTGCACGTAAACGACATCGTCCGAAGAACAGGGGGAGAGTTCACAAAAGATGATCGAGTGCTTGCTGGACATACACATCTCCGATCGCGACACATACTGACTCGTCACCAGGCGCCAGCGGTCGAAGCAGGTGGCGCTCCAACCAGGCGACCGCCGGGGGAGCGATTGCGTCGCCCATGACGTGATAGCCATCGTTATAGCGTTCCGGGAGTTCATACGTATCCGGCAATCCTATGAGGCGCACCGCTTCGCGTACTGACAGGAGTCGGGATCGAATGCGTTCTCTCTCGACGAGCAACAAAAATTGTCGGCTTGATCCGCCGGCAGGCGTGCGCAGACAACCACTAACGCCGTCAAAGCGCACTTCGGCGCGCTGAGCCTTTTTGCCTTGCTCGATACGGGTGCGCCGATAGACCATTCCAACAGTTGGCAAACCGCTCGTTTGAGCCTGATGGACTTTCGCCAGATGACGCGGCGCCATTAACGACAGTAACCGGTTCGTCTCCTCCGGAGTGATGGACGCAATCGATTGGGCGCCGGCAAACGCCACCAGATCCATGCCCGGCGGATCCGAGGTGACAGGGCTTGATATGACTGCACCAGGACGGGGAGATGCCAGATGGGATGCGGTTGCGCCAGCATGACGTCGTTCGGGAGCGGCCATGTTTCATGAACGGCAACAATAAAGAGGCGCGGGCGAGACTGGGGAACAAAATGAGCGGCATCAATGATCAGCGCGCCAAACCGGTATCCGGCTTCTACCAGGGCATCGCTCAACACCTGCATCGAACGACCGCGATCAGCCGTCAGCAGACCGGTCACATTTTCCAGTGCCACCAGAGGAACCAGACGCCCCCCGGCGGCAAGATCGGTGATGAGTCGCCAGAAGGCCCAGAACGTACCGCTGCGATCGGCGTGAATTCCCTGACCTTTCCCGGCGAGAGACAAGTCCTGACATGGAAACGACGCCCATGCGAGCATGGCATGACCAGGCAACATACTCGTGTTCAGGCGACGAACATCATCAACTACAAGTTCAGCGCCGCCAGCAAAGTTGCGTCGGTAGACGGATGTTTTTTTCGTCAATATCATTTGCGAACAAACACTGCCAATCTGGCCCGAGGCCAATGCGAGCCAGACCACCGCCAGCGAAGAACTCATAAAATGTCAGGGTTGCAGACATATCGGCCACCTCGTTAATCCGATACCATGTAACACACCTTAGTTGAACTTTTCTGCTCTGTCAAAACGATAAGAGGCTCTATTGAGATGCAATCTTACCACATCTGACGCAAGACTGCCCGACTCGCGACGGCGAACAGGGCTGAGGCAACGTCCGCCTCCAGCGGGAGGATCGGGGCAGCGTAGCCGCCCGATACGGTCATGTTGCGTTGGTTTTGGCGGAGTAGCTGCCAAAACCAACGCAAC
>CAKZSI010000019.1 GCA_937918935.1 uncultured Chloroflexales bacterium | reverse complement strand
CCAGCCAGACGCCCGGCGCCGACACCGAGGGCGGCCCGACCTTTCGCCTGGAGCATTCGGCCGACCTGGCCGATTTCTTCATCCCCAGCCAGATCCACCCGCTCCTCGGGCCGCTCGCCGAGCGTCTACAGGGGTACAAGGACAATGTCCACATCCAGAACAAGACGGTCTATCTGGGGTTCGTGGCTCTTGTCCTGGCAGGATTGGGCCTGCGCGGACGGGCCGGGCGCTTCTGGCTGCTTAGCGGGCTGCTGTTTGCCCTGCTGGCCCTGGGGCCGCAATTGCAGATCCTGGGGTGGCGGACCGGCCTGCCGCTGCCCGGGGCGCTGCTCTACGAACTGCCGCTGGTGAGAATCTCGCGCTACCCCGTCCGCTTCGCGGTATACACGATGCTTGCGCTGGCCATTCTGGCGGCGCTGGGCGCGCGGCGCTTACTGGCCGCGCTGGAACGGCGCGCGCGGCGCCCCGGACGGGCCGCTAACCTGGCCCTGGCCGGCCTGGTCGCGCTGATCGCCTTCGAGAACCTGACCACGCCCTTCCCCATGGTCTGGGTCTACGTGCCGCCTCTCTACAACAACCTGGGACAAGATCCCGAAGATTACGCCATCCTCGAATCACCCTTCTACTACGACGTCAGCCCCACGTTCCTGCTCTTTCAGATCGCCCACCGGAAGTACCTCGTGGGCGGCTACACCTCCCGTACCCTGCCCTACCCCCTGGTCGAGCAAATCCCGACGGTGCGCATGTTCGCCTACGCCGGCCCCCAGCGGGACATCATCGCCCAGAAGCCCGCGGAGATCGCGGCCAGCGTCTTCAGTTACTTCAACGTCCGCTACCTGATGCTTCACGGGACCGGCGGGGCGCTGAGCTACCACTACCTGCAGAAAGTCGCCGAAGCCGCCGCGGGCGGGGCGCCGCCCGAGCGCCAGATCGCGGTGCTGACCTGCTCCGACCCGTTTCGCGCATCGGGGTTGCTACGGGCTATGGGGCCAATGAAACCGATCCCGGCGGGGTCGGTGCTGGCGTATAAGGTGGCGCCGCCAGACGATCCGCTGCCGTTCCTCGGCATCGGGGAGGGGTGGTCGCCGGTGGCGACCACCCCCGGGGGGGTCGAGCGGCGCATACTCGACGAGGCCGAAGTGCTGATCTACAGCGCCCGCCCCGGCAGCATCATCCTTACCCTGGAACTGACCAGCCCGGCGCCAGGGCGTCTGGACATCGGGGTCAATGGGCAGGCACAGGCGACCCTCGCCCTCCACGGGGGCCAGGAGCGCCACGAGGTGGCGTTGCGGATCGAGAGCGGCGCGACCTCGGTGCAGTTGCACGCACCCGATGCGGAGGTCGCGGTGCGCGCCGTGGGGATTGAGGAGTGATGGGGAAACCGCGTTTCCCCATAGCCCCACCCACAGTGGCAGCCGGTGAGGCGCCCCTTCGGATTGCCCCGGACCTGGATGAACGTTGTGTCAAGGCAGAACGACCCATCCACCGGTATAATAGAAGCGCTGGAAGGGCGCGGAGAGGCTACGCCTCCCCGCAACTCCCCAGACGGCCACGCAGCGAAACCGTGTCCAGGCATAAGTGAGACCCCATGCGCCTCATCCTCGTCCGCCACGGCGAAACGCCGTGGAACGTTACGCTCCAGTATCAGGGTCACGCCAATGTTCCGTTGAACGAACGCGGGCGTGAGCAGGCCCGCCGCGCCGCCGCGCGCCTGCGGAGGCTGGAGGTGCGCGCGCTGTACGCCAGCGACATCGCCCGCGCCTGGGAGACCGCCGAGATCATTGGCGCGGCCATCGGCCAGACGCCCGTGCCGATGCCCGAGTTGCGCGAGATTGATGTCGGGCAGTGGGAGGGCCTGACCCCCGAGGAACTCTACCGGCGCTTCCCTGACCACATGGCCGAGTACCGGCGCGACCCGGCGCGCACGGTGCGCCTCGGCGGCGAGAGCTACGCCCAGTTGCAGTCCCGGGCGCTGGTGGCGCTCCAGCGCATTCAGGAGAGCCATACCCAGGGTGAGGTGGTGGTGGCCGTGTCCCACGGTGGCACCATCCGCGCCCTCCTCTGCCACGTGATTGGCCTGGACCTGGGCAACTTCGGGCGGATGTGGCTGGACAACGGCTCGCTCACCGAGTTGCGCCTGGGGCGCAATGGCTGGCGGCTGATGCGGCTCAATGACGCTGCCCATGTCGAAGATATGGTCGCCGAAGGCGGAGAGTAATACGATTTTGGATTGCCGTATATTTCTACGTTGTCACTCTGCCCCTGGCGGGGGTTGCGGGGGCCGCAGGACCCTGAAGATCGTCCCTTTCTGGTGCGGCGCGACTTCGCCGCGCCGCAGCCGACATGGAGGAACTGAGCGAGGTGGCGCGCAATGTCTACTGCGCGTTGATCTACGAAGATTATCGCTTTGTGACTTGCTTCCGCGAGGCCAGGCCGATCGCAGAGTTGGAAACTTTGTGCTTATGTCAATTCATGGCGTCGCGGCGGGGTTGAAGAACACGGCGTAAGATACCTGAGGAAGCCAGGCTTCCCCACACCCATGCCCAGGGGCCGGGAAAGCTTTGGCTTCCGCGCTTTGTCGGGCCGTGGCTCAAGCGGCGATGCTATCCTCATAACTTTACATCTCTCCACGAGGCGGGATCACCGCGCGGCTCGACGTGGGTAAACACCGAGGTATTGGGCAGGGTCTCGCGAATCTCGCGTTCGACCTCCTCGGCCAGGTCATGCCCTTGCTGCACGGTCCAGGTATCGGGCACGAGCAGGTGGAGGGAAACAAAACGGCGCGCGGCGGCCTGGCGGGTGCGGAGGGCGTGGTAATCCACGCCGCGGGCGGCGTACTCATCGAGCACCGCGCGCACACGGGCCAGTTCCTCGGGGGGGATAGAGGTATCCATCAGCCCCAGGGCTGAGCGACGCACTATTTCGATGCCGGAGCGGATGATATTCGCGGCGACCAGCAGGGCGATCAGCGGATCGAGCCGCGTCCAGCCAGTGAGCCAGACCAGCGCGACGCCGACCGTGACGCCAACTGAGGTCCAGACATCGGTCATCAGGTGGTGGGCATCGGCCTCGAGGGCGATGGAGCCGTGTTTGCGACCGGCGCGGAGCAGGATGCGCGCGACCGCAAAGTTGATCAGCGAGGCGACCAGGGAAACGGTCAGGCCCAGGCCGATCTGCTCGAGGGGCGCGGGCGCCAGCAGGCGCGGCACGGCGGCCCAGATGATGCTGCCGGCAGCGATGAGGATCAGCAAGCCCTCGGTGGCGCTGGCGAAGTACTCCGCCTTGGTGTGGCCGTAAGCATGGTCCTCATCGGCGGGGCGGGCGGCGATCGTGAGCATGGCCAGCGCCATCACTGCGGCGGCGAGATTAACGAGCGACTCGAGGGCGTCCGAGAGCAGGCCAACCGAACCGGTCAGCCAGAAGGCGGCCAGTTTGAGGCCAATGGTAGCGATCGCCGCGGCGATCGACAGCCACATAAAACGGGCAAGGGATGGAGGTTGCGTCATCTGTGTACTGGAACCCCGGTGGCCTGGCGCCATTTCGGATTTTGGATTTTGGATTTCGGATCGCCGCAGATGGCTTCCCAATGAGACCTGGCAATGATGCGCATACGCTCTGCTCGAAAGAAATGGTCCGACGCCATGAACATAAAAGATCGCGGAGGGCTGCGCCCTCCGCAATTCCGGCGAAAGGTAACCCAAAGAGCGGCACGGCGAACGCGTGCCTGCGAAGACAGTGTAACGACCACGGGCGTATTTTGGCAAGAATGCGCCGCAAAATTACGCAGACCAGCGTCAGGGTTTAGGAGCGCCAAAAGTGCGGCTATCCAGAGGATGGCCCTGGAGCATTACCGTGGCAACCAGACGGTAAAGGTGCTGCCTCTGCCCGGCTCACTCTCGACCTGCACCGTTCCGCCGTGCATTGCGACGATCTCGCGCACAACGTAGAGGCCGACACCCATACCAGGCACGGCGCGGGTAGAGGGGTCACGGGCACGGTAGAAGCGATCGAAAAGGTAAGGCAATGCAGCCGGATTGATCCCTACACCCTCGTCACGCACGGCGAACCAGACCCGTTCCTGCTGCTGACCCGCCAGCACGGTAATGGTACTTCCGAGAGGGCTGTACTTCGCGGCATTCTGCAGCAGATTGTCGAGCACCTGTTCAAGACGCACGGCATCACCCTCGATGCGGATCGGTTCGGCAGGACCGTCATAGCGCAAGACGTGCGTGACAAGTGAGCCTTCGGCGCGTTCGATGACCCGGCGCGCCAGGGCCACCAGATCCACCGGAGCACGCTGAATGCTCAACTGGCCGGCCTCCAGACGTGAGACATCGAGCAACATATCCACCAGGTTTGCCAGACGACGGAGTTGCCCCTCAACGATGCGCAGATTGCGGCCATAGCGATCGTCGGCCAGACCGGCGCGCTCGACGCGCCGAATGAGCAACTGCACGTTCCCGAGGGCAGCGGCGAGCGGTGTGCGTAGCTCGTGAACGGCGAGGGAGAGGAAGCTATCACGTACACCAATGGCCTGTTGCGCCGCTTCGTACAGCCTGGCATTATCCAGCGCAATAGCGGCCCGCTCCGCCAGTTCACGCACTAGGCTGATATCGGCTTCGGTAAAGACCCGCCCGGAGGTGTTCATCCCCAGCGACACCGCGCCGGTCACCACCCCGCGGGCAACCAGCGGCACGACAATGTGGGAACGAGGCATCGTGGCGCGGAGGCGCTCGAGGTGTTCGGCATCGGTCGCAGCGGCGGTGACAAACGTTTCCGGGACAGGCGGATTGAGCAGCGCCTGGCCGGTACGGATGGCAATGGCGGCGGGATGATCGCTCTGCGGATCGATCACCTGCGATTGGAGGGTGCGCAACTGCCCCTCCAGGTCGGGATCGACATGTACAGTAACCACACGACGGAGCGCGCCATCGGGTTGCCGTGCGAACACCACGCACATGTCGGCGACTTCGGCGACTGCGAGGCGGGCAATGGCCTGCAGCGTCTCTTCGGATGCCAGCGAGGAGGCCAGGATGGCGCTGGCCTGGGCAAGAAACGCCGCGCGCCGTTCCGCGCGCTCGGCCTGGTCACGGGCCTCGCGCTCGCGGCGCAGGGCCTCCTCACGCGCGCGCTCCTCGGCGCGGCGCGCGCTGACATCGCGGAAGACAAGCACTGCGCCGATCAGCACGCCGCGCCCGGTACGCACCGGCGCGGCGCTGTCCTCGATAGGGCGCTCGATGCCATCACGGGCCAGCAGCAACGTGCCCGGCGCCAGCGCCGCCACCTGGCCCTCACGCAAGGCCCGCTCGACTGAACTCTCCAGCGGCAGCCGCGTGGTTTCGTGGACGGCTCGCAACACCTCGCCGATAGGACGCAGACGGGCTTCGTCAAAGCGCCAGCCGGTGAGTTGCTCGGCAACAGGGTTCATCGCGGTGATCCGTCCCGCGGCATCGGTAACGATCACCGCGTCACCGATACTACCGAGGATGACCGCATAGCGTTCTTGTTCAGCCTGGGCGAAGCTCTCAGAACGCAGGCGAGCCTCGCTGAGCGCACTAATGACCACGGCCACGAAGACGAAGACCGCCAGACGCAAGACATACGAAACCGTCAGCATAGATGAGAGCGCCAGCGGCCCATAGACGCTTGCCAGCACCGAGAGTGTCGTGGCCAGCAACCCTGGTCCGTACCCGCCGTACCAAGCGCTCACTGCCACCGCAAGCAGAAATAAGGCAAAACCCCACTGCCCGACCAGGGGCGCAAGCAGGTTCGTGGCAACCAGCGCCACCACGCTGGCGAATACGGCAACCAGGTAGCTCACCAGAACCGGCGCGCGCACTGAAGTGAAGACCGGGCGAGGAGCGTCCATACCACGATTATAGCCCAGACCCCCGCACACATGCGTACCGGGGCGGAGCAGCAGGCAACGCTCCTGCGCCGGGCGCGGGCCATCGCCGGCGCGGCGGGCGATCTGGCGGTATGCTACGCACTTACGGCCCTCGAGCAGGAGATGGACGAGGCAGCGGCGCCGGCCACCGCCCGGGCCAGGCTCGACCGGCAGGTTCAGACAAACAGCGCAAAGGTATAGTGGTTTGCCATGCACCCCAGCCGCGTACTGACGGCGAGCCGATCCCGGCTGACCGGCCCGCGCCGCGCGGAACGTCACTGCTGCTCATGCCCGGGTTGAGACCACCGGCTACCTGCGCAGGCCGTGCTCGCGCAGATGGGCATCGAGCCAGGCGGCATCTTCGGGGGGCGGTGGCAGCGGCGGCAGTTCCTGGCGGTAATTGATGTGCAGGTCATAGCGGGCGTCCCGGCAGGTCTCACACAGGGCGCGATCCAGGGCAACCATACTATCCGGCCCCTCACTCAGGGCGCTTCGACGCCGCCGTCTCTGCGTGCACCGTCCGTAACATGACGATCACCGGACGATCGAGCGCGTCGGCCAGGCTGTCGGCAAGCTCCTGCGCCGGCTTCAGCTCGCCAGCGCCTTCCACCGCGACCCTGACCTCCTGCCCGTTGACGTTGACGATGAGCACAGCATAGCCGGAGTCATCGAGCCAGGTCTCTACGACGCCCGTCGCGCGCCTGGCGTCGATTGCGTGCCGAATGGCGTGATAGCTGGTCACGGAGAGCGGCAGCGCCACGATCAGGATGCCCGCGGTGAAAATGGCGAAGGCGCGCTGGCGAAGCCGCGCTTGCTCCGGGGTGAGCGCGAGCGCGCCGAGGCCCAGGACGACAAAGACACCGCCGCCCGCCAGCAAAATGGCGAGGAAGTTGGTCAGGAACAGCAGCATTGCCCCCATGGCCGGGCCGTACTGCGCTTCGTGCAGGGCGATACCCACGACACAGAGCGGGGGAACCAGCGAGATGGCAATGGCGACGCCGCCGATCGAGTCGGCGATCTCGGCGCGCGAGGTGATGAAGGCCCCGGCTGCGCCCGCGCCGAGGGCCGTGAGCAGGGCGTAGAGATTGGGATTGATGCGCGAGGCGATCTCGCCGTTGCCCGTGAAGGAGATCGCTACGTCGGGGACAACCGCGGCCAGCAGGTATGATAGGACAACCACGGTCGCGATGCCGGCGACAGCGAGGACCAGGGCGCGCAGCGCACGCGGCAGCGAACCCATCACCACGGCGGCGGCGGTCGCCATGATCGGCCCCATCAGGGGCGCGACGATCATCGCCCCGATGACCGTCGCCGTAGAGTCGGCGAGCACGCCGTAGGTGGCAATCACCGTGGAGAGCACGAGCAGCACGAAGAAATTGACCAGGCGTCGCCGGACCAGCGGCCCTTCGATGAAGAGCTTGTCCTCGAAGACCGGCAAGTAGTCAGGGTCAAAGCCCGACCCGGTAGCCGGGGCCGGCTGCAAGATTGGCGCCATCGCTCCTCCTCAGCAACTCAGGCACAGGTAGCCGTTGCGCCCGGCGTGGGGCAGGCCCGTCGCATGTGTTCGTGGTGCGCCGGATTATAGCAGACGTGTTTCGGCTCGGGCAATCACCCTGATACGAACGCTTCAGAACAAAGCGACGCCACCGGTGGAGATGGCGCAAGGACCTGCCATGCAGGCGCACGGGCCATCCTCTGTGATGGCAAACCAGCAGGAGCGTGAGGCAGGAGTCGCAGGGCCGATGCAACCTCCTGGGCGGCAGGACCCGGACCCCAATGACTGTATCGGGCAGCTACCCCCGGCTGAGGCAGACGTTGCATCGGCCCTGTCAGTAGCCGTGGCTCACCTTGTCAGCCGCATCGGTGCGTGCTACGATACGCGCACAAGAAGCCTGGTTTCAGCTCGACAGCGGACCTCAACGCACCTCTGGGGCGGTTTCCCGGTTCATGCTACGGGATGCCAAAAGAGCGGGAACATCGGCGTTCATAGAGGTAATGACTGAGAACGCGCTGATGCCCATCATCCCTGTCCCCTCTCCCGCGCGCATCTGTAGAGCCAGGTTCTCCTGCATCCGCAAGGATGCCCATAGCTGGAGTCTCCATTGAGTCTGCGGGCCATACTCGCGACGGTACTGCTGGCCACGCTCCTGGCGACCAGCCTGCCCGGGCCATTCGTCGTGGCGCAAGAGGGTAGCGACCTCGGCGTTCAACGCTTCCTTGAGGCCCAGCCCGGCCTCCTCAAAGGCTACCGCGAGGATGGGCGGGGCGTCGCCGAGATCATCGAGAGCGCAGCGCTCTTCTATGGCCTCAGCCCCCGCCTGCACCTGGCGCTGCTCGAGGCCGCTGCGGGCCTGCTGAGCGACCCGGCGCCGCCTGCCACAACTCTCCGGCAGCCCTTCGGCCCTGCCGGACCTGAGGGTTTCGCCGCGCAGATCGACTGGGCCAGCCGCGAACTTCGCGCCGGCCTCGGTCCCTACGAGCGCCCGCCTACCCTGCGCTTCAGCGATGGGCAGACCCTGACCCTCACCCTCGAACAGGCCCCCGAAGGGGTGGCCGTACAGCGCTTCCTCGCCGCGGGGCGCACCCTCGCCGAGTGGCGCTTGGTAGTGGAACGCTTCAACCAGGCCTTCGCCGCCTACTTCAACAATGAACTGATCGTGATCGGCCCGCCCGCCCTTGGCACGACTATGCCCTCGGCCAGCACCCCATCCGCGTCCGCCAGCGACCCGGGCGACCTGACCCTCCTGCAGCCCTGGCCCGCTGGCATCCGGGTGGTCCATCTGGCCTACTTCGACCATACCTATCCCACCGTTGACAGTGGCAGCGACGGCAATACTATTGTAGCGAATTACCTTGGGCTGGCGCACGTGCAGTATGATGGGCACGACGGCCACGACTACTACTTCCCCGATCGGCCCATTGGCACGCCCATCCTCGCCGCTGCCGCCGGGATCGCCTACGCTCGCACCCGTCCCGACTACGGGGTGGTGATCGTCCACCCCGGCGGTTACGAGACGGTCTACTGGCACCTGGGGGGCTTCGCGCCGATCTTCGAGGGGCGCATTGACACCAGCCAGGGCACATCAGTGGCGGCGGGCGCCTACCTCGGCATCAGCGGGCCGAGCCGCGTCCCCGGCGGCACGCCCCATCTCCATTTTGAGGTGCGGCGCTTCGGCAAGCAGATCGACCCCTATGGCTGGTTCGGGCCCGGTCCCGACCCCTGCGCAGCCTACGCCGGTTGCCTCCCCGGCGAGTGGCTCTGGTCGCCCTCACTCATCGGGACCTACGACTTCACCCCGCCGGGCGCCAGCGCGCCCCTGCTCAGCAGCCGGCTTCCCGGCCCCGACCAGACGCCGCCGGTGGCAGCGATCACCATCGCTCCGCCGGACGATATGTTGTTCGCAACGGGGTTCGACGGCCATCTGATGCAACGGGTTGGCCGGGGATTCCCGCGGAGCAGCGGTACGCCCCGCTTCGGGCCAGGCCGCGCCGGACAGGCGCTCGAACCTGGCCCGGCGGAAGTTGCTTATCCCCTCGCGGGCAATCTCGACCCGCGCGTCGGGACCATCAGCCTCTGGGCCGAACTGCCCGCGAGCTACCCTGACGGCAGCGTTCCCCGGCACTACCTGTTCGCTGCCAGCGCCAATCCCGAGGACGCACCGGCGTACCGCAACACGCTGGCCCTCCGCCGCGACAACGGCGGACCCGACAGCGCCCCGGCGTGGGTCTTCTGGACGACCGGCAACACCGAGGCCAGCCGCGACCTGCTCGCCGCGCCCGACACCCTCGGCGCGGGCTGGCATCATCTGGCCATCACCTGGGAGGCGGATGGGGGGCACAAGGCGCTCTATCTGGATGGCAGCCTGGCCGCGGAGATACGGGGGATCGAATTACCCACGGAACTGGGCGAGGTGTTGCGGCTAGGACGCTTTGGCGCGGGAGGGCGACACAGTGGTGTTCGCCTGGACGACCTGTCGATCTACAACCGCGCCCTGAGTCCGGCGGAGGTTGCAGCGCTTGCTGCAGCGCCGCCGAGGGATGATGCGGCAGTGATACGGCTCAGTGAACGCGCGCTGCGGATTGACACCAACGCCCTCGACGACCAGGGCGGCATCATGGCCGTGCAGTTCGGGTTAAACGGCGTCTTTGAGGCCCCGCAACCCTACTACGACGCCTATCGCTGGACCCTGCCGGTCACCGCGGGGCGGCATGTGCTGGCGGTACGCTTCAGCGATCGGTCCGGGAATAGCACGACACTCACCCAGACGATCCAGTTGGATAGTCGGCAGCAGCTCTATTTGCCATTTCTGCGCCGCTGAGGTGAATAGAGGCCGCGTGCGGGAGGTTCTGGGAGGAACAGCCCCCCAGGTTTACCCATTTCCATCCAGGGGCAAGCGACATCCCCCGGAGGCGAGGGTCTGAGAAGGCCAGATCCTGGCACAAGAACCCTACGACCACCAGGGGAAAGTTCCTGAGCCTTCCCGCTGACACTGCTCATTACAACGCAAAGATACGAAAGCGCAAAGGCAGGCAATCACCAGACGCTTTGCGCCTTCACGGTTTTGCATCAAGCGTACCGAGACAAGTACTAATCCAGGTATCCCTGGAGACGCATGCCCACACTGGGATGGCGCAGACGGCGCAGCGCCTCGGCCTCGATCTGGCGGGTGCGCTCGCGGGTGATGCCGAAGGCGACCCCGACCTCTTCGAGGGTGCGGCGCTGGCCATCGATCAGCCCGTAGCGCAACTGCAAGATCTTGCGCTCGCGTTCCGGGAGATCGTTGAGTGCAGCATTCAATTCCGCATGAAGCATATTCGCCGCCGCGATCTCCATCGGCGTTTCCTGATTCTCATCGGCGAGGAGTTCGCCGACGCGACCCTCACTCTCGTAATTAAGGGGCTGCTCGAGCGAAACCGGCTGGGTCGAGGCTCGCAACAGGCGCTTCACCTTGCGCAAGCTCATGCCCATCGTGTGGGCGATCTCTTCGGGCGTCGGTTCACGCTCGAGCTGCTGCTCCAGTTTATAAATCGCGCGGCGCAGATGCACAATCGACTCGCTAAGGTGCACCGGCAGGCGAATAAGGCGGCTCTGTTCGGCGATCGAGCGGGTCACCGCCTGGCGGATCCACCAGGTCGCGTAGGTGCTGAAACGGTTGCCCTTGGTATAATCAAACTTTTCGACGGCGCGCATCAGACCGATGTTGCCTTCCTGAACCAGATCCATGAAGGCCATCGGGCTGCCAATATATTTCTTCGCCACGCTGACCACCAGGCGCAGATTGGCCTGGATCAGCTTGCGACGAGCATCTTCGCCGCGAGCGATGTCCTGCTCAAGATGGAAGCGTTCCTGACCCGAGGCGTACTCCTCATTGTTGAGACGCTGGCGCGCTTCCTTGCCACGGCTGATTTTCATAGCCAGGTCGCGCTCCTCTTCCGCCGTCAGCAACGGAACCTGCCCAATCTCCTGAAGGTACAACTGCACCGAGTCCTCAACCGGCTCGATGTCTGTGACTTCAGGCTCCTCAACTTCAAGCTCAAGCTCTTCGAATTCAAGTTCAGCCTCTTCAGCGTCCCACTCCTCAGTCTCCTCCGGCTCAGCAGCAGAGGAGTTAAACGCCAGAGCCTCATCGGTAGCACTATCTGTAGATCGGCGAAAGAGCTTCACGGTTCGTTCTCCTGAATGACGCAAGCGGAACCAACATAGACCAGACGCGGTGCTGTGGCGCCGTTGCCGGAGCTTTGCCGCTTTGCGGAGCGGAGGATCACCTGATACTTTAGCAGTGACATATCTGGAGCCTCAACCATTGAAGCAACCCTATTTTCACGTTTTGCACAGGTTTTGTCAAGCCCCCAAATTGTGCTGGGCTTCATATTCGTCGGATCTCCATTGATGGGCATCAACGGTCTGGCCGGTTGGCCCGCGTGGGGGCAGGGCGGCGAGATCAACCGCTGCAGCAGCGACCGTCTCGGGAGCGAGCAGACCTGAACGGACCTCGGGCACTGTTTCGCGGACCAGGCGCGTATCGGCGAAGCCCCCCGGGTGCAAAGCATTGACATTGATCCCGAAGCGACGGAGATCCCTGGCCATCACCCGCGTGAGGCCGTCAACGGCGCACTTTGCGGCGTAATACGCGCCGAAGCCGGGTACGGCGATGCGTTCGAGCGGGGCGCCAAGGGTAATAATATTGCCGCCGCCAAGCTCGATCATCTGGGGTATCACTGCGCGGCAGACGAGAAAAGTGCCCTTGAGCAGCGTGTCGAGGACCGCGTCCCACTGGGCTTCGCTGGTCTCCTGAATAGGCGCGCGGAGGCCGATACCGGCGCTGGTCACCAGGACATGAATGGGACCAAGGGCCTCGCGGGCAGCCGCAACCATTGAGGTGACCTGGTCGGCATCGCGCACATCGGCAGGCAACGCCACGGCGCGTCCACCTTGCTCGGCGATTAGCCAGGCCGTCTCGTCAAGTTCGTCGGCGCTGCGCGCGGCAATCGCCACCGCGGCGCCTGCCCGGGCATAGGCGATGGCGATGGCTCGCCCAAGCCCGCGTCCGCCCCCGGTGATCAATGCCGTCTTCCCTGTGAGTTTCACCCAGAACCTCCCGCACTGTGCAATATCTGTGCAATCTATTTGCAATAGTTTTACCATACCTGTGCAAGTTTGGCTAGACCCGTGGCAAAAAATGAGAGGGCTTTCATTTTTTGCTGAACCGTGTTGGTGGGAGGGTCGGGGGGTGTGCGTTCCCAACGCCGGTTGGCAGGGCGTGGGGAAACCGGGTTTCCCCACACCCCTTGCCGACAGGAGGACGCAAGGCGCCCCAATCCCGGTTGGAGAGGCAGGGGAAACTCGCTTTTCCCACACCTCTGCCCGACAGGAAACGCAGTAGCGCAACCCTCCGGGTTGCGCTACAAAACGGGGAGTCTGTCAGGCTAGCGATCAAGCCTCACGGCTGATCACGAAGTAGGCGATGTCTTCCAGGGTCCGCAGAGCCACGGAGGGGGGGAACTCGGCCAGATGGTTGCTGGCGCGGGCGATAAAGCGCCGCGCCTCGGCCATGGCCGCCTCGACGCCGCCGCACGCGATCACTTCATCGACCGCGGCGCGCACCTGGGCCTCGGTAGGGTTGTCGTGGGCCACAATAGCCCGTAGATAGGGGCTATCGCTCTGGGACAGGGCATAGATGAGCGGCAAGGTGATCGTACCCTGGCGCAGATCATTGCCGGCAGGCTTGCCGAGGGTTCGTTCGTCACCGATGAAGTCGAGCACGTCATCAACGATCTGGAAGGCCATTCCCAGGTCGAATCCGTAGCGTCCCAGAGCGGCAATCTGCGCGTCGCTGCCGCCGCCGGCCGCCATCCCCGCTTTGCAGGCCGCCTCGAAGAGCGAGGCCGTCTTGGCGCCGGTTTTGTAGAAGTACTGGTCAAGGGCCTCATCGAGCGGTTCGGCCACGAGCACCGGGCTAAGTTCGCCCTCAACAATGGTTTGCACCGCCTGGGCGTAGTAGGTGATGATGCGCGGATCGGGGCTAAGGGCCATTTCGCCGGCGGCCAGGGCGAAGAAATAGTCGCCCACCATCAGGGCGACATCGTTGTCCCAGCGAGCGTGAACGGTAACCTGGCCGCGGCGACGTGCCGCCTGATCCACCAGGTCATCATGCACCAGCGAAGCCGCCTGGATAAGTTCGACGGCGGCTGCGGCGTGAATAACGCGCGATAGGTGATAGACGCCAAGTCGGGCAGCCAGCAGGGCCAGCGCGGCGCGTAGCCGTTTGCCGCCGGCGCGCACGGTATAGCTGCTGGCGCCGGCGATCAACTCCGAGCGCGAGGCCGTCCGGCGTAACAGTAACTCTTCGACGGCCCGGAGATCAGGAATGAGATCGGCCCGGGTAAACAATTCGGTCAACCCGGCAACCTGGCCAGTCGACGATGAGCGTGACAACGTTTCGGCGCCGCTCATACGCGCGCCGACAGCCACGGCGCTCTCGGTCGCCGGGGAGTGAGTATGGTGCCCAGCCATCAGGCTGTTCCTCTTCTAGGGCCTGTCGGCGATTCGGAGCGGTTCCTGGGCAGACACAGGCTAAGTGAGGAGAACACTCGCTTGTGATTTTCGCCACGAACTGCACTATAGCACATTCCAGGCCAGTGTCAAGCCAGATCAGGACGGCAGGTGATGCACACCTCCGTATCAATACTTTGCACAAGTTTGCCGGGGATGTCTGTAATCTGCAACACGCAGTATCCATATAATACCGCATGCCGGACGCCTGTGACCAGACCTCACAGGCAGGGCTGATGCAGAGTCTCCCTCCGACGATGGGTTCCGGGGCGGCTACCCTACCCGACAGGATCATTTCTGCTGGTTCTGGCGGCTACGCCGCCAGAACCACGGATAAACCTGGAGTTTGGCGCTCGCCGCACAGACTTCGCATCAGCCCGGACCCGACAGGTCCGGGCCTCGTGTATAATACAGCTTGCCTCCGCCTGCAACGGCGCACGTGGCGATGCATCCACAATGCCGTGTAGCTGCGTATTTATTTCCAGAGGGGCTCACTTGGCTGTATCCCCGGATCCTGATATCGAGGGAGGGGTTCTCAGCGATGAGAACCTGATCACCCGGGTTGCTGCCGGCGATACCCGGGCGATGGAGTATCTCTATTCCCGCTACGCTCGCGTTGTCTACGGTCTGGCGCTGAAAATCCTGGCGAATGCCGAACTGGCTGAAGATGTGGTGCAGGAAACGTTCTGGCGCGTCTGGAACCGTGCAGCCACGTTTCAGGACGGAAGTGGCGCCTTTGCTGCCTGGCTGTTCGGCATTGCGCGCAATCTCTGCATCGATGAACTGCGCCGGCAGCAGTCGCGTCCGAGTGGTCTTGGCGCTGGTAGTGACGCCCTGGCACTCGCCGCCATCCCGGATGCGCAGGCCAGTATGGACGAGGTCGCCTGGGAGGCCGAGCGACGACGCCTGATCACCATTGCGCTTAGCGAGTTGCCCGCTGACCAGCGCCAGGTGATCGAACTGGCCTACTTTGGTGGCCTCTCGCAGCGTGAGATCGCCGACCATTTGAATAATCCGCTTGGAACGGTAAAGACGCGCGTGCGTCTTGCATTGCAGAAATTGAAGACGCTTCTGCAACATCAGGGCATCGGTCTCGATGACCGCTAGAACTTCTGGACCGTCAATGATCGCTCACGACCACGATCCATCTTCCCCCGCGAGCCAGATCGGTGCTTACGCCCTTGGCGCTCTCGATCTTGAGGATCGCCTGACACTCGAGGCCCTGCTCGAGCGTTCGCCTGAACTACAGGAGGAGTTGCAGCAGTTGCGTCAGGTTGTCGCGCTGCTGCCCTACGCCGCGCCATCGGTCACACCACCTGCCCACGTTCGTGAGCGTCTTTTCGCCCGCATTGCTGCCGCGAAAGCCGAGTCTGGCGCCAGCCGCACCGCGCCACCGATAGCTGCCACGCCACGCCCCCGCTCTGGCTGGCTCATGCCGGGGATCATCGCCGTGCTGACCGCCCTGGTGATCGTCCTGAGCCTTGCGACTCTGTCCCTCAGTTCCAGCATCGCACGCCTCGACGAGTCAAACCGGGAACTCGTGGCCCGTATGGAGCGCCTGCAGCAAACCCTCTCCGAAGCCGAGATCCGCCAGGAGCAGCTCAGCGCGCAACTCGCCGCCGGTCAGGAGCAACTGAATGTCCTTGCGACCCGTCTGGTCGCCAGTGAGGAGCGTATTGCCCGCCTGAGCGCCGACCTGGCGCGCGATGATTACCTGATCTCATTCATCAGCGCGCCCGGGGTGGCCACGCGCCCCTTGCGCTCCGCAAGTTCCGGGGTTATGGCCCAGGGCGAGATGTATATGTACCCCGGTCACTCCAGCGCCGTGGTCATCTTCAGCGGCCTGCCGCCCCTGGCCCCCGGGCAGGTCTACCAGTTCTGGTTCGCCGATGAGAACGGCCAGGTGGCGGGAAAGACGTTTGTGGTCGATCCAACGGGGATTGGCTATATCCTGGTCGAGGCGCCGCGTGAAGTAAATGCGTTTCGCGAAGTCATGATTACCGTTGAGCCATCCGGCGGCAGCTCCAGCCCCAGCCAGAACGTGATCCTCGAAGGCGCCCTCTAGCCGCGCTGCGGAAAACCCGGTCTATGTAGAGCAAAGTTGCGCTGCGCAGCCTTGCGCATAATCGGAAAGGCGCGGGCGGAACAGGGGTTACCGGGAGGCTGCGCCTGTCCCCCACCCCCAACGGCAACCGAAGGTATGACAAACCCGCCCCTCAGACACAGCCTGCCCCAAAATCTGGCTATACGCCGTTTTATGCCTATGCCAGTGCTACTGGCGAGCCACCGGTGCGCCTGCAGATGAGCATTGCACATCGCCGCCGCCGGGAAACCGATCCTCCAGGCATGGCTATGCTGGCGTTGAAACTCTTCCTACCATCTTCCATCGTACGAGTTTGTCATCATCCGATCATCCTGCGCCCTTCTCACCCTCCGAGCGACATCCTACAATCAAGCCCATAGAACGGTGGCGCTCACGAGCCGCCTGAGCCGCAGCTTTCCCGACAAGCCGCCGGCATCACGCGCAGCAAGAGAGTTGAGGAGGCTATGATCACCCAGCCGATCGAGACACTCCCCCGCAACACTCTGGGTCTGTCGCCCAGTCCTTGCGTTTTCCCCGGCGCGGGTCGCAGTCTGGCAACTGAACTGGACGCTGATATGTTGGCGGCCATGGATTTGCCGACACTCATGCAGCACTGTGCCACCGAAAGCGAGCACTTCTACCGCGGCCAGCAACACGACACGCGCTTCAGCTACGAACTGTTTCGGCGGGCGCTGGTCGAACGCGATGAAGCCGCCTGGGAGCAACTCTACCTGCACTACAGCGGTCTGGTTGAGGGTTGGATCCGGCGATGCGCGGCATTCTCCAGCAGTAGTGAAAGCAGCGAGTATTTCGTCGTTGGCGCCTTTGCCAGGTTCTGGCGCGCGCTTTCCCCCGAGCGCTTCGCCGCTTTCCCCACCCTGGCCTCGCTGTTGCAGTACCTGCAGCTATGCGCAACCAGCGTGGTTATTGACAGCGTTCGCGCCCATTCCTGGTCGGGAACGCTCCTGGAAGAGACGATCTTGCAGGAACGCGACCCCGCGAGCGCTCCCGACGAGGAGGCGATGAACCGAATCGATCGCGAGGAGTTCTGGCGCTTTATTGATACGCAACTCCACGGAGAGACCGAGCGGGTGGTCGTGTATAGCTCCTTTGTCCTCGGCCTGACACCACGCGCGATCCATACGCGACACCCCGATCTCTTTGAAACGGTTAACGATGTCTACAACGTCAAACGCAACGTGCTGGGGCGCCTGAGCCGCAACCAGCAGTTGCGCCAGTTGATCGCCGGCTAGTGCTCCGTTGGAGCACCTGTAATGGGTCGGCTTTACTCGTTGGGCCGAAGCATTGGCTGCGCCAATGCTTCGGCCCAGCATCATGGCGCGCGCCCCACCCTGCGGAACGACCTCTGCCCTTTCCCGAACGCACCCCTCTGCACGCACCTGACGGGTCTCATCGGCGTCAGTGCAGACCTGAGGGGCGCCACCCTCCCACGAACTTCCCACTGTCATACCGTGGTCGGACAAAGATGCGCTATACTACAAATGATAAAATTGTGTAAAAATCGTATGAAACTGCGTTTCATACAGTACAGACGGAGTTGGTAGCCGACTGTCGACTCAGGAGCGCGGTGTATGGTCAATAACGAGGAGTGGGAACAACGGTGCGCCTGCCTACCGCCTCTCAGCAGCAATGTGTTAATCGCGGCGGCCGATGGCGAGGCAGACGAGGCGACACTCGCACACCTGCAAGGGTGTCCGGTCTGTATGGCACGAGTGATGCACGTGCGCGCGCTCCAGGCGTTCCTGTTGCGCCGGCTCTATCGGCTCCACTGCCCGCCAACCGACACATTGGTGGACTATTGTCAGGGATTGTTGGACCCGCACGACGCTGCTGTTGTGTCACACCATCTGGCGATCTGCCCGCACTGCGCCGCAGAGGTTCAGTTGCTCCAGGAGGGACTGACCCTGGTGCATGCGGTTAGGCGCAGAGAGCGCGTGCTGGCCCCCAACCTCTGATGGTCGAACGCAGCAAGGGGGGCGCGATCATGCGCCCCCCTTCTGTACTATGCTGAGGTGAACACAGACCCGACACGCGCAGGTCTGGAAGGTCGCAACCTCGCAGCCGCGCCCGTATCTACGGCGCGTCCATGTGGGAAGTCGCACCTATTCGAAGTGATCGGCCAGATAGGCGGTCAGATCGGCCACGCGCACCGAGTAGCCCCACTCATTATCGTACCACGCGATAATCTTGAAGAAGTCGTCGCCCATGCTGTGGGTCAGCGGCAGGTCCACGACGGAGCTGTAGGTTGTACCGATGAAGTCGCTGCTGACCAGCTCGGCCTCGCTCACCCCCAGAATCCCCTCCAGTTCCTCGCTCTCACTGGCTTCGATGAAGGCCTGGTTGATCTCCTCGACGGTGGTAGGACGGTTGAGAAGCACCGCGAAGTCTACCACTGAGACGGTGGGCGTGGGAACGCGGATAGCGTAGCCGTGGAACTTGCCCTTCAATTCGGGGATGACCAGGGCCACGGCCTTTGCCGCGCCAGTGGTGGTTGGCACCATGTTCATCGCGGCGGCGCGGGCACGGCGCAGATCCTTGTGGACGTTGTCCTGCAAGTTCTGGTCCATGGTGTAGGAGTGGATGGTCGTCATCAGACCACGCTGAATACCGAAACGGTCGTTGAGCACCTTGGCGACGGGGGCGAGACAGTTGGTGGTGCAGGAGGCGTTGGAGATGATGTGGTGGCGGGCGTGGTCGTAGCTCGACTCATTGACGCCCAGACAGATGGTCAGGTCTTCGCCCTTGGCGGGCGCAGTGATCAGCACCTTCTTCGCCCCGGCCTGCAGGTGTGCCCGAGCCTTCTCGGCGTCGGTGAACCGCCCGGTCGACTCGATGACGATATCCACTCCCATAGTGCCCCAGGGAAGCTGGGCGGGATCGCGTTCAGCAAGGGCCTCAATCTCGTAGTGGTTATCGTCGTAATCCACAACGAGCTTGTCTTCCGTCACCGTTACCTCGCCATCGAAGAGACCGTAGGTCGAGTCATAACGTAGGAGATGTGCGAGAGTGTCATTATCGGTGAGGTCGTTGATGGCGACAATTTCGAACTCGTCGGGGTGATACTCGAGCATCGCCTTAAAGCTCTGGCGACCGATCCGGCCAAAGCCATTAATTGCGACACGTACCATAACGGTCTCCTTCCCTAGCACGTCGGCCCCTGCTCTCCGCCACCGGACGACCACGGCAGGGCGCCAGGCATAGTAGAGGCGGCAAGCAGGCCGGGCAACGCTGGCGGCAGGCGCGGAGGCATTATAGCATGGTTGTCGGGCAACGTCTGTAGGGACGGAGCATTGGTTGCGCCAATGCTGCCGCACGCCGTCCATGCAGCATCCAGTGTGCTACAATCTGCGTAGGGGCTTCGGTTCTTCCGCCATAGCGGCGAGAACCCGCCGGCCATTGGCCGTGACGGCGTCAGGGTGGCGCCGGTGTCGCGGCAGGGGAGACAGAGATGTTCTTGACCATCACGCTGGCGGTGGGGATTGGCTTGCTCGGCCTTATCGGATTGGCGCGCGGCGTGCGTGCGGGGTTAGTAGCGATCGCCGGAACATTGCTTGCGGCCGTGCTGATCGACCTGTGGAACCAGCGCCTGGGAGCATGGATCCGTGAGATGCTGCGACCCGAATTGCCAGCGTTGCCCACCTTCCTGCTGGTGGCGGCCGTTTTTCTGTTGACAGTGGCGATTATCGGCTACGGTGGGAGCGCGCTGCTGCCCCGGGCGCCGGCGCAGAGCCGTTCGCGGCAGGCGCTGGATCGGGTGGTGGGGGGCCTGCTGGGGGCGCTGAACGGCGCCCTGATCGCCAGTTACCTGCTGCGCTTCGCCGACGCGGCCTGGGCCAGTGGCGCCGTGGCCGATCTGCTGGCAACCTCCCCCATGGCGCGGGTGCTGCTGCTCTGGTTGCCGTGGTTCATGCTGGCGCTGGTCGTCAGCACCGGCGCGATGGTGGTGATCCGGGGCGTGGCCGGCTTCGTGCGCACACGCCGGACAGCCCCCCCGCCACCTGCTCCCGTCCCATCCCCACAGCCGGCCGTGGCGCCTGCAGTCACCCTCCCACCTTCACGCAACGATCCCGAGCGCAGGCCAGGCGAAGCGACGATTGACCAGGCGTTGGGCAAGAAGTAAGCGACGCCTTCGGCAAGTTACCCAAATGCCCCGTAAGCAAGCCCTCAACAAAGCTCGGACGGAATACTACGCCTTCCCAGGAGTGTTGCGCACCACGCTCAGAACGAAATCGCACGATCGCCCAGTTCCGTGTTCGGCCAGATGCGGATGCCACGCTCCAGGCGGTTATCCGCTCCCAGACTGCAGCCATCGCTCACAATCGCCCCCTCAGTGATGTGGGAGCGTTCCCCGATCACATTCTTGTTGCCGAGCACACAATTGCGCAAGACCACGCCCTCATCGAGCACATTATCGTCCCACAATACGGCGCCTTCGATATTGCACTCCGGGCCAATCACACAGCGTGCGCCGATGACCGTCGGGCCAATGACACGCGCGCCGCGCTTGATCACCGTCCCGGCTCCAATCACCACCGGACCAACCACCTGGGCGCCGGGGTGGATCTCCGCATCGCCTTCCAGCCAGACCCGATCGGCAATCTGCCGGCCTCGGAAGTTGTAGGCCACCTTGCCGATCAGAATGTCGTGATGAACATCAATGTACGTTTGCGGCTTGCCGATATCGGTCCAGTACGCACGAGACGGGAAGCCAAACATCGGGTCGCCCGTTTGCAGCATGACCGGGAAGAGGCCGCGCTCGAACATGTAGAACTGTTTCGGCGGCACGTAGCGAAACACTTCCGGTTCAATAATGTAGGTGCCGGCGTTGATCAGGTCAGTGGTGATATCCTCAGGACCGGGCTTTTCGAGGAAGCGTTGGACACGGTTCTGGCGATCCATCTCGACAAGACCGAACTGGGTAGGATCCTCCACCGGCGTGAGCGAGATGGTCACCTTACTTTGCTTCTCGCGGTGGAACGCCAGCATGGCCCGGAGATCGAGATCGGTCATCACGTCGCCGTTAAAGACGAAGGTGGGGCCATCGAGGAGATGTTCGACATTCTTCACGGCCCCCGCGGTACCGAGCGGTTCGGTCTCTTCAACGATGTGGAGCTTCAGTTCGAGGCGCGAGCCATCACCGAGACACTCGCGAAAGCGACTGGCAAGGTACTGCACTGCCAGGATCACCTCGGTGATGCCCTGGTCACGGAGCCGCAGCAGCATCCATTCGATGAAGGGTTGGTTGACCAGCGGGATCATCGGTTTCGGCGTGTTACAGGTCAGTGGACGCAACCGCGTTCCAAGACCTCCAACCAGAATCACAGCTTTCATAGATGGCACCTCGATAGCGTGAACCGTGCACGCATACTGCGACACAACCGGCCTGATCTTACGCCTCAACCCCTGCGGTAAGTTGAACAGGCGGAAGGCAGGCGATGACAGTATTGTTACGATCCGGGTCCGGCAAGTTCACGCCGTACAGTTTCACGCCAGTAAGCCAGAATATCGTGCAACGTTTGCGCTAAGGGAATACGTGGCTCCCAGCCGGTGCGGGCCTGGATACGTCGCGGATCACATACTACCACGGGAATGTCAATCGGGCGCATCAATTCCGGGTTCACATGCACCTCAACACTGGCGGTGCTGGCCTGCAGCAACATCTCGAGCAGATCGCCAACCATCACCGCCCGTCCTGAGCCAACGTTGTAGACGGCGCCCCGTTCGCCGCGCTCGGCGGCGAGAGCATAGGCGCGCACGATGTCGCGCACATCGGTGAAATCACGCCGGGCGCCGAGATTGCCAACCTGCATCACCGGCGGCTGCAGGCCAGACTCGATGCGGGCGATCTGCCGGGCGAACGCGGCCGTGACAAAGCGCTCATTCTGGCGGGGGCCGATGTGGGTGAAAGGGCGAACGCGGATGATGTCGAGGCCGTGGCTCAAGACGTACTGCTGCGCCAGCAGGCTCTGCGCCGCCTTACTCACCCCGTAGGGATTGGCGGGCCGCAGCGGCGTGTCTTCGTCAACTGGCAGATCGTCAGGCGTAATGGCGCCGTACTCCTCGTAGGTGCCCACCACCAGCACCCGGACGGGCAGACGGTGCTCGATGATGGGCAAAAACAGGTGTAGCGCCCCCAGGAGGTTGGTGCTGAGCGTGCCGGCCGGGTCACGAAAGGACTCGGGAACGAAGGGTTGCCCGGCAAGATGAAAGATCAGCGCCGGCTGAACCGTCAGGAGAGCCTGTGCAGTTGCCTTCGCGTCGTTGAGATTGGCGTAGACCAGCCCGATGCGCCCCGACAGCGCCGCAGGCGCCCGCTCCGGGGCGCGGGCCAATCCCCACACCTCGTAGCGACCCTCGCTGATCAGGTAATCGGCCAGATACCCGCCGACGAAGCCATTAATGCCGGTAATGAGCGCGCGCATAGCCTGTACTATAGCCGATCTTGCCGATGTCGCAAGTCCTGGTATTACGCTCCTGCGGGCCTGCGTCAGGTCTACCCGCGATGATGGTCTTCGGGGCGGCCAGATCGCCCGCGGCCAGGGGCTTGCCCCGAAGAGGTTGCCCTGGCCCCGCTACTGCCCAGACGCATGGCGCGCCACGGTCGGCGAGAACGCCAATGTTTACTGTGCATTTCATTGACGGGTTTTGTGCAGCGTGATACAATGTAATTGCAGAATCAGGGTTCCTCCACGCACACATCTCGCATGTGCGTGCTACAATATGTGCCTCTGTTCACGAGGCAACGCGCCGCGTGAAAGGCTCTCGGCTATGGCACAACAACATTTCCTGTTCCAGTTCTCGGACAAGCCGCGCTACAACACCAAGGCTGTCGCCCAGGAGACCGGCGTTCCTGCGGACACCTTTCGGGCGTGGGAGCGACGCTACGGCATTCCGCGGCCCCAGCGCACCGATGGCGGGCATCGCCTGTACTCCGAGCGCGACATCGCCACCATCCGCTGGTTGCGTGACCGCACCGCCGAGGGGCTGACGATCAGTCAGGCCATCGCCCTCATGAACGATGGCAATGAGTCAAATCTCTCCTGGCTGAATACCGCTGTTGATACGGAGCCCCATACCTGGGAACGGCTGAACAGCCGCCTGGTCGCCGCTCTTACCGACTACGACTCGACCCGCGCCGAGCAAATCCTGGGTGAGGCGTTCGCCCTCTATCCGCTGGAAGATGTCTTTCTGAAACTGGTGCAGCCGGCTATGGTGGAGATCGGCGAGCAGTGGCACGCCGGGAAGATCACCGTGACGGCCGAACACTTCGCGACCCAGTTCATTCGGCGCAAGCTGTCAGGGCTCTTCAATACCTACAATATTACCGATGGACGCGGCCTGGTGCTGGTGGCCTGCGCCCCCAGCGAACAGCACGACCTCGGCGCGCTTATGCTCGCGGTCTTCCTGGTGCGCCATGGCTGGCAGGTGGTTTACCTGGGTCCCGAGGTGCCCCTGCGTGACCTGCTCGAAACCGTGCGCAAGCTCCAGCCTGACCTGGTAGCGATGTCGGCCTCAACCACTGAGACGGCTACCCAACTCCTGGAGACCGGTCGCGCCATCCTTGCTCTCCCACCGCCAACCCCCCACTTCGGCTACGGCGGGCGGGCCTTCAACCTGAACCCGGTGCTGACACAGAAAATGCCCGGCGCCTTCCTCGGCCACGACGCCCTTGAAGCCGTCGACAATGTAGCCGAGATCCTCGGTGTCGGACGGTAGATGCCAGAACCTCACAGGTTAGACCTGTGAGGTTCTGACGTTAGAGTATCGTTCACGCCTGCGTTACCGTTGGGGACGCCCGCCCGCGGCGGTAGGCCAGTTCTGACTTTGCCAGGGCGCGCCCCCACCGGCGGCGGAACGCTACGGATCGTGGAGGACCGCACCCTCCGCACATCCCCCTCATGGGTACCAGACACGCCCCACGGCGAAATTATGGCCAGGACCCCGTGCGGCTCCGCTGCACAATGAGCGCATAACGTTTTCTGCCTGGGAGGGCTGCGCCTTCCCGAACCCTGCCCTACGGGCTCTGTCCCGTCTCCCATCCCATTTTTCTTTCAGGTTCACAACTATTACATTTCATAAGCACAGGTTCCTTGTGCATCGAGGAACTTTGTTGGACAATCGCGCCCGGATTCGCCGGGAAGCGGGAGACGTTTCTGGCTCTGGAAAGCTGGAAACTTGCTGCACGGGACTTGCACAGCGAAAAGTTGCCTCAATCTCCCAATTCACGTATTATGAAAGGGAAGCGATTTCTTTCACAACAACGCGGACCAGTGCTCAACGGCGCGGCGGGCCTGGCAATGGCCAACCGCGTTGGGTGAGAGTAGCGGTCGTCAGCCTGGCGCGCTGGCATACCGAACCCTGGTCGATGCCCGGGGGCTGAGACAAAGGAGAAGCCGTGTGTCGCTGAATCCTGGTTCCTCACTGGCGCTTGGCGCCTCCGGAAAGCTAATCTCCCAGCCGCTACCGGCCGAAGAGCAATTGGCATTGCTCTTTCATCTGACTGAGTCGTCGCCTCACGCTGGCAGCGAGGAGCGCCCGCCGCGACCGCCGCACTCCCTGGCCGAGGCGTATGCCGAGTGCGAACGCATCATTCGCCGCCACTCCAAGAGTTTCTACTTCAGCTCACAGTTCCTCTCGCCGGATGTCCGACGTGCCGTGCGCGCCCTGTATGCCTTCTGCCGGGCTACCGACGACACGGTGGATATGGCTGTTGATGACCCGGCCCGCGCCCTGGCTGCCTGGGTGCAACAGGCGCGCGCGCCCCGTCCCGCCCTCCACGACCCGGTACTGGTGGCCTGGCACGACACCCGCACGCGCTACAATCTCTCGGCGGCCCTGGTTGATGAACTGCTCGCCGGCGTAGCGATGGATCTGACCATTTCGCACTACGCGGACTTCGCCGATCTCTGGCTGTACTGCTACCGCGTCGCCTCGGTTGTGGGCCTGCTGGTGATGGGCATAACGGGTTATGTGCCCGGCGCCGAACCCTACGCGATCAAACTGGGCGTGGCGCTGCAACTCACGAACATTTTGCGCGATGTGGGCGAAGATGCCCGTCGCGGACGCGTCTATCTCCCCGAGACGGATCTGATGCGCTTCGGGCTGACCGCCGAAGACATTCTGGCCGGGGTGTACGATGAGCGTTTTCGCGCGCTGATGCGCTTTGAAGTCGAACGCACACGACGCCTCTACGCCGAGAGCTGGCCGGGTATCGTCCTGCTCCCTCCCCAGAGCCGCCTGGCGATCGGCGCTGCCGCGCGGATCTACTGCGGCATCCTTGACAAGCTCGAAGCCAACGACTACGATGCCTATACCCACCGGGCACACCTCAAGCTGCACGAGAAGGTGGTCCGCCTGCCCCGTATCTGGTGGGATGTGCGTTGCCTTAAGTAAGAAGAGAGCCTGGGAGGGCTGCGCCCTCCCTATCCCTTCCATTCGGGTCCACTTTTTAAACGACTATGACCACTAGCGTGCTTCAGCACCGCTCACCCGCGCCCCGCCGCTGGCCCGTATGGGCCTTCGATGCCATACTCTGGATCCTGTTTCTGGGGCCGATTATTTCGCCGCTCTTCCGCGCCTCGGGCCTGCCGCTGGTGGCAGAGAGCGGTCAACTGGCTCGCGATGTGCTCGCCACCTTCGTTTGCCCGACGCCGGAACGCTCCTATCTGCTCTTTGGGCTGCCCATGGCCGTGTGCGCGCGCTGCTGGGGCGCAACGATCGGTCTCTGGGCAGCAAGGGTAGTGGTGGACGGACGGCACGCGGAGCGGCTTCCGGGCGCAACACGGCTGCTCGACAGCTTCCGCGCCATGCCCTGGTGGGCGCGGCTGGCGCTCTGCGCCACGCCGTTCCTGCTCTGGCCGCTGGAAATCGTCGGCCATTACCACGGCGCCTGGTACGCCCCTCTCTGGCTGCTGCTGCTCAACGGTGCACAGGCGGGCTTCTTCGCCGGGTTGTTCTTCTGCTCGATCTGGCCGGGGCTCTGGCCCGCCGCTGGTCGCGGGTCCTCCGTCCCCGGTGCTGCCATGACACGATAAAGTGGGAGAGCCGTGCCCTCCCACACCCTCCCGTGAAGCCTGGTTTCTACATCAGGTTCGGACGGCTGGAATATCTTCCTTATGCTCAAGTTCCTTCTTCCACTGCTGCTCGGGCTGGCGCTTGCGGCCTGTAGTATGCCCCCGTTGCCTCTGGGGCGGCAGGCCGAACCCACGGCACAGAGCGTGCCGCCCCCGTCCGTGGCCACGCCCGAGGCCGCGGCGCCTGTCACCGCTCCACGCCCGACCAACCCGCCTTTACCCACCATCCCGCCACAGCCAACCCTGGAGCCGGCAGTCAGTGCGGCCCTGGCCGACCAGGAACGGCTGCTGGTCGAGTTGTACCGCCGCGCCAACCCCGCCGTGGTGAGCATTGACGTGTTCGGCGTCCCGCTTCCAGAGAACCACCCGGCAGTGCCGGGGCTGCCCGAACGCTCGCGCGGGCAGGGATCAGGCTTTCTGTACGATGACCAGGGCCACATCGTAACCAATCACCACGTGGTCAATGGCGCCGAGCGCTTCCAGGTGCGCTGGCACGACGGTACGACGGCGCTGGCGGATCTGGTGGGCAGCGACCCGGATAGCGACCTGGCTGTCCTCAGGGTGCGCGCCCTGCCCCCGGGCGTCGCGCCGTTGCCGATCGGCGATTCGCGCGAGGTTGAGGTGGGACAAACGGCGGTGGCGATCGGCAGCCCCTTCGGCGAGCAAAATACTCTGACCGTCGGCGTCGTCAGCGGCCTGGGGCGCACCCTGCGCGGCCCAACCCGGACCTTCGGGAGCTTCAGCATCCCGAACATTATCCAGACCGACGCGGCGATCAACCCCGGCAATTCTGGAGGGCCGCTGCTCAACGCGCGGGGTGAGGTGATCGGCGTCAATACGGCCATCGCCGTGAGCCAGGGCGGCGGGTCGTTCGAAGGGGTTGGGTACGCCGTCCCCGCGAGCACGCTGCTCAAGGTGGTTCCCGCGCTGATCCGCGAGGGACGCTACGAGCATCCCTGGATGGGCATACGCATGTTCTCGCTCGACGCGCTGAGCGCCGAGCGGCTGGGGTTGCCGGTCGCGCGGGGCGTACTGATCACCGATGTGCAGGCCAACAGCCCTGCCGCGCGGGCAGGGCTGCGGGGCGGCTCGCGGGACGTGACGCTCAATGGCGTGCCCCTGCGGGTCGGCGGGGACATCGTGCTCGGTCTCAACGGTCGCCCAATAGCCGATGGTGATCAGTTGATCGGCTTACTCGACCTGGATCACCGCGTCGGCGACACGATCACGTTGAGCGTGCTCCGCGATGGCGACCAGGCGCCGACCGATATTCCCTTGCTGCTCGAAGCGCGACCGTAGGGCCGAAGCACTGCCTGCGTCGGCGCTTCGGCCCTACGGTCGCGCCATTCACCGGACGAGCCGGAAACCCGCCACGGTCACACGTCCACTGCGGAGGCCCTGACCGACGATGCTGTAGTTGCCGGGCGGATCGGTGGCCAGGGTGCGGAAACCGACCAGCACCACGCCATCAGCATCGGCGATGGCGCGGTAGGGAATGGCGCGCACGCCGCCAGCGGCCAGATTGATCCACATCGCCACTTCCTCGCCGCCAGCGTAGCCGCGGGCTTCGAAGCCCAGGGTCGTACCGGGCGCGCTGGCATCGGGAAACACGCGCGCGGCAAAACCTGGAACAACAAAGCAGGCCTCGGAACTCCCCTCGGGAACCGGGCCGGGTGGTGGGGCATTGGGGGGAAAGCCAGGCCGCAACTGGCAGGGCACCAGGGCGCTACCGAGGAGGCCGAGCCGCACCCGATTGCCGACCAGTTCAAAGCGAGCGCGTTCGAAGTACTGGACGATGTAGTTGCGCCCATCATCGAGTTGCTGGACGAACTCCTCGGAGATCGGATACCCGAAGATGCGCAGGCCGCCGCGGCGTTCCCAGAAATTGCGGAACTCGCCGCGCAAGGTATGGCCGGTTTCGGGGAAAAAGCGCAAGCCTGGAGCGCGAACGGGCGCGACGGGCGGGAAACCCAACCCACGGGCGGCCGTATACTCGCGCCCGATCAACCCCAGGCTGATAACGGCCTGGTTGTTCACCACATCGAGTTCGAAGCGGGCGCGTTCGAAATACTGGGCCACCCGGCCATCACGATTCTGCACAAACTCCGGCGACACCGGATAGCCGAAGATCTCGACACCGCCGTTGCGCTCCCAGAACGAGCGAAAGGCCCCGCCGAGAAAATGGCCCGTCTGCGGGAAGTAGATCTTCCCCTGGGCCCGGGCGTTGCCAACCGGCAGCGCGGCAAGCAGCATTGCTGCCACCAGTAGCATCAGCGCCCCTGCCTGTCGTCCTCGTAGCTGGCTCATAGCTACTCCATATGCTTGCGTAAAGCGAATCCTGGCCACCTGGGAAGGAGATAAGCGCAGCGGATACCGGATGTACCCGAGCGCATCTGGACTTTATCATTTACACTCTGTCTGGTTCATCATACGCGATAGCATGGAGACTGTCAAGCGTTGATCGCCATGAAACCGCGCTGTGGCGCGGATTCGGCGGCAATTAAGCGCGACGATCCGCGCGATACGCCCATGGCGCCGCGGAGGTGAAGAGGGGGGCCTGGGAGGGTTACGTCCTCCCAGCCCCTCCCTGCACCCGGAGACGCGCCGAACCCGCAGCAGCCCGGGGCAGCCAGGCTCTCCCAGTCCCTCCCTGCCGGCAGGGGCGCGGGGAAACCCGGTTTTCCCCCTACGTGCTTTTCACGCCTTCGGGGTATAATGAGGGGGCGCGTCGCGTGTGACTGAGCGAAAGGTACGGACCATGCCAATCCCGATCATCGCCGACCTGGCGGTGGCCCGCGCCACCGTGCTGCGCCGCAGCCCCCTCGACGAAGATGCCGCGACCACGGTGGCGGTGGCGGCGATTATCGCCGAGGTGCGGTCGGGCGGCGACGCGGCCCTGCGGGCGTGCAGCGAGCGTTTTGACGGCGTGGCGCCGGCAACGCTGGAGACGCCCCGCGAGCGCTGGCGCGCGGCGGCCGAGGCCCTACCCGCGGATCTGCGCGAGGCCCTGAGCCTGACCGTGATTGAACTTCGCCGCTTTCACGAGCGTCAGACGCGCAACTCCTGGATCGATTTCAGCGTCGAAGGAGCGCGAGGTCAACTCGTGGTTCCGCTGCAACGGGTAGGCGTCTACGTGCCGGGCGGCGCGGCGCCGTTGCCCTCGTCGTTGATCCACGCGGCCGTGCCGGCGCGTGCCGCCGGGGTTAGCGAGATCGTGGTGTGTTCCCCGCCCCAACGGGACACGGGCGAACCAGCCAGCGTGGTGCTTGCCGCGGCCTGGATCGCCGGAGTGGACCGGGTCTTCGCCGTGGGTGGTGCGCAGGCCATCGCCGCGCTGGCGTATGGCACGGAGAGCGTGCCGCGGGTGGATAAAATCGTCGGGCCGGGTAATCGCTACGTTATTCAGGCCAAGCGCCTCGTCTTCGGCACGGTGGGGATCGAGAGCCTGCCCGGACCAACCGAGACCCTGGTCATCGCCGACGGCAGGGCCGATCCGCGCTACGTCGCCGCCGATCTCCTCGCCCAGGCCGAGCACGTCGAGGCCAGCGCCATCCTGCTGACCGACGCGCCCGAACTGGCGCGGGCCGTGCAGGCCGAGGTGGGCCGGCAGCTTGAGGCGCTACCGGCGGCAAATGCCCGCGCCGCCGCTGAGGCCGTCAGCCGGCGCGGGGGCATCGTGATCACCCCCGATCTGGATACGGCCTTTGAACTGGCCAATGCCTATGGCCCCGAGCATCTTTGCCTGCTGCTGGCCGACCCGTGGGCCCATGTCGGCAAGGTGCGCAACGCCGGCGGCGTCTTTCTGGGAGAACAGTCCTTTGAGGTGCTGGGCGACTACTGCGCCGGGCCCTCGCACATCATGCCCACGGAGGGCACGGCGCGTTACGCCTCGCCAGTGAACGTTGATGACTTTCGCAAAGTGATTTCGCTCATAGGCGTAAATCAGACCGCCCTGGCGCGGATCGGGCCGGCGGCGCGCCGGATCGCCGAAGCCGAGAGTCTCTTCGCCCACGCCGCCGCCGTGCAGGCCCGTCTGGAGGATCATGTCTAGCCCTTCCAGATCTTACCTGGCGGTCAGGAGTGTGTGGAACCCGGGCTTCCCCGCACCCCTCCAACCAGCTTTGTTCACTGATTGTCACCGTGGCAGCGCCCGTTTGCGCGGGCTCGCACAGAAAGGTTTTGACGTATGTCGGGCTTTCTCGTAACGTTTATCAGCCTGCTGTTTCAAGTGCTCCTGTTTGCCATCCTCGGCCGGGTCCTGGTTTCGTGGATTGACCCCCTGGGCAACATGCGAGTGACGCAGATCCTCCGCGATATCACCGAGCCGATCCTGGCGCCCATTCGCAGCGTGCTGCCCACTATCGGCATGATTGACCTCTCGCCACTGGTGGCGATCCTGCTGATCCAGTTGCTCCAGAGATTGATTCTGAACGCGATCGGCTGAGAACCTATCTCCAAACGATTGACCGGTCTGTGAACGCAGTTGCCTTGCATTTCCGCCACCACTTCCAGCCTCCCCCCGTTGGGAGCAGGAGCAGGGCGCCCTCCCCCAGCGGAGGAGGGTTGGGGAGAGGGCAGGTAGTTGCCGAAAAACTGCGTTCACAGACTATTGACAGCCGGTTGGAGGAGAACAGGGAAACCAGACTTCCGAGTCGTCCCTGCCGAAAGGGAGGCTTGAAGAGGGCCGCGCCCCGCCAGGAAAACGAGGGGCCGAAGCGGCAACGGTTATGACCGGTCCACGCACCGACAGGTTCCTGCTGAACGTCGTCTTTCTCGCCGGGGTGGGCACCCTGGGCGTGGAAATGGTGATGCCGCGCCTGCTGGCGCCGTTCTTCGGGACCTCGCAGCCGATCTGGGCGGTGGTAATCGGCATGACCCTGGTCTACCTCGCTGTGGGGTACTGGCTCGGCGGGCGCCTGGCCGACCGGCGGCCCGAGCGCCGGCTGCTCTTCTGGCTGATTGCCTGGGCCGGGCTGCTCACTGCGATCGTGCCCCTGGTGGCGCGCCCGTTCCTGCAACTGGCCCAATCCTCGCTCCGCGGCGTCGCCGCGAGCGGCTTTGTGGGCGCCCTGGTCGGGGTCATTCTCCTCTTCGCCGCCCCGGTAATCCTGATGGCCACGGTCGGGCCATTTGCCGTGCGTCTGCAGTTGCACGAGGCCAGGCAGGGCGTGGCCGAGGCAGGGCGAGCCGCGGGCACGATTTCGGCCCTTTCCACGATCGGCTCGATTGTCGGCACCTTTCTCACCGTGCTGGTGCTGATACCCCTCATTGGCACCAGCGGGACGATCTTCCTCTTCGCCGGCTTCCTGGTGGCGCTCGGAGCGATCGGGCTGCGCGACTGGCGCGCCCTGCTCATGCTCGTGGGCGTGGCCGGGCTGGCGCTGTTCCACTACACCCTCGTCCCGACCATCAAGACGGCCGACTGCCGCGGCTGCACGCTAATCGCCGAACGCGAGTCGAGCCACAACTACATCCAGGTGGCCGAGCAAGCGATCAGCTACGCTTCAGGCACGGTAGACCGGCGGCGAGTCCTGATTTTGAACGAAGGCCAGGCCATCCATTCGGTCTACCGCCTGAAGTATCGCCAGACCGGCGACCCGCTCGACCTGTTGACCGATGGCGGACCATGGGACTATTTCACCGTGGCGCCCTACGTCTACCCCGGCATGCGCCCCCACGAGGTGCGCAGCCTGGCCCTGCTCGGCTCAGCGGCGGGCAGCATCCCCAAGCAGTTCCTGGCTATTTACGGGCCAGCGATGCTCATTGACGCCGTGGAAATTGACCCGGCGATCATCGAGATGGGCCGGCGCTACTTCGATATGGAGGACCAGGACGCCGCGTACCCGGGCTACACAACCTATGCTCAGGACGCCCGCGCCTGGCTGGCGAACACTGCTCGGCGCTACGACGTGATCGGAATGGACGCTTACCAGCAACCTTATGTACCGTTTCACCTGACCACGGTGGAATGTTTCCGTGAAGTGCGGGCGCACCTCAACCCGCGTGGCGTGGCCGTGGTCAACGCCGGACGGCCCGCCAGCGGCGATGACCGCCTGGTCAATGCCCTGGCCTCGACTATGCTGGCGGTCTTCCCCGAGGTCTACGTGATCGACACGCGCTTCTCGAATGCCATCCTGGTAGGCGTCAACACGCCAGTGGGAGATGGCGTGGCACACTTCATCGAAAACGCGGCAGCGATGGCGACCCTGGCCGAGGGCGAGCCACGCTACCGGGCCCTGCAACTGGTGATGTACTGGGCGCTCAACGAAGGGCGTTTTGGACCGGTACGGCCCTTCACCCCAGACCAGGCCCGCTACGCACCCTTTACCGACGATCGGGCCCCCGTCGAGCGGCTGATTGACGAACTTATCCTCAGCGAAGCCGCTCGGCGGCAAACCCGTTGACCGCTCGCCGGGGGAGGGGGCGAAAGTGAACAATTACAAATTGACAAGTTGCGCTCATCTATGTTACTGTTATATTGACACCATCATCGGCGGGCGCTTCGGAAAACACCGGAGCGGCATTGCAGGACACTGGCGCAGTATGACCCACGCATGGCACCAGACACATCAACCTGGTCGTGATGACGCCCTTGATCAGGCGTTAGCACGGCTTCGCTCTGCCCGTCTCGACGGCCGCTGCGGCGGCGTTGGGGGCAGCGTTGTGTTGCGGGCCATCCGTGCGGTTTCCTCCGCCAGCCGGGCCAGAGGCCTGGCGCTCTAGCCGGGGGACACCCTGACCCCCGCGCGAAGAGCCCTTGTACACGTACAACGGTTCTTAAGGGGGTGGGTGCCTTGGGACAACGAGTACTTGTTCTCAATGCCAGCTACGAGCCACTGCAACTGATCTCGGTTCGGCGAGCCCTCGTCTTGCTGCTTCAAGAAAAGGCGGAGTTGGTTGAAGCCGCTACACAGCAACTCCGCGCGCGGTCGATCAGTTTCGACGTGCCTCTCGTTATCCGCCTCGTGCGCTATATTCGCATTCCGCGCCGCATGAAACTGCCCTGCTCGCGGCGGGGCGTATTCGCGCGTGACCGCGAAACTTGCCAGTACTGCGGGGCGCAGCCCGGGCGAGCCAACCTGACGATGGATCACGTCGTCCCTCGCTCACAGGGCGGCGCAACAACATGGGACAATGTGGTGACGGCGTGCCGCGAATGCAACCATCGCAAGGGCGGGCGTACGCCCGAACAGGCCAACATGCACCTGCTGACCACGCCGCGGCAGCCACAGTACGTGGCCTTCGCCCTGCTGGGCGAGATCGAACGCCACGACGTCTGGCGCAAGTATGCCTTCGGCTAAGGCCAGGCTGGGCCGCTTCGGGGAACTGGCTGCGGCATCGCACCTCCAGCGCCACGGTTTCGTGATCATCGCCCGAAACTGGCGCTGCTCCGCCGGTGAAATTGACCTGGTCGCCACCAGAGGCGACCAGGTCGTTTTTGTCGAGGTGCGCACCCGACGGGCGCGTGGCGCAGCCCCCGTATTCCCTGAGTTTAGCGTGGGAACGTATAAGGCGCGACGTCTCGTGGACCTCGCCCAGATATACCTGGCAGAGAACGGGGCCGGCAACGACCGTGCCTGGCGCATTGACGTGATTGCTGTTGAAGTGGACAGCGCCGGGCGCATCGCCCGGCTCGAGCACATCGAGCACGCAGTAGAACGGGAGTGCTGATCGCTTCTACGGCAACGTCACTTCCAACTACCAGATCTGGCAGGTCTGGTAAAACCGTCAGGTCTGGAACATTGAATTTAATTCATTATCTTGACTCACCCTGCGAAAACCGCGTTCTGGTAGGGGGCGGCGATGCTGCGCCGGTTCGGAACGTGTGCTGTTGCGCTGGTCTGTAGTCAGCGCAACCCCCGCTGAGACAGTAAAGGGCGGAAAAAGCTGGCTTCTCGCCACCCCTGCCGCAGGGAACATCACCCGTTGCGTGGCTCCCAGACCTCGGTCAGCACGCAATCCCAGGGAAACTTAAACTCATCCGCCGCATCATAGACGTGGGATTGCAAGTTGACAACAATGACCTCTGGCTGCGAGAGGGCTTTCCAGCCATGCATAATCATCGGCGGAATCTTGATCAAGCGCGGTTTCTGGCTGCCAAGAAAGATCGGATTCACGTGGCCAAAGGTGGGCGAGTCAGGCCGAATATCTACCAGCGTGACCTGCAATTTGCCGCGCGTTACCGTGAACTGGTCAGTATGTTCATTGTGCAGGTGCCAGCACTTCGTCACGCCATAATCCGTAGCGCTCTGGTAGACATGGGCGGGCATCAGCAGACCCTCCCTGTCCACCCACGACCGGCTCCAGAGTTCAATAACATCGCCCCGGCCATCGAGATGAACCGTCAGATCTTTGACCATCACCCCGGCAATGGTGGGTGGGCGATAGGGCGACTGGATAACGTAGGGAATGCTCCGCAACCACTCTACCGTCACTTCGCGGGCGTGGGTCGGTCCTGCGCGTTCGATCAGTGTCATGGACTGAATACCTCCTGAGTTGGGACGTTGGAAGATCCATGCCGATGGGCAGTATACCATGCTGAAAATGACATTTCATTGACTATAAGGGCGTCCGTCTGTTATACTTGAAGTCTCAAAGAATATTTGAACCTGGTGGCTTGATAAGTTGATAATGGATGGATTGTTGCAGGGAAGGCCGCCCCCTCCCAGGCCCCATCCCGCCATAGCCAGCAGGACCCCGTATCAGCCCTGCACAGCGCTGTTCCGATTTCCCTGCCCGTCCACCCGGGTGAACCAGGGCGGGACGTTCGGAGAGGCGCCTAGAATGTGAGTGGACATTCTTTGGTCACCCCACACATCATCGTTGGCCACCTGGCGCCCGATCTGGACTGCCTGGCGGCGATCTGGATTCTGGTGCGTTTTGGGGGCGCCGCCGACGCGGAACTCGCCTTTGTTCCTGCGGGGCGTACTTTGCATGACGCCGTGGCCGATGCCGATCCGCTGATCGTACACGTGGATACGGGGGGCGGGCGCTTCGATCATCACCACAGCGCCGACCCGACCTTGAGCGCCGCCGAACTCGTGCGCCGCGCTCTCGCGCCAGACGATGAGGCGCTGCGTCGTCTGGTGGAACAGGTGACGCGCATTGACAATGCCGAGGCGTTCACGGAACGGCAGCCAGTGTTCTTCAATATTAACGACCTGATCGCCGGCTACAACGCCCTGTTCCCCAACCGGCCGCACCATGTGGCCCAGGCCATGCTGCCGAACCTGGATGCCTGGTACGAGCACGAGTTGCGCCAGGTGCGGTTGGAACAGGCGTTCAAGCGACGACGAGAGTTCCAGACGCGCTGGGGGCTGGGGATCGCCATGCAGAGCGATGATGGGGGATCGAGTCGCCTGGCGTACAGTCACGGGGCGGTACTCTACGCCTACCGCGACCGACAAGGTTACATGGGCGTCGCGGCGCAGCGCCGTTCCAGCGTGGATCTCAAGCCGGTGTATCTCACGCTGAAGCGGATCGACGCTGACGCCGACTGGTACCTCCATCCGAACCGGCGCCTGCTGCTGTGCGGCACACCCAAAGCCCCGCCTCGGCGCCTCTCAACGCTCTCACTGGACGACCTGGTGAGTGTGTTGAAGGAACGTTGACTTCAATGAGGGTCTCAGGAGAGGGTATGGGAGGGCCAGGCCCTCCCATACCCTCTCCTCAAGCGGAGCGGTTCCCCATTACTCTGCCTCGCCCAGATCCTCCAGCACCAGGCGGCGCAGGTTCTCGATGGCGCGGTGCTGCAATGATTTGATCGCGCCAACGCTACGGCCCATCTGGCGCGCCGTCTCGTCCAGGGCTAGCCCGTAGATATAACGCAAGGTGAGCACCCTGCGCTGATTGGGGCACAGGCGCGGAAAGGCGCGTTGCAGAGCGGCGCGGTTGAGTTGCTCGTCCAACGCCTCGTCGGGTCCGTCGCCAGAGAGATCCCACGGTTCCAGGTTGACCTGCGCGTGGCGCTCCTTCCGCCGCAGCGCATCAATGGTGCGCGCATAGGCAATACGGTAGAGCCAGGCGCTGATCGACCACCCGCGATCCTCATAGCGGTCAATCCCCTCCAGCACCCGCACGAAGACTTCACTGTGCAGGTCGCGGGCCAGTTCTGCATCACCCACCCGGAAATAAATGTAGCGATAGATAGCCGGGCCGTAGTGCTCGTAAATGGCGCTGAGGGCTTCAGGGTCGGCGGCCCGGGCGCGACGGATCAGATCGTTGTGCAGCGATGGCGCGGTCACGTTGGCCTCCTGTTTACTACGCTAGCGTGTACGGCAGGAGTATAGGATGGTAGCGCCTTCAACTGGGTAACTGCGATGTAACCCTTCAGTGACGGAGCTGATGCAATGTCTGCCTCCCAGGGTGGGGTTTGGAGCGGCCAGGCTGCCCGATATGGGCATCGTGGGCTTTGAGGCTTGCCCTATAGCCAGTGTATCAACCTTGCCTTCGGTAACAGCCCTCGCGCCTCTTCACGCTGCGATATGCTACAATGCACGGCAATAACAATAAGTGGTAGCAGGTATCTGGAGAGGGAGAAGGGCAGCGCGTGCGAGATATTTTCACCCCTCCGGCCGATGACATCGGCCTGCGAGGCAAGAACGAGCCGCTTGAGTTGTTGAAGGCCTGGAGCGGCACGTCCCTGGCATTTGCCATCTATCTGATGGGCGGGCAGGTGCTCAACCCGGCCTTCTGGCCCATACTGCTTGCTGCGGCCCTGACCTGCGGCGTGGGTTTCGTGGCGCACGAACTGGCGCACCGTATGGTGGCGCGACGTTTCGGCGCGACGGCCCATTTCGTGGCCAATAATCCCTGGTTGCTGATCTCGATTGCCGTGGCATTTCTGCGGGTCTTCATCGCCGCGCCCGGGGCAGTGTGGCACCAGGGCTACCTCACCCCGCGCCAGAGTGGCCTGATCGCCCTGGCAGGCCCCGCGAGCAACCTGGGGCTGGCCGTCCTCTCTCTGGTAGCGCTGTGGCTCATCCCACCAGGGATCGCGGTGCCGGGGCTGCCCCTCGAGGTGGTCCTGCGGATTGGGTACAGCATCAACGCCTGGATTGGCCTGTTCAACATGATCCCCGCTGGCCCCTTCGACGGCGCCAGGGTGCTGGCGTGGGACTGGAGGGTGTTCGGGGTGACCGTGGCCATCGGCTTGCTGTTGACCTTCGTGATTCGGGTGTAATCCCTGGGCAGCTAGGAGGGTGCAACTATGCGGACACCGATCATCGCCGGAAACTGGAAGATGTACAAGACCGTGGGTGAGGCCGTCGAACTGGTGAAGGCGCTGCTCGGCGGGCTCAACGTCGGAAACGATCGCGAGGTGGTGGTGTGTCCGCCCTTTACGGCGCTCTATGCCGTGCGCCCGCTGCTGGTGGGCACAAGCGTGGCCCTGGGAGCGCAGAACGTGTACCACGAACGTGAAGGGGCCTACACCGGTGAAATCGCTCCTGGCATGCTGCTCGACGTGGGGTGCACCTATGTGATTATTGGTCACAGCGAGCGCCGGCAGTACTTTGGTGAAAGCGATACCGGCGTCAACCGCAAGCTCCACGCCGCCCGGGCCGCCGGGCTGCGCCCGATTGTCTGCGTGGGGGAGAGCAAGCCGCAGCGTGATGCGGGCGACGCCGAGCCAGTCGTGACGGGCCAGGTGCGCGCCGCGCTGGAGGGGGTCAGCGCCGAGCAGATGGCCGATGTGGTGATTGCCTATGAGCCGATCTGGGCCATCGGTACAGGCGACACTGCCACCCCCGCCGACGCTCAGGCGATGCATCTGGCTATTCGCCGCACCCTTGCCGAGTTGTACGGGGACACAGTCGCCCAGACGGTGCGCATCCAGTACGGTGGCAGCGTGAAACCGGACAACATTGACGACCTCATGGCTCAACCGGATATTGACGGCGCGCTGGTTGGCGGGGCCTCGCTCAAGGCTGACAGCTTCCTGCGCATCGTGCACTATCGGTAGCAGGATGGCTGGTTGGTGCGGCGCCTTCGCTGCGCGCAACCCTCTCGGTTAGCGCAATCGCGTTCCCGGGCAGGCTGAGGAATGACGCAGGCGCCCCAGTTCGGGCAAAAGGTTTTTCGCCCCAACCGAGGGCGCGGCATGCCTGTGCCGCGCAACAACGGGATGCAAAAGCGTTTTCCTGGGAGGGCGGCGCCCTCCCAAAGCCTCCCGTTTGGGGTCCATTTCCACTCCAGAGTACTTGTAAGGAAGGAGCATTCTCAGCGCAGCGGCCTGGCCACGCAGCGCTGGGCACACCATGGTATTTGAGATCGCGATCATTCTGGCGCTGATCTTCGCCAACGGCGTCTTCGCGGGTATGGAACTTGCCATCCTTGGAGCGAAGCGTGGCCGGCTCGAGCAAAAGGCTGAAGATGGCAGCCGGGGCGCCATGGCCGCGCTTCAACTCCAGGATGATCCCAACCGGTTCCTCTCAGCCGTCCAGATCGGGATCACCCTGATCGGCATTCTGACCGGCGCGTTCGGTGGCGCCCGCATCGCGGGACAGATTGCTCCGTTCATTCGAGAGTGGCCGTGGCTCGGCGCGTATGCCGATCAGGTGGCCTTCTTCGGCGTGGTTTTGCTGATCACGTATCTCACCCTGGTCTTCGGTGAACTGGCGCCCAAACGGGTGGCTCTGCTCAAGGCCGAGTTGTACGCCACGCTGGTGGCCCAGCCGATGATCCTGATCGCCCGCCTGACCAGCCCGATTGTGGTCCTGCTCTCGGCTTCCACCCAACTGGTCCTGCGGGTCATCGGGCTGGGAAACGCGCCGGAGGCCCAGGTGACGGAGGAGGACATCCGCGCCCTGGTGCGCGAGGGTGCCGAGGAGGGGACGGTTGAACCTCAGGAGCGCGAGTTCATCGAGAGCATCTTCAAGTTCAGCGACCGCGCCGTGCGCCATATTATGACTCCTCGACGCGATGTGGAGATGGTCGAGGCCGATGCCACGCTGGGCGAGGTGCTCGATCGGGTGCTGGAAAGCGGCTACTCACGTTTCCCCGTCTACCAGGACTCGCCCGACCAGATCGTCGGCGTGGTCCACGTGCGGGATCTGCTGATGCTCTACCGGCGCAAGGGTGAGGGCGCATGCGTGCGCGAAGTGGTCTCACCGCCGCTCTATGTGCCAGAGAACAGCCGCGCCTTCGCGCTCCTTGCCACCTTCCGCAAGAGTCACCGCCATATGGCGCTGGTGGTGGGCGAACTGGGTGGGATCGAGGGAGTCGTCACCCTGGAAGATGTGCTTGAAGAGATCGTCGGTGAGATCGCCGACGAGTTCGATGAAGCCACAAGCCCACCAGTGGTGCGCCGGGAAGACGGTTCGCTGCTGGTGGAAGGTACGCTGGCAATTGACGAGGTCAAGACGCTCCTCGACGTAGAGGAACTGCCGGAAGAGGAGACCTACCGCTTCGATACGCTCGCCGGCTTTGTCATAAGCCTGCTGGGAAAGATCCCCAGTACCGGCGAGATCGTACACTGGGACAAGTGGCGCTTTGAAGTGGTGGACATGGACGGGCTGCGGGTGGACAAGGTGTTGATCTCCGAGTCGCAGCAGCCATCGCGGGACGCTGAGTAGTATTGCGTCCGAACCTCCGGGTCGCGCCCGGTGGGCCGAAACATTGGTTGCGCCGCTTCAAGGGATTGTTTGTTGGCAGTTTGCCAGCGCAGCCAGAACCACCAACAAACCGGGTTTTGGGGCTTACCCCAGGAACATTGCACAGGCCCTGCCATACGTTACCGACTAACCAGGAGCGAGCAACGAACATGCTATACTGTAAAGCCGGAGCCGCGCCATCGCAGGGTCGAAGCGCGGCTCCGGCGGGGCAATATGGACGGATCACGGCTCCGCCAGCGCGGGATAGCGCGAGCGGAGAGGAGCGCATATGGCCGGTGAAGTAACTTTGCGCGCAACCCTCGCGCGCCCGTACCTCCCAGCGCAGACCGCGCAGGTTGCTTATGTATTGATCGAAGTGCAACCGACGCAGGTCGTCGCTCAGGTGCGGATGCCGGTGAATGTCGGGTTCGTGCTCGACCGTTCGGGCTCGATGAAGGGCGAGAAGATCGAACGCGTGCGCCAGGCGGTCAGTATGGCGATTGACCTGCTGGACGCGCAGGATATCGCGTCGATCGTGATCTTCGACCACCGTACCGAGGTGCTGGTACCCGCGGCGCCGGTGACTGACCGGCGGGCGATCAAAGAGCGCGTGGCGCGCATCCGCGATGCCGGCGGCACCAAGATTGCCCCGGCGGTTGATCGGGCGCTTCGCGAGATCAACCGCGACCGCTCAGGGGCCATCCGGCGCCTGGTGCTGTTGACCGATGGCCAGACTGAAAACGAAAACGAGTGCCTCCTGCGCGCCGATGACGCCGGGCGCCTCGGCGTGCCGATTACCGCCCTCGGCGTCGGCCAGGACTGGAACGAGGACCTGCTGATCGAAATGGCCAATCGCTCCGGTGGCACCGCTGATTACATCGCGCGCCCCGACGAGATCACCGAGTACTTCCGCAACACGGTGCAACGGGCCCAGAGCGTCGCCGTGCAGAACGCCACCCTGAACCTGCGGCTGGTCCAGGGCATTACCCCCCGGGCAGTGTGGCAGGTGCTCCCGCTTATCAGCAACCTGGGGTACCGGCCCCTCTCCGATCGCGAGGTCAGCGTGCCCCTCGGTGAGCTTGAAACCGGCGCGGGACGGACCCTCCTGGTCGAACTGCTGGTGGACCAGCGCCCCGCCGGCACCTATCGCATCGGGCAGGCCGAGGTAAGCTACGACGTACCGGCGCTGGGACGCAGCGGCGAAAAGAACCGCGTGGATGTGCTGCTCACCTTTACCGATGATCCCCAACAACTCCAGCAGGTCCATCCCGGCGTCATGAACGTGGTTGAGAAGGTGAGCGCCTTCAAGCTGCAGACACGGGCGCTGCAGGATCTGGCCCAGGGCGATGTGGCCGGCGCCACCCAGAAACTCAAGAGCGCCGTGACGCGGCTGCTGAACCAGGGCGAACTCGAACTGGCCCAGACGATGGAGCAGGAGATCAAGAATCTGGAGCAGAGCGGGCAACTCTCCAGCGAGGGGCAAAAGACCATCAAGTTCCAGGGGCGTAAGACGGTGCGCCTGAGCGACATGGATCTCCCGAAAGAGTGATCCCCGGCGGGTAGACCGGTTTCCGAGGAGGGGCATGGGGAAACCGGGTTTCTCCATGCCCCTCCAGGTGGCTATCATCACCTCAGGCCCCATGGAGGTTTCCCGCACAACGACGGAATGGAAAACGGATGTTCCCGGAAAGGCGCCGCCCTGCCGGACCCTCTTACTCGGGGGATCGCGGTTGTGCCCCGCTCTAAAAGGGGCTGAGAGGGCGGCGTCCTCCCAGGCAGGGGCTATTTTCACCTCAGTATGTACATTCTTATCACAAACGACGATGGCTATCAGAGCGAAGGGTTGGTGGCCCTGCGCGCGGCGTTGAGCCAGGTGGGAGAGGTAGCCGTGGTGGCCCCTGAGCGTAACTGGAGCGCGGCGGGCCACTATCGGAAGTTGTTCGACCCGCTGCGGGCCTGGGAAGGCGCGCTCCCCGACGGCAGCCCCGCCCTGATCTGCGACGGCACGCCGGCCGATTGCGTGGCGCTGGCGATTATGGGCCTGTTGCCGCGCAAGCCCGACCTGGTGGTCTCGGGAATCAACCTGGGCGCGAACCTGGGGACCGACCTGCTCTACTCGGGCACGGTCGCCGCGGCCATGGAAGGGATCATGTTCGGGGTTCCGGGCGTCGCAGTGTCGCAACTCCGGTCCAGAAACGCCCCCTGGGACTTCAGGGCGGCTCAGGCGGCGCTGGTACGGCTGGTGCAGCGCGTGCGCGAGCGGGGTCTGCCTCAGGGCGTGTTGCTGAACCTCAACGTACCGCCGCGCCCACCGGAGGAAGTGCGCGGCATTCGCATCGCGCGCCTGGGTCGCCGTTCGTACCGCGATGAACTGGTGGTGCGCCACGATCCCCGGGGCCGGCCGTATTACTGGATCGATGGCTCAGAACCCGAGGATCACGCCGACGATGGCACCGATGTTGCTGCCGTGGCCGAGGGCCATGTGAGCCTGACACCGGTGCACATGGATCTGACCAGCCATCACTGGCTGGAAGTGTTGCGTGAGTGGGGCCTGGAAGAGGGTTCCTGACCGCTGCGCTGACCGTTACCGCACACCCCCTTGCCTACAGCGGCAGCGTTGGCTATACTACCAGGCGTACCTATGAAAAATCCGTGATACAGAAATGAGGCTTGCCACTCAATGCAGCGAGGCCCGAATTGCTGCGTATCACAGGTTCGTATGGCTTGAGCATCTGGTCGTGATGGGCACTTGCGGCTATGCTCCCTCCCGCCGCATCCACCAGGATTACCGCGCCAGACGATAAGCACGTTCACTGGCATTGCACCACTCTAGAGCGTGCCATTCTGCGCTACGTTCTCGAAACACACACCTTGAACCCCTGGAAATCACGTCCGAAATTGCTCTCCCGCGGGAGGGGTGAGCATTGGCGCCGAACGCAAAAAAGCGCCCTGAGGAGAAGCGCCGTATGACCATAGACGAACAACAGGTTGACACCGTAACCCTGTCACCCGTGGAGCGGTCTTACCTGAACCGTGAGTTGAGTTGGATCGAGTTCAACCGGCGCGTTTTTGAGGAGGCGCGTGACCCACGCAACCCGCTGCTGGAGCGGGTCAAGTTTCTGGCGATCTTCTCGTCGAACCTCGACGAGTTTTTCATGATCCGTGTCAGCGGGATCAAGCAGCAAATCAGCGCAGGGGTGCGGAAGCAGTCACCCGATGGGCTTACGCCAACCGAGCAACTCATAGCGATCCGCCGGGAACTGCTGCCTTTGCTGGAGGAAGAACGCAAGCTCTTGCTGGAAGATCTGCTGCCGAACCTGCGCGCGCACGGGATTTTCATCTACGAATACAGCGAACTCAACCCGGGCCAGCGTGAATGGGTAGACACGTATTTCCATCGGCATGTCTTTCCGGTGCTCACACCGCTGGCCTTCGACAGCAGCCGGCCCTTCCCGTTCATCTCGAATCTGAGCCTCAACCTGGCGGTCGTGATCCAGGATCGTGAGAAGGGCGAGTTGTTCGCCCGGGTCAAGGTGCCGGAAGTGCTACCACGCCTGGTGCAGTTGCCTCCTGATCTGTGTGACGTGCCTGGCGACCTGCCCGCCGGGCGCCAGGCTTGCTTTATCTGGCTGGAACAGGTCATCGCCGCGCATCTCAACGCCCTGTTCCCCGGCGTCGAGGTGCGGGCGAGCTATCCATTTCGGGTGATCCGCAACGCCGATATGGAGATCGAGGAAGACGAAGCCGATGACCTGCTGGCCACCATTGAGCAGGGGGTGCGACGACGGCGCTTCGGCGAGGTGGTGCGCCTGAAGGTGGATCGCTCGATGCCCGAGCGTATCGTGCAGTTGCTGGTAACCAACCTGAAGATCAGCCCGACCGATGTGTATACGGTGCGAGGCCCCCTGGGCCTGGCCGACCTGATGAGCCTGCTGCGCCTGGACCGCCCGGATCTGAAGGACGCGCCCCATGTGCCGGTGCTGCCGCACGCCCTGCGCGATGACATTGACATCTTCGAGGCCATCCAGCATGGCGATATTCTGCTGCATCACCCCTATCACTCCTTTTCACCGATCATCGACTTCATTCAGGCCGCCGCTGATGACCCCGATGTGCTGGCCATCAAACAGACGCTTTACCGCGTGGGCAGCAATTCGCCGATTGTCAAGGCACTGATGCACGCCCGTGAGCAAGGCAAGCAGGTGACCGCGGTTGTAGAATTGAAGGCCCGCTTCGATGAGGAAAACAACATTATCTGGGCGCGCCAGATGGAGCGGGCCGGCGTGCACGTGGTCTATGGTTTGCTCGGGTTGAAGGTGCATGCCAAACTGGCCCTGGTGGTGCGCAAGGAGCAGGATGGCATTCGCTGCTATGCCCATCTGGGGACCGGGAACTACAACGCCTCTACCGCGCGCATTTATACCGACCTGGGCATGCTTACCTGCCGGCCCGAACTGACGGCCGATGTGGTGGATCTGTTCAACTTTCTGACCGCCTATAGCCGCCAGGATACCTACCGTAAGTTGTTCGTCGCCCCGGTCACTCTGCGCGCCAACCTGAAACAGTTGATCAAGCGCGAAATCGAACGGCAACGCACCTTCGGCGATGGACGGCTGATCTTCAAGATGAATGCGCTGGTTGATACGTCGATGATCAACGCGCTGTACCGCGCCTCACAGGCCGGTGTGCGGGTGGATCTGATCGTGCGCGGGATGTGCAGCCTCCGCCCCGGCGTCCCCGGGCTCAGCGAGAACATTAGCGTCCGGAGCATCGTGGGGCCGTTCCTCGAGCACCACCGCATCTACTACTTCCACAATGGCGGCCAGCCCCAACTGTACCTGGGCAGCGCCGATTTGATGGAGCGCAACCTCGATCGGCGGGTCGAAGCCGTCTTTCCGGTCGAGGATCCGGCCTTGATGCGCTATGTGCACGATACGCTGCTACAGACCTATCTGGCCGACAACTACCGGGCGCGCATCCTCAATCCCGACGGAACCTACACGCGCCTGACTCCCACCAGCGAACTGGTTGACAGTCAGGATCCGGCGCGCATGGTCGGCGACGGGTAATACCATTTCCTGTTGAACACAGTGCATCCGCGTCATCGCCCGGTCTCAACGGCAATCTAACATCCGAACGCCACGATCCGAAACGGTATCAGCGATGCGGCTCTTCATTGCCCTCCCCCTGCCCGAGGAGGTGCGCGCAGCGCTTGCCGCGGCACAGGAGCGGCTGCGCCGCGGCAAGCCCCCGGTGCGCTGGACCGACGCGACCCGTATGCACCTGACCCTGCAGTTCCTTGGCGAGACCGGCGCGGCCCTGACGCCCACCTTGATCGCCGGTCTCGCTGCACTGGACGTGCCGCCCATCCACCTGACCCTCAGCGGTCTTGGCGCCTTCCCCGGGCTTCAGCGGCCGCGGGTGATCTGGGCCGGCGTAGCTGGTGACATCGGCGCTCTTGACCGATTGCGGACCGCTGTCTTTGCGGTGACAACGCCGCTGGGCTTCACGCCCGAAGAGCGCCCCTTCACGCCCCACCTCACCCTCGGGCGCCTGCGCGACGACGCGCACCCGGAAGAGATCCGCGCCCTGGCCGCGACCCTGCGCGCCGCCGAACCGCTGCCGGCGCTGGTCTGGCAAGCCGGCCGGCCCATTCTCTACCAGAGCACGCTCAGACCGGACGGGGCAGTGTATACCGCCCTCGGGCCAGGAGAGGTGTAGAGGTGTGGAGATGTGAAAACACCTCGATAGACCGGTAATGAGGAACCGCGGATCAACCATCAAGCCGGGGCCGCTCCTCAGCAACGGGCCTTCCTGGTCTGTAAAGTACGTTTCGTGGCATTTCCGCTCCCCTTCCAGCCTACCCCCCGTTGGGGGGAGGCGCCGGCCTCCCTCCCGAGCGGGGGAGGGTTGGGGAGGAGGCGGGTGTATCGCGAAAGACGTTATGTACAGACCACTTATGTGGAGACCTCATTATGCACCCTCCTTCCACCCCTTCAACCGTCGATCAGGTGGGGCTGATCGGCCTGCCGATGCCGGTGCGAGAACTGGCACGCCGCCAGTGGGACGTGGTCGTGGTTGGCGCGGGGCACAACGGCCTGACCTGCGCGGCCTACCTGGCGCGGGCGGGCCGACGCGTACTGGTGCTGGAAGCCCGCGAGCGCGTCGGGGGCGCCTGCACGCTTGAAGAAGTCTGGCCGGGAGTGCAGATGTCGCCCTGCGCCTATCTCGCAGGTCTGTTGCACCCACGGGTGATTGATGAACTCGACCTGCCCCGGCGGGGCTTCGTGTGGACACCGGCGCACAACGGCCTGTTTGTTCCCTTCGAGGACGGCAGCAGCGTACAACTCTACGAGGACGACGCACGTTGCGAGGCTGAGATTCGCCGCTTCGCGCCTGGCGATCTGGCCGGCTGGCGCGAGATGACCCGGCTGATGAGCCGCCTGCGAGACGCCTTGCGGCCCCCGGCGATGGTGACCTCTGGCTGGGTCACCGTCCTGAGCGTGACGAGGTCGAGGCCCGGCTCGGCAATGACGAGGAACTGCGGGGCCTGCTCTTCGAGTGGAGCATGGTCGAATACGTCGAACGCTATTTGCGCAACGAACGGCTGCAACTGGCCTATCTCGGCCAGGGGGTGATCGGCACGAACGCCAGCCCCTTCGATCCCGGCACGGCCTCGATCCACTTTCACCACTCCAGCGGGCGCCAGGGCGGACACCCCGGCACCTGGGGCTACGTGCGGGGCGGGATGGGCGTAGTCAGCTTCATGCTCTGTGACGCGGCGCGGGAGGCGGGCGCGGTGGTGGCAGCCGGCGTGCCGGTAGCGCGCATCCTGCCCGGCGAAGGGGTGGAACTGGAGAGCGGCGACCGCATTGCGGCGCCGGTGGTCGTATCAAACGCTGACCCCGTGGCGACCCTGCGACTGCCTGGCGCCGCCGCCGATCCCGCGTGGCGCGCGCAGGTCGAGGCTCTGCCCATTGAGGGCTGTACGCTGAAACTGAACGTGTTGCTGCACGAACTGCCGAACTTCCGCGCTCGTCCGGGGACCTTTGAGGCGCACCATCAGGCGCAGATCAACACGCCGCTGACGAAGGCCGAGTGGCGCGCCGGCTACGAGGCGGCGCGGTGTGGGGAACTGCCCGCGCGCCTGTGGACCGAACTGTACTTCCAGACCGTCCACGACCCGACGGTAGCGCCGCAGGGGTTGCACACGATGAGCGTGTTCGCCCAGTATGTGCCGTACCGCTTTGCCACGGGCGACTGGACCACACGGCGCGACGAGGCCCGAGACCTGGCCCTGGCCTCGATCGCCCGTTTTACCAGCAACCTGCCCGAGGCGGTCGTTGCGGTCGAGGCCCTGGGGCCACCGGACATTGAGCGGAAAGTTGGCCTGACCGGGGGGCACATCTTTCAGGGGGAGTGCCTGCCGGCCCACATGTGGCACAACCGGCTCGACTACCGCACGCCGATGCCAGCATTGTACCTCTGCGGCGCCTGTACCTACCCCGGCGGCAGCGTGATCGCGGTGAATGGCCGCAACGCAGCGATGGCGATCCTTGGGGACACATACGGGCCGACGTAGCGACGGCCCGCCCGCGGGGCCGGGGGTAACAGGCGCCCCGCTACCGGTTGGATGGTGGGGAAACCAGGTTTCCCCGTGCCCCTGCCAGCCGGTGTCTGGCAGGGCTTGAGCAAAGTCCATGGGGCAAGCCCCACACCCCACCGTGGGAGACGGACTCCGCTCGACTCATGCGGGGTCGGCCCCCGCTGCAACGGATTCTTGCTTTTATGCTACACTAGACTCTGTTCAGATTGTCACGAGAACGGAATTACATGGAGGTGCCCAGATGAGCTGGAGAGCTCCGCAGGGTGGCGGGCCGCGGATTCCCGGGTTTGACTCGACCGACAACGTGTTCTCTGGCGGTAGTGCCGGCGGTCCCCCGCTGTTGTCGCTGATCGTTGCGGCTCTGGCCGTGGGTCTGGTGGGTCTGTTTCTGGCGATAGCCTTTGGAGGCAGCATGGGTCAGGGTACCGCCGCTGTGCCGCAACCCACGCAACCACCGGCCGTGCTGCCAACGGCGCCCCCGGCGGTGCAGCCAACCGCTGCCCCTGCCGCGACAACGGCGCCGGCTCAGGCAACCTCTACGCCTGCCCGGGGCGCCGCGGGCATCCCCACCGAACCGCTGGGGCCGGCGCTGGTCTCCGGCACGGGAACACCGATCGAGATCGGCACCGATGTCGCCTTGCTGATCTTCAACAAGGATCAGGTCAGGGTGCCGAACGGTCCGGTGACGCTGACCTTCAAGAACCTGGCCACCGCGGTGCAGCACAACTGGGTGCTGGTGCAGGGTGGCGACGACGTGGCATCGGCGGTCAACGACGCGGCGCAGGCTCAGGTGCGGGTAACTCGTGACTCGGCTGGCTCCGTCCCCCCCGCTGACACGCCTGGCCTGCTGGTGGCCACGCCGATGCTCAACCCGGGTGAGGAAGTGACCTTCACCTTCCAGCCGCCCGGTTCGGGCACGTATGAGTTTATCTGCACCTTCCCGGGGCACTACGTTGCCGGGATGAAGGGGGTGCTGGTGGTGGAGTAGAGGAGTCTGGGGAAAGATGGTTTCCCTCGTCTCCTGCCCGTGGGAGGAATTGGCGGGATCTTGCCCGCCCCGGAAGTACACAGTGGCGCTAGGCGCGCAGGAAGGGGCGAACGAACGTTCGTCCCCCTGCGTTGCTCCTACACCCCTACGGCAACGTAGGCGCGCTGTTCGCGCAGGGGCGTGCGCCGGTGGAGGTAGTTCCGCGCCTCGGCGCAGATGATGTCCCAGGTCATACGGAGCTGGGCGAACCAGGGCGCGGGGGCCATCTGCTTGTGCATGTAACTATCGAAGGTGAGGCGTTGCACATCGGGGTTGCGGCACATTTCGGTAAAGACCTCCATCTGCCGCTCATTGCCGTAGCCCCATTTTTGGAGCCAGCGCAAGAAGGCGTACATCGAGCCGTACTGATCCCACCAGAGCTTCTCGTAGGCCCGCAGATGGGCCGCGCCGGGAACGTCGAGGTGCTGGGCAAGCACCTGCGCAGCGATCTGGCCGCTCTTCATGGCCCAGTAGATCCCCTCGCCGGAGGTATGCACGACAAGGCCGGCGGCGTCGCCGATCAGCATGGCCCGATCGAAGGCCATATGTTTCCGGGGTTCCATAGGCAGGGCGTGGGCCTCGCGCAGCAGCACACGCCCTCCCTCGAGGGCCGGGCCGAGGCGCGCCTTGAGATTGGCGAGCAAGGTGCGGGCCTGCGCGGTATGCCCTGGCCCGGCGCCCACCCCGACGGCGATATGGTCACGTTTGGGAAAGGCCCAGGCATAGAGATCAGGGCTAACATCGTGGCCGAGGTAGAGATCGGCGGTCTGCTCCCAGCGGGCCATCTGGCGATCGGGGAGGGCAATGCGTTCCTGCAGGGCGATCGCGCGAGGGAGATTGGGCAGGCCGAGGAACTTCGCGGTGGGGGAGTAGGCCCCATCGGCGCCGATCACCGCGTCGGCGGTGATGGTTCCCTCACTGCCATCGCGCACACGCCGGTAGGAGACGGTAACCCCGTGGCGTTCGACGCGCAGGCCGGTAAGCTGGGCGTGGAGCAACTCGGCGCCGCGTTGCTGGGCGCGGGAGCGCAGGAAGTCATCGAAGACCTCGCGGCGCACCATGGCCACATAATCGTCGGGGCCGGGCACGGTGCCGGCAACATCAATGTGGGTCTCCTGGCCGGAGGGTGACACCACCAGACAGTGGGTAACCTTGCGGTCAATCAGCGTGGCGGGCAGGTCAAACTCCTTAAAGGCAGCGGGGGGTACCGCGCCACCGCAGGGCTTGGCCCTGGCCAGCTCGCGCTCAATCAGCACCGTCTCGACCCCCAGGCCACGGAGCGTGATAGCCGCCGTGGCGCCCCCCACCGAGGCGCCAACGATCACGACACGTTGCGTCATAATTCCCCCAGTTTTCGCTCCAGGAAAAGGGCGCCTGCCGGAGGCGGAGCGCCCGTTCGCCGCGGTCGCGCAGCGACCCTCAGGATGCGATGCCGATTGCAGCGGCCAGCATCCCCCAGACGTAGAGCATGATCGCGGTAGCGTTGAAGAACACCTCGTTATGCTCCGGGTCGCGGATGAAGCGCACGTTGGGAACGCTCTGGGCAGCGAGGAGCAAGAACACCACAGCCGCGGCGATCGGATGGCCCCAGGTGAAGAGCAGCACAATCACACCGATCTGGGCCAGACCCATAATCGTCACCACCATGCGCGCGGCGGCCACTTTGCCATACTGCACCGGAATGGAGCGAATGCCCATCACGGCGTCGCCCTTCATGCTCTTAAAATCATTGACAGTCATAATGCCGTGGGCGCCGAAGGAGTAGAGCAGGGCAATCCCGACACTCTGGGTGGTAAGGGGCGCAAAAGCCACGTGACCGGCCATCCAGGCCAGACCCTCGTAGGAGATGGCCACCAGCGCATTGCCGATCCAGCCATTGCGCTTGGCGCGCACGGGTTTCAGGCTATAGGCCAGCGCGGCGATGAGGCCAAGACCGACAAAGAGGGCCACCTGGCCTCCGAGGATGAAGGCCATACAGGTGCCGAGCCAGGTGAGGATGACGGCCAGAACATGAACGTGGCGCAGGCTGACCTGGCCGGAGGGAATGAGGCGATGGGGTTCATTAATAGCATCAACGTCGCGATCGCAGTAATCGTTGACCACCTGCGACAGGCCACAGAGGATGGGGCCGGCCATCAGAATACCGAGGGCCAGGCGGCTGATCGGCTCAAGCTGCCACGACAGGGCGCCACTGGCGACCGCACCGCAGAGGAAGGCCCAGGCGGGCGCGAACCAGGTCACCGGCTTCATCAGGGTGATGGAGCGGGAGAGCGTGCCGCGCAGGCCGGGAACGGGCGAAGCGAGGGGCGGGGTGGCCGGCGTAGGCGCGGGAGCGATACCTGAGCCTTTGTGGATGTCACTCATTGACGGCTCGATTCTAGGCAGGGGGTTGAAGCGCGGGGCGCCGTAGGTGACGCCCCGCGCTGCCACCTACGGCGTTCCACGCAGGATGGGCGGCAGGACCACTACTCCGGCATCGCCCTGGGGGATGGCGGTCTGGTTGATGGCCGCTTTGGGAATAGCTGCCTGCCGGTGGCAGGTATAACAACCCGGCACGTTATAGAACTGCCCATCGATCTGCTGGTAGGAGAAGCGGCTCGCGCCACCTGCCAGTTGGGAGGGAATGGCGTCTTTGGGGATCGCCCCGTAGCTCGTCCAGTTCTCCTTCAGCCAGGTGGTGAGTTGCAGCATGCGCTGGGCCTTGAGCTTGTTGTAGCCGTACTGCGGATTGGAGATATTACTGGCCGTCTCCAGCTCATAGCCGACGAAGTTGCGCGAGTTGTGGCAGTAGGTGCAGCCGACACCCAGCGACCAGGACTGGTAGTTCATCACATTCTGGTTGATGGTCACCTGCTCCTGGGTGCGCCCGCCATCGTAGGTGAGCGCCAGGGCGCCACGGCCGCTTTCAGGCACATTGGGATCGAACGGTTTCCAGACGAAGTAATTGTAGATGTAGTAGAGCACCGAGTCCTGGAGACTGATCGGCTGTTGCAGGGCTTCGGGCTTGAGCGCCGGATCGGTGATCGCCACGCCATTCTCATCGAGCGGATCGACCGTCACCAGAATATCGGGGACGCTCTTGATGAACTGGACGCCGAAGCTCTCCAGGTTGTTGGGCGCGTTGTTATGGCAGGTGGCGCACTGCACATAGTTTCCGCGCCAGTTCGGCAGGTTCACGATAAACTCGGCGTTGACATCGCTCACCAGGTAGAGCATGTTGCGGGCAGCGATCTTCTGCGGGTGCTCGTCGCTGGCGAAGTTCTGGATGTTATGGCAGTACTGGCATCCAACACCGAGGGCGCCAGAAACGTACTGTTGCATGTACGTCCAGATCTGCGCCGAGGTCATACCGGCGAGCACCTGCACGTTGACCGTGTTCGGATTGGCCTGCACCCACGCCTGACCAGCCTGAACCCCTTCGGTCCAGGCCTGTTCGCCGAGCCATGGTTGGCGGCCATCGGTGGGGGTATTGGGTTGCGCGCTGGTGATCACCTTAATGCCATCGCTCGGGCTCCAGGGGGTCGCGGCGGCGATAGCTGCGGCGGCGCGTTCGGGGGCGAGCACCAGACTATACACCCACCAGAACACCGCCGTCGTCACAACGGCAACAACGATGCCAACGGCCACCGAGATGAAGATCGCAGCCTGTCGATCACTGGGCCGGGTTGGCGCTTGCATAGAGATCTCCTCGAGCTCCAGGTCAGCAGCCCGGCGCCACCGCACCAGGGGCAGCCGGCTCCGACATATACGTCAGGGCGTCAGGAGGGCGGTCGCGCTGCACAGCCTGCCTCGGGGGAGTGCGGGACGCTGACAAAAGGCCAAGGAAAGCGAGAGTGGTTGACCCTGACCGTGCACCTGTCAGTATACACCCGATGCTTTGGAAGGTCAAATAATGTTCTATGTGCAAAAACCGGAACAATCGTGGGCCATAAGATGGCAACAACCGCCAGCACCCCCTGCTGGCGGTTGTTGCCAACCCCGTGGCGCTCCAGCCGCCGTCGGGCGCCGGGCGCCACGGGCCTCAGCCGAGCAGGGCGCCCAGGTAATGCAGTATCAATACGCCGGCGGGCGTTCCTGCTGGAGTCAGGTTGTCGAGCCAGTTGTAGCGAACCGAACTGAGCACGATGAAGTGGATCAGCAGCGCGACAACGAAACCCAGGATCGTAAAAAGGACGATGTTGGTGCGCACTGGACTGCGTGGAGGCATAGGCCGCTCCTTACGTTGGAAGGCAAACCATTAAAACGACTACACCCGCTCAACCGGCATCAGAGGCCGGCGCTTAACCACGGACGCCACAGCCAGACCAGCAGGTGCGCGATCGCGGCGATCACGCCAAAGGCCCAGAACGACTTCACGACGATGTCATGCATCAGCCAGTCCTGGTTGTTGAACAGCGACCGCCATTTCGGGGGGACCAGATTGTCTTCTTCGCGCATGGATGAACCTCCAGCTACTACAGGGGACCACTGACCGCGCGCCAGGCACACCTTACAACCCTGGCGTTGCATGCCCCTCCCTTCACCCTCACGGCGGGAGTTGCACAGCGGGAAAGGTATAGGATGTAAATACCTTATACTGCCCTAAATTATATAGAAGGCAAGAAAAATTGTCAATCGTTGCCTTTAAGCAAAAAGTAGCGATCCGGCTACAAACCGAGCATCTTTGCTCAACATCCGTCGCATGACTGCCCCCTTCGCTCCGCGCCGGTGCTATACTCCCTGCGATGCCGCCGCCGCGCTCTCTCCCGTGCGCCGTTTCACGCCCGTCGCACCATCCGGCACGTTGACCGCATCATCGTGCTGCATCAGGGCCGGGTGGTCGAGGACGGCAGTCACGAGGAGTTGCTGGCCCGGCACGATTACTACTACCGGCTCTACCAGTTGCAGTTCGCCGGGCAGGGCCTGGCCCCCGCCGCTGGCATCCCCAAAGGGTAGACGACAACCAGTTTACAGGGGCGTCGGGGAATCCGGTCTGGCCTGCGCGCAACCCGGCGGGCTGCGCCGCTGCCCGTTTCCCATCAGGCAGCGGCGTAGGGAAACCGGATTTCCCCGATTTGCACGTCAGGAACTGAAGGGCTGTGGTATGATACTGGTGAAGGGTGGATGGAACCCGCTATGTGGCGTATGCGATAACCCTACGCACACGCGGAGCCTGAGAAAAGGGTTTCCAGGAGGCTTCCAGCCACCTTCAAATACGTGCCCGATGAACCACTAAAAGCCTGTCTGGACACCTCCCTCGAATGCTCTTTCCTCTGAGGAGAGGGGCAGGGAGGGTGTAGCCCTCCCAGAATAATCGGATGACCTGATTATCGGGATTGGCTCTAAGGAGCGCCGTGTGACCCTGCTGCTGCTGATCCGCCATGGAACCAACGACTGGGTGCACGGACGGCTGGCCGGCTGGACGCCGGGCGTGCATCTGAATGACGAAGGGCGCGCACAGGCGGCCGCGCTGAGCGAGCGGCTGGGCGATCTGCCCATCGTGGCCATCTACACCAGCCCGCTGGAGCGTTGTGTCGAGACGGCTACCGCCATCGCGCAGCCCCGCGGGTTGCAGTTGCGCCTGATTGAACAGATCGGCGAGGTGCGCTACGGCGAGTGGCAGGGGGCCGAGTTGAAGGAACTCTACAAACACGAGTTGTGGCCGGGCGTCCAGCACTACCCGAGCGGCACCCGCTTTCCCAACGGCGAGACCCTCGGCGAGGCCCAGATGCGCATGGTGCAGGCCCTTGACCGCCTGCGGGCGCTGCACCCCGGGCAAATCATCGCCGTCGTTTCACACGCCGATATTATCAAGCTGGCGATTGCTTACTACGTGGGCATGCACATCGACCTGTTTCAACGGCTGGTGATCAATCCGGCTTCGCTGACCGCGATCGCGTTTGAGCGTATGGGACCGCGCCTGCTGGCGTTTAACGAAACCGGCTCCCTCGCCCATCTGCGCCCGAAGCCCGAGTCCCCTGCCGCAACCGGGCAACCCGCGGAGGGCGCCGAGGCCGCCACCCCGACGCCCTCCACCGAGAGCCCTGCCGCTGGCAACGGCGAAGGCCCTTTGCCGGAGGCGGAGCACCTAGAGCAGGAGCATGTCTGAGTTTACCTACGATCTGGATGCGGTGCAGCGGATCACCGTGGGGGCCGTTGGTCCCAAGGGCCAGCGCGTCTTCTACATGCAGGCGCGCCGGGGATCGCGGTTGATCACCCTGCTCGCCGAGAAGGAGCAGGTTCGCGCCCTCGCGGAAGCGATCGGGCGCCTGCTTGACAGCCTGGCCGAGAAGAACCCGCGCCTCGCCACCTCCGATGACTTGCTCGTGACCAATATGAGTCTGGAAGAGCCGCTGGAACCGGAGTTCCGCGTTGGCCAGATGGGATTGGGTTACGATACCGAACGCGATCTGATCGTTTTGCTGATCCAGGGGATCAGCGATGATGAGAACGAACAGCCAACCGCGCGTTTCTCGGCGACCCGGCCCCAGATGCGCGCCTTGAGCAGCCACGCCGCCCAGGTGGTGGCCGCCGGGCGGGCCATCTGCGGTAACTGTGGCCGCCCGATCGATCCGTCGGGCCATTTCTGTCCCCAACGCAACGGCCATGGCCCGGTCAGCGGCGAACCCTGAACTCTGATGCCACCGGGTTGGGCCGTCAGGGGCGTGGAGAGAGCCTGCTCTTCCAGGCGCTTCCACTGGGCAGGGGCGTAGAGAAACCGGGTTTCCCCTGCCCGCGCAACATTGGAAAGTTGCGCTACTGTCTGTTCCCCATTGGGCAGGAGGAAGGCCGCGCTCCCCGAAAGGGTGCGTAACGGGGCGCGCAGCGAGACCAGGTCTGACTGGAATACTGAGCAAACGCAGCTATGAACGAGCAGCAGCCTCAGGCCATCGAGGTATCCCGGGTGTTGGAAGCGCTGGCGAAGGGTGATATGGCGATCGAAACCACCCTGCCCTACAGCAGCAACTATACGCTGCTCGCAACCATTACCTATGAGGAACTCCAGGTCCTCGCAGTTTACAAACCGCGTCGCGGCGAGCGCCCGCTCTGGGATTTCACCCGTGGCACCCTGTATCGCCGCGAGGTGGCGGCGTACCTGGTGTCCGAGGCCCTCGGCTTTGGGCTGGTGCCCCCCACCGTGCTCCGCGATGGCCCCTATGGCATCGGTATGGTGCAGATGTTCATTGCCAACGATGAGGATGCCCACCTTTTCACCATGCTCAAGGAAGGGGGCTACGAATCAACCATCCGGCGTTTGTGCGCCTTCGACTGCCTGATCAACAACGCCGATCGCAAGAGCGGCCACGCCCTCAAGGGCCTCGATGGGCGGCTCTGGGCCATTGACCACGGGATCTGTTTTCACCACGAGCCAAAGCTGCGCACTGTGCTGTGGGATTTCGTCGGCGAGAGCCTGCCCCCCGAGGTGATCACCGCCTTGCGCGCCTTCCGCGCCCGGCTCGATGCCGGCGACGCCGTCGCCCAGACCCTTGGCGATTTGCTGGATAACGTCGAGGTTCGCGCCCTGCGACGCCGCCTTGACCACCTGCTCAATAGCGGCGTCTTTCCGCCGCCTGGCCCGGGGCCCAACGTGCCCTGGCCGCCGGTATAGCGCGCCACGGATTGCCGAATCCCTCCCACACCTCTTCATACTCGCTTCACAATTCATCTGTACCATAACGGCATGGTTCAAATCAGCTTGACAGTCTGCCCGTTCCACCGGGCAGCAGGGTGGTTGCTGAAGGGCCAGTCCCTTCGGCAACCACCCCAAACCGTCAAGCGGCAACGCCCGGGGCTGAACCATGCTACGGCATGGTTCACTTCTGAGTTACTGTTGGAGCGGCGCGGAAAGGCTCCGCCTGCCCGCAATTCCCCTGTTCCGCCCGCGGCGGGCGCACTTCCTGACGAAACAATGGTCCGTCTGCCGTTTCTGGTGGAACCGGTGGATCGCGGAGGGCGCGGCCCTCTGCACCTCCCCCAGAGGTTATGCAAAAGGCCACGCCGCGAAACCGTTGGATGGCGCGACGATTGACGGAGGTCTCTGGTAATGGAACGTACACGTAACTGGTTGGGCCTCGTCGCCCTCGCAGTGGCAAGCCTGGCCCTGGTTATCAGCCTGGGCGCACTGGTTAGCGCCTGGCTGCCCCGCCCGGGGGTGATGGTGGTCCGGGCGCCAGAGGCATTCGTCCCGCCCGCCCCTCATGGGCGCTTTGAAGGCCGCGGCCCCGATGCACCGCCACCCTTTGCGCCACCGCAGTGGAAGCATCACGTCGAGCGTCATCGCTTCGACCGGCATCCCGGCGGCTTCTTCTGGCCCTGGCTCGGTTTCGGCTTCAAGCTGTTGCAAGCACTGACCCAACTGGCCGCACTGGCCCTGCTGGCCTGGTTGTTGCTGCGCCTCTTCCAGCAGGGTCGCGGCAACCAGCCGCCAGCCGCTCCACCTGCGCCGACCGGCCCCACCACGCCCGCCGGGCACGATCCGCGCGTGGAGTAGGAGACAGGAAAGCGGGAAACCCGGGGTTCCCCACTTCGCGCCAACCGGCGGGCCGGGGCATGTGGCGCCGGGGTTCCCTATGCTTCTCACCCCGGCGGGCCGGGATCTGAGGAACCCGCGGTTCCCCACAGTTCTTGAACCGGCGGGCCGGGGTATGGGCAACCTCGGGTTCCCCATACTTCTTCAACCCGCACCGGGTCGCTAGCGCCACTGCCAGGGGCGGGGGGTAAACCGTGTTTTTGTGTACCCCGCCCGGCGACAAACGAGAAGCGTATGACCCGCACCATTCTCGTAGTTGATGACGAGCCGGGCATCGTGCAGATCGCCCGCGATTACCTCGACCGGGCCGGGTTTCGCGTCATTACCGCAGGCGATGGGCCAACCGCGCTGCGCGTGGCCCGGCTGGAGCGCCCGGCGCTTATGGTGCTTGACCTGATGCTGCCGGGGATGGACGGCCTGGATGTTACCCGTGTGCTGCGGCAGGACCCGGCCACGCGCAAGCTGCCGATCATTATGCTCACCGCGCGCGTCGAGGAGACCGACCGGCTGATCGGCCTGGAACTGGGGGCCGACGACTACATCACCAAGCCCTTCAGCCCGCGCGAACTGGTGGCCCGCGTCCGCGCTGTGCTGCGCCGAAGCGAGGACGCGGGCACGCCAGCCAGCGTGATCCACCGCGGTGACCTGAGCATTGACCTCGAGCGCCGCAGCGTCCGCCGCGGCGGCGAGTCGATTGAGTTGACCGCCACCGAGTTTGACCTGCTGGCAGTCCTCGCGCGCGAACCGGGCCGGCCCTTCACCCGCACCCAGTTGCTCGAACGGGTCTACGACACCTGCTACACCGGCTACGACCGCACGATTGACGCGCATATCAAGAATCTGCGCCGCAAAATCGAGCCTGACCCCGCCGCCCCACGTTACATTTTGACGGTCTATGGTGTAGGCTATAAGTTTGCTGAGTCGCCAGTGTAGCGAGGTGGGGACACTACATTTCCTCACGCCCCTGCCCGGGAGCGGGGCGCCAGCGCTCCCTACGCTGCCTGAAGGGGGATGGGGAAACCAGGTTTCCCCATCCCCCTGCCTGCCGGGAGGGTTCGGGAGGGCAGGGCCGTCCCAATCAGGATTCTCTGTGGATCAAGCATTGCGTTCAGTGCTCTAACATCTACAATCCGAAATGGTCTTATGCGTCCACGTATTTTTAGCCTGATGTTGACCGCCTTCACCCTGGTGATCGTGCTCGGGGTGGGCGGAATGTTGTTGCTCTTCTGGCTGGCCGGGCAGAACGAGCAGCGCGCCCGGGCCGAGTGGGGCCTGCGACCCGAAGTACTGGCCCGCACCGAGGCGCGCCGGCTGGCCCGCCTCTACGAGCGCAACGGTTCCTGGAACGGCGTTGACATCAGGCTGCGCGCGATCGAGCGCGAACTGCAGTCCGCCAATCTGGAAAGCGTGGCCCTGCTCGATGCCCAGGGCCGCGTGGTCACGATGCGTTCGGCATCCCACCCGCAGCGAGCGGAACCGACGGCTCGCGAAGACGCCCAGGGCCGCGTGGTCACGATGCGTTCGGCATCTCCAGGTGAAGCTCTGCCACCCCCACCAGCACCTGCCAGCATCGTTGCGCCCGGTGACGTCCCGCTACCCATCAGCCACGGCGACGGCATGACCGTGCGCTCGGTACCCATCACCCTCCGGGGCGAGCAGGTCGGCGCGCTGGTGCTGGTCTACCGCGGCGCGCCTGGTGAGCAGCCGCGCGCCGACCTGCTCGCCCGCGGCATTCTGGGGGCAGGCGCGGCCCTGGCGGCCATCCTGATCGCCCTGGCAGCTTTCTTCTCGAGCCGTATCAGCACCCCCCTGCGCCAGCTTGACGCAGCAGCCCGCTCGATGGCCGCCGGCAATCTCCAGGTGCGCGTGCAACCGGGCCTGGTGCGCGAGGTGGCCGACCTGGCCCGCAGCTTCAACCAGATGGCCGATGCTCTGGAGGACTCCGACCGCCAGCGTCGCCAGCTTACCGCCGATGTGGCCCACGAGTTGCGCACCCCCCTCTCGATTATCAAGGGCCGCCTGGAAGGCATCCAGGACGGCGTGTATCGCGCCGAGGCCGAACAGATTGACGGCCTGCTCGATAAGGTGGCGCTGCTGGAGCGCCTGGTGGAGGACCTGCGCCTGCTGGCCCTGGCCGATACCGGTCAACTGGCCCTGCACGTTGAGCCGGTCATCCCCGCGCGGCTGCTGGAGGACGCCCGCGCCTCCTTCGCCCATCAGGCCGCGGAGCGGAACATCACGATGCGCGTCGAGACCGAAACCGTGCCGGAGTTGAACGCCGACCCCCAGCGCATCGCCCAGGTCCTTGGGAACCTGGTCAGCAATGCCCTGCGCCACACCCCCCCGGGCGGAGTGGTGACCCTGGCCGTGCGGGCCGGCCCGTCCGAGGCACTCTTCGAGGTGCTCGACACCGGAACCGGCATCGCGCCAGAGGATCTGCCGCGGATCTTCGACCGCTTCTACCGGGCCGACCCTTCACGCGCGCGGGCCAGCGGCGGCGCGGGCCTGGGCCTCGCCATTGCCCGGCGCATTGTCGAGGCCCACGGCGGGCGCATCTGGGCCGAGAGTACGCCCGGTCAGGGCACTACGGTGCGCTTCACGCTCCCGTGGTAGAATACTGAGAGTATGGCAACACCGGCGCCGCTCGCCTCCGGAGTATGCTTATGCACGAGATGCCGCACGAGTCACCCTATCCGCTGGTGTCTATTGACGAGGCGCAGCACCTGATTCTCTCCCACGCTGCACCTCTCGAAATCGAGGAGGTTGACGCCCTTACCGCTGATGGGCGCGTGCTGGCCGAGACCATTCGCTCGCCCGAGGCTGTTCCCGATAGCCCTCGAGCAGCGATGGACGGTTATGCCCTGCGGGCTGCCGATGGACTGGCCGAGCGCCGCGTGGTGGCTGAGTTGACCGCCGGCGTCACCCCGAATCTGGTCATCGGCCCTGGCATGGCCGCGCGGATCATGACCGGCGCGCCTATGCCCGCCGGAGCCGATGCCATGATCCCCGTGGAGTTGACCGAGGAGCGTGACGGCGTGCTACGTGTCCAACGCGCCGTGCGGCCGGGCGACTATGTGCATACGGCGGGGCAAGACATTGAGCGCGGCGCGGTAGTGCTGGAGCAGGGAACGCTGCTCGGCCCGCCCGAGGTGGGATTGCTGGCCGCCCTTGGTCTCACCCGCGCGCGGGTGTACCGCCGGCCCCGCGTGGCCGTGCTCTCCACTGGCGACGAGATCGTTGAACCGGGGACGCCGCGCCCCGCTGGTGGCGTGCGCGACTCGAACCGCTACGCCCTGCTCGCCGCGGTTCGCGAGGCCGGCTGTACGGCGCGCTCGCTCGGCATTGCCCGCGACGATCTGGCTACGCAGCGGGAGGCCGTCCTACGCGGTCTGGAGCAGGCTGACATGCTGATCACCAGCGGCGGCGCGAGTATGGGGACGCGCGATCTGATTAAGACCGTCCTGGCCGAGATTGGGACGATACATTTTGGACGGGTGGCCTTCAAGCCGGGCAAACCCACGACCTTTGCCACCGCCGGCGACAAACTGATCTTTGGGCTGCCCGGCTACCCGGTTTCATCGCTGGTTTCGTTCGAGGTCTTTGTGCGCCCGGCGCTGCGCACCCTGCAGGGCGACACGCGGCCTATGCGCCCCCGCGTGCGCGTCACTCTTGCTGCGCCGGTGCACCCTGCCCCTGATCGCCCCGAGTACCAGCGCATCATGGTGCGCCGGGCCGGTGGGCGCCTGATCGCGACAACGACAGGCGCGCAGGGCAGTTCGCGCCTGCTCTCCCTCCGCGGCGCCAACGGGCTACTGATTGTCCCCCCCGGCGACCACGAGTACCCCGCCGGCGCCGAACTGGAAGCCATGCTGACCGGACCACTCTATGACAACTGAACTCACCGTCACCACCGCTTCCGCCGCCTATCCCGTGATCGTCGCGGCGGGCGCGTTGGAGCAGTTGCCCGAACGGCTCGGCGCCCTCGGGCTGCGCGGGTCCCTGTGGCTGGTGAGCGACGCCGCGGTATCCGACGCCTACGGCGCCCCGCTCGCCGCCCGGCTGAGGCAGGCGGGCTATCAGGTTCAGCATTACAGCGTGCCCTCCGGTGAAGCCAGCAAGAGCCAGGAGCAACTCTGGCGGCTTTACGACTGGATGATCGGCAACGGCGTCGAACGGCGCGACGTGGTGCTGGCCCTCGGCGGCGGCGTGGTGGGCGACCTGGCGGGCTACGCCGCCGCCACGGTGCTGCGCGGCATCGCCGTGGTGCAACTGCCCACCACGCTCCTGGCAATGGTGGATGCGGCCGTGGGCGGCAAAACCGGCATTAACCACTCCCTGGGCAAGAACCTCATCGGCGCCTTCCACCAACCCTGCCTCGTGCTTGCCGATACCAAGACCCTCGCCACGCTGCCCCACCGCGAGTTGTGCGCCGGTTGGGCCGAGGTGATCAAACACGGCGTCATTCGCGAGGCCGGCCTCTTTGCTGAACTTGAGCGCTTCGTCGCCGAGCGCGGCTGGACCGATGCGGGCTTCGGCGACTGGAACGCTGAGGATCCAGCACTGACCGGTCGCCTGACCACCCTCATCCGGCGCGCCGTGGCGGTGAAGGTCGAGGTGGTCAGCCGCGACGAGCGTGAGCAGGGCGAGCGCATCATCCTCAACTACGGGCACACCATCGGCCACGCTGTCGAGGCCCTGGTGGATGACTGGGCGCTCCTCCACGGCGAGGCAGTAGCCATTGGCATGGACGCGGAAGCACGCATTGCCGCCGCCATGGGCCTGTGCGACCCGGCCCTCGTCGAGCGCCAGCGCCACCTGCTCGCAGCTTACGGCCTGAGCGTCGCCCTTCCACCCAACCTCGATCCCGAAGCTGTACTCACCCTCACACTGCGTGACAAAAAGGTGCGCGCCGGACGCATCCGCTGGGTGCTGCCCACGGCCATCGGCAGCGTCACGATCCGCGACGACGTCCCCGAAACGACCGTGCGCGCCGTGCTCAGTGAATGAGCCACCCCCAGAGGAGGCAGCCCGGTTTCCCCATCTCTCCCAGGATCGCCCGCCGCTCTGCCGGGCAGAAGGCCCGGTGTGACAGGCTCACCGCCTGTGGTGAGCCTGTCACACCGCAGGTGGGAAACCGGGTTGCCCCATCCAACCAGGGTTGGGAGCGCCTGCCCCCCCATAGACAGGGGTGGGGAAAGCAGGTTGCCCCTGATTTCAACAACCTATAATCGAAAGTTAACTATTTCTTAACTACAAATAACATGCGACATGTTAGAATCGCGATGACGTATCAAACACTCTTACGGCTACGCCGCACAGTAACATAACACGATGGACCTGGATTTTTCCTGAAGCACCCTTTTCCCGCTCCACCGGGCAGGGAAGGAAGGAAAACTGGTTTCCCCACCCTCTAACCGCTGTCGGAGTCGCTTGCTTCCCCATAGACACGGGCACAGGGAAACGGAGTTTTCCCAACGTTCAGATCAGCCATCCACGCGGCTGCGCCGCACAACGCAAAGCGGAACATAGGCGCGGAGGGCGCAGTCTTCACAAACCCTCCCCCGGGCAGAGGCATAGGGAAACCTGGTTTTCCCACTGCCGCTTGAGAGAGACGTAGGAAATCGCCACCCTCACGCGCCCGGCCTATTTTCAGCTTCGTCTGTGACATCGCTGATGACATGCATGTGGCAAAATACCTCGAACGCCTCAAAGCCACACTCCCACACCCTGCGACTCTGTACGTATTCGGTCCGGACGGTGTAGTCTACACTGTAAGCAGAGATTGCGTGCGTCGCCTCGACCCGACCCGACGGGCTGAAGACTGCATCGAGATGCTCCGATTCATTGATAGCGGACAGTATACCCAGTATCTCATCGGTTCCGCTGCCACCTCGGATCACAACCCGGCAAATGCGACCTTCAAACTCGGATTTGTGCGTCCGCATAGCGCGTTTACACCACACGCGCACGGGGCTGAGCACTTTGTGCTGAGCATGGGGTATGCCTCGTGCGGGTTATACGACCACGAGCGTGCAACCGTGGCCCATGTACGCCTGATCCCCGGCTCCCTGCTCTACATTCCGGCGCTGATGCCCCATTCGTTCAACAATCGCGCTGACAGTCCGCTGCCGCTGGTAATTGCCAATACCGGTATGGGCATTGACCACGACGATTATGCCATCACAGCAGCTATGGCAGAGGAACGCGCCCGCAGCGGCGACGAGACAGCGGCTCGCCTCGTGGCTGCGCTCCGGCAGTTGGAAGCGGAGATGGCGGTTGACCGCCTGCACGTAGAGGTGTCGTGGCGCGAACGGATAGCGCTGCTGCTCCGCCGGCTGGCAGGCGTGCTGGAAGGAGGCGCCTGAGTGAAGTGTCCCCATTGCCAGGAAGAATTGAAGTACAGAGAGCGCAAAGGTCGGCAATGCCCGAAATGCAAGCAGAAATTTGCTCTGGAGCCGAGAGACAACAGACTGGGCCTCACTGATCTGAATTTACCCCGCTTTGCCGAACGCCTGAGCGGTAAGGGTGTATACCGCTATACATCGTTACAACTCGGGCACGCTGCCGTATTGCGAAAATACAAATCTAGACTTGCCGAAAACTATCCCTGGCCGACATCCCGCAGGTCGTTGCGGCCTGCAATCATAATATTTTTATTGGTTGTCGGATTGGCGTTGTTGATAGAGGCCGTACTGGTGGCGTTCATAGAGACTAATCGTGGTTACAATTTAGACCTCGGCGTTCGTGCTTGTCTCATGTTTTTGTTTATCACCCTTGCAACCATACTCGGATGGGGTTTTGCAGATTCATATCGATATCCAATAAGTAAGTACAATCTCGAAAACTTCGAACGCGAATGCATCTCTCCGTGGGAAAATATGTACGGTCCCCTGCCGGGGAGGATAACATCGCAAGAGATGGAGCTGCTAGGCCAGGTCCGGATCCCATCCACACAGGTGCGAGCCATCGTCGTGTCGCCGGTTGATGATGTGCTCAGTTGCCTGCACGCAAATGGTTTACCACAGCGCCTGGGTCTGGTGCTGATTAACCCTGATCGACCAACCGACGAGATGCAAACATTGATCGCATTCGTCCGCCAGCATCCACAGGTGCCGATGTTGCTGCTCCATGATGCCAGCATTTCGGGGTGTTTGCTGCCTTACCTCCTGCCGGACAGATGGGAGCTGACGCCGCGCCATCAGGTTATCGATCTGGGGCTACGGCCACGCCATGTGCAGCGCCTGCGGCTGCCGTGGACATTCGTCGGGAGGACGCCAAAGGCATTGATAGACCTGCTGGAGTATGAGGTTCAACGGCAGGACGTCCTGGCTCTGGAGCAAGACGAACTGAAGTGGCTGCGCGAAGGACCTGTCGCGTCAGTGCTGCTCATCCCGCCGGCGCGGTTAATCAGGGTGGTAACCAGGGCGGTAGAACGGATAGAACAGCGCGCGCCGCAGGTGGTTGATGCAGAGACGCAAGCCCGGGCACGCGCCATCGGGTTTATGACCTGGCCGAGACGATCAGTGTCAGGAGGATAAGCCGTATGGTGAACATAGCTCGTGCGCGGAAAGCTGAGGTGGAAGCAGGGACAACCCGGGTTTCTCTGCGCCCCTCCCGGTAAGACGGGTGTGCGGGCCGATAGTCTTACCAGGAAATCCTTATGTGGTTTATCTGGCAAGTCATGTGCTATGCTTTGCTTCGCTCAGCATCTCGGCCGAGAAGGGTGATATGGAACTTACCGCATGCACTGCTGAGATGGAAGCCTGGTTTCCCCGCCACTCTCTCTTCCGACGATGAACGTTCCATCTGGAGTGTCCAGGCTGCTTGCGCGCCGTCTCGATCCATTAACTGCCGTCGAGCAGAGTGTCGCACGCCTGCAAGATGAGGGTGTGCGCTACACCCGTCGCCAGCTCTACTACGAGGTCTGCCGGACTCTGTTAGAGCCGTTAGAGGTGTACCCTGTGGTGAGCCGGACAATGGCGGTGGTCGGCGCTTCGCTGGCGCTGGTTGCAGGGCGCCTCCACCCAATCCGGGCGGGTGTTGTGAATGCAGCCGCCCTCGTGAGCACGCCATCGCTGGTATGGCGTCTGCCATTCACAATCACACCGCCGATCACTGAAGCCGCTTTCGCTGAGGCCCTGACAGCCTGTTGCACACGCTACGGTCAACCAGCCGGGTTGCTCGCCGACGAACTGCCACCCTCACCGCGTTTCGCTTATCGAGAGCCGGATCTCTATGACTATGGCGTACCTTACGCCCTGATCTGCCAGGATGCAACCATTGCGCGCATGCTACGCGCCAATGCGCTGCATATGGAAATGGGATGCCCGATTCTGGCTCTGGAAGAGGCATCCCCGCTGCCAGAGGTCCTCGTAAACATGCTGCTGCTTACGCATGCGCCATACATCCTGTTGCTCCACGATGCAAGCCCGGAAGGATTGACCTTTGCTGCTGTTGCTCGAGAACTGCTCAATCTGCCGTCGGGTATTCACGTGCGGGCATCAGGGTTGTATCCGAGACACGCACTGCGACAACATCTGTTTGCCGTGCGCCGCGCCAGCGCCCCGTACCGAACGCCGATCACTCTGGGAACCATCGAGCACAGATGGTTGTGCGCCGGTTATGCCGCTGAAGTTGCCGCCCTTCGCCCGGTAACATTGCTGCGGGCGCTTCCGCGCATCGTCCATCCGCGACGGCGCCGTCCATCCTGGTTCGCCGAGCTGCGCCGGTGGCCCTCAGATGGCCACATGAGCTGGCCACAGTGATTCGATTGCAGATTTTAGATTGCAGATTGCTGAATGGAAGGCCGGGGCTTCTTACCTCCTACTGCGGGTAGGTAAGGATGGGAAAAGCGGTTCCCCACCCTCGAACCGCTGTCAGGGTCGCTTGCCTCCCATAGGCAGAAGGACAGTACGACAGGCTTACCGTATGCGGGGCGACTATGAAACCGAATGTCATCACATACAAAGATGAACTGCTCGCCGACGACAGCGTGCGCCGCGCTTATAGCGATGGCCGCTACGAGTGGCGTCGGCGGTTGCCCGACGGTCGTATCGAATGGCGTGACAGTCAGGGGCAAGCGGGTATGGATGAGCTGCTCGGCGATGGGATTATCAAGCGCACCTTCGACCACGGGCAGGTCATGTATGCGCGTGAACAGGGCTATGGCCGCACCCTCTGGTCCGGCAGCAAGGTGCTGACAGTCAATCAAACATCCTTCGGCGGAAAGATCAGCGCGATGTTGATGGGAATGAGAGCGGATTTCCTGCTGGGTTCGTTGACTCCGCCGCCGGAGTTTTTGAGACCTGAAGAGGAGGCGCTGTTACGGCAGAAAGCCGCTCAGCAACAACAAAAAAATACTGATAGCAGTTCTGTGAATAATACTGATTGGGATAGTGATTGGGATCGCGAGGACGACACCGAGCAAAGTGATTGGGATGCCGAGGATGACACCGACCAGGCTGAACTCGTCGGCGACGAGCAGTCCTCTTCCTTTGATGATAGTAATGATTTTGACGATTTGGGAGATTTCGGATGAGCGACTGGCTGCACACAGTGTTGACAACTGAACGAGAAGCGCGTGATCTGGCAGCAATGGATAGTGTGCCCGTTTTGTCTGGCCAGCACCCGGCGTTTCATGTCTTGCCCGACCAGCGCCAGAGCAGCACCTTCTCTGCCGGTCATCTGATCGGGACTGGCGTCGTTACGCTGTTCAATCGCGCCGAACTTCTGCATATGCTCAGACGCGATGGGGTCGTATTGTCGGATGCGTGCAGCGATGGGACACTCCTTCTCCATCTCTACGCCCGGTACGGTTCCGACGGCTTTGCTGCTGCCGATGGCATGTTCGCGCTTGCTATTCTCGATAACGATGATCTGGTGCTGGTGCGCGATCATGCCGGAACGCGCACGCTCTTCTATGCCCGTGCCGGAGATCAGTGGGCAGCATCGACGTCGTTGCGCGCGCTGCGGCGCTGGCGCCGCCTGAACCCGCGCCTCAACCTCAATGCAGTGCGCGCTTTCCTGACGTTCGCCTACTTGCCGGGCGATGAAACCCTGATCGAGGGCGTCTACAAGATGTTGCCGGGGCGCTGTCTCCGCCTGAGCAGCGGCGGCGTCTGCCACGAAGATGTATTCTGGGAACCGCGTGAGCAGGCCGGGGATACGACGCTGCCGGCTGAAGTGTACGCGCAACACCTGCGTAGTCTGCTTGAACATGCGGTTAAGGTGCGTCTGCCCGCCGGCCAGGAGGTCGGCGTCTTCCTGTCCGGCGGTATTGATAGCAGCCTGGTGACGGCGCTGGCAGCGCGAATACATAACCGGACGGTGCGCACCTATTCTATCAATTTTGGCAACGACCTTCCTCATGAACTGGCGTATTCCGGGCTGGTGGCTGCGCATTGCGGAACTTGCCACACGGTCCTTACCTTCGATGGACAGCAGATTGCCGATCATCTGGCAGAAACGGTGGCGCTCCTCGACTGTCCTGTCGGCGATCCGCTTACGACGCCGAACCTGCTGCTGTCACGCGCCGCGGCGCGCGACGGGCTGACAGTCATTTTGAATGGCGAAGGCGGCGACCCGGTCTTCGGCGGTCCTAAGAACCTGCCTATGTTGATGTTTGAATTCCACCGGGATGATCCGACGCCGGAGGCGCGCGCGCGCGCATATTTGTATTCGTACCGAAAGTGTTACACTCAGCTTGAGCGACTGCTGTCCGTTGAGGTCCTCGATGCCACGCGCACTTTACCTCCGCTGGAGCGTCACGTTCAACCGTACCTCGAGTCGCCGCGTATGGCGTCATTCCTGAACCGCCTTCTGTACACCAACCTGCGCACAAAAGGCGCGCACCACATTTTGCCGAAAGTCGAGCGTCTGACCTCAGGATGCGGGATCGAGGGCCGTTCGCCCCTCTTCGCTCCTGCCCTGATCGATGCCGCGTTTGCTGTGCCGCCGCAGTTGAAACTACGCCGACTGCAGGAGAAATGGATCCTAAAACATGCTGTGCGTGACCTGTTACCGCAACTGATCCTGAAGCGTCCCAAGAGCGGCATGAGGGTGCCGGTGCAGCACTGGTTACGCGGTCCCGTGCGAGATATGGCGCATGACCTTCTGTTTGGACAGCAGACACGCGCGCGTGGTCTCTTCCGTGAAGCTATCGTACACGACTGGATCCAGGGCAAAGGGCTGATCTGGGGTCATCACGGTCAATTTATCTGGTTGCTGATTACCCTTGAATTATGGCTGCGCTCCTATGATCTTTAGTGATCTAGATATTGGCTGGTATTCAAGCATGGTTGCTGCCAGCAAAAGCCGGCGACGGGGTCTCCCTGTCCGGGGTGGCAGGCGCCCCCGACTGCGGTTAGGCCACAGGGAAACCGGGTCTCCCCCTTTCCCCTGCCCGCGGCAGGGACAGGGTGGCTGCCAGCAAAAGCCGGCGACGGGGTCTCCCTGTCCAGGGTGGCAGGCGCCCCCGACTGCGGTTAGGCCAGGGGGAAACCGGGTCTCCCCCTTTTCCCTGCCCGCGGCAGGGACAGGGTGGCTGCCAGCA
>CAKZSI010000018.1 GCA_937918935.1 uncultured Chloroflexales bacterium | reverse complement strand
CTGGACGTTTCCACGACCCGCTCTGGGTTACCGATCTCATCCACAATTTCGCCGCTTACTACTTCCAGGCCATTGCAGGCTATGAGAGCGCGGATCCGCTCCTCCCCACATCCTGGCGCGTGGCCTTCGACCGCACGGGCCAGCCGGAAACGCCGGTGGTGGTCAATCTCCTCCTTGGTGTCAATGCGCACATCAACTACGACCTGGTGCAGGTGCTTGCCGACATGCTCGTCCCCGTCTGGCGTGATCTCGCGCCACAGACGCAACACGAACGGTATGCCGACTATACCACCGTCAACGCGGTGATCGCCGAAACCGTTGATCGCGTGCAAGACGAGGTGGTTGAACCCTACGCGCGCCTGATGCAGGTGATTGATGTGGTCTGTGGCCCGCTCGATGAGTGGTGTACCGCGCGCCTGCTCAAACTCTGGCGCGCCGATGTGTGGCGTCAGGCGCTGGCCATCATCGAGGCGCCCGACCTTGACACGAGCCTGGCGTTGCGTCGCCGCGCCGATGACCTGGCCCTGGCTCGCGTCAGGCTCTTGCTCGACCGTGGCGACCTTGGTGCGCGCGTGTTTGGCTACCCGGTGCGCTGGCTCGCACGCCTGCGGCTCATCTGAGGATCGGGGAACCCGGGGTTCCCCACGCCCCTGCCTGCGGCGAGGTTGCGGGAGGGCCTGGCCCGCACGTAACCGGATAAGAAGAACATAGCCTATGATAGTCGTACTGGCCGGCGGAGTTGGCGCGGCCCGTTTTCTCGAAGGCGTCGTGCAGGTGGTTCCACCCCCAACGGTGACCGCCATCGTCAATACTGGCGATGACTTTGAACTGCACGGCCTGACCATCGCTCCCGATCTGGACATTGTCACCTGCACCCTGGCGGGCGTGATTGACCCGTCGCAGGGCTGGGGCATCGCCGATGATACCACTGCCTGCCTGGAGTGGCTGGGACGGCTTGGAGGGCCGACCTGGTTCAAGCTCGGCGACCGCGACCTGGCCCTGCACATCCGCCGCACCGCCCTGCTGCGCGCCGGGCACAGCCTCAGCGCCGTGGCCGACGCCTTCCGCCAGGCCCTCGGCGTGGCGGTGCGCATCCTGCCGATGAGTGACGATCCCGCCCCAACCCACATTCTCACCGACGCGGGCGAGTTTCACTTCGAAGAGTACCTGGTGCGCCGGCGCGCCCAGGACACGGTGCGCGACGTGCGCCTGCACGCCGCCGGCCCCGCCGCGCCGGCCCCCGGCGTGCTTGAGGCCATCGCCGGGGCCACAGTGGTGTTGATCGCGCCGAGCAACCCCGTGGTCAGCATCGGGCCGATCCTGGCCCTGCCGGGGCTGCGGACTGCCTTGCGGGAAACCCCGGCCCCCGTGGTGGCGGTCAGCCCCATCGTCGGCGGCGCGGCGATCAAGGGGCCGGCCGTGCCGCTGATGCGCGCCGTCGGGATGGAGGTCTCGGCCCTGGGGGTGGCGCAGGCCTATGCCGATGTAATTGACGGGATTATTATTGACTCAGTGGATGCCGATCTGGCCCCGGCAATCGAGGCCCTGGGGCTGCGCGTCACCGTCACCGATACGATTATGCGCGGCCCGCCTGAAAAGGCCCACCTGGCGCGTGTTGCCCTGGCTCTTGGAGAGGTGGCGGTGTAGAAGGTGTGGAGGTTGTGGAGTTGATCAGATGTTACCCATGGGCCAGGGAGACCGCTCCTCACCCGCCCTCGCCTCGCTCCGCTCGGCGCTTCCTGCCTCTCCACCGAAGCGTTGCCCCGTGGGTTGGCGCGCCGATCCTCATCACGCTTGCCTCGCAGTGCTCGGCGCCCTCCCTCTCCGCCTGGGGTTGAGAGGACAGAAGCGGGAAGAGGGAGAGGATAAGCCTGGACAGGAACAAGGAGATCGCCGCTCAGCGGTAACCGCCGGCACTGAGTGAGGACCCTATGAAATCAATGAACTCGGCGCCCTGGCATGGCATCGCGCGCATGCCGAGTTTACCCTGGACAAGAACCCTATGAAACCGATGGACAACCTGCACGCCATCGTCCCTGTCAAGGCCCTGGACCAGGCCAAGTCGCGGCTTACCTGCGCCCTGACGCCTCCAGAGCGGCGGCAGTTGATGCTCGAGATGCTGGAACGGGTACTGGCAGCGTTGAACGCGGCGCCGCTGGCTGCCGTGTGGGTAGTTAGCCCCGATGCGGAGGTATTGGAACGGGCCGCCGCGCTGGGCGCGCGCCCGCTCCTCGAGAGCCGCGCGGAGTTGAACCCCGCCCTGGAGCAGGCCCGCGGCGCTGCCCGCGCCGCGGGGGCCGAAGCGCTGATCATCGTGCCCGCCGACGTACCCCTGGTCAGCCCCGAGGATATTGCTGCCATGGCCGCGCTGCTCGCCAGGGGCGCCGATATGGTGCTGGCCCCCGATGTCCTGGGCATGGGCACCAACGCCCTGGCCCTGCGCGCGGAGGCCGATGTGCCCTTCCGCTTCGGCGGCAACAGTTCCGCGATCCACCTGCGCGCCGCCGTTGAGCGGGGGCTGGTCGCCCGGATCTACCGCTCACCGCGCCTGGCCCTCGATGTGGACGACCCCGCCGGCCTGGCGCGCTATCGTGCCGAACTGGCGGCCCTGCCGCTCCAGGGCTGATCCCGGGGGTATAGCCTTGCCTCCGAAACACACGTCTTCACACTGCTCCTGAGGGCGAGTTGAAACCCGGGTCACGGGCCTCTCGCTCGCCTGCGTCATGGCCGAGAGCGTACACAATCGCCAGACCTGGCAGGTGCGGCCTCAACCTCCAGGACGTATGGCGCTGTCTCCTCAGAAACGCGGCTGTATCCGCAGACTCCCTGCCCTCAGATCTGAACAGTTCCTCCCAAACAGGCGTTTGCGTCAACCTTGCCAATTCAGGTAAACTACACCTGCTTCACTGGCCGGTTTGTGCTCTGAGAACCGTTGATGCCAACGACGACACCCTCCGTTCGCATCGTTTTACTGGGTGATATTCGCATCGAAGCCGGAGAGGAGCGCACAAGTCTGCCGCAGCGCGAGAGCCTGCGGCGACTTGTGGTTCGTCTTGTGCTACAGCCGTGCCAGCCGCTTCCCCGCAAACAACTGGCGTTCACCCTCTGGCCCGACGCTGATCCGGCTGACGCGCTGGCAAACCTGCGCCGTCACCTTCATCTATTCCGCTCCCTCCTGCCCTCGATCGCTCGTGAGTGGCTGGTTGTTTCGACCCGATATATCGTGTGGAATGCGCCGCCTGAGTGTCAGGTCGATGTGCATGCCTTCGAGCGGGAATGGACGACGCTGCACGAGATGGAGGCGGCGGCTGAACTCTACCGCGGCGACCTGGCGCCCGGCATTGACACAGACGATGATATTCTCGT
>CAKZSI010000017.1 GCA_937918935.1 uncultured Chloroflexales bacterium | reverse complement strand
GTTGCAGCCTATACCGCGGCCACTGGCCCCGATGACCTGGCCGTGTTGCAGTACACCGGCGGCACCACCGGCGTGAGCAAGGGCGCCATGCTATCGCACGGGAACCTCCTGGCCAACGTGGCGCAGATCGAAGAGCGTGTGGCCGGTAACGTCACCCATGGTGCGGAGTGCCCCCTGGCGGTATTGCCGTTGTACCACATCTTCGCCTTTACCACCAACCTGCTCTACTTCTTCCAGGCCGGGGCGCGCAACATCCTGGTGGCCAATCCCCGCCCCCTCTCCAACCTGCAGCGTGCCATTGAGAACTACCCGATTAGCTGGATTCCCGGGGTGAATACACTCTTCAACGGGCTGCTGAACGAAGAGTGGTTCGCCGACCATCCTCCGCCAAAGCTGCGCGGCAGCATCGCCGGTGGCACGGCCCTGCACGCCGCCGTGGCCGAGCGCTGGCAGCGCGTGACCGGCACGCCGGTGATCGAGGGCTACGGTCTGACCGAGTGCTCCCCGGTGGTGACGCTCAACCCCTTCGAGGCCAACCAGCCCGGGAGCATCGGCCTGCCGCTGCTCGGCACGGAGGTGCGCCTGCTCGACACCTATGGCGAACCGGTCCCCCCTGGCGAGCCGGGCGAACTGGCCGTGTGTGGCCCCCAGGTCATGCAGGGCTACTGGCAACGCCCCGAGGAAACGGCGAAGGTGATCCGCGATGGCTGGCTCCTCACCGGCGACATTGCCCGGATGGACGCCGATGGCTACCTGCGCATCGTCGATCGCAAGAAAGACCTGATCATCGTCAGCGGCTTCAATGTCTACCCCAACGAGGTCGAGGACTGCATCGCCGCCTGCCCCGGCGTGTCCGAAACGGCGGTGATCGGCTTGCCCGACGCCAGAACGGGCGAGATGGTCAAGGCTTTTGTGGTGGCGAAGCCCGGCTCGGGCCTGACCGCCGAGCAGGTGCGCGAGCACTGCAAGCAGTATCTGGCCCCCTACAAAGTGCCGAAAGCGGTCGAGTTGCGCGCCGAGCTGCCGAAGAGCGCCGTAGGCAAGGTGTTGCGCCGCGAGTTGCGCGCTGAGTCTCAGACGGTGTGCCAGCAGGAAGGAGGCGCCAATGGTTAGCCAGACCGAACAACTGCTCCTGGCGCTGATGATCGGGGTGATCATGCTCGGCATGGGCGCCTCGCTCACCTGGCGCGACTTCTTCCGTGCCTTCAAGCGCCCGCAGGCCATTCTGATCGGCTTTGCCTCACAGTACCTGCTGATGCCGGCCATCGGCTTCAGCCTGGCCGTGGCGCTGCAACTGCCTCCGGCCATCGCCATCGGCCTGATCATTATCTCCTGCATGCCCGGCGGCTCCACCTCCAACATCTTCACCTACTTCGCCAGGGGCGATCTGGCCCTCAGCGTGACGATGACCACCTTCTCGACCCTGGCCGCCTTTGTGATGGCCCCGCTGTGGATCTTCCTCTACGGCAGCCGTTTCATGACCAGTGAGATCAGCGTCGGGATGAGCAGTGTAATGGTCGGCCTGGTGGTAATGCTCATCCCCGTGGTGATCGGCATGTTCATCCGGCGGCACAACGCCAACGTCGGCGCGTTGCTCGAACTGCTTGGCGGCATCCTTGGCGTGGTGATCATTCTGGCGCTGATCGCCCTGTGGGTGCCCCGCAACGCCCCGCTGCTGGCCACCACTCCCTGGCAGGTCTACGCTGCCGCGGTGGGCGTCGGGGTGATTGGCTTTTTCTTCGGCTTCCTGGTGAGCCAGGGGGTCGGGCTGGGCTTTCGGCGGGCCGCGACCGTGGCGCTGGAGACGGGCATCCAGAATGGCCCGCTGGCGCTCTCGATCGTGCTGCTCAGCTTCCAGGGCGACCTGGCCAACGAGATCGCCCTCATCCCCGTGTTGTATTCCCTCTTCATCGTTATCACCTCATCAGTGGTGACGGTGTTCTTCCGCCGTCAGAATCAGTTGCGCCAGCAGTACGTCGGGGCGTTGCTGTAAGATCCGGGTTCGCTGCGTGGCCCTGTGCGTTGGTGCAGAGGCGCGGAGGGTTACGACCTCCGCGCCCCGTTTCATCCGCGCCACCCCCGTCCGTCTAACGTCCGATTGCACCTGACCCGGCACAGTTTGCTATAATGCAATGAAGCGATCCGTTCGAGTGGAGGGCATCGCCCTCCACTCGCCTGTTTTCAGGCAAGGCGATGAGTACGAAGCAGGCCCCTCCCCGCGTCGTGGCGGAGAACCGCAAGGCGCGCCACGATTATGATATTGAAGAGACCTACGAGGCCGGGATTGTGCTGACCGGCAGCGAGATCAAGTCGGTGCGCGCCGGACGTGTGAACCTGCGCGGGAGCTATGCTAAAGTGCACAATGACGAGGTCTTTCTGTACGATGCCCACATCTCGCCCTACGAGCAGTCGGGCAAGTACTTCAACCACGACCCCTTGCGTCCCCGCAAACTGCTGCTCCACCGCCGCGAGATCAGCCGTCTCGACGGGCTGGTGCGCCAGAAGGGCCTGACGCTGGTGCCGCTCAAGATCTACTTCAAAGGCCGGCGCGCCAAGGTCGAACTCGGCGTGGCGCGGGGCAAGAAGGTCCACGATCGCCGCGAAGACATCGCCCGCCGCGAGGCGCAGCGCGACATCGAGCGAGCCATGAAGTCCCGTGGTCGCAGTGAATTGTAGATTGCAGATTGGAGATTGGAGATTGAATCTGGCGCTATTCCGCCATTCTCAATCTGCAATCTGCAATCTGCAATCTACAATCTACAATCTACAATCAAACCATGGCAGGCTACCTGCACGTTCTGCGCACGAATCGCAACTACCGGCGCCTGTGGTACGGTCAGGTGGTCAGCCAGATCGGCGACTGGCTCGATAGTGTTGCGCTATTTACGCTCACTCTCAATCTCACCGGTTCGGGGCAGGCGGTGGGGTTGTTGTTCCTGGCCGAGTTTTTGCCGGGTGCAGCCGTCGGTCCGTTCGCCGGGGTGCTCGTTGACCGGCTGCCACGCAAACTGGTGCTGATCGCCAGCGACCTGGGGCGGGCGATGATAGTGTTGCTGCTGCTCCTGGTTCGCAGGCCCGAAGACCTGTGGCTGTTATATCTGGCGGTGGTGGCGAAGGTGTCGCTCACGGCCTTTTTTGAACCGGCGCGCTCGGCGATCCTGCCCGGCCTGTGCAACCGCGAGGAACTGGTGGCAGCTAACGCCATCAGCGGGGCCACCTGGTCAGCCATGTTGGCCCTGGGCGCGGCCCTGGGCGGCATCGTGGCAGGCACCCTGGGAGTGCGGACAGCTTTCCTCCTCGACGCGGCCTCGTTCCTGCTCTCGGCAGCCTTAATCGCCACCGTGCGCGTCCCGCGGCGCCGGGCCGCCGATCCGTCCGGCGAGCCGGCACGACCAGCCCCACACCCTCAGGCGGGCGCCGGGGGGGCGCTGAGGGAGTTGCGCGAGGGGTTCCACTATGTGCTGACGCGCCACGAGGTCGGGTGGTTGACCTTTAGCAAGGCGATCTGGAGCCTGGGGGGCGGGGTGCTGCTGCTGCTGACGCTGTATGGCCGCGAAATTGCACCGCTTGGCCGCGACGGGGCGATCAGCATCGGGTTGCTCTATGCTGCGCGCGGGGTAGGGACGGGCATCGGGCCGTTTCTGGCGCTGCGTCTCGGCGGTTCGGGGCAACGCTTCTTGCGGCGCTCGGTCGCCGTGGCCTTCTTCATTAGCGCCGCGGGCTACCTGGCCCTGAGTTTCGTGACCAGTCTGCCGCTGGCGGCGCTATGCGTCCTCTTCGCCCACATCGGCGGCAGCATCCAGTGGGTCTTCAGCACGACGCTGTTGCAGGCGCGGGTGCCCGATCATTTGCTCGGGCGCGTCTTTGCGACCGAGTATGCGGCACTGACCCTCACCACCGCGCTGTCAGCGTATCTGACCGGTGTGGCCCGCGACGCGGGGGCCACGCCGGCTGCCCTTGCCATGGCCCTGGGTGGCATCTTCGCTGCCTCGGGGATGCTGATGCTGGTGACGCTGTGGCCCGAGCCGGTTCTGGCAGAGGTGAGCGATAGACAATTCTGATACGCACCTGAGGCTGCAGCAGGAAGGGCGCAGGCTCCCAGATTCTCCCCTCAGGCAGAGCGTGGGGAAACCTGGTTGCGCCACTATGCGCGTGCCGGAGCCAGCTTGCGCCTGAAGGTCTGGCGGCTCGATGGGCCTACTCCTCCCCGCTGGCGCGGCGGCGGGCGCGTTCCCTGGCCGCGCGCAGGCGCGCCAGGGGATCATCGGTCGAAGCGGGTGGCGCCGCCGGGGGCGGTGCCATCGGAGGAGGGGCGGGCGGCGGCGGTCCTGCCGGGTTGGTGGGGGCAGCAACGCTGGTGGTTGACAGCGCCGGGTTTTCGGGCGCCGTGGGGCCGCCGATGCGCCCATGCGCGCGCCGTTTGGCCCCGGCCAGACGCTCCAGGGTCGGATCAACCGGTGCGGGCGCGGGGCGAGCCGGCGTGGCGCGCGGGGTCGTCATCCAGGCCCGGGCCGCGGCGAGGTCCTCACGGCGCAGGAGGAGGCGTCGCGCGGCAATATCGAAGACCAGCAACAGCAGCGCCAGGGCGAGCAGGGGCATGGCGATCTCGCGGGCGCGCGTCACGCCGCTGTCAACCCGATTGAAGGCCGCCGCCGCCTCGGTCAGCGGCGCGCCGCCGGTAAGCGCGGCGAGTTCGGCCAGCAGGGCCGGGTTGGCCTGGGCGCCACGGTACTCCGAAGAATACGGCACCACCAGGCCGGCTGTCTCCTGCAGCACCGGCCGGCCCGCGGCGGCGCCGCTGATCTGCACCAGGTACGTGCCCGGCGCCGGGCTCTCGAAGCGGCCCTGGTAGGTTTGCGGCCCGACCTGCGGCAGGGGCACCGCACGCCGGGAGCCATCGGTGCCGATCAGGGTCGCGGTGATCTCCATGTTCTCCTGCCCCGGGCCGGTGGTCAGCCGGATGAGGGTTTCGGCGCCGGCCACCTCCATCTCGGCGCTGACCTCCTGGCCGCCGCGGGTGGGCAGTACTGCCCCGACGAGTTGCCCGGCAAAACGCGGGAAACCCTCCCAGCGGATCCACTCCGCGGCCCATTTGCCGCGCGTGTCGCTGAGCCAGGCGGCGCTGCGCCCCAACCCGTACTGCCAGATCGCCAGCAGCGGTTGATCATCATCGGTCTCCAGCACTGCGCGGGCGCTCTCTTTGAGCGTGCTGCCGTTGAAGCCGAAGAGCGGGGGCAGACCGCCGAGACCGGCCAGGATCGGGCTTTCGCCGATGGCCACGGGCACGAAGGGGCGTTCAATGATGTAATTGCCAACCGTGGTGATGGTCTCCTGTACAAAGATCTGGGGCACCTCGGCTATATCCTGGGCCGGATAGTAACGCCCGCCGCCGGCAATCGCCAGGCGTTCGAGATAGTCAGCCGAGCCACTGCCGGCCGCCACCACGGTGAGGGTCATGCCCTGGGCGCGCATGCGCTCGGCAATATCTACCTGATCGCCGCCGGATCCCCAGCCGTCGGTAAGCAGAATCACGTGCTTGAGACGGGCGTCCACGCCCTGGAGCAGCGCCTCGGCCTCCAGCAACCCGGCGCGGACATTGGTGGAGCCGCGCGGCTCAAGGCTTGAAAGCGCCTCGATCACCTCCTCGACCGTCGCGCCGGTGGTCGGCGGCATGGTCTGGACCGCGCGGCTATCGAACGACACGATGCCGAGGGTATCGTGCGGCCCCAGGAGGGCGGACGCCTGGGCCACCGCCTCCCTGGCGATGTCCACCTTGCGCGTCCCGGCGGCCTGGAGGGGCATAGCGCCGCGATCGGGGCTGGCGCAGTGGCAGGCATCCATCGAACCGGACTTGTCGATCACGAAGACGAGGGCCAGGTCGGGTCGTTCCTCGCGGTTGCGCACGTCCATATAGACCGGGAGGGCCTCTTCAATCGGCGTGCGCCCATAGCCGCCGACGCCGAAACTCTCCTCGCCGCCGATCATCACCAGGCCCCTGCCCAGATCGCGGACATAGGTCGGCAAGACGGCCATAGCACCCACCGGCAGAGCGCGGGCCGGGGTGTTGACCAGCACCACGCTCTCGTAGGCGCTCAGGCCGGCCAGGTCGGTGGGCATCATCTCTGGAACAACAATCTCGGCGATGATACTGGTAGCCTGGAGACCGGTAGCCAGCGGCTGGGCGTCGGCGCGGGTGGCGGCCACCAGCAGCACCCGCGGCGGCCCCTGGATCTGGATCAGCGCCGACGCCTCATTATTCTGCGGGCGCCCATCCTGGTCGGCTTCGATCTGCACGCGGAAGCGCTGGAAACCGGCGCCGGAAACCTCAACCTGGAACGGAACTTCGTTGGCGCCGGCTTGCAGCTCAACCCGCCGTTCGGCGATCACTCCCCCATCGCCGATCAGGCGCACGGTGGCGCCCTGGGCCACCGTGCTTTCCACTGTGGCGATCACCGTGGCACGCTGGTTGTCGCGCACGCGCGCGGGGGCCTCCAGGCGGGCGATCAGCGCCTCGGCGTCATTGGAGTTCAGGGCGAGATCAACGATGTCAATCGGCACTCCCCGCGCGGCGGCCAGGCGCGCGGCCTCGATTGCCCGACCCTCGTTCTCGCCGCCGTCGGAGAGCAGCACCAGGCGTTTTTCGGCATCGGCGGGAAAGAGGGCCAGACCGAGCTGGATGGCCTCGGCGATGTTGGTGCGCGTCGCCACCGGCACAGAACTGATGCGCCCCAGACGGCGCTCCTCGCCGGGCGCCCGTTCCACCAGGGCATTGCCGCCGAAAACTACGATAGCCGCCCGGTCGCCCGGCGGCATCTGCTGGAGGGCCTCCTGGATGAAGGTCTCGGCCTGGGCGCGGGTCGAGGGCGGCATCGAATCGCTCCCGTCGAGCAAAAAGACCGTCGTCAGGCGCTCGACGGGCAACACGAGTTGTGCGCCGGCCACGGCAAAGACCAGCGCGATAGCGATCACACTGCGGAGCGCCACGCTCGTCCAGAAACGTCCCGGCGTCAACCGACGCGGGGGCAGCAGCGCAACGGCCCAGATCAGCCCTACCACTATTAGCAGCCAGAGCATCTCAGGGTAGATGAACGAGAGGCGCGGCATAGGCAATCTTTCGGCGGGAAACATGACCCGCCGGGGCGGGCCGTGGAACGGTTTTTGGGGCAAGCTGTTTCATTCTACTGGATCGAGCGGTGGATTCGCAAGCCCATCCGGGGTGCCCGCGGCGGCAAATATCGTCGAGGGCGCCCGCACCCCGTGGTGTGCCCCTGGCGCGCAAAAATGGTACAATACCCGCGCCGCAACCGCATTCAACCCGGGGTTAACCACCTCCCGGCATGGAACGACGCCAGGTTAATAACCTGACACAAGCGCAATGGAGCTTCCCACAGAATTACTCACTCAGGCGCACTACTGGATGCGCCTGACCCGCGCCCTGGACGAACGGGGCGCCTTTCTCCACAAGCAGAGCAAAATCATCGGCGGCTACTTTTCACAGATCGGCCACGAAGCCATCAGTGTCGCCGCCGGACTGGCCCTCGGCCCCGACGATGTGGCGGCGCCGATGCATCGCGACCTCGGCGCCTACCTGGTGCGCGGGCTGCACCCGCGGCGCATTCTGGCGCAGTTCCTCGGACGGGCGACGGGCGTCAGTCGCGGGCGCGACGCCAATCTGCACGGTATGGGCGATCTGAGCCTTGGCCTCATCGGGTTCATCAGTCATCTGCCCGCCTCCACCGGGGTAATTGCCGGCGTGGCCCACGCCTTCAAGCTCAAGGGCGAGCCGCGGGTGGCGATGGCCTTCTTCGGCGATGGCGGCGCCAGTCAGGGCCTGGCCCACGAGGCCCTGAACTGGGCCTCGGTCTTCCAACTGCCAATGGTGGTCATCTGCGAGAACAACCAGTATGCCTATTCTACCCCCCTGGCGCGCCAGATGCGCATCGAGCATATCGCCGATCGCGCCGCGGGCTATGGGATGCCTGGCGTTATCGTGGACGGCAACGATTTCTGCGCAGTGTACGAGGCCGCTTCTCAGGCGGTGGAGCGGGCGCGCGCCGGCGGTGGGCCGACCCTGATCGAGTGCAAGACCATGCGTATGCGCGGCCATGCCATCCACGATAACATGGCCTATGTCCCGACGGAACTGCTGGAAACCTGGGCCCGGCGCGATCCGATCGCCCGTATCGAGGCCCTGCTCCGCGAACGGGGCTTGCTCGATGACGCCGGCCTTGCCGCCCTCCTTGAACGCATCGACCGCGAACTCGACGAGGCCCAGGCCCACGCTGAAGCCAGTCCCTATCCCGACCCGTCAGAGGTGACGCAGGGGGTGTACGCGCAGTGAGGGGACGCTCCGTAAGGCGTAGCAGCCGATGCTTCGGCCTGGCTTTGAGAGAGGACAGATCATGACCTGGGATGCGAATCTCCACGCTGGTGTCACCACGCTTGCCGAGACGGGCAACGCGCCCCTGGAAGCCGCCCGTGAACTGACCTATCTCGAGGCCATTCGCGAGGCGCTGCGTTACGAACTGCGACGCGATCCGGCGGTGCTACTGCTGGGCGAAGACATTGGCGTCTACGGCGGCGCCTTCAAGGTGACCCAGGGGTTGATTGAGGAGTTTGGCGAGCAGCGGGTGATCGACACCCCGATGACCGAACTGGGGATGATCTACGCGGCGATCGGTATGAGCTTCCAGGGCTTCCGCCCGGTGGTGGAGATGCAGTTCGCCGATTTTATCTCCACCGGCTTCGACGCGATCGTGCAGTTCGCCGCCACCAACCACTACCGCTGGGGCCAGCCGGTCCCGATTACCATTCGCGCGCCGGGCGCGGGCGGTCTGCGCGCCGGTCCCTTCCACTCCCAGAGCAACGAAGCCTGGTTCGTGCATACCCCGGGGCTGAAGGTGGTGGCCCCCGCCACCCCAGCCGATGCCTGGGGCCTGCTGGTCAGCGCCATCCGTGATCCCAACCCGGTGATCTATTACGAGACGAAGTATCTCTACCGTTCACTCAAGGGGCCAGTGGCCGGCGGCGAGGCCGGTCTGACGCCAATCGGCGTGGCGGCCCTGCGCCGCGAGGGCGAGGAGTTGTCAATCATCACCTACGGCGCAATGGTCCACGAGGCCATGGCGGTCGCCGCCGACCTGGAGCGCGCCGGGCACGGCATCGAGGTGCTCGACCTGCGGACGCTCAAACCCCTCGACGAGACGGCCATTCTGGCCACCGCCCGCAAGACCGGCAAGGTGCTCATCGTTCACGAAGCCAACCGCACCTGCGGCGTTGGCGGCGAAGTGGCCGCGCTGATCGCCGAGCGCGCCTTCGAGAGTCTCGACGGCCCGATCACCCGTGTGGCCGCTCCCGACACGCCCGTGCCCTACAGCCCGCCCCTGGAGGACGCCCACCGTCCCGATGCGGCGAAGATCCGCGCCGCGGCGCAGCAGTTACTGGAATATTGAAAGCAGGCTTCGCACGGGAGGGTCTTAGGAGGGCGCAGTGCTCCGGGCTCCGGCAGTGTCGTTGCGTCAGCCCTGCCAGAGCTCGTGCAACGTCCGCTTCCTATGGCAGGGTGTGGGCGACGTAGCCGCCAGAACCAACTGAAAAACCTGGGGGTTGAGGCAAGGATCAAAAACGTTGCGACAGCCCTTTCAGCCCTGCCTTGCTATTCCTGTTAGCGGGTAGCCTATGATATGATAAGAATGGCACAAGGAATCGGGTGTCCTGGTCTTTGCCTTTCCTTCGATTTCTACTGATGATCGAGAAGGCGGCAGTGAACAGATGCTGGATGGAGGAGGGTGCCGAAGGGCCGGGCCATTTCAGAAAGTCTCTCGTGCATCCCAATGATGAATCATGACCGACACACCTATCTCACACGCCCAGCCTGATGTCTACGCCGCGGCCCACGCGGGCGCCGCACTGTACGATAGTTCCGCCCGTGGCCGCGTCTGGATGCGTGATCGCGATCGTGCCGCGCTGCTGCACCGCCTCTCGACCAACCATATCGAGCGGCTCCAACCTGGCGAGGGGACCGAGACGGTGCTGACCACGCCGATTGGCCGCATCATCGACCTGCTCGATGTGTACTGCCTGGAGGACGGGTTGTTGCTGGTCACGAGTCCGGGGCAGGGCGCAACGATCTACGGGTACCTGCGGAAGAACATTTTCTTCAACGACCGGGTGAAGGTGGAAGATGCCGGCGCTACCCTTGGCGAGGTGACGCTGTACGGCCCGCGCGCCGCGGCACTGCTGGCGACCCGGGGCATAGCCGCCGCAGAACTGGCCCCTCGCGGTATTGCGGTTGCCACGTGGGAGGACGCACCGCTCTACGTGGCCGGCGCGGCGCCGATTGGCGGGAGCGGCTACCGCCTGATGGCCCCCCCTGCTGTCCTGGAGCGCCTTGGCGCCACCCTGGCCGCGGCAGGCGCCGTCTGGCTCGATGCGGCCACCTACGACGTGCTCCGCGTGGAGCACGGCTATGGCGCCTTCGGGCGCGAGTTGTCGCAGGAGTACATTCCACTCGAGACCGGCCTGTGGAGCGCGGTGAGCTTCAACAAGGGCTGTTACGTGGGTCAGGAGATTATCGCGCGTATGGAAAGCCGTGGCCGCCTTGCCAGACAGTTGCGGGGCCTACGCTTCGCTGCGCGGCCCGAGTTGCCCGCCGAGGCAACGATGCCCCTGGCGCGCCTCGATGCCGAGGGGAAAGAGGCTGGCGATCTGACCAGCCTGGTTGATTCTCCTCGCTACGGGCTGATCGGGCTTGGCTATGTACGCACGGCCCATGCGGCTCCCGGTACCATTCTGCACGTTGCCGGTAGTCGCGTCGAGGTAGCGGCATTGCCCTTTGACGACGCTGGCGCGCTGCGCGACGTCTGAGGGAAGCCGGGCTTCCCTTCTCACGCGCCAGTGTGCGGGGACAGGCTATGCGACGGTCCACTGCCAGTAATGCGCAAGTGATCGAACTCGAACGGCAGCGTGATGCGTTGCGCTACCAGCATGATCGTGATGCACGCGTGCTCAGCGCGCTGATCGCCATCAGTCTGGCCGGCCGCGAGCGTCCCGGTTTCCGCGCCATCTTCGAGACCATTCAGCGCGAACTCGCCGGCGTCTTCGCGTTCGACGCCTTCTACCTGGCTTACTGCGATGAGCACCGTGAGCGCTTCACCTGCGCCCTGCTACTTGATGAAGAGGTGAGCGAGTTTATCGAGGATGTCGAGTACGGCCACCTCACCGGCACGATCATCCGTACCCGGCAACCCTTGCTGTTTCAGGATCTGCTGACGGAACGCGACCCCACGTTCTTCCCCGTTCCCTTTGGCAAGCGCGAGAAACGCTCGCGCGCCTGGCTCGGCGTACCGCTGATGATCGGCGCCGAGGCTGTCGGCGTCCTGTCGATCCAGAGTTATCAGGCCGGGGTGTACACGGAAGCCGATCGGGAGACGCTCCAGCGTATCGCGAATGTGATCGCCGTGGTGCTGGAGAATGTGGCCCTGGTGACGCGCCAGGAGCAATTGAGCGCGGAGCTGGTCGCCCAGGTGACCGCCCGCACCGAAGAACTCGCGGCGCTGAGTGTCATCTCCGCCGGCCTGGTCGAGCGACGCCCCCTCGCCGAGACGCTCGGACGTGCTCTGGAGATCGTGCTGCGCCTGTTTCACCTCGATGCCGGCAATGTGCGCCTGCTCGATGCGACCCGCAATTATCTCGTACTCTGCTGCCAGCGGGGCTTTTCAGAAGAGTACGAGCAGCGCACCTACCGCTCGCCCCTGGCGACCAGTCCCATTCGCTCGGTCGTTGAGTCAGGCGAGTTGATCGTGGCGCCCCGGAACTGGTACGAGTTCCGTCGCGGCGGCTCACTGCCGCTGGAGGTCTTTCCGCGCTTCGAGTGCTCACTCATACTGCCGCTCTTCGCTGGCAATGCCGTGGTGGGGACGTTGAGTCTTTTCGGCTTCGCGCAACGCGATTTCAGCCCGCAGGATGTGCGCGTCGCTCAATCGGTGGCCAACCAGATCGCCATCATCGTTGAGAACCGCCGCCTGCTCGATGAACAGGAGCGGCAGATCACCGAACTGGAAGCCATCGGCCAGATCGGCAAGGTGGTCACCGCGTCTTACGACCTCGATAAGATGCTGGCCGAGATCTACCGGGTCTTCAATAGCCTGCTGGGCGCGCCGGTCTTTGCCCTGTTGATCTGCGAGCCGGAGAGCGAGATTGTCACCAACGCCGTCTTTGTGGAAGAAGGTGAATGGGTCCCCCTCGATCTCGTCGGGCGTCAGGTGACCCCTGGCTCGCTCAGCCACTGGATCATGGCTCACCGCGAGCCGCTGCTGTTCCACGACCTGCTGCACGAACGTCACGAGATGACCAGCCGTGGCATCGAGCCGCAGGGGGTGGGGTCGGCCCGGTTGGTGCGCTCGTGGGCCGGGGTGCCGGTGGTGGCCCGTGACGGCGAGTTGATCGGGGCGCTCTCCATCCAGGATTATCGGCCCTACCGCTACGACAGCGGAACGATAGACTTTCTCAAACAGGTGGCCAGCCACGTGAGCCTGGGAGTGCAGAAGGTGCGTCTCTTCCAGGAGCGCGAGCGTCTGCTGCGCGAGACACGCTCGCACGCCGAGGCGCTCGAACGCCAGGCCCATCGCCTGGAACTGGTGAACCGCATGGCCTCGGTGCTGGCTGCGCGCCTGGATCAGCAGGAAATCCTGGAACTTGCCGCCCGTGAACTGGTGCAGTTGTTCTGGGCCGATCACACCGGCACGGTTCTGTTCACCGAAGATGCGGGCCTGGTTGTTGCCGAGTATCCCCCTACCGGTATCGTCGGTCTGACCTTTCCCATGCAGGACAATCCTCTGATGGAGCGGCTGATCGCCACTCGCCGCCCGGTGGTGATTGAGAATATCGAACAGGACCCACTGGCCGGGCCTGGCCGCGAGATCTGGCGTTCCATGGGCATCCGTTCGCTGATCATTGTGCCCCTGGTGAGCCGTGATCGGGTGCTGGGATCGATTTCGCTCGATAGCTACGGCCCGCCGCTGCGCTTCGACGACGAGGAACTCGAACTGATGAGCACGGTCGCCACCTCGATCGCTGCGGCAGTGGAGAATGCCCGGCTCTTCGCTGCCGAGCAGGAGCAGCGGCGTACGGCGGAGACGCTCCGCGAAATGACCCGCGTGCTCAGTTCCACCTTCGACCCGAATGAGGTTCTGCGGCTGGTACTGGGAGAACTGCAGAAGGTAATCGCCTTCGATACCGCCTCGATTATGCTGCTTGATGGCGCTCAGTTGCGTCTGGTCGCCTCACGCGGGCGCGCGCCCGGCATCGAGCCGCGGAGCCTGATCCTGCCGCTGGAGGGTACCGCCGCCGGGCATGTCGCGCGTACCGGCACGCCCTTGCGCTACATAGCCGGGCGGACTGATGGCCCCTGGATGCACATCCCTGGCTCCTCGAACATCCTCTCCTGGATCGGCGTGCCGTTGATCGCCCGCGGGCACGTGGTCGGCGTGCTCAACATTGACCTGCGCCGTCCACTTGAGGGTGAGCCGGGCTTCGGGCGGGTCTTCTTCAGCGAGCGCGATGTCGAGGTGGCCAGCGCCTTCGCCAACCACGCCGCGCTGGCAATCGAGAATGCCCGGCTGTACCAGGAATCGGTCGCGCGGGTCGAGCAAGAACTGGAGATTGCCCGCCGTATCCAGGCCAACCTGTTCCCCCGGCAGTTGCCCAGCACCGAGGGGCTGGAGTTGGCGGCCCGCTGTGTGCCCGCCCGCGAGACGGGCGGAGATTTCTACGATGTGGTGCAACTGGGCGCCCGCCTCGGGGTCATCGTGGGCGATGTGAGTGGCAAGTCGCTCCCGGCGGCGATGCTTATGGCCGTGGCCCGCTCGACCGCCCGCTCTGAGGCCCGGAATCACGAGACGCCCTCGGTCGTGTTGACCGAGACCAACCGCTCGCTGGTTGATGACGTGCCCCGCAATAGCTTCGTGGCTCTCAGTTACGCCCTGGTGGATCGGGCGAGCGACCGCCTGGTCCTGGCCTCAGCCGGGCAACTGACCCCCCTGCTGCGCCGCGCCGATGGGCGCACCACTTTTCTCGAAGGGCCGCCAGCGCTGCCCCTGGGTCTTTCCGACCGCGTTACGTTCGGCCAGTTTGAAGTGATCCTCAGGCCCGGTGATACAGTGCTGTTCTATACCGATGGCATCGTTGAGGCCCACGACCAGCGCCGCAACCTCTTCGGCTTCGAGCGTCTCGAATGGCTCATCCAGCAGTGGGGTCACCTGCCTGCCGGCCAACTGGTTGACCGGGTGCTCGCCGAGGTGTATGCCTTCAGCGAGGGCATGCCGCCGCACGACGATATGACCCTCGTGGTCATCCGGGTGCGGTGAGGGTAGGGCCACGTCTACTTCCGCTCCCCCGCCTTTGCTCGCAACAACGGAAATACTGAGTAGTCTGTGAACGTTCCTTGTATTTCCGCCCCCCCTCCCAATCTCCTCCCGTTGAGGGAAGGAGCCGGACTCCCTCCCCCAGCGGGGGAATGGGCGGAGTTACCGAAAAACGTACTTCACAGAGTAATGAGGGCCCGTTTTCATCCCGGATTATGGTAGAGTGTCCATAGGAACGCGATCATCCGTGGACACATGATGTTTATCTCCTTCGTCCATCCTGCGGCCCTGTGGCTCCTGGTGCTGTTGCCGCTCCTGTGGCTCTTCGCCTGGGCCACGCGCCGTCCCAACAGGGCGCGCCTGAGCCGCTGGCGCTACCTGGCGCTGCTTGGCGTGCGCAGCGCCATCCTGGCCGCGCTGGTGCTGGCGCTGGCCGGCGCCCAGGTGGTGCGGCCGGTGGACGATACAGCAGTCGTCTTTTTGATCGACGGGAGCGACTCGGTGGCCCCCGCGCAGCGCGAGCGCGCCCTGGCGTATGTCAATGAGGCCCTGGCATCCGGGCAACCCGCCGATCGGGCGGCGGTGGTCGTCTTTGGCGCCAATGCTGCCGTGGAACGGGCGCCGCAGCCGCCCGCCCGGTTGCCCCGCCTGACCTCGGTGGTGGCGAGCAATCGCACCGCTATTGCCGAAGCGGTGCTGCTGGGCCTGGCGCTCCTGCCCGCGGACGCCCAGAAGCGCCTCGTGCTGTTCTCCGACGGGGCCCAGAACATGGGCGACGCGGTGGAAGCCGCGCGCCTGGCCGCGCTACGTGGTGTGCCCATCGAAGTGATCCCCCTCGCCGCCGAGACCGGCGCAGATGTGCGCCTTGTCGGGCTAGACGCCCCGGCCACGGCCCGTGACGGCCAGGACGTGCCGCTCACCCTGAGCATCGAGAGCGATCTGCGCGGGCCGGCCCGGGTGGAAGTGCTCGCCGATGGGCAACTGGTGGCCTTCGAGGAGGTGACCCTCGCCGAGGGTGCGCAATCGTTCCTACTGCGGGTGTCCGCCGGAGAGGCAGGCTTTCGCCGCTTTGAGGCGCGCATCAGCGCCCCCGGCGATACCCAGCCACTCAACAATGCCGCCGGCGCCTTCACCGAGGTCGAAGGGCCGCCGCGCGTGCTGCTGGTGGCCGAAGCAGACGATCGCGCCGCACCCCTGCGTGCCGCCCTGACGGCTGCCGGGCTGCGCCCCACCCTCGTTGGGCCCGCGCAGGTCGCCGCCGACCCCGCCGCATTGCGCCAGTTCGCTGCTGTTATCCTGGTTGACGTCCCTGCCAACGCCGTTTCCCCGGCCCTCCAGCGGGCGCTGGTCACCTATGTGCGCGAGCAGGGCGGCGGGCTGGCCATGATCGGCGGCGCGAACTCCTTTGGCGCCGGCGGCTGGCGGCGCACCCCCATTGCCGAGATCCTCCCCGTGGACCTGGACCCGCCCGCCCGCGAGCGGCGCCCCGATCTGGCCCTGGCCCTGGTGATTGACCGCAGCGGCAGCATGGCCGACACGGCCGGCGGCGGGCGCAACCGGCTCGACCTGGCCAAAGACGCCGTCTTTCTGGCCACCCAGGGCCTGGCCGCCAGGGATCAACTCGGCATCTACGTCTTCGACGACCGGGCGACCACGGTGCTGCCGCTGCAACCATTGCCGCCCCTGGCCGCCATCGAGGACGCCCTGGGTCTGGTGAGCCTCGGCGGGGGCACCAACATCCGCGCCGGCATTGAACTTGCCGCCCCTGCGCTGATCGCCGCCGATGCCCGCGTCAAGCACATGATCCTGCTGACCGACGGCCTGGACAACAGCAACTACGCCGACCTGGTCGAGCAGATGCGCGAACGTGAGGTGACGATCACCGTTGTCTCCATCGGCGGGGCGGCCAACCCGCGCCTCGAACGCGCCGCCCGCGAAGGCGGCGGCGCCTTTTACCGCGTGACCGGGGCCGACCAGGTACCGGCGATTTTCCTCAGCGAGACTGTGCGCGCTGCCGAGCGCGACCTGGTGGAAGAGGTAGTGACGCCGGTGGTGGCCCTGCCCGCGCCTCCCGTGCGCGACCTGGAGGGTATGCCGCCCCTCTACGGCTACAACAACACCGGCCGTCGCGCGACCGCCCGCACCTTCCTGATCACGCCCGATGGCGCGCCGCTCCTGGCCGTCTGGCAGGTGGGTCTGGGGCGCACCCTGGCCTGGACCAGCGACCTCAAGGGCCAGTGGGCCGCTGACTGGATCGGTTGGGAGCAATTCCCGCGTTTTGCCGCCGGCCTGGTTGACACCGTGCTGCCCCCGGCGAGCAACGGGCGCCTGACGCTGGAGATGAGCGCCGATGCGGGGGAGGCGTCGCTCAACCTGGCGGTGAGCGCCGCCGAGGGCCTGCCCGCCCAGGTGAGTGCCGTCCGGGGAAGGCTCCTCGACCCGGCGGGCAACGGCGTCGCCCTGAGCTTCACCCAGGTGGCCCCGGGTCGCTACCGCGCCATTGCCCCGGCTGATCAGCCCGGGGTCTATCTGGCCCAGGTTACCGCCCTGGACGCCTCGGGACAGCCGCTCGGAGCGGCCAGCGGCGGACTGGTGGTGAGCTATTCGCCCGAATACCGACCGGACGCGGCGGGGGCAGCCCTGCTGGAGTCGCTGGCGGCGATCAGCGGCGGGCGCGTCGCTCCGCCGCCGCAGAGCCTGTTTGAGGCCCCGGGGCAACGGGTCGGGCGCGTGACAGCGATCAGCCAGCCGCTCCTCTGGCTGGCCCTTGCCCTTCTTCCGCTGGACATCGGCCTGCGCCGGCTGTTCCTGCGGCCCACCGGCACGCTGCGCTTTCCCGCGCGGCGCGCCCGGCCCGCACCGGCGCCGGAGGGCGCCGACGCGCTGCTGGTCCGCCTCCGGGCCGCTCGTGAGCGCGCCCGGCGCCCCGCGCCACCCCCGGCGGCGCGGGCACCCCGGCCTCCTACCGCGGAGACGCCAGCCGCGCCGCCAGTCTCGGCCCCCGCCTCCGACGACCGCCTGGCGGCGCTTCTGGCCGCCAAACAGCGCCGCAAGCGGCCGGAGTAGCCCACGGCGCCACGGGGTGTATTGTATTGCAGCCGCGGGCCATCTCATGGGCGTTCAGTTGCGCACCAGCAGGGGGAGGAAGACCTGAGACCCGCCCCCTGCCGCCGGTCGCCAGGCGGCTTCGACCCAGGCCCCATCGCTAGTAATCGGCCCGGTGGCGCCACTGCTCACCTCCAGCCACCAGATGTCGCTACCGCCGTCGAAGCGCCCCAGAGTGTAGATCAGATAGGCTCCATCCGGCGACCAGCGCACCCTGCCGATGCTCCGTCCGTGGTCGGCCAGTAGCAGCATGCGCGGATTGGTCAGGTCCTGACGATCATAGAGCATGATCGCAGAGATGCGGTTGCGAGCGTCCGCCGAGGGAACGGTCGTTACTCGCACGACGGCGAAACGCCGGCCATCGGGCGCCCAGGCTGGCTGCTGATCAGCGGCGTCGGTCAGCAGGCGGGTCTCTTGCGCCGGCTGTGAGCGGGTGTCGAGCAGCCACACCCCCGCGGCCCGGTTGTCGCGGGCCAGGTCAAAGCCATCGAACAACACCTCGCCGTTCCGGTTGACGCTCGGCCTCGTGGCGAAGGAAGCCAGCAGCGGCGCCGCCTGCCCCGGCTGCTGCGGTAATACCCGCACGTCCCCCAATCCGCCCCTGATGTTCCCGTCACAGAAGGCATTGAAGCCCACTTGAGTGAAGGCCACCTGATCATTGCCGGGCATCCAGTCCAATTCGGACACCCGCACGATCTGCGAGGGATCCTCCCGTGATCCTGGAGGATCGGGAACAAATGGGCAGCGCGAGCCTTTGCGGCTCTGGGTCTGGTAGAGCTGGCGCGCCCCGCTGCCATCGGCGTTGAGCACCGTGACGGCGGCGGCGCTCAGATTGTTCTGCGGATCGGGATCGGGCGTGGGCCACGGCCAGGTGTTATAATCGGCCACGGCAAGACGGCGGCCATCCGGCGACCAGGCGAGGTAGCGCACATTGTTGAGCAAGCCGCGATAGATCAGTTGCCGGTTGCCCCCGTCGGTATCCATACGGTAAAGCCAGTAATTGCCGGCCTCGGTGCGGATAGCCGCCAGAGGGCGGCTGCCGTCGCCACGGAGCGCCGGGGGAAGGGGCGAGGCGGCCGTGCGCCCATCGCCGGCAAGCACCTGCACCTCATCAATCAGCAACACTGCTTCTGGACCGACCGCGGTGTTTTGCTGAATCACAATCGAAAAGCGCAACGTCTGGCCGCGTACTCGGTCGAGATCCTCACCGGTCAACACCGTGCGGTACAGTTGCCAGCCCGGCGGCTGCTCAGTCGAGAAGGTGCCAAGCTTGACGCCCCCTAAATCAGGATCGAACACATAGAAGCCGCGGGCCAGAAAGACATCCACGCTCGTGCCCGCCGCACCCCGGAACCAGAATGACACCGTGACGGCCTCGGCACTCGTCGGAATGCTTAATTGCTGCGTCAGGATTTGCCTGGGGGTCGTATTGTCGGGCAAGGTCGGGCAACCGCTGCCGTCGGCGCCGGCGCCCATAAAGACGGCGTAGCGCCCGGCATACACTGCGTTGGACCCCGCCGACTCGGTATCTACCAGACCCAGGTTGCCGCACCCTTCCCAGTTCGCGGCCTGTTGCTCGAAGCCGCCCTCCTGAATAAGGTTCCCGGCCTGGGCCGGGACAGTCGGCGATGGAGACGCCCCGATATTCATCGTAAAGGCGCCCGAGAGGATCGGCAATGTCGGCCCCGAAGTTGAGTCTGGCTCTGCCCTGACCAGCGCGATACCTCCCGACAGTATCAGCCAGCAGCCCAGGGTGATTGACACTCGTAGCAGGTTTCTGGACATGCGTCTTCTCCTCGCCACGGGGCACTCTCTTTTCCCCGTACTCTGTTATTGCTTCATAGTAAAGGAGGTGGAGTGGCAAACTACTGCCAGGGAAACAAGTTTCCCTGTCAGTAAACATTGGTCCTGTACAGGCAGGGGGCCAGGAGGAAGCGATCCTCCTTGATCCTTGAGAGGTCATTTGCTTCGTCGTATCGTTGTGGAGTTGCATAGGGCCTGAGGTGAACCGGGCTGGCGAAGAATGGGAACGCGAAGGTTCCCGTTGCCTTTGCCCGGTGGAGAGACTGCGAGGGCGCAAAGGTCCCGGCCAGAAGATATTATACAAAAAAGCGCGATAGTGAGGAACGTGGGAAATATTCCCGGTCCTGACGAGGGAAAGCGGGGAGGTCTGCAACTACTGCACAATCGCAGGGTGAGGCATTGTGCCCGCCCTCCGTCGCAATAGCGTCGCTCCTCGGCTACGCGCCGGCAGCATGCCGTAGGAGTTGGATGATGATACTGGCGGTATGGTATCAGAAATGGCGCTTATCGCCCGGCCTCCTCCTCGCGCGCGCCGATCACCAGCGCTCCGGCACGCAGCGTGGCAGCGTAGCGCCCCGGTGCCAGGCCGTCGAGCGGCGTGCCGGCGGGCACCAGGCAGCCCGGCAAGCCGACCCCTGTCTCCACGCGCAGGCCGCTGGCGGCCCGGGTCGCCACGATCCAGATCTCCGGTCCTGCGGGCTGCACCAGGATGCGCTCCGGGCTGCCCAGGTCGAACCAGGCCTGCTTGCCGAGCAACAGGCGAATACGCCGCGCTCCTGTAAGCGGATCGGATTCGTGGCGGATGCGCACGTACATACCGGGGGGACGCCGGCAGCGTGGCGCAGGCTCGCCATCGGGGCCGCGCGCTTCCACCCGCTCGGCCATGCGCGCCTGCTGTTCGGCCAGGGCGCGCAGGTCCGCAGCGACCTGGCGGCGGCGCTCCGGCGTAGGGCGTGGCCCCAGCGCCTCGATCACCGCCCGGCGCAGGATGTCGTAGCTTTCGTTGTTCATGGTGATCCCTTCGCGGTGAACATGGGGAAGCCGGGTTGCCCCACACCCCCGGCCTGTAGGAGGTTGCAGCCGACACGCCTTGTTCTCCATTATAGCCTGACAGGAGCAGGGCGACATCGGCAACGTTCACCCGGACCCGGGGCTGAGGCATGGGTTGCAAGCAACCCATGCCCCCGTAACTCTGCCGGCAACCATCGTGTCACGCCCGGGCGCCCGTGACAATGTTCACGCCATGGGGATGGCAGGTTGTCGCCCCCACCATCGGGCGGATTGGTCACTGTAGGGGCGGCCCTTGTGGCCGCCCCCCGTGTGGCCGCCCCTACTCCCTTTCGTGTGGGTCGCCCCGTAGGAGCGGCGAGTAGTGGCGCCAGGCTAACGGGCGCTGATGCGTGCAAGCATATACATCACATCCTCAGCCCGTTGTGCTTCGCCGATGCGCATGGTAGAATAGCGATGTTTCCCCCCTCTCTATAAGGAGGCTTCTATTGCCAGATCAGCCAGCGGCGCCGGATTGCGCCACACCATGGACGACCTGGGTGCGTAGCATTGTCAATGGCGCCGTGGGCGACTATCTCCAGGCCCGGCAAAATGGCCTCGAGATCGACACGGCGTTCTACGTCAGGAACCGGCCTCTCCCCCTGACCCGCGCGGCGCTCCTCGAGGCGCATTCCCGCCCTACTGCCAGGCTGTGCGTGTTCCTCCACGGTCTGGGCTGCAACGAGGGTAGCTGGTCCTACCGTGACCCGTCCAACCCTGGACGCCAGACCTCCTATGGGGCGGAACTGGCCGCCGATCTGGGGTTCACCCCGCTGTTCGTGCGCTACAATACGGGGCTGGCGCTCGCCCGTAATGGTCAGAGCCTGGCCGATTTGTTGAATGACCTGCTGGCGGCCTACCCGCTCCCGGTGAGTGATCTGATTCTCATCGGCCATAGCATGGGCGGGCTGGTGATCAGGCATGCCTGCCACATCGGCGCGCAACGCTACGACCCCTGGGTGGGATTGGTGCGCCAGGTGTTTTACCTGGGCAGCCCCCACGACGGCGCGCCGCTGGCGCTGCTGAGCGACATCGCCACCCGCGTGCTCCACACCGTGCCCAACCCGATTACCCGGCTGATTGGCGACATCTTCGATCTGCGCAGTCAGGGAATCAAGGATCTGCGCTCGCCGCCGTTCATCGAGGAACCCGGTCACCACGCCGCCCCGCGCCAGACCGTGCCCTGGCTGACCAGCGCGCAGCACTATCTGGTCGTCGCCACGCTGACCGAGGACCCGAAGCATCTCGTCGCCATTCTGCTCGGCGACGGGCTGGTCCTCGTGCCCTCCATCCCCGAGACGCCTCCCGATGGTACGGCGCCGTATCCGATGACCCGCGACCATGTCGCCTGTTTTTCACGGATGGACCACTTGCAACTGACCCGTGATCCGGCGGTATACGCGCAAATCCGCGCCTGGTGCGCAGGATACGAAAGGAGCGTCTGATGGAGGCGGATACGCTGCGGCAACTCCGTGGCGGGGTCGAGCTTGCCGCCGACGCGGTGGACGCCGCGACGGGCGCGATCGCGGAGGCGCACCAGGCAATCGCGCGCCAGGTGTACGCCCCCTTTGGCTGCCTTGGCCCGCTGGGCGCGCCGGCCCGCATCGTTGAGCAGATCCAGATGACCATCACCATCCAGGTCTACCGCTCGATCCAGCTAACCAGCCGCCTCGTGGCCCGTGGCGCCGTGGCGCTGTTGCAGTGCCAGGCAAAGGGGGATTGATCCGCCCCTGCTTGCCAGTAGTATGAACACACAAAAGAGGGGGCGGGAGGGCTTTGCCCTCCCGCCCCCTTTGCATACGCTGGATCAGTAGCGGTCGCGCCGCCCGCCGAACCCGCCGCGGTCGCTACCACGCCGGGGCGCGGGCTTGTCCTCGGCCAGGTTGACCCGCAGATTGCGGCCCTCGACGGCGTAGCCGTCGGTCGCCCGGATCAGCGCGCCGACATCGTCGGTTTCCATCTCCACGAACCCGAAACCCCGTGAGCGACCGGTGTCGCGATCGCTGATGACCCGCGCGCTGTGAACCGCGCCGTGATCGGTAAAGATCTGGGTCAACTCGGCGTCACCCACACTCCAGGGCAGATTTCCAACAAACAGTTTGACCTGCATCACACGCTCTCCTCTGCGCATCCGCGCAGCACTGGCAAAGACAGCAAGGCTGTCTCCACAAAAAACCATCGACATCTCGAACTGCCGGTGGTCAGGCATTTACCTGCCACACTCGCTCCGGCGACCACAACAACAACATGCTTCGAGCGACGAAGGCTTCTGTGGAACCAGGGGACAGCGGGGAAGAGGCTGGTCTCACAGGGGATGATGTTGGTCAACTCCCAAAGTATACCACTGGTTGTCTGAAACGTCAATGATGGATTTGAACGATAGTGTTCACATCCTATCGAGGGGAATGCCCCGATGTAGCCCCAACTCGCGCGCCCAGGCGACCACGGTAGCGTACTCCTGCGCCGTCACGCCCCGGCGGAGTTCGGGATAGTCATAAGCCCGATAGGCGGGATAATACTGGTCCATCAGGTTGATCCAGGCATCGCGGGACAGTTCTTCGGCCACGAAGCGTAGCACCTCCCGCGAGCCGGCCAGGTCCTCCGGCAGCACCAGGTGGCGAATGAGCAGACCCCGCGTGGCCAGTCCCCCCTCAACGCGCAGATTGCCGACCTGCCGCTGCATCTCGCGCAGGGCCGCGCGCGCCACGTCCCAGTAATGGGGAATGCCGGAGTAGCGTTGCGCCAGCGCCGAGTTGCTGTACTTAATGTCGGGCATGTAGATGTCCACCACGCCATCGAGGAGCCGCAGCGCCGCGACCGAGTCGTAGCCGGAGGTGTTGTAGACGATCGGCAGATGCAGGCCGCGGGGCACGGCCAGCGCCAGCGCCTCCAGGATCTGGGCGATGACGTGCGAGGGGGTGACCAGGTTGAGGTTGTGACAACCTTTGCGCTGCACCTCCAGAAAGATCGCCGCCAGCTCCTCGGCCCCGACGGCCCGCCCGCGGGCGACCTGGCTGATGTCGTAGTTCTGGCAGTACACACAGCGCATGTTACAACCGCTGAAGAAGATCGTGCCCGAGCCGCGCCAGCCCCGCAACACATTCTCTTCGCCCATGTGCGGCCCGTAGGAGGCTACCAGCGCCTCGCGACCTACGCGGCAGGCGCCTGCTTCATCGTCGAGCCGGTCGGCGCGGCACACCTGCGGGCACAGGACGCAGGCCGCCAGGCGTTCGCGCGCCGCCGCGGCTCGCTCCTGCAACACGCCCTGCTCGTAAAGACTACGGTATGCTGGATCGCTCATGGCTTTCACTCTAACCACACAGGCGTCAGGGGCGTGGAGAATAAGCAGGGTTGATGCGCATGTTGGGGCAACCCCCGAACCTCTGGCGCTGGTTCTGGCGACAACGCCGCCAGAACTAGCGCCGGAGGTTCCTGCTAATTCAGCGGCACACTGACCGCGCGGCCCCCGCCAAATGGCTCGTAGACCAGCGTCAGCCCGGTGGCGCCGGCGGGCACCTCGAAGCCGACCACCCCTGTCTTCGTAGCGCCGGAGGCGATTTCGCCGTCAATCACTTCGTTGGCGATGGACGTGGCAAGCGTGCTCATTTCGTACTTCTTCCCCGCTGCGTCACGCACCGACAGGCTGAGCAGGCTCGAGACGATCTGCGGCGACGCGCTCTGGTTGGCAAAGCTCATCCGTACCAGCAGGAAAGTGTTGCCCGCATCGGGTTTGAAGAACTCGTTCCCTCCTGACCGTTCCGCCGCGATCACGGTCATCAGCAGGCCGGGGGCTACTTCGACCGCCTGGCCGATTGGCGTGGCAGCGCCGCTGCCAGCGGTCCCGCCAGTGCTCCCGCCAGTCGGCGGCGGTGGAGCGCTACCGCCGCTGCTGCCTCCGCCAGCCGGCGGCGCGGGAGCGGCGCTGCCGCCGGCGATCGCACTGGCCAGTGTAACGCTCGGGTCAATGCGGTAGCTGTTGATGATCGGGTTGGTGTACGGGTTCGATGCCTCGAACAGCGCCATGGGCCGCAGCGTCGTCAGAAACGACAGCTTGTCCACCCGTTGCTCCACGAAGGTGTTGCCCAGCAATTCGACGGTAGACCCCTGCGGTGTGACGCCCCAGACCAGCCGGATGCTGCCGTCGGACATGGTCTGGGGATCTTCAAAAACCAGGGTCGGGTTGTTCTCGAAGGTGCTGGTGCTCCGCACATATTGCTGCCCCAGCTCGACGAGTCGTTCATTGCTCAGGGGCTGGCCGACTTCGGCGATGGTCACGACCACGCTGAAATTGCCATCGGGCGAGTCCCAGACGTTCTGCACCCGGTCGGTGAACGGGATGTCGGTGTATTTCCAGCTTTCGGGAATGTCGATCACGAACAGACCGGAGGGATGGCGAAAGGTCCGCAATGAGCCGAAGACTCCAGCAACGTCGCCGCCGGCCGCCGGCGCGGAAGTGGGCTTGAGTACGATGGGCGTCGGGGTAGATTGATCAACCGGCACAGGGGTGGGCAAAGGCGCGCTGGTTGGGGGCTCAGGAGCTGCCGGGGCGCTGGTTGGCGCTTCGGCGGCGGGGACGGGCGTAGCGGTCGGAATAGGTTCCTGACGGGCGCCGCCGCCACAGGCGGCCAGCAGCGCGACCAGAACCAGCCAGATGGGAAGATGGCGAGCGTAGTGATACACGGGTAGTTCTCCTTCGCTTCGATTGCTGAGAGCGACACAGGCGATCTGGCTACACATACCGGCTTAGTGTAGCACGGCAGCGTATCCACAGAAATAAAACGTAAGGCTCGCCGTTTATTTCTCCGGTGGGCCACTCCCCATGGTATACTTCCTCCGCAATGCGCGCTCGAGAGAGGGACGTTCGGTGATGACCTTGCTGCGCCTGCTGGCTCGGATCTGGACGGTTGTCCTGGGCGGTACGGCGCTGATTTTATGGCTGGCTCTGGCCGCGCGCGCCGCTATCCCTCTGTTGTCCATTGCGCCGGCCCCTACGGTGTTGGCCATCGAGCCACCGGATCAGGCTGCCGACGTGCTGCCGCGCACGGCGATTACCATTCGCTTTAGCGCCCCCATGAATCGGGCCGCGACCGCTGCCGCGCTTCGCATTGTGCCTGAAACGCCGGGGAGCCGCACCTGGTCGCCCGATGCGACGACGCTCACCTTTCAGCCTGATACGACCCTGCTGCCCGCCGTGACCTACACCGTCAGCCTGGACGAGCGGGCGCTGGGGCGCTGGTGGCGCCCCCTGGCCCAACCAGTCAGCGTGCGCTTCGGCACCGCTCCCCAACCGGCCGTGATCGCCGCTCTGCCCGATGGCGCTGGCGTCGCGTCAGATGCTTCTCTGGCCGTGGTCTTCAGCCAGCCCATGGTCCTCCCAGAGGCGATTGGCCAGGCGGTGGAGATGCCGCAGTTCCAGTTCGACCCGCCCTTCCCCGGGACGTTCCGCTGGCTCGACCAGCATACGCTACTGATCCGCCCCACGGCGCCCCTGGCCCCGGCGACCCTCTACACCGCCACCATCGCTCCCGGCCTCACCGACCTGCGTGGTGTCGAGCTTGGCGCGCCTTTTGCCTGGCGCTTCAGCACGGCCTGGCCCGAGGTGCTCGAGCGCGCTCCCGCCGATGGTGCTCGCTGGGTCGGTTCTCGTGCTCCCCTGACCCTGCGTCTGGCCGCCCCGGTGGCCCCGGAGCGGATCGAGCGCGCCCTGCGCATCGATCCGCCGGTTGAGGGTGATCTCACTACCTCAATGATTGACACAACCCGGGTGATCACCTTTACCCCGCGCACAGGTTGGCGACAGGGGATCAGCTACACGGTCAGGCTGGCCGATCCCCTGGATGAGGCTGCCGGTATTGCACCCTGGAGCTTCGCTATTGCGCCGGAACCGCGTCTGGTGGCCTTTTTTCCCGGTCAGGGGCAGGTGATTGCTGCCGGACAGGCCATCCGTCTGGTCTTCAGTTCACCGATGAGCGAGGAGGCGCTGCGGGCCGGCCTGCGTTTCGATCCGCCGGTGGGTGAGGTTCCGATCACTATCAGCGAGACCGAAGTGCGCCTGCGCCCGGAGTTGCGTCCTTCCACGCACTACACCATGACCCTGGCCGCAGGAACCCTCGACCGGGCCGGCGAGCCGCTGGCAAGCGACGTGGTAATCGGGTTGCGTACTGCCCCCGCGGCGCCCGCGCTAACCGTGCCGGGGGCCTTCGAGGGGATCGTTATGCTGCCGGAGAATGCGCCCGCCGCGCTGGAACTGGAGCGGATCAACCTGACGGCGCTGGATCTGCGCCTCTATACCCTCGACGAGGCGACGCTCCTGCGCGCCATGGCGTTGCGCCCCGATGAACGCGAGATGTTCAGTCCCGAGCGTTATGGCCAGACCCTGGCGCGGAGCTGGCGGGTGGATCTGCGCGATCCGCCGGATACGCCGGCGCGCTCGCGGGTGGCGGTGGGTTTGAATGAGGGTGAGTCCCTCGCGCCGGGCGCCTACTTCCTCCGCGTCCTCACCCCTGAAGGCCCACAGGCCAATCTGGTGCTGCTCGTCTCAACGGTGCGATTGACCCTGCGCGCCGTTGGCGACCAGGCGCTGGTGTGGGCCACCGATGCCGGGAGCGGCACGCCTCTCGCCGATCTGCCGGTGGCCCTCTATCGCGGCAGCACGCTGCTTGCCCGCGGGCGAACCGATGCCGATGGGCTGTGGGCCACGGCCATTGATGGAGACGACGGGCCGCTTATTGCGGCTGCCGGGGGGGATCGCCCCGCGATAGTACGCGCCGACTGGGCGCCTGTTGCCGGCGCCACGCCCGCCTACCGCAGCCTGATCTTCCTTGACCGGCCTGCATACGCCCCTGGCGACACGCTCCAGATGACCGGCCTGGCCCGCCGCCGCGATCCCGGCGGCCAGTTCGTCGCGCCCGCGCCGGATGTGCTCTGCCGCATGCAATTGCGCCCCCTGGCCGGCGGTACGGCGCCGATCCCTCCGGCAACCTGCGCCGTCGAGCCGGCCAGCGGGATCGTGCGCGGTACGCTGACCCTCCCAACCGATCTTGAACCTGGCGACTATCGCCTGATTACCCAGATCGGCGACTCTGCTGGTAACGTTTTGCTGCGCATCGCTCCCCAGAACGCCGCGTCGCCCTTTGCGTCTTCGGTCTTTGAGGAACCCGATGGTCTGCGGGTACGGTTTGAGCGCAACGGCCTGCCACTGGCCGGAACGCCGATTACCTGGCGCCTGCGGCTGGAACCGCTGGGTCCTCCGCCGGCCCCGCCAGGCTACCATCTTGAGAACATACCTCTCGAAACGTTGACGCTGACCGGAAGCGGCAACACTGATTCCTCGGGGGAACTACGCATAACCCTCCCTGCGCGATCCCACGGCGCCGCGCGCTATCGCCTGTGGGCCGCCCTTGCCGAACCTGATGGCGTCGAGAGTGAAGGGTTGCTCGCCAGCGGGGCGCCCCTGGTCGCTGTGGGCCTCTCCGAACACTTCATCGCCAGCGACCAGCGCGGCACGGTGAACCTGCTGGCCCTCGACGGGCTGGGGCGCCCTGTCCCCGGCGCGACGGTGAAGGTCGAGGTTGCGCCGGCAGGGGGTGGCGCACCGCTGCTGGTGCGCCAGGCCATCACCGACGTTGATGGTCGCGCCACGGTGCTACTGGCGCGGCTCAATCCGGGCCGCTACCGGGTCGTTGCCTCAGCCGGCGGACCCGCGACCACGGCGGAGTTGTGGGTGACGGACGGGCGCTTTATCAACTGGGGCCTTCCCGACGACCAGTTGGCCCTGATCGCCGACCGTGACCGCTACCACCCCGGCGAGGTTGCCAGGCTGCTTGTGGCGACCTCGGAGGCCGAGAACACGCTCCTGCTCATGATCGAGCGCGGTGAACTGCTGGCGACCACGGTACAGAATGTTCGCGCCGGTCAGGTCATTACCCTTCCGATCACTGACGCGATGGCGCCCGGCATCAGTGTCAGCGCGGTGGCCACGGCGGGCAAGCGTTGGCGCTGGGGCGGCACGACGATCCTGGTGAACGCCGATGATCCGCCCACGGTGGCCCTCGATGCCGGAACGACGCTCCAACCCCCAGGGGCAACCCATGTCCTGACGATCACCGCCAGCACCGGCGCCCCTGCCACGGCCGAGAATACCCTGCTCACCATCGCCCCCATGCCCGAAGGAGAAGGCGCGGAACCCTTCGACCTCGCCGCCTGGCTGCAACGCTTCCAGTCGGAGCCGTTGCCGGCCCCGGTCGCCGCTACGCTGCCGCAACCGGCGCTCAGTCTGGCGCCTCCGCCGCGCAGTGTCGCGGTCGCTGTGCCGGGCTACGCTCCGCCGGTCGAATGGCTCAGTGACACGCCGGGCAGCTTGCAGATGCGCCTGCCGGCCACTGCCGGGCAGTGGCTGGTCAGCGCCCTGACGTCCGACTCCACCGGGCCGCCCGCCAGCGCCACTGCGATCATCACCACGAGCCTGCCGCTGACGTACCACCTGCAGGTCCCGGCGATGCTCCACCCCGCGGATCGGGCCGTGATCGCCCTTGACATTCGCAATATCGGAACCGGACGCCGCCAGGTGCGCGCGCGCCTCAACCGAAGTAACCTCATGCTGGAGCGAACTGCGCCGGTTGAACAGCGGCTCGTCCTGGACGAGGGCGCCACGGGCCGCCTGACCTGGCGCGTGCGTCCCGAACCCGGCGCGACCCGGGCCAGTCTCAGCCTTAGCATCGTGACCGATGGCCAGCGCGATGTGCTTGCCCGGAGCATCCTCATCGAGGCTCCTGCGGCGCCAACGCTGAGCAGCGCCACCGTCCCTGCCGTTGGCCCGCTGGAAGTAACGGTGGCGCCGCCAGCGACCACGGGCCCGCTGGAGGTCGCCGTTGCCCCGGGTGTGCGGGCGGCGCTGGAGGACCAGGCCGAACAACTCGCCGCTGCGCCGCTGCGTTCGGTGGACGAACAGGCGTGTCTGGCGCTGATCGCCGCGCGGCTGGCCCGCGAGTCCCGGGGACCGGAACAGGCCCGCTGGGCCGCGCTGATGCGCGCCGTGCTGCGCGACCTCCAAACGGCGCAGAACGAAGATGGCGGCTGGGGGTGGTGGCCCGCTACCCCTTCGCGCCCATTCGTGACCGCGCTGGTGCTGGAGGCGCAGGCGGCGGCCCACGCGGCACTGGGGGATAGCCGCCCGCCTGATCTGCGGGCCGTCGCGCATCTGAGCCGCGCCGCGCTCGCCGCCGATGCCAACACACGGGCCTACGTCGCCTACGCCCTGGCCCGGGCCGGTGTTCCCGACCCGGGGATGCTGGCCTTGCTCGATGAGCCGCTCGCTGCCGATGGATTGGCCTTCCTCAGCCTGGCCCTGCCCCCGGACCAGGCCGCGCCGGCTCTGGATCGCCTGCAGGCCCTGGCGCGCCGCGAGACGACCGCGGCGGGCCAGCCGAACCTGGTGCGCTGGGAGGCGGAGCGTTCCACTGGCTTGCCCGGTGGAACCACAGCGGTCACGGCAGCGGCAGTGCAGGCTTTACGAGCGAGGCGCCCTGGGGCGGGCGAACTTCCCGGCGCCGAACGGGTGCTCCTGGTCGCCTGGGGTGTTCAGGGATGGCCCAGCCCCTGGGACGCCGCGCGGGTCGCCGCTGCGCTGCCAGTGGAGGCGGGGGCTATGGCTGGTCCCCGGCGCGTACTCCTCGACGGCGCGCCGCTCCTCGGCGACGGCGCGCCGATCACCAGCACGCTCCGGGCCAGCGCTACGCTCGCGACACCGGCGGCAACCCTGCGGGTCGAGGCTGACCCCGCGGCCAGGTATCTGCTGGCGTATGGCTTTCCCCAAATTACTAGCGAGGCTGCCGGGCAGATGGCCCTGGATCTGGAACTGGCGGACCCGGCCACCGGCGCTCCCCCTGGGAATGCGACGGTCCGGCCCGGCCAGATCGTCGCGTTGCGCCTCACGCTGGTGACGGCGCGCTCCCTCAGACGGGCCAGCGTCGTTGTGCCGCTGCCCGCCGGGCTCGAAGCCCTGCCGAGCGCGGGCCGCCCGCCCCTGCGTCGGCCCGACGGGTTCGCGGAGGGACAGGTTACCTTCCAGGCAGCCGATCTGGCGCCCGGGGTGTATACCGAAATCATCTTGACCCGGGCCGTCGCCGCGGGCGCCTACCGCGCGCCGCCGGCCCGGGTCACACCGGTGTTCTCGCCAGAGCTGGCAGCCGTCGCGCCCGAAGGGGTGACGGTGACGGTGGAGGAATGAGTTTGAACCGCATCATCCCTATCCTCCTGGCGCTCGTGGCACTTACTGCCGCCACGGCGCCCGATGCGCCGTCACGGCTCGAACCGATGACGCTACCTGGTCTGCCCGCCAACCCGCCGAGCTTCGGCCTCAACTCGCACCTGGCTACCCGCTACCCCGACCCGTCCTCGATGGACGTGCCGGCGGCCCTCGTGAGCGAACTTGGCGTCACCTGGGTGCGCGAAGATTTGCACTGGCATCGTGTGCAACCTCGCCCTGATGTGTGGGACTGGACCTTCACCGACGCGGCGCTGCGCGCGCTGCTCAGTCGAGGGATCAATGTGCTGGGCGTGCTTGGCCCCTCGGTGGGCTGGGCCACGCCCTACCGCAACGACATTCCCAACGATGTATCGTACTACGCGCCCGACCCGGACGCCTTCGTGAATTACGCACGGGGTGTCGTCACCCGCTACTATCGCTACGTCAAACACTGGGAGATCTGGAACGAGCCCGATCTGGCGATCTTCTGGCGGCCCGCCCCCGATGCGGCGGCCTACGCCGACCTGCTCATGCGCACGGCGACGGCCATCCGCGAGGTGGATCCGGAGGCGACGATCCTCATCGGCGGCGTCAACCCCTTTGACACCACCTTCTTGCGCGCCGTGGCTGAATATGGGGCCTGGAATAGCTTTGACATCCTGGCTATCCACCCCTATGTGAACCCCTATGCTCCGGAGGACGGCAACCTGGCGGCGGCGGTGACGGGCATCCGCGCCCTGGGGCAGCGGTACGGCCCCAGGCCGATCTGGGTCACCGAGGTGGGTTGGGCCAGTGGCCCCAGTGACAGGGATAACCCTGGGCGCGCCGACGAGCAGAGCCAGGCCAACTATTTGCCACGGGCCATGCTTATGCTCTGGGAAGCGGGTGTGGAGCAAGTCTTCTGGTACAGCTTCAAGGACGATCCGGGGAACCCCTACGGTCTGATCCGCCTGGGTCGCGGGCGCACCGACTATAGTCCGCGCAAACCGGCTTTCGACGCCTTCCGCACCCTCAATCAGCACCTCGCCGATGCGACCTTCGTCGAGCGGCGGGATCTGTTCGAGCGGCGGGTGCTGGTGGACTTCGAGACCGTCCAGGGATGGCGCCGGGTCAGCCAGCCGAACGGCACGCTACGGCTGAGCGGCAATGCCTACCGGGGCGATGGCAGCGCCGAACTCAGTTACAACTTCACCACCCGCCAGAATGACTACGTCGCCTTCGAGCGCGAACCGCCCCTCCCCCTCGAGGGAGCGCCCTACGCGATCGGCGCGTGGGTCTATGGCGACGGCAGCACGCACGGGTTGAAGGTGTGGATCCGTGACGCCGAGGGCGAGGTGCTCCAGTTCGTCCTCGGCCCGGTCGGCGCGCCAGGCTGGCACTTCCTCCAGACACCCATCGGCAGCGAGGTCGAGCCGGGCAATGTCATCGTGCCCGGCGGCAATCGGCGAGTAGACTTCCCGGCCGCGCTTCAGGCGATTGTCCTTGACGACATCGTGGATGCCTTCGTCGGCGGGGGTACGATCTGGATTGATGATCTGTGCGCCATCCACGGCCACGAAATCTACGACCTGCGGCTGGAGCGCAACGGCGAGGCGCTGGACGTGCTGTGGTCACCGCCGGGCGCGCGGGTCACGCTGGCCACGCGGAGCGCAGAGGCGCGCCTGATTGGGCGCGACGGCGCCGAGCGCGCCCTGCCGGTGGAGAACGGGCGCCTGCGCCTGATGGTGGGGCCGGACCCCATCTACGTGTGGCACCGGCGGTAATGACATCGCGAGCATCTCTGTCTGACCGTGAGGTTTGATCACGATCTCGTTGACGCAGCTTCGGCGGCACGCTTCAGGCAGCGCCTTGCCGCGCTGATCCAGGTTGCCGCGGAACGTGAAGTAAGGAGCCAGCATGGCCCGGCCCGCCATCCCTGCTGATCTTGTCGTCCACGAACGGTTACCCCTGAGCACCAAACTCGCCTTCGGCGCCGGCGACCTGGGGCCGGCCATTGCCACGATCGTCGCCGGATTCTTTCAACTCTTCTTCCTCACCACCGTCGCTGGCTTGCCGCCGGGGTTGGCGGGAACCATCCTGCTCGTCGTGAAGATCTGGGACGCCGTGAACGACCCGATCATCGGCTGGCTGACCGACCGCACCAGCACCCGCTTGGGTCGCCGCCGCCCCTGGCTGCTCTTCGGCGCCGCGCCCTTCGGACTGCTGTTCTTCCTCCAGTGGATCGTTCCACCTTTTGATGTCACCGGCAAGTTTATCTACTATCTGATCATCGCCTTACTCTTCGATACCGCCTTCACCATCGTCAACGTTCCCTATACTGCTCTGACCCCCGAATTGACCCGCGACTACGACGAGCGCACTGCTCTGAACTCCTACCGCTTCGCCTTCAGCATCGGCGGCAGCCTACTCGGTGGCATTTTGCACCAGACCATCGTTGGCCTTTACCCCGAAGATCCCCGGACGGGCTACCTGGTGGCCGGGGCCGTGGTGGGGGTACTGATCGCCCTGCCGTTCCTGTGGTGCTTCCTCGGCACCCGCGAACGCTACGAACCCGACCCCCAGGCGAAGGACCTCTCCCTGGGCGAGCAGATCCGCTACGTCTTTCGCAACCGGCCCTACCTGTTCGTGGTGGGGATCTACATGTTTTCCTGGCTGGCGGTGCAGGTCACCTCAGCGGTGTTGACCTTCTACATCACCTTCTGGCTGCGCCGCCCGGATCTGATTACGACCTTTCTCCTCGCGGTGCAGGGTTCGGCGCTGGTGTTCCTGTTCGTCTGGAGCGCAGTGAGCCGGCGCATCGGCAAGAAGGCGGTCTATCTGATCGGCAGCGTGATCTGGATCGGCGTGCAGGCGTTTCTCTTTTTTCTGCAACCCGAACAGATCACCCTGGCAATCATCCTGGCAGTGATTGCCGGGGCGGGGGTTGCGACGGCCTACCTGGTGCCCTGGAGCATGATGCCCGACGTGATTGAGCTTGACGAGCTGGAGACCGGCCAGCGCCGCGAGGGGATGTTCTACGGCTTCATGGTGCTGCTACAGAAACTGGGGCTGGCTGTGGGCCTGTTCCTGGTCGGGTTAGGGTTGCAAGTCGCCGGTTTCAACGAGAGCCTGCCCGCCGATATGCAGCCCGACACGGCCCGGCTGGCCATCCGCCTGATGATCGGCCCTGTGCCGACCCTCATCCTGATCTGCGGGATGCTCCTGACCTGGTTCTACCCCATCACGCGCGAGAAGCACGAAGCCGTTCTGGCCCAACTGGCCGACCGGCGGACCCGGGCCGCTACTCCCCCATCCTGAGAGTGACGGACATATCCTCCCACGTCCACACCTGCGCAAACGGGTAACAGACCGCGCTACCGGCTGCGCGTCACGCCCACGCGCGCGCAGAACGCCGCCACCGGGCATGCCGAGCAGCGTGGCGACACCGGCAGGCAGATGTTCTGCCCCAGGGTCACCAGCAGACCATTGATCTCGATCCAGTATTCGGGGGGGAGTCTGGCACGCAGGGCCTGCTCCGTCTCATCGGGGTTCTTTGTTTGCACATAGCCCCAGCGGTTGCAGATCCGGTGCACGTGGATGTCCACACAGATGCCGGGCAGGCCAAAGCCGGCGGTGAGCACCAGGTTGGCTGTCTTGCGTCCCACGCCGGGTAGAGCCAGCAGGGCGTCGAGATCGGCGGGCACCGCGCCGTCGTAGCGTTCAATCAGCACCCGGCAGATCTGCACAATACTCCGCGCCTTGTTGCGGTAGAAGCCAACCGGGTAGATCAACTCGGCGATGCGCTCCTCACCAAGGGCCAGCAGCGCCTCCGGCGTATCGGCGGCGGCAAAGAGCCGCGGGGCGACCACGGCGGTCAGCGTGTCTTTGGTACGCAGGCTGAGGATGGTCGCAATCAAGATATGGAATGGGGTCGTGCCCTCCACGCCCATCTGATCAATGAGCGGCCGTTGAAACGCCGGCATAGTTGCCCGCAGTGTCGCCATGACCTCGTGGATCGGGAACGCCTCGCGGGGACGGGGCTGCGGCGCCGCCTCAGGAGCGTCTGGCTGGTTGTTAGTTGACATAATTTTGGATGCCAAAAAACGCGTGCCCGGACACTTCCGGCGGGAGGGCTGGGAGGATTGTGCCCCTGCCTGATGGGAGGGTCTGGGAGGGCTTCGTCATTCCAGAACGTAGTTTTACGCAGGGGTCGGGTAATGCGTCACGCGCAGGGCCTCCTCGGGACCCAACGTCAGGCTCGCCCGTTCCATCCCGCAGCCCTCGGCGATCGCCAGGATGACCAGGCGGCTGATCAGTTCCTCTTCGGCGGCCCGGTCGCGGTGCTCCTTGTCGAGAAACAGTTCGTAGATCCGCGTAGCGCTGGCCGAACGCACAGCGACCACGGCCCGGTCAGCGCCCCGGCGCGCCCGGTCGCTGGCAATGGCCGCCGTGCAGCCCACGCCGAGCAGCGGCCAGGGGTCCTCGGCGAGGTTGGCGGCGTGGTTCCAGGCCCACGTGGCCATTGTGCTGGCCGTTTCGACGCTGACGGCCCGGGCGGGTGGCGCGCCGAGGACGGCGGCCAGGCTGCGCGGCGCGTAGCAGTCGCGGGCCTCCAGCAGCGTGCGCGACGAACCGGCGACCGCGTGGAGCCAGTGCAGCGCCAGGCTGCCCGCCCCGGCAAAGACGTACACAAGGCGCGGCGGCGCGTCATGAATGGCCTGAATCAACGGCGTAAGGTCAGGCGCATAGAGCATAACGTCGCCAAGTATAGCACAGGCGCGTTGCCGTGTCCTTGTGTCCCTCCCTGAGGATGTGGCGTCATATGGTGCACGCAACCTGCGCGACCGCAACCGCGCCGGCAACGGTCATGGATCCCCGGGGCGCCCGTGACGACGTGCACGCCACGGGGCATCGTAGGTAGACGACCCATCTGGCCGTCTACCAGGCCACGGCGCGGGTTCTCACCCTTTCCGTCGGGCGGCGCGCGGCGCGTGCAAGGCCCGAGGGGCGGCGCTCATGGCTGCCCCTCCGGGTGACGCTGAAGGTCGCCTGCTCTCGGATGGGACAGGACGGTACAGCGATACCAGGAACATACCCGGATCGCGATCCTTCTGGCCGAGCCGCAGCCACAGGCAGCGACGCTGCTGCGCATGCAGCATCTGCGCCAGATGCGCTGAGGGTAAAAAGCCTGGCGCGGCGCTCACCAATGTTACCCCGTGATGAATGGCTCGTTGAATGCCTGGAAGAAACAGCAAAGCTAGAGACGACTGCGAATACATCGGAGCGGACGCTTTTGCAACAAATGGCATACGACGTTCTCCGTGGCGCTGTGGTATCTCTCCTTGCTGCAAGGTCTGGGAAAAACGGCGGGGGGTAGTCCTTCCCCCCCATCAACATAAGGTCTGCTCGTCGTTCTGGCGGCGCATTGGTACGTTCGCAGACATGAGCATCTGGGAGTACGCTGCCCTCCCAGGTAACCTCTCGTGTAGCAATGCTTATCGAATACGCCGACGAGGGGTACTGCTGTATTGAATCAGGGTTACGTCGTTAAGTATACACCGCTATGATCACCCAATCAAGTAAAAAAAGATTAGAGATATACTGTACTTATACCTCAAAATGTTGTATTGTCAATCGTTGCTCGCCTGAAGGGGCGAAGGGAAACCTGCTTTTCCTACGCCTCTGCCTGATGGGAAGTTTCGGGAGGGCAAGGCTCTCCTGGAAATCGGCTTCTCCACCAGTGCAGGGCAATCAGCAGGTACCAGACGATGAGCATCCACAGGGGAAAAGGGGGCATTTGCGCGCTGGCCCAGCGCGGCGCAGCGAGCAGGCGCGCTCCTTCGGCAATCCACGTCAGTGGCAGCCAGGCCCCCGGCGCCAGACATTGCCCCAGCGGCAGCCACACCAGGCCGCCCAGCAGCGTGATTGCCCCCAGGCCCATCGCGAACGGCACTACCGGCACGATGACCACATTGGCCAGCGGCGCCACCAGCGAGAGGTTGCCAAAGGTGTAGAGGATCAGCGGCAGCGTGAGCACCTGCGCCGCGAAGGTGGCCACCAGGGCCTCCGTCACCGGGGCCATGACCGGCCAGTTGAAGGGCTGGCGCTGGTTAAACCACGCCGCCACTGGCGCGCCATAGGCGAAGAGACTGGCCGTCGCCAGCGCCGAGAGTTGGAAGCCCAGATCCCAGAGCGTGTGCGGGTCCGCCAGGCTGATCAGCCAGCAGGCGCCAAAAAGCAGATGCCATGGCTCGGTGCTCCGGTCGGTGGCGCGGGCGATGGCTGCCAGGCTCGCCATCGCCGCCGCCCGCAGCACCGCCGCCGAGGCCCCCGTAAAGACGGCATAGACCCACATTACGACCAGCGCCAGCGCCAGGGTCGCCCCGCGCCCCAGACGCAGGCGCGTTGCCAGCGCCCCCAGCATTCCCGCAACAATCGTGAAGTTCCATCCTGAGACGACCAGGATGTGGCTCGTGCCGGTGATCGAAAAGGTTCGGTACACTTCATCGGGAATGCTCGACTGAATGCCCAGCACTACGCCGATGGCCAGAGCGGCCTGTGGTTCGGGCAAGGAGCGTAGCAGAATTGCCTGGCAATGGGCGCGAAAGGCGAGCACCGCCGCCAGCGGCGCCAGCCCGCGCCTGCCCGGCATCTGGTGCGCCTCTTCTGGCCCGGTCAGCATGACGAAGATGCCCCGGTGGGCCAGGTAGGCCCGGTAATCGAACTCGCCGGGTCGTTCGGCGGGTCGCGGCCGGCGCAGTTCGCCCCGAACCTGGAGCCGATCGCCGTAGCCATAGGTCGGGTAGGGCGGCAAGACCACCAGCACCTGGCCCTCGTAGGCCGCCGTCCGCCCGGCCACTGTGGCCGTTTCGACCCGCAGGGTTACACGCTGTTGCTCCTCGTTGCGGCGCGGCTCGCCGGCCACGCTGCCGGTGAGCGTCACCTCACCCTGCTCCACCAGGCTGGTGACACTCTGCGGCCCCAGAGTTGGCAGTGTGCTCAGGTAGCGAAGTCCACCCAGCGTGGCGCACAGCAGCATCAGGGCCGCCAGGCGCATCCGCTGCCGCCGCTCGCCGTGCAGCGCCAGTGCCGCGAGCAAACTCGCCCCCGCGCCGGCCCAGAGCCATCCCGTCGCGGGGCGGGCCTGCTCCGCAACAACGATCCCCAGCATCCAGGCCAGCGCCAGACGGATGAGCATCTCTCTCTCCGCGATGTTCCTCTCTGTCCATACACCGCCCGAACGCGCCGTGCGATACGCAATGGGCATACTGTCGCCGCAAACCGGGGCATCCTGGCACTCCCCTGCGCCGCCGTGGGAGACGAACGTTGCTCAAGCCCTGCACACGCTTGCCTGCTTGACAGATCATACGGAAAAAGACTATCATAAAGCCCAGGATCGCGAATCATTCGTAAAATTGGGGGGGTGTAGCCCTTCCACGAAAACTGCTCTTACAGTCCATAGGAGGCAGTCAGGGAACCCCGGGACCCTGTCGTGGGTCACCTCGCTGGTCTTCACGGGATCACGTCGCGGATGTTCGGGCGCGCCTGCCGGCCCCCCCGCCACGGTTGACCCCGTCTCTGGAACCGCGCCTGATAGAAGGAGGACCGCATGGCTGCACGACCGCTACACCGCCTGGCCGCGCCCCTGGCGGGTGTGGTGCTGGCGCTGGCCCTGCTACTGGGGAGCCTGCCCGCGCTCCGGGCCCAATCCGACGTGCACTTCTTCCCCGAGACCCAGCATACCCTGCGCGGGGCCTTTCGCGTGTTCTGGGAAGCCAATGGCGACGTTGAGATCTTTGGTTTTCCCATCACCGAGGAGTTCACTGCTCCCAATGGCCGCATTACGCAGTGGTTCGAGCGGGCGCGTTTTGAACTGGCTCAGGGTGGCAGCACGCCGGTGGTGGAACTGGGCAACCTGGGCCTGGAGTTCACCCAGGGACGGATCTTCCCCAAGTCGCCGCCCATCCAGAACACTGCTGACCGCCGCTACATTCCTCAGACCCAGACCATCATTCAATACGGCTTTAAGGAGATCTGGGAAACCCGCGGCGCCGAGCGGATTTTCGGCTTCCCCATCAGCAATGAGATTCAGGAACAACTCGAGAGCGGTCGCTGGCACACGGTGCAGTACTTCGAGAAGGCGCGCTTTGAGTACTGGCCCGAGTTTGCCCCTGGTCGCCGGGTGCTGATCAGCAACCTCGGGCGCCGCCTGGCACCCCCGGCGCTTCAGGCGCCTGCGCCGCCCCAGGGTCCGACTGCGACCCCTCCGCTTCCCGCGCCGACGCCGTTTCCGCCCCTGCCGCGCAGCATCAATGCGCGAGTGACGCCGGAGATCGGGCCGCCCGGCACGACCTTCCTGCTCACCGCCAGCGGGTTCGTCGCTGGCGAGCGCGTGGGCATCTGGGTTACCGCGCCCAATCAGGCCACCTTCGACGCTGGCGCCCAGGCTACCGCCGATAACCGGGGCACGATCGAGGGCCAGAATGTCACCTTCACCGCCGACCAGAATGCCGCCGAGGGCGTCTGGTCCTTCAATGCCCGCGGCGTCAGCAGCGGGCGCGAGGCCGTCGGCTACTTCCGCGTCACCCGTATCGCGCCCGTGGGCGATCCCGGCCGCCTGGGCCGTGTTGCGCACGATCAGCTTGGCCGACAGGGCGATGGGTTTATTGTTCCGCTCGCCGCGCCGCCTGGTGCGACCTTTACGCTCCTGGCTCGCGGCTTCCAGTCCGGTGAAGAGGTGAGCGCATGGATCACCGGACCGACCGGGCGCTCCGCGCCGATCGATCCCGCTCAGGTGCGCCGTGATGGGACGACGGCGCAGGTTACTGTAAGCACCGGCGGGTTGGCTGAAGGGGTGTATTCCGCCGTGGCCCGTGGGCAGCGCAGCGGGGTGACCGTGGCCGCGGCCTTCAGTCTGACCCGCGACTTTGTGGCGGGGCCGGGGACGCCGATGCCCGATAACAATCGCGGCAGCGCCACGCCGCCCGATGCCCAACCGGGCGGGGTCGTGCAGATCCGCGGCGAAGGGCTGCGTCCCGGCGAGCCGCTGGAGTTCTGGATTACCGATCCCTCGGGCGCCTACGTGCTGTTCCCCGATACGCCCGTCGCCGATAATCAGGGCCGTGTTGGCTACAGCTCGCCCCTCGACCTGCAGATCCAGCCCGATTCGCTGCCCGGTGTCTACGGGGTGCATTTCCGTGGCAAGGCCAGTGGCGAGCGGGTTGATGTATACTTCAGTGTGACCGCCACTACCCGCGCCGCGCTCGACCCCGATGGGGTAATCCGGCAGTTCCGGGCCTTCGCCGCGGCCGCTTCACCTGCCCGGTGAGGCCCTGGTACGCCCCCGTACCGTCAGAGTTTCGGGGGCCGCGCCCTCTCAGGACGATCCAGCCAGTGTCGCCCGCACGGTGGGAAGGGCTGGAGGGCGCTGCTCTTTCTGAAGCGTTTTTCTTGAGGAAAGCCGGCGTCCTGACGCCAATACACATACTAGTTGAACCAATGGAAATCGAAGCCAAATACACCGTGAGCGGCGCTGATCTGGAAATCCTTGCCACTATCAAGCAACTGGGCGCGTACACAGTCGCGCCGGCATCGGCGCCAGAACTACAAGAAAACACCTATTATGATACTGCCGACGGGCGTCTTACTGCCGCGCGCCACGGCCTGCGGGTGCGACGGATCGGCGAACGCTCACTGATCACCCTCAAGGGTCCCGCTGATGTCGGTCACGATGGCGTGCATCGCCGGGCCGAGTTCGAGTTCCCCGGCGCCAACCCCGATCCGCAGACCTGGCCCCATGGCGTCGCGCGCGATCTGGCGCTTGCCCTTACCGGTGGCGCGCCGCTGCTGCCGCGGGTGGTGATCCGCACCGAGCGGCGCGTGCTGCATATCATGCGGGACGGCGTCCCGGTCGCCGAACTCTGCCTCGACCGCGGCGTCATGCGATCCGGCGCCCGCGAGCGCCCCTTTACCGAGGTTGAAATCGAACTGCGCGAGGCCGGGACAGCCGCCGATCTGAGCGCCCTGGCCCGCGAACTGGCGGCCCTCGTCGCCCTGACACCCGAGCTGCGCAGCAAACTGGAGCGCGCCCTCGCGCTGTGAGGATGGGAAAACCGGGTTTCCCCATACCCCGGCCCGCCGGACTGGAGGGTCCAGCAGGGTGTGGCGATCCTATGATCGCCTACAGGCCCTGCGTGGGAGCATCTGGGAGAGTCGCGCCCTGCGGGAAAACCCTTTTTCACCCTCGTTGAAACTCAGGAGAAAGGACTATGCCAGACGTGGAGGAACTCCTTGAGACCTATCGCGTTGACGTAGCCCATGCACGCCAGGTAGCCGATCTGGCGCTGGCGCTCTTCGATGCTGTGGCCGAACGCTACGAATTGTTGCCCGCCCAGCGCCGCCTGCTCGAAATTGGCGCCCTGCTCCACAATGTCGGAATGACCACCGACCCGCCGGAGCATCACCTCGTTGGGCGCGATATTGTGCTGAACCAGGGGATTGACGATCTCTCGCCCCGCGAGCGCGCCATTGTGGCCTGTATGGTCGCTTTTCACCGCAAAAAGGTGCGGCCCGAGCTTGAGCCGGCCTACCTGGCCCTGGGCCGGCGTGGGCAGCGTGACGCGCTGCGCCTCTCGGCCATCCTGCGCGTGGCCGATGGCCTGGATTACAGCCAGTCGCAAACCACCCGCCTGCTGGCGGTGACTCCTGCCGGCGATGGCCTGACACTGATCCTGAGCGGCCCCTATGCCGCCGAGGATGGGGCACGCGCCATCGCCAAGGCCGATCTGTGGCGCAAGGTCTTTGGCGAATCGCTCCAGGCGCAGGTGGAGGGCGCCGAAGCCACCGCTTCACCAGCCCCTGGATCGCCCGATGGTCCGGCCGCTGGCGACGTGGAAGAAGCCGAAGCGACCATTGCGCCAGAATCGGAAACACCCGACGGTTCACCTGTTGGCGAAGCGGAGGAGGAAGCTGGCGTTCTCGATCCCTGGTACGCCGACCCCGAGGCGCCCCTGGCTGAACTGGGGCGGGTGCTACTGCGCCGCCACTTGCGCCGTCTGCGTCTGGCCGAGCGCCAGGTGCGCGCCGACGCGCCCATCGAGTCGGTGCACGATCTGCGCGTTGCCACCCGCCGCCTGCGCGCCACCCTGCGATTGTTGACCCCGATCTTTGCGCCGGGCGGCCTGCGCGCCTACGGCAAGGGCCTGAGGCGGCTGGCAGGCGTCGCCGGGCCGGTGCGTGACCGCGACGTGCTGCTGGCCGACCTCGCCGAGCGGGCGCCGGCCTTGCCGGAAGAAGCGCAGCCCGCTGTCGCGGCGCTGAACGAGCGGCTCCACGAGGATCGCGACAAAGCCTTCACGGCCCTGATCGCCTTTCTGGAAAGCGATGCCTATGCCGAGTTCTTGCGCGAGTTCGCCACGCTGATGAACGAACCTGATGGCTGGGACGACCGGCCGCGGGTGTGTGATCTTGCCGGCAGCACCATCTGGCGCCACTACGAGATCCTGCGCGCACACGATCATGGCGGCCTGCCTGAGGATACCGCAGAACTGCATGCGATGCGCATCGATGGCAAGCGCCTGCGCTACGTGCTCGAGTTCTTCGCCGAGACCCTCGGCCCCCGGGCCGACGAGGTCATAAAGCCACTGATGGCCTTTCAGGATCACCTGGGGGTGCTCAACGACATCAGCGTGGCCCGGCACCTGCTGGCGCCCCACGCCGATGATCCGCGGGCTGGCCCTGCTGTGGCGGCCTACCTGGCGCTGCGTGAGCAGCAGGCCGCGCAACTCGGCGCCGATCTACCCGCCCGCTGGGAAAAGCTCACCGGTCTGGACTACCGGCGCGACCTGGCGGCGTGTCTGGTCGGTCTGTGGTGAGGAAAGGCTTTGTAGCCCAACCCTGCAACCCGTTGTGCTACATTACATAACCTGGAGGGTACTCTAGAGGGTGGCGCCACCCGCAGGGGTGGCGCCACGTTGGTATGGCCTACTCCTCAAGGGTGGAGATATCGCCCTCGGGGAGGCCCTGGGCGCGCGCCTTGAGCACGCGGCGCATAATCTTGCCCGAGCGCGTCTTAGGCAGCACGCTGACGAACGTGATCGCATCGGGCCGGGCAATGGGGCCAAGCTCGTGGCCCACGTGGGCGCGTAGTTCCTCCTCGAGCTTTGGACTGCCGTCGAAGCCAGCCCGCAGGATCACGAAGGCGTGAATGGCATTACCCTTGACCTCGTGGGGCAGCCCGATGGCCGCAGCCTCGGCCACTGCCGGATGGCTCACCAGGGCGCTCTCCACCTCCGCCGTGCCCAGGCGGTAGCCCGAGACCTTGATCACATCGTCGAGGCGCCCGATCACCCAGATGTAGCCATCCTCATCCTTGCGCGCGCTATCACCGGCCGCATACACTCCGGGGATGCGCGTCCAGTAGGTATCCACATACCGTTGCGGGTCATTGAGGATGGTGCGCATCATTGCGGGCCAGGGGCGCTTGATCACCAGCAGGCCGTCCTCGTTAGGGCTACAGGGGGTGCCATCCTCGTGCACCACGTCGGCCTCGATGCCGAGGAAGGGCCGGGTGGCGCTGCCAGGTTTCAGCGGCACGACCGGAGTAGGGGTAATCATGAACATCCCCGTCTCCGTCTGCCACCAGGTATCCATGATCGGGCAGCGCTCCTTGCCGATGACGCTGTAGAACCACTTCCAGGCTTCGGGGTTGATCGGCTCGCCCACCGAGCCAAGCAGTCGCAGGCTGCTCAGATCGTGGCGCGAGGGCCATGCCTCGCCGAAGCGCATCAGGCCGCGAATGGCGGTAGGGGCGGTGTAGAGAATGCTGATCGAGTGTTTCGACACCAGCGACCACCAGCGGTCGGGGAAGGGGTAATTCGGCGCGCCCTCGTACATGAACGACGTGGCGCCGGTGATCAGGGGGGCGTAGACGATATAGCTATGGCCGGTAATCCAGCCCGGGTCGGCGGCGCACCAGTAGCGGTCCTCTTCTTTGATGTCGAAGACCATCTTCAAGGTGGCATAGATGCCGACCATATAGCCGCCGTGGGTATGCACCACACCCTTGGGCTTGCCGGTCGTTCCCGAGGTATAGAGGATGAACAGGGGATCCTCGGCGTCCATCACCTCGGTGGGGCACTCGGCGGCGGCGATGGGCAGGCCCATCAACTCGTGGAGCCAGAGGTCACGCCCGATTTCCATGTTGATGGTATGGCCCGTGCGCTTGACCACCAGGCATGTCTGCACCGTGGGAGTGCGGGCCATGGCCTCATCGGCGATTTTCTTGAGCTCAACGATCTTGCCGCGCATAAAGCCGCCATCGGCGGTGACCAGCACCTTGCTCTGGGCGTCGGCCAGGCGGTCGGCCAGGGCCGCTTCGGAGAAACCGCCGTAGACCACCGAGTGCGCTGCGCCTATCTTGGCGCATGCCAGCATCATCATCGGCAGTTCAGGGATGCGGGGTAGATAGATGGTGACGATGTCGCCCTTCTTCACGCCAACGCTCTTGAGCACGTTCGCCATCTTGCTGACCTCGCGGTTCAGCGCGTGGTAGGAGAACGTGCGCTGGGTGCCATCTTCGCCTTCCCAGACCATGGCGAGCTTGTTCTTGCGCCAGGAGGCCGCGTGGCGATCGATGGCGTTGTGGACGATGTTGGTTTTGGCCCCGGTGAACCACTTGAAGAAGGGCTTATTGCTATCGTCGAGCACTTTCTCCCAGGGCTGGTACCACTCCAGTTCAGACGCCATGTCTGCCCAGAACTGCTCATTGTTATCGAGCGTCCACTGATGGAGTTCTTCATAGCTGCTTAAGCCCCTGGAGCGGGCGTACGCCATGACGTTCGAGTTCTCGACGATAGCGTCGCTGGGCCGGTACACGTCCGAGGTGTTCGGCAGCGCAACGTCGCGGATCTCGGCCATTGGATAACCTCCTTGTTCCACTGACACTACAGATCGCCCTTGAGCACATCAATGGCCTCGCGCACCATATCCACGGTGGCGTCGTCCTCGATAGTACTCAGGTCGCCGATGTTATCGCCCTGGTAGACGGCGCGGATCACCCGGCGCATAATCTTGCCCGAGCGGGTCTTGGGCAGCATGCTCACGAAGTGGATGGCATCCGGGGTGGCGATGGGGCCAATGCTCTCGCGCACCAGCGTGGTAATGCTCCGCGCGACGCTATCCTGGTCGGCGGGGGCGATATGCTGCTTGAGCACGGCAACGACCAGGACGCCTTCGCCCTTGAGTTCGTGGCGCACCCCGATCACCGCCGCCTCGGCCACGGCCGGATGGCCGGAGATAACCTCTTCGATCTCGCGGGTACCCAGGCGATGGCCGGAGACGTTGAGCACCTCATCGGCGCGGCCCAGCATCCAGAAGTAGCCATCGGCGTCCTGAATGGCGTAGTCGCCGGTCATGTAGAGCAGTTTGCCCTTGAAGTGGCTCCAGTAGCTCTGAACGTAGCGCTCGTCGTCGTTCCAGAGCGTCATTAACATCCCGGGAGGCAGAGGTCCGTGATCCACCAGAAAGCCCTTCTCGCCGCGTGGTACCGGGTTGCCGTCGGCGTCCACGACTTCAAGGTTGTGGCCGAACGCCGGCATGGTTGGCGAGCCAGGTTTGACCGGCAACATCTCCGTCCCGACGGTGTTCGTCAGCATGGCCCAGCCACTCTCTGTCTGCCAGTAGTGGTCAATCACCGGCACGTTCAGCGCGGCCCTGGCCCATTCGTAGGTCGGCGCGTCGAGCGGCTCGCCGGCAGCAAAGAGGATCTTCAGCGAACTGATGTCGGCGCTCCGCATCCACTGCTCGGGGAACTTCCGCAGCGCCCGCAGCGCCGTCGGCGCTGTAAAGACGTGGGTTACGCCGTACTTCTCGATCACTCGCCACCAGACCCCTGGATCGGGGTGGTCGGGGCGCCCCTCGTAGACCACGGTCGGCAGTCCCTTGAGCAGCGGGCCATAGACGATGTAGCTGTGCCCCACGACCCAGCCGATGTCTGAGGTGGACCAGTACACATCGCCGTCGCCGCAGTTGTAGATCTGGCTCATCGAGGCGTGCAGGGCCACCATGTAGCCGCCGGTGTCGCGCACGACCCCCTTGGGTTTGCCAGTGGTGCCGGAGGTGTAGAGGATGTACGACGGATCGGTCGAAGCCACGCGCGCCGGCTCGACATACGCGGCGCCTGACTCCTTGATCTGCTCGGCCCAGTCCAGGTCGCGGCCTTCTTGCATCTCCATAGGGGCCAGACCACGGTTCAGCACCAGCACGTGGCGCACGCTGGGCTTCTCGGCGGCTTCCAGCGCCCGGTCCACGATCTCTTTCAGATGCACCGGCAGGCCCTTGCGCATCCCGGCGTCGGCAGTGACGATGAGCACCGGCTCGGCATCATCAATGCGCGAGGCCAGCGAAGCGATGGAGAACCCGCCGAACACCACGGAGTGCACCGCGCCAAGACGCACGCAGGCAAGCATGGCGAAGATCGCTTCGGGCACCATGGGCATGTAGATGATCACCCGGTCACCCTTCTGCACGCCGAGCCGCCGGAACGTTGCGGCGAGCCGGTTCACTTCCCGGTAGAGCTCGAAATAGGTGAGCGTGCGCGACTGGCCCACTTCGGGACTCTCCCAGATCAGCGCCGCCTGGCCGCGGCGCGCGCCCAGGGCGTGTCGGTCAACCGCGTTGTAGCACAGGTTCGTCTCTCCGCCGACGAACCAGCGGTAGAACGGCGCCTTGCTATCGTCGAGCACGGTGTCCCACTTCCTGTACCAGTGGAGTTCTTCGGCAAGCTCGCCCCAGAATCCCTGCGGGTCCTCGATCGAACGACGGTGCATCTCCGCATAGCCCATTGTGGAAGCCTCCTCTCTGAGGATCTGGCGCGGATACCACGAGGTTACAGCGCAAATTGCGGTGGCGACACAATACCATGTCCAGCGGCACGCCGCAAGCGCCACGTACGTGCGTGCCTGGAATCTGACGCAAAATCCCTGCCTGCTTGCTGAGTAAGTCAATTGTAGGATAGTTGCGTCAAAAATTATTAAGCTGGTTGTAAACTTTCGGTAAAGAAGCGACAACCCCGGGGTGTGGTCCGCCACACCTCCACACCCCTTATCCCCCCAGCGCCACCAGCGATTGTTCAACAAGCAGCACGATGGGGGTAGGCAGCAGGCCGAGGATGAGGGTGGCGACCCCGGCGATCAGGATCTCCGTGTTCAACCCGCGGGTAAGTTCGGGGCGCACGTCGCGCACCGGCTCCTGCATGAACATCTTCACCACCACGCGCAGGTAGTAGTAGGCGGCGATGGCGCTGGTGATCACGCCGATGAGCACGAGCCAGCCCAGGCCCCCGGCGTAGGCCGCGGTAAAGACGAAGAACTTGCCCATGAAGCCCGCCGTGGGCGGCACACCGGCCAGCGAGAACATGAACAGAGCCATGGCCACTGCCAGCATGGGCCGGCGCTGGTACAACCCCGCGAAGTCGTCAATGCTCCAGGCTGCCTCGCCCCGCTGCTCGAGGGCGATCAGCACTCCGAAGGCGCCCAGGTTGGTGAGGGTGTAGGCCAGCATGTAGAACAGAAACGCTTCCGCGCCCCGCTCCGCCGCGACCATGATCCCCAGCAGGATGTAGCCGGCGTGGCCGATGCTGGAGTAGGCCAGCATGCGCTTCAGGTTGCTCTGCCCCAGCGCCCCCAGGTTGCCGATGATCATCGTCGCCGCGGCCAGCACTGCCAGCAGCGGCAGCCAGAAGTCTCGCGCCGCTTCCATCGCCAGGGTGACGCGCAGCAGGGCCGCCAGGGCAGCGCCCTTGGTGCCAACGCTCATGAAGGCCGCCACCGGGGTGGGCGAGCCTTCGTAAACATCCGGCGTCCACATGTGGAAGGGTACCAGGGCGATCTTGAAGCCAAAGCCGATCAGCACCAGACTCGCACCGACCAGGAACAGGGTTTCGTCTTGCGGCGCGAAGGGTTGCCGGCTCAGGTAGTCGGCGATCCCGGCCAGGCTGGTTGTGCCGGTGGCGCCAAAGATCAGCGCGATGCCGTACACGAAGAAGCCCGCGGCGAAGGCCCCCAGCACCAGGTACTTGATCCCGGCCTCTTCCGAGGCGACCCGCGGGTAGGCGAAGCCGGTCAGGATGTACAGGGTGATGGAGAGCAGTTCGATTCCCAGGAAGAGGGTGATCAGGTCGGCGCTCTGGGCCATCAGGATCATGCCCCCGACGGCGAACATGATCAGCGGGTAGTATTCGCCCTGCTCGATCTCGTGACGCGGCAGGTAGTCCAGCGCCACGGCGATGCTCAGCGCCCCGGCGATGAGGAAGATCCAGGTCAGCGCCAGGCTGTAGCGGTCGAGCACCAGCATGCCCGAAAAGGTGCTGCCACTCACGTTCCACAATGGTATGCCGGCCAATCCCGCGACGGCCAGGCCGGCCATTGCCAGATAGCCGGTGATCTTCTTGCGCCCATTGGGAACGAAGAAGACATCAATCAGCAGCAAGGCCGAGGCCCAGCCGACGACGATCAGCAGGGGCGTCAGCAGGCGCAGGTCAACCGGGGGGATCTGTAAACTCTCCATACGCGCATGTCCCTATCTTCCAGCTACGGCGGTGACAATCCCGGCGAGCGTCTCGCCGACGCTGGCCTGCATCGGCCCGAAGGCGAAGGCCGGGTAAAGGCCCAGCGCGATGATCGGCACGCACAGGGCCGTCAGGGTCGCCAGTTCGCGCAGGTTCAGGTCGCTCAGCTCCTGGTTCTTAAGGTTGCGCAGGTCGCCCATGAATACGTTCTGGTACATCCGCAGCAGGTAGACCGCGGCCAGCACCACGCCGAGCACGGCGAAGCTCAGGAAGGGCCAGCTCAACTCGGGTGCCAGGAAGGCCCCCTGCATGATCGTGTACTCGCCAATGAACCCGTTAAGCCCCGGCAACCCCGCCGAGGAGAGGGCCACGAGCAGGGTGATGCCGGCGTAGATCGGCATCACCTTCCAGATGCCGCCGTATTCGGCCATGTCGCGGGTGTGCCGCCGTTCGTAGAGCACGCCGACGATCAAGAACAGCGCCCCGGTCGAGAGGCCGTGGTTGATGCTCTGCAGAATGGCCCCGCTGACGCCTTCGGGGTTGAGGGCGAAGATCCCCAGCACGATGAAGCCCATGTGGCTGACGGAGGAGTAGGCCACCAGTTTTTTCATATCGCTCTGGGCGAAGGCGACGATCGCGCCGTAGATGATGCCGATTACCGCCAGAATGGCCACGGCGGGGGCGGCCCAGCGCGAGGCTTCGGGGAAGAGGCTCAGGTTGAAGCGGATCAGGCCGTAGCTGCCCAGTTTCAGCAGTACGCCCGCCAGGATCACCGAGCCGGCGGTCGGGGCCTCCACGTGGGCGTCGGGGAGCCAGGTGTGGAAGGGCCAGAGGGGCACCTTGATCGCGAAGGCCAGGAAGAAGGCTCCGAAGAGCAGCCGCTCGACGGTGGTATCCAGTTGTAAGGCGCCGCTGCGCAGATTTGCCAGGATGGTGCTGAAGTTGAAGCTGCCGGCGTAGCCGGGCTGGCTGGCGGCTAGCGCGTCGCGATGCAAGACGTACAGGCCGATGATCGCTACCAGCATCAGCACCGATCCAGAGAAGGTGTAGAGGAAGAACTTGCGTGCGGCGTAGATCCGGTTGCTTCCCCCCCAGATGCCGATCAGCAGGGTCATGGGGATGAGCGTGAACTCCCAGAAGATGTAGAACAACAGCAGGTCCAGGCTGATGAACACGCCGATCATCGCCGTGGCGAGCAGCAGCATGAGGATCTGGAAGTTCCGCACCTGGGTGTGCACCGAGTCCCATGTTGAAAGGATGACGATCGGCAGCAGGAAGGTGGTCAGCAGCACCAGCCAGAGGCTGACGCCATCAATGCCGAGGCTATAGCTGGCGCCGAACATCGGCAGCCAGGGCAGGTTCTCGACGAAGTGCATGGTGGTGGCGTCACCGGGCGCTGCATTGTAGCCGAAGGGCAGCGCCAGTGAGACCAGGAAGGTCAGCAGGGCGACGATCAGCGCCACCCGGCGGGCCAGTTCGGCGTTCTCCCGTGGCACGAGCAGCAGGCCGAGGGCGCCCAGCGCGGGCAGCCACAGAATCAGCGAGAGGATCGGGAAGTTGTCCATAGGCTCTTTCTATGGTTTTTGAGGCGCGGCGGGCCGCCCGCTACGACCCCTCCTCCCCGACCTGTTCCCGTTGAAGGGAGGCGCCTGACTCCCTCCCCCGCGGGGGGAGGATTGGGGAGGGGGCGAAACTCCACGAACGGTGCAACTCATCTACCGGCTGAACATCAGCACGAAGCCGAGCACAATCACTACCCCGACGGTAAAGATCAGCGCGTAGGTGCGCACGTAGCCGCTCTGAAAGCGCCGCACCTGCTCGCCGGCCCGGCCGAACAGGACGCCAACGCCCAGCACGAGCCCGTCAATGCCCTGCGGGTCGAAGACGCTGGCGAGGAAGTCGCCCAGCCGCTGGAACGGCCGCACAATCGCCCGCTGGTAGAGCCGGTCGAAGTACCAGGCCTCTTCCAGCCCGTCCCAGATGTCGCCAGAGTAGCGGTAGGCGGGGTCTTTGCCGCCGACCTTGATCTTCTTCGCGTTGCTGGTGTAGATCCACCAGCCCAGGTAACTCATCCCCACGGCGCTGGCGGTGGCGATCAGCGCCAGGGCCAGATTGAACGTGCCTGCCTCTTCGTGCAGTACGGGCTTGAGCCAGTCGGTGAGCCAGTGGCCCCAGGGCAGGTTGATCGCCCCGCCGATGATCGCGCCGATCGCCAGGACGATCAGCGGCACGGTCATGACTCGCCCGCTCTCGTGGGGGTGGTAGTGGCTGTCGCGCTGCTGGCCGAAGAAGATCAGCGCCACCTGCCGGCCCATGTAGAAGGCGGTGATCAGCGAGGTGAGGAAGAGGATGATCAACTGCGGCCAGTGGTCGTGGCTGAGGGCGTGGGCCAGGATCTCGTCCTTCGACCAGAAGCCCGCCAGGGGCACGATCCCCGCCAGCGCCCCCGCGCCGACCAGGTAGGTCCAGCAGGTCGCGGGCATGGCCTTGCGCAGCCCGCCCATCTTGCGCATATCCTGGGTCTCGTGGGTTCCGTGGATCACCGAGCCGGCGCCGAGGAAGAGCAGGGCCTTGAAGATGCCGTGGGTGAGCAGGTGGAAGATCGCCGCCACGTAGGCGCCCATGCCGCACGCCGCGACCATGAAGCCCAGTTGCGAGACGGTCGAATAGGCCAGGACGCGCTTGATGTCCCACTGGGCAATCGCCGAGGTGCCGGCGATAAAGGCCGTCAGCACGCCGATCCACAGCACCCAGCTCTGGGTGGCGGGCGAGGCGGCGAAGAGGGCTTCGTTGCGCGTCATCATGTACACGCCGCCAGTGACCATGGTAGCAGCGTGGATGAGCGCCGAGACGGGGGTGGGGCCGGCCATGGCGTCAGGCAGCCAGACGAACAGGGGGAACTGCGCCGATTTGCCGGTGGCGCCGATCAGCAGCAGGAAGCTGATGAGCGTGGTCAGGGCAATGGGCTGCCAGGTCGGCCCGACGGTCCGCCCGATGATCTCCGGCACGCGCTCCAGGAAGCCCGGCTGTAGTTGCCCGCCGACGCTTACCTCGTAGAAGTTGAGCGTCTTAAAGTTGGCATAGATCGCCAGCATACCCAGAATGAAAGCCGCATCGCCGATACGATTGACCACGAAAGCCTTCACCGCGGCGGCGGAGGCCTCGGCGCGCTCAAACCAGAAGCCGATCAACAGGAAGGAGCAGAGGCCCACCCCCTCCCAGCCGAGGAAGAGCATAAGCATGTTGTTCCCCATCACCAGGAACAGCATCATGGTGATGAAGAGGTTCAGGTAGGCGAAGTAGCGCACCACCCGCGGATCGCCGTGCATGTAGCCGATCGAGTAGACGTGGATCAACGCGCCCACGCCGCTCACCAGCAGCACCATGACGGCGGTGAGCGGGTCGAGCATGATGCCGAAAGGCACCCGCAATTCGCCGGTGTTGATCCAGTGCCAGCTCACCGACATGATCCGCCGCTCTTCTTCGGGCAGCCCGGATAAGGCGGCGATGGCGATCACGGCGACCACAAAAGAGGCCGCCACCAGCCCGCTCGCCACCAGCCCCGCCGGGCGCTCACGCCGGATCACGAAGACGTTCAGCAAAAAGCCGATGAACGGCAGCAGTGGGATGAGCCAGATTACCCATTCCATCGTGTACCTCAGATCTTCCGCGCTTAACCCCTGAGCGTACTGACTTCATCAACATCGGTGGTGTGCTTTGTGCGGAAAATAGCCACCAGCAGCGCCAGTCCCACGGCGACCTCGGCGGCGGCCACGGTGATCACAAAGAACACCAGCACCTGCCCATCAATGCTCAGGCGTTCGCGGGCAAAGGCCACGAGAACCAGATTCGCCGCGTTGAGCATCAATTCGACCGACATAAAGACGACCAGCGCGTTGCGCCGGATCAGTACCCCCAGCACGCCAATGGCAAACAGCGCCGCGCTGAGGATGATGTAGTAACTGGTGGGCACCATAGGTGTGGTCTCCGTCTATTCACTCACCCGTCGGCGTGCGCCTGGCCGCCGGGGCGGCGCGCCCGCGCTGGTTCAGCACCGCCACTCCGACCACGGCGATCAATAAGATGATGCCAGTCACCTGGAAGGGCAGCAGGTAGTCGGTGAAGAGCAGGGCCCCCAGTTGCGCCGGGTCGCCGAAGGCGGCGGCGGCCTCCCCGCCAGGCGGCTCTTCCCAGACCCCCCGCAGCACCCCCGCCACCGCCACCGCCACCAGGGCCACGCCCAGTACGAAGGCCAGGGGGCGCTGCCAGGGGATACGGTCGGGCGTGTCCTCGACGCGCTCGGCCCCCAGCAGCATCACCACGAAGAGGAACAGCACCATGATCGCCCCGGCGTAAACGGTGAACTGAATGGCGAAGAGGAAGGGCGACTGGAGGAGCAGGAAGAGCACGGCGATGGCCGCGAAGTTCAGCAGCAGGAACAGGGCGCTGTGCACGGCGTTCCGCGCCACGAGCATGGCGATCGCCCCGATCAGGGCGACTGCCGCCGTTATGAAGAATAAGACGAAATCCATGTGTTTGCTCCTCATCTCTACCCGGATGTGCTGTCGGTACTCTGAGCGCCCTGAAAAAGCCGGTCGGATGAGCGTGGGGCGACCAGGTTCCCCCACACCCCTGCCCGTGGGAGTGCTCTGACGCCCGGCAGCGGGCTGCCGTGGCAGGGGGCCTGATACCATGCCTTACAGATCGATCTGCGCTGGCGGGCTGGGCCGGCGTTGCAATTCGCGCAGGATGGGCGGCGGATCGCCGTGGCCCTTGTCGGGCGGCGCCAGCAGCATCTCCTTGGTGTAGATCGAAGCGCGCCGGTCGTAAAATGACAGTTCGTACTGGTGCTCCAGCACAATCGCGTTGGTGGGACAGGCGTCTTCACAGTAGCCGCAGAAGATGCAGCGCAGCATATTGATCTCGTACACCGCCGCGTAGCGTTCGCCATGCGAGACGGGGTTCTCCGGGTCATTTTCGGCGGGTACGACCAGGATGGCATCAGCCGGACAGGCCGCGGCGCACAGCGAGCAACCGATGCAGCGCTCCTTGCCGTCGGCGAAGCGTTTGAGTTCGTGGCGTCCGCGGAAACGTTCGCGCACCGGCCGCTTGACCTCCGGGTACTGCACCGTCACCGGAGGCTTGAAGATGTAACGCAGAGTGGTGCCAAGACCTTTGAATAGCTCTCCGAGCATTGGATGCTCCTCTCATGCTGCGGCGTGTTTCAGGATGACAGGTATGGAAAAAAGGTTTCCTGGGAGGGCGCAGCCCTCGCAGACCCTCCCGCGCCGGACGTATGTTCACCGCGGTGTTCTCGGGGGGACAAAGCCCTCCCAGACCCTTCCAGGCAGGCGTGTGAGCAAAGCAGGTTTCGTCACATCTCCTCACCCTTGTGAACTGACCGGCTGGCGGGGGCTGGTTGGGGCCGGCTGACTCTCCTCGGTCTCCGCAGGGGCGGGGGGCAACACACTCCCCTGGCGCAGATCCTTCACATAGGTCACGTTATCCACCGGTTGCGGAACCGAACTGAACCCGACGGCCACGGCCAGCGTGATCAGGCTCAGGGCCAGCAGGATGAACGAGGCCAGGCGCTGGTCGGGAACGATGACGAAGGTCACCGCGGTGTAGACCAGGTTGATCAGTCCCAGGGGCAGGAGCCACTTCCAGCCCAGGGTCATCAGCCGGTCGTAGCGCAGGCGCGGCCACGAGGCGCGGATCCACACCGAGACGAAGAGAAAGGCCACCAGTTTGAGCAAGAACGCGCCCAGCGAAACCAGCCCGACCACCAGGCTTGCCACCACCGGCCCGGCCAGGTCCTCCATGCCGCGCCCCAGGGTCTGGAGGCCGGGGAAGCGCCAGCCGCCGAAGAAGAAGGTTACTGCGATGGCGCTGATGGCAATCAGCTTGATGTACTCGGTCATGAAGAAGAGGGCGAACTTCATCGAGCCATACTCGGTGTTGTAGCCGCCCACCAGTTCCTGTTCCGCTTCAACCAGGTCAAAGGGCGCGCGCACCACCTCGGCGGTGGAGGCGACCATGAACAGCACGAAGCCCAGGAACTGGGGCACAATCCCCCACAGGCCGCCTTGCTGGTAGACGATCTGGGCGGTGCTCAGGCTGCTGTAGGTCATCACCACGCCTAGCACGGCGCAACTGAGCGCCAGTTCGTAGCTGATCAACTGGGCGGACGAGCGGATGCCGCCGAGCATCGAGTACTTGTTGTTGCTGGCCCACCCCGCCAGGGTGATGCCGTAGACGCCGATACCGGTCACGGCGAAGAGGTAGAGCACCCCGACGTTAATCTCGGCGATCTGGAGGATGTTCCACACGTTGCTCGTCTGCGGGTCGGCGAAGCAGGCGCGGTAATCCCAGTTCAGGTTGAGGCACCCGAAGGGGATCACCGCCCAGATGATAATCGCCGGGATCACCGCGAGCGCCGGGGCCAGCAGGTAGACCGGCCTGTCGGCGGCGGCGGGAACGACATCTTCCTTGAAGAAGAGCTTGACCGCGTCAGCAAGCGGCTGCAAGAAGCCCCCCGGCCCGGCCCGGTTTGGCCCGACACGGTTCTGGAAACGGGCCAGCAGGCGTCGCTCGAAGAGCGTCAGGTAGGCGAAGGCGGTCGTTACGGCCAGGGTGATGACAAAGGCCTGTATGATCAGGATGAGCAGGTTAAGCCAGTTCATGCGCACCTCTAGTGCGATTGCGGATTTCGGATTGCGGACTGGCCGCGGGCGCGTATTGATGCGGCTGGCATGGCGCCATTTCCCAGAAGGTCTTCCCAAACTGCATTGGGGAAGCGGGAACGGCGGGTCGCACGCCCGTCGTTCGTCTCTCGCGTTCCTACACCACCAGTTTTACCAGATGCACGCGGGTGCGCGGGCCGGTCTGCACCGCGGCCAGTTCCACCCCGGGCAGATCGGCGGGAACGAGGACGACGCCAGGCGGTACGTCGTGAACCACGCGGGCGGGCAGGGTGAGCGAGCCGGCGGCAGAGTCGAGCCGCACCAGGTCGCCGGAACGAATGTTGCGCCGCTCGGCGTCGGCGCCGCTCAGGGCGACATACGGGGCCGGAACGTGCTGCTCGAGTTTGGAGCCGCGCAAGAGTGGGTCGCCGCCGTAGGCCAGGGGCTGGCTCAGGAGCAGGAGCGGACGTTCCTCGGCCGGGACCGGAACGGGACGGGGCGCCAGATTGATGCTGGCGGCGCCGGTCAAAACCGGTGCAGGCAGTTTAATCCCGACGCCCTCGGTATTCTCGTAGTTGGTGCCGTCGTAGTAGATCGCCTCATTCGCCTGGCGGCCCCAGGCCCCGGGTTTGCCGGTCGCAGCAAGAGCGCCATAGGTCACGCTGGCGTAGCCGGGCACGCGCTCGGCGATCTCGGCGGCCACCTCCGCGGCGGTCAGGTAGTCCCAGGCATCGTCGTCGCGGGGCGTCTGCTTGCCGGCGCGGGCACTCAGGGCGTGGCCCACCTCGGCGAAGATCTGCCAGTCGGGCCGGCTGTGGCCGACGGGGCCGCGGGCCTGCCGCGAGCGCTGCACGCGCCGCTCGGCATTGGTGTAGGTTCCCTCGCGCTCGGCGACGCTGGTGGTGGGCAGCACCACGTGGGCGAGTTGGGCGGTCGAGGTGAGGAAGAGATCCTGTACCACCACGAACTCGGCTTCGGCCAGGGCCGTGCGGGCGGTCGGCATACTGGCAGCGGGGTCGAGGCCGGCGATCCAGACCGCGCGCACCTGCCCCTCGCGAAGCGCCGGCCAGAGGTCGCGAGCGCCCAGACCAGGGCGAACCAGCGGCGCATAGCCGGGGCGCGCGTCGGGGCGCACGCCCATATCGAGGGCGCCGCGGCTGTTGCCGCCGGGCAGCAGGGCGATCAGGCCGCTGTGGGGCTGCCCGGCCTTGCCGCTCAACGCCAGCAGCGCGCCCAGGGCCTCGACCACCGCCGGCCCGGCGCTGCGGGCCTCGGCGCCGTAGATGATCACCAGCCTCCGGGCTTCGCCGAAGGCGCGGGCGACGGCAGCGATCGTCTCTGCGGCCACCCCTGCCCGTTCAGCGAGCCGCTCGCCGGTCGTGTCGTTGAGCACGCGCTTCAGGTCATCGAACCCACTGTTCTTGACCGTCACTCGTCCGCCCGCGGTGAGCAATTCGCGCAGCAGACCGTGGATGAAGGCCAGTTCCCCGCCGGGCAGATAGCGGGCGGCGCGGGTGGCCGAGCGTTCCAGTTTGGTGGGGCGGAGGTTGGCGACGATCAACTGGGCCCCCCGCTGCACGGCGCTGCGCAGCCGCAGCACATACAGTGGCGCCTCCTCCTCGGGATCGGCGCCAAGTACCAGTACCGCGTCGCCCGCGCCGAAATCCATCAGATTAGCATCCTTTCCCACGCCAAGCAGCGCGCCCAGGTCGTCGTGGGCCGGCTCGCCGGGTGCGCCGGTCAGGTGGTCGAGGTTGTTACTCTCCAGTTGCTCGCGGAAGAGCTTCTGGAACAGGTAGAGGTCCTCGTTGCTGAGGCGCGGCGAGGCCAGCCCGGCGATCGCCGCGCCGCCGCGGGCGCGCCGCGTCGCCTCGAGCTTCTCGGCCACCAGGCTCAGGGCCTCGTCCCAGCTCGCCTCGACCAGTTGCTCACCCCGGCGGATCAGCGGCGTGGTCAGGCGGCTCTCGTGCTCAACGAAGCGATGGCCGTAGCGGCCCTTGTCGCAGAGCCAGATGTCGTTGACCGCCGCATTCTCGCGGGGCATCACCCGCATCAGGCGTTCGTGGCGCATATCCAGGGTCAGGTTGCAGCCCACCGGACAGAGCGTACAGACGGCGGGGATGGGGTTCAGTTCCCAGACGCGGGCGCGGAAGCGGAAATCGCTGCTGGTCAGCGCCCCCACCGGGCAGATGTCGGTAGTATTGCCGGAGAACTTGCTATCGAAGGGCGGGTCGCTCTTAGAGATGATCATCCAGTTGCGCCCGCGGTGGTCGAAGCCGAGCACCGGATCATCGGCCAGTTCGTCCTGGAAGCGCACGCAGCGCGAGCAGAGGATACAGCGCTCGCGGTCGAGCAGGATCAAATCGCCGAGGGGGACGGGCTTCTCGAAGTGGACCTTATCGGTGTAGTCGAAGCGACTGCTGGCGGGACCCCATTCCATGGTCAGGTTCTGCAAAGGGCACTCGCCGCCCTTGTCGCACACCGGGCAATCGAGCGGATGCGAGGTCAGCAGGAACTCCAGCACGCCGCGCTGGGCGAACTTGACCTCGGGACTCTGTGTCTTGATCACCATGCCCTCACTGACCGGCGTGGTGCAGGCGGTCTGCAATTTCGGCATCATGGCGATAATCGGTTTGCCGGCCTCATCGAGGAGGGGTTGGCGGGTGGCGGGGTCGAGTTTCGGCGTGCCAATCTGCACCAGACACATGCGGCACATGCCTACCGGCTTCATGCGCGGGTGGTAGCAAAAGACCGGAATGGCGATCTGCGCCATACGCGCCGCGTCAACCACATTCGTTCCGGCGGGAACCTTGAGGGTCACCCCATCAACCGTAATGGTTACATCGGCCATATCTGCTCGCTTCCCAGGGCGTCAGTACATCTACTCGACTCGACCGTGTCTTTGGAGGCGGGAGGGACGGGGAGGACTTCGCCATCCCAGAAACCCTCCCCTAGCGCTTCGTCGTCAGGGGGATCACCGGCTCGTGGCGGCCGTCGCCATGCCCATTGCCGTGTGGATGGCGGCGACTGGCCGCCACGATGGCCTCGAACTCCTCGGGAAACAGCGCCAGGGCGCTCTTGATCGGCATCACGGCGCTTTCACCGAGGAGGCAGAAACAGTTTCCGGCCATCTGGTTGTAGATGCTGTGCAGGGTCGGAATATCCTCGGGTACGGCGTGGCCCTCTTCGGCGATACGATGCAGCACTCTGACGAGCCAGTGGGTGCCCTCGCGGCAGGGGGTACACTTCCCGCAGGACTCGTGCTTAAAGAACTCGTCCATCTTATAGGCCACATGGGGGGCCTTTACCGTATCGTCGAGGACGATCACCGCACCGGAGCCGAGCATCGAACCGGCGGCGGCGACGCTCTCGTAGTCGAGGGGCACATCGAGGTGCTCGTGGGTCAGCCAGGGGGCCGAGGCCCCGCCGGGGATGATGATCTTCGTCGGGCGGCCGCCGCGCATGCCTCCGCCGTACTCGGGGCTTTCGATCAGTTCGCGCAGCGGCACGCCGAAGGGCAGTTCGTAGTTGCCGGGGCGGTTGACGTGGCCGGAGAGCGAGAAGCACTTGGTGCCGGGACTCTTCTCAGTGCCGTGGCTGCGGTACCAGGCCACGCCCTTCTCGACGATGCGGGGCACATTGGCAAGCGTCTCGACATTGTTAATGATCGTCGGCTTGCCATACAGCCCGGCCACGGCGGGGAAGGGCGGCTTGAGGCGCGGCTGGCCGATCTTGCCTTCCAGCGACTCCATCAGTGCCGTCTCTTCGCCACAGATGTAGGCCCCGGCGCCGCGATGCACGTAGATGTCGAGATCGAAGCCCGTGCCGAGGATGTTCCGGCCCAGGAATCCGGCGCGGTAGGCCGCGGCAATGGCCCGTTCGAGGGTAATCGCCGCCGCGGCGAACTCGCCGCGCATATAGATATAGGCCGTATGGCACTCAATCGCATAGGCTGAAAGAGCCACGCCTTCAATCAATTGATGGGGATTACGATCAATAATTTGATGATTATTGAACGTGCCCGGCTCCGATTCATCACAATTACACAGCAAATAGCGGGGATAGACCCCTTTAGGCAGAAAACCCCACTTGACACCGGTGGGGAACCCGGCGCCGCCGCGGCCCCGCAGTCCCGACTCCTTGACCATCGCCACAATGTCGGCGGGGTTCTTCTCCTTGAGGGCCATACGATAGGCTTCCCAGCCCCCGTGGCGACAGTACACCTCGAAGTCGTTGATCTCGGGAACGTCCAGTTCCCGCATGACAATATGCTCGCTCAGACCCATTGTGCTGCTCACATTTCCAGTGCCGCGTGCTGCGGCGGGATAACATGGCGTGTTCCTGGTTGCGCCTCACAGCGGCGAAGCCTTGCGGTCGGCGGGCCGGTCATGCCCGGCATCGGCTTCGGGCACGGGCTCGGGTTCCGGCGGAGCGGGCGATGGCGCTGCGGGAAAGTGGCGCGGGCGGTACGGCGCCGCGCGATCGATCGGCACAAGGGCGCCGTCGGGCCCCCACTCAAAATCCTCGGCGAAGCGCCCGCTGACGCCGCGCTGCCGGGCCTCGGCGGCGCGGGCACGCAGGTTGGCCAGGAGTGCATTGACCCGCTCGGGCGTCACATCATAGACATAATCAAGATTGGCCTGCAACACCGGCGCGCGGTCACAGGCGGCCAGGCACTTGACCCGCTGGAGGGTGAACATCCCGTCGCCGGTGGTCTGCTCCTCGGCGATCCCCAGGCTCTGCTTCAGGGCGGCGATCAGTTCTTCGGCCCCGAGGTAACAGCAGGGTACATCGTCACACACCTGGAGCACCCAGGTTCCCACGGGGCGGTTGTAGAACAGGGTGTAGAAGCCGACCACCTCGAAGACATCGGTGGGCGGCAGGTCAAGGATAGCGGCAACCTCGCGAATGGCCGCCTCGGTCAGGTGGCCGTAGATGTCCTGCGCGAGGTAGAGCAGCGGCAGCACGGCGCTGCGCCGCGAGTCGTAGCGGGAGAGAATGGTCTCGATTTCGGCCCTGTGCGTCTCGAGCAGCATATGCGTTCACCTGTGGCGCGAAGGCTTTGAAGGGATTCTGCGAAGATGCGGCCCTGCGTCTCCGCGAGGGTTCGGCGGGGTGCAGACCCGTGGAGCCTCCCCATACTCTTAGCGATCCACTTCGCCCAACACCGGATCAAGGCTGGCGATCAACGCGACGAGGTCGGCCACCAGGCGGCCCTTCGCCATGTGCGCGAGCGCCTGGAGGTTGATGAACGAAGGGGCGCGGAAGTGGACGCGCCAGGGTCTGGGGCTACCGTCGCTGACCACGTAGCAACCCAGGATGCCGCGGGGGCTCTCGATGCTGACGTAGGCATCGCCGCGCGGCGGCTTGAAGCCTTCGGTCCACAGTTTGAAGTGGTGGATGAGCGACTCCATACTATGGGTGATCTCGCTCTTGGGGGGCGGGGCCACCTTGCGATCGAGGGTCATATGCGGGCCGGGGCCGAGGGCACGGAGGCGTTCCCAGGCCTGCCGGGCAATCTTGACACTCTGGCGCATCTCGGCCATGCGCACGCGGTAGCGATCGTAGATGTCGCCATTCTTGCCCACGGGGATCTCGAAGTCGTAGGTCTCGTAGCCGCTGTAGGGCATGGCCTTGCGCACATCGTAGGGCACGCCAGAGGCGCGCAGGTTGGCTCCGGTGAGACCGTAGGCGATGGCCGCCTCGGCGTCAATCACGCCGACACCGACGGTGCGCTCGAGCCAGAGGGGATTGCCGGTAAGCAGGGACTCGTACTCGTCAATGCGCTCGGGCATGATCCGCAGCAGGGCGTCAACGGTGGGCAAGAAATCCGCCGGCACATCGTAGGCCAGGCCGCCGATGCGGATGTAGCTGGTCATCATGCGCGCGCCGGAGACCAGTTCAAAAATATCGAGGATCTGCTCGCGCTCGCGGAAGGCGTAGAGAAAGACGCTCATTGCCGCCAGGTCGAGGGCGTGGGTGCCGAGCCAGACCAGGTGCGAAGCGATGCGCTGGAGTTCAACCAGCAGCACGCGGATCACCTGCACGCGCTCGGGGATCTCGACACCCAGCAGTTTCTCGACCGCGAGGGCGTAGCAGAGATTATTGGAGAGCGGCGCCAGGTAATCCATACGGTCGGTGAGCACCACCGCCTTCTGGTAGGTCTTACTCTCCATGGTCTTCTCGATGCCGGTATGGAGGTAGCCGACATCGGGAGCGACATTCACCACCACCTCGCCATCGAGTTCCAGCACCAGGCGGAGCACGCCGTGGGTACTGGGGTGGTGTGGCCCCATATTAAGCACCATCGTCTCGGTCTTACCGGCGATGGCCGGTTCGGTGATCTCCTGGGGCGTTGGCACGTGGAGGGTACTGGTCATGGGCGTATCTCGGCGCGCGCCCCCGGGCGGGGGCGCAACGCATTATTCCTTCGCGAAGGGCTTATGGGCGTAGATCCGCTCCTGGTTGAAGGTAAAGGCGATCTCCTCCTCAACCAGGGGATGATCCTTGCGCTGCGGATGACCGAGCCAGTCATCGGGCATCAGGATGCGGGTAAGGGCGGGATGCCCATCAAACACGATGCCGAGGAGGTCGTAGGCCTCACGCTCCTGGTAGTTGGCCGTGGCGAAGAGCGGCGTGAGCGAGGGAACGTGGGGATGCTCTTCAGGAGCGCCAACTTTCAGGCAAACCCGGTGCAGGTGCAGCATACTTACCAGGTGGACCACCACCTCAAAGCGCGGCGCGCGTCCCAGATAATCCACGCCGCAGAGATTCTCAAGGAACGTATACCGCAGGTCCGGATCATCACGGAGGAAGCGGACCACCTCGAGGTAGCGTTCGGGTCGCACGGCGAGGCTCAGATCGCCGCGAAACTCCATCGGCTCAAGCACCGCATCGGGGAACCGCGTGGTAATACGATCGAGCAGGGTCCGGTTATCCATAGACAGAGCCTGTCCCTTCAGGGCATTGCCGGATCGGCGCTACTTCTTCGGCACATCAACCTGGAGCAGCGGCTGGGAGAGGCGGATGGGATCCTCCTTTTTGCCGCTGATCTTTTCACGCTTGACCTTCTCGTGCAGGAGCATGATGCCGTGGATCAACGCCTCGGGGCGGGGCGGGCACCCGGCGACATAGACGTCCACCGGCACGACCTCATCCACCCCCTGCACGATGGCATAATTGTTGAAAATACCCCCGCAGGCGGCGCAATCGCCCATGGCGATCACCCACTTGGGGTCACTCATCTGGTCGTAGAGTCGGCGCACCACCGGGGCCATCTTCCGGCTGACGCGCCCGGCGACGATCATCAGGTCGGCCTGGCGGGGCGAGGCGCGGTTGATCTCCATGCCAAAGCGCGACAGGTCATAGTTGGCGCTCTGGGCGCCCATCATCTCAATGGCGCAGCAGGCCAGACCGAAGAGCAGCGGCCACATCGCGTTGGTGCGGCCCCAGTTGACGACATATTCCAGGGAGGTGGTGATCACCCCCAGATCGCCAGCCTTTTCTTCTATTCCCACGTCAGGGACCCTTTCTTCCATTCATACGCGAAGCCAATTACGAGCACCAGGAAGAAGACGCCGATGGCAATCAGGCCCGGCACGCCAAGTTGCCGGAAGACCAGGGCGTAAGGGTAGAAGAAGACCACTTCAATGTCGAAGACGATAAACAGCATCGCCACGACATAGAACTTCACCGGGATGCGCCGGATGGCGGGGCCGATCGGCTCCATACCCGACTCATAGGGCGCCAGCTTGCGCGGGGTGCCGCGCCTGGGCCCCAGGAGCGACGAGACGGTGATCACGAACACAGCGATAAAGACGGCGATCAGGAAGAGGATCAGAATGGGAAGGAACGAACCGAGCATAGCTCCCTCCATCAGGCGGGCGCCGTGACGCTGCGACGGTGACACGGCGCGTCGGCGCGCGAGTGCTCGAATCCCGGGTGGAAGCGACGACCTGATGGTCGTGGTGAGCAAAGCAGGCGAACAGATCAGGCGCTACAAGGAATTATACGCATCTTTAAACTTGTGTCAATGTGCACGATGGATGGGCGATCATATTGCAATAGGTTTAATTTTGCTGTGCGATCATCGTGAAACAAGGATCAAGCGTTCGATGGGCAATTCCCGCTCCTCCTCCCCTGTCTATGGCGCAAAATATCGTGCGCGCCCTGTGCAAATTCTTTTCACTGCGCTGGAATTATATGGCATTATTGCGCGGTGAGGCGCAGCGGCCTGGATCTGGGGGCCCGTACCCCTTACGGAGCGGGTTGGGAGGAGGCGGGGAAACCCGGTTTCCCACCTCCTCCGCCCGCGGGAGCGAAAAATGATGCAGAACCAGCCATTCTAGGCTATAATGTTGTCCGGTCACCCCCCCTGTGTTCGCAAGGCAGCGTTCCGTGCCGCCAGGTCGCCGTCCGGCCGTCCAGACGGCATATGGGGGGCGCCCCGGCAAGAGGTCTACCTGGGAGGAAGAAACGAGGATGGCTACCCGCACGGCCCCTGAAGGCGAGATCATCTCCATCAAGGACGGCAAACTGGTCGTTCCTGACCGTCCGATCATCCCCTTCGTGGAGGGCGACGGCACCGGTCCTGACATCTGGCGCGCCAGCGTGCGCGTCTTCGACGCCGCGGTCGAAAAAGCCTACGGCGGCAAGCGGAAGATCGTCTGGCACGAGGTGCTGGCCGGCGAAAAGGCCTTCCGCGAGACCGGCAACTGGCTCCCCGATGAGACGGTTGAGGCGTTCCAGAAGTATCTGGTAGGTATTAAGGGGCCGCTGACCACGCCGGTCGGCGGCGGTATCCGTTCGCTGAACGTGGCGCTGCGCCAGCTCCTCGATCTCTACGTCTGTCTGCGCCCCGTGCGCCACTTCCGCGGTGTGCCGTCGCCGGTGAAGCATCCCGAGAAGGTGGACATGGTGATCTTCCGCGAGAATACGGAGGATCTCTACGCGGGGATCGAGTATCGCGCCGGCACGCCCGAGGCGCACAGGGTTCTCGAGTTCCTGCGGACCGCCTTTCCCAGGGATTTCGAGAAGATTCGCTTTGGCACCCCCGAAAAGACCGACGCCTTCCTGCGTATGCTGGGCGCCAATCCCGAGGGCAAGGTAGAGGTCGGGGTGGGGATCAAGCCGATCAGTCGGGTGGGCACTGAACGCCTCGTCGGCGCCGCCATCCAGTACGCCATCCAGTTCAAGCGCAAGAGTGTGACCCTGGTTCACAAGGGCAACATCCAGAAGTTCAGCGAGGGCGCCTTCCGTGACTGGGGGTACGAGTACGCCGAACGGTCCTTCGGCGACTATGTCTATACCTGGTCGCAGTGGGAGCGCACCCGCGCGGTGCAGGGCGAGGCCGCGGCCAACGCCGAGCAGGCCGAGGCCCTTAAGGCCGGGCGCATCCTGATCAAGGACGCCATCGCCGACATCACCCTCCAGCAGGTGCTCACGCGCCCTGATGAGTTCGATGTCATCGCCACTCCCAACCTCAACGGCGACTACCTCTCCGATGCCCTGGCGGCCCAGGTCGGCGGTATCGGCATCGCCCCCGGCGGGAATATCAACTACGTCACCGGGCATGCCATCTTCGAGGCTACCCACGGCACCGCCCCAAAGTATGCCAATCTTGACAAGGTCAACCCCGGCTCGGTCATCCTCTCCGGCGATATGATGCTGCGCTACATGGGCTGGATCGAAGCCGCCGATCTGATCGTTGCCGCCCTCGAGCGCACCATCCAGCAAAAGGTGGTGACCTATGACTTTGCTCGCCTGATGGAGGGCGCGCGCGAGGTGCGTACCTCCGAGTTCGCCGACGCGCTGATCGCCAACATGGATCGGGTGATCGGGGACGAACATCGCGCCGGCCACGATATTGTCAGCCCCGACCTGGTGCGCCCGGTCGAGCACGAAACCTTCCCCCGCGCCACGGTCGGCGCACTGATGACCCGCAACGTGGTGTCGGTGGCGGGGAATGCCCCGCTCAGCGATACGACCCACCTGATGCGCTCGCGGGGCATCACCTCGGTGGTGGTCGAGCCGACCGACGGCAAGGGGTGGGGTATCATGACGATGCGCGATGTGCTCAAGAAGGTCGTTCGCGACGATGTGCGCGTCAATGGGATGACCGTCGATCAGATCGCCACCCGGCCGCTGATCACCATCTCCCCGGATAGGAGCCTTGCCGAGTGCGCTGCGCTGATGCTGGAGAAGAACATTCGCCGTGTCGTGGTGGTGCGCGATGGGGTGCCGGTGGGGATCATCAGTGAGACGGACATCTTCCGCTATGTCGAGGAGCGCGATGTGGTGGAAGAGACGGCCCGGTAGGGGCTTGGGGATTCTGGATTGAGGTGGGCGCGTCAGCGCGGCAGCGTCCGCGCATCGATCAGCCCAATCCAGATCTACAATCCCGGATCCAGAATCGGTTTGCCCAGCCATGCTTCATACAGCGCCGCGAAGCGGCCCTCGATGATCGCGGCGCGAATGTCGGCCATGAGCGCGAGCAGGAAGGCCACGTTGTGCAGGCTGACCAGGCGGATGCCCAGCAGTTCCTTCGCCCGGTAGAGATGGTGGAGGTAGGCCCGTGAGAAGGTGCGGCAGGTGAGACACCCGCAGCCGGGCTGCAAGGGGCCGTCGTCTTCACGGAGCGCGGCGTTCTGCAGATTGAGCTTCCAGCGCCGCTCCGGGTCGCGCACCAGCGCGGTACCGTGACGGCCCAGGCGGGTCGGGCTGACGCAGTCGAACATGTCAATGCCACGGGCCACGCCTTCGATCAGATCGTCTACGTCGCCGACGCCCAGCAGGTGCCGCGCCAGCCCATCGGGCAGGTGCGGCACGGTCATATCAACCACGTCGTACATCTGCTCCTTGTTGGCCCCCAGCGACCCGCCGATACATAGTCCATCAAAGCCCATACTGCCAAGGGTTTCGGCGCTTTCCCGGCGCAGGTCGGGAAACACGCCACCGTGAACGATGCCGAAGAGCCGTTGCTCGGGGTTGGGCAGGCACTCCGGATCGCGCCCGTGGTGAGCTTCGAGGCAGCGCGCCGCCCAGCGGTGCGAGCGGTGCATGCTCTCGCGGGTGTACTCGTAGCCGGCGTGGTAGGGTGGCAGTTCATCGAAGCAGAGAATGATGTCGGCGCCAAGGTGGTGCTGTACCTCGATACTGCGCTCGGGCGTAAAGACGTGGCGCGAGCCGTCCAGGTAACTCTTGAATACTACCGCGTCTTCGGTCACCTTCACCATGTCGCTGAGACGCCCCGGCTGCCGGGGCCGGCGCCCCTTGATTTCGTCGGCGATCCCGCCGTGAACCAGGGAGAAGACCTGGAAGCCACCGCTGTCGGTGAGGATGGGGCCGTGCCAGCCAGTGAAGCGGTGCAGCCCGCCTTGCCGGGCAATCAGTTCGTGGCCGGGCTGCAGGTAGAGATGGTAGGTGTTGCCCAGGATGATCTCTGCGCCGTGGGCGCGCAGTTCGTCGGGGGTGAGAGCCTTGACGCTGCCGCGGGTGCCGACGGGCATAAACACCGGCGTGGCAACGTCGCCGTGCGCCGTCCGCAGCAGCCCGGCACGGGCCCGTGAGGCCGGGTCGCGGGCGAGAATAGAGAACATTGGTACCATACGTGCGTATTGTACCATGTTCCTTTGCACGGTTTGGGAAACGGGGTTGCCCCCTCGTATTCCAGCCGGCAGCAGGGCCGTTTATCCTCACCCTCCCCCGTCTCGCTACGCTCGGCGCCCCCTCCCTCTCCATCAAAGGTGGAGAGGGAGGGGGACGGGTGAAGACGCTCAACCCTTTGCGTGGCACTGCCCCGCGAGGTCTACCTGACGATTAGCGGCAGCAGCACCCGGTACTCGAACGTCACCGTATTGTCGGTGCTGGTGGAGGCGGTGTTGTAGTTGCCCGACAGGTCGGTGACGGCCCCGGCGGGGATGCTGGCCGTCACCGTTCCGGCGCTGCACATGCCGCTGACGGCGATGGTGAAGGTGGTGGCGTTGACCTGGGTGAGGGTGGCGCTGAGTGGCCCGCCCGCCGTGCCGCCGAGGGTCACGTCGCTGGGGGTAAAGGTGCTGGCGTCGATCGGCTCGCTGAAGGCGGCGGTGAACAGGATCGGGCCGCTGGCCGCCGGGTCGGGCTGCCCCGCGGCCTGTTCGACCATGACGGTAGGGGCGATGTCGTCGTTCAGGAACACGTAGGCGGCGCCAGCGTTGGGGGCGTTTTCGTTCGGTGTGGGACCGCTGCCGTCCTCGTAGGGTGCGCCGACGACCACGATGTCGCCGGAGACGGCGGTCGAGACGCCGAAGAGATCGTCTGCCTGGGCGTTGGCGGCCTTGAGATAGACCCGCTGCGTCCAGGTCGCACCGCTGCGCGTGAAGACATAGGCGGCGCCGGCATCGGGGGCGCTGTTGTCGTTCGGATCGGCGGGATTGCCGCTGTCCTCCCCTGGCGCTCCGACTGCCAGAATATCACCGTTGATGGCGACGAAGGCGCCGAAGTAGTCTCCGATTCCGGCGTTGGCGGCTTTGAGAAAAGCCTGTTGTGTCCAGCTTGCGTCGCCGCCGGTGAAGACGTAGACGGCGCCGGAACCGCTCTCGCCCGGTGCGCCGGCAACGAGGGTGTTGCCGGTGAGTGCAACGGCATAGCCAAACTGATCACCGGCGCCGATGCTGCTGGCCTTGAGGTAGGCGCGCTGGGTCCACGTCGTGCCACTGCGCGTAAATACGTATGCCGCACCCGCGTTGTTGGCGTCATTGTCATTCGGGTTGCCGGGAGTGCTGCTATCCTCATAGGGTGCGCCAACCACGATCGTGTTGCCAGCAATCGCGACCGAACGCCCGAACTGGTCCTCCGCACCGGCGTTGGCGGCCTTGAGGTATGCCTGTTGCGACCAGGTGGTTCCGCTGCGAACGAAGACGTAGGCCGCGCCAGCGTTGGAGGCGCTGTTGTCGTTGGGGTCGGCGGGGTTGCCGCTGTCTTCGTTGTAGGCGCCGATAACAACGGTGTCGCCCGAGATGGCCACGGAGCGACCCGCAAGGTCGCCAACGTCGGGATTGCTCGGCTTGAGGTACGCCTGTTGCGACCAGGTGGTTCCGTTGCGGACGAAGACGTAGGCCGCGCCGGAGTCGGTGCGACTGTTGTCGTTGGGGTCGCCGGCGCCGCTCTCTTCGCCCGAGGCGCCGACGACGATGGTGTCACCATCAATGGCGACGGAGAATCCAAAGTCATCTCCCGGATCGCGAATGGCGGCCTTCAGATAGGCCTGCTGCATCCAGGCGGCGCCACTGCGGGTAAACACGTAGACTGCGCCGGTGTCCTGGGCGCTGTTGTCGTTGGGGTCGGCGGGGTTGCCGCTGTCTTCAAAACGCGCACCGACGACGATAGTGTCGCCGTCAATGGCGACGGTGTAGGCGAACTCGTCGTTGGCGCCGGCGTTGGAGGCTTTGAGGTAGGCGGTCTGCACGGTGGGGTCGATCGTCAGCGGGTAGGTGGCTGCGGCATCGTCGAGGGCCAGTGTTACATACCCGTCGTGCACTTCCATGTGCCCGGCTACGTCCCGCCCGGTTGCGTCCCAGGCCCGCAGGGAATGATAGTGTAGCACCGTGTTCCCGGCGCGATCAACGAAGCGCACTGCGTCTTCGGCCACCACCGGGCGCAGGTCCCCCCGGGTGGCGAGCCACAGACGTAGCGGCGTCCGCCCGTCCGCGCCCGCTGGCCGCCGTTCCAGCGTGAAGCCCTGTTCGAGGCCATCGGGGCGATTAACCCACCACTCGGTAAGGGCCTGGCCCCAGACGTAGCGTACCTGGGGACCGCCGGCGCTTACCAGCACGGGACGGGTGAGCGTCTGGGGGTCGTTGTAGCCATAGGCGGCGAGGCGCAGTCCCCAGTTCCAGGCGGCCCCCTGCTCGGGCCGCAGGCTCACCGTGCCGTCGGGGGCGAAGCTCACGCCCCAGCCCTGGCGGGGGTTGGCGGCGCGGTAGCCACTGGCGCTGGCCCGGGGATGGTAGGCGGGCGGGGCCAGCAGGCGTCGCACGTCGGGCCAGGCCGGGGCGCCGGAGGAGGTGGAGAGCAGACGGGCCGGCGCGCCGTTTCCTACGAGTCGCGGGCGGAGTACGGGAATGGGGCTGCTCATCAGGGGCAGCAGCGGCAGGATAAGGAGCAGGGTGAGGAGCAGGCGCCGCAGGCCGAAGCCTGGACAAGCCGACGCCAGGTGCGACGGGGTGACCAACACCGGGTTCCTCCTTGTTGAACCGGAGTAGAACAACGTAATCAGGCTATACAGGAAAACTGTGGCCATTATAGCCAGGGCTTTTGCACATGCGAAGTTGCCACGGATAACGATATGGTAATCTGGCGAAACGGCTGCTTGCCGAACCCCTCCGCGCGCACAGCGCGTAGTGTTGTACCATTTCGCCTCCACAACCGCGTCGCCCGGCGTGTTCGCGTTAGCTAACGATATGGTAAGGCACGCTCCAGAGGTGGACGCTCCACGTGAAGCAATCGAGAAGCGGTATAATCTCTTGTAGCTTGCCAACACGGCAGGGTCGGGGAGGACGAAGCTCTCCCGGAGAGAGGAACGTTGCGTAATAGCGTTTCGCGAAACAATTGACCCGTAACGCTGGCGGAGCGAGCAGCGAGCCACACGGCGCAGGGTCCTCAGAGGAACAAGCATTCCGGTCAGTACTCTCGTGTTACGTGTCATTCGGAGCGCAGCAAGGAATCCCGGCCCGGATGCGCTGCCGAGACCCTTCGCTCTGCCTGCGGCTCCGCTCAGGGTGACAGAGCATGCCTTCCGCACGCGACAAGCACTGAAGTCTGGTTGTAATACCAGACCTTCTCCAGGATAAGACATTCCCGCATATGGACGATGTTCAACGCGCCGCGGAGTTGCGGCGAATGCAGCGCCTGGCGACGGGCCTGCTGGTGCTGGTAACCATCATCTTTGTGATCGCGAGCATCTACCGCGATCTGGGGCCGTGGGTGGGTTTTGTGCGCGCCTTCTCCGAAGCGGCGATGATTGGCGCCCTGGCGGACTGGTTTGCGGTGACGGCGCTCTTCCGCCATCCGCTCGGCTTGCCCATCCCCCACACGGCGATCATCCCCCGGCGCCGCGAGCGCATCGCCGAGAGCCTGGGGCGCTTCATCGAGCGGAACTTCCTCGACCCCGACCGCATCGCGGATCGCTTACGCACGCAGAACATCGCCGGGCGCATCGCCCAGTTACTGCGCGATCCGCGGCGCAGTTCTCAGGCCGCCGATGTGGTAGCTGAGAGTGTGGCCGGTCTGTTGCGGGTCGTGAACGATGAGGAAGTAGGCGTGCTGCTCCAGCGCACCCTGAGCGAGCGCCTTGGCGCCGTGCCCGCCACGTCCCTGGTGGCGCAACTCCTGGGCATCGTGGTCGCCGAGCAACGCCAGCGCGACGTGCTGCTGCAACTGGTGCGCGTGCTGACGGAGTGGATCGAGGCCAATCAGGAGTTGATCCGCAAGCGCATCGCCGGTGAACTGCCCCCCTGGGTGCCGCGCATTGTGGACCAGAAGATCTACGAGCGGCTGCTCGATGGGGCACGTAAGACCTTGAGCGAACTGAGCGCGAATCCCGATCACCCGCTCTACGAGGAGTTCACCAATACCCTCGATGCCTGGATCGTCAATTTGCAGTACGACCCCGGTGTTCGCGCGCGGGGTGAGGAATTGAAGCACGAGTTGTTGAAACACCCGCGCTTGCGTGAGGTGGCGGGCAACCTGTGGCAGGACGTGAAGGTGAACCTGTTGATACAGAGCGCCACGCCGGGTTCCTCGCTGCGTCTCTCGATCGCCCGCGGGCTCAGCCATGTCGGTGATGTGCTTGAACGCGACCCGGAATGGCGCCTGCGGGTCGAGGGCTGGGCCGAGGAACTGATGCGCTACCTGGTGCGACGCTACGGGCGCGCAGCCGGCGATTTCGTGACCCAGACCGTCCGTTCGTGGGAGACCGCCGAGGTGACGCGCAAGATCGAACTGGCCATCGGGCGCGATCTACAGTTCATTCGCATCAATGGCACGGTCGTGGGCGGTCTGGCGGGGTTGGTGATCTATACGGTGTCGTTGTTGTTGTGATACAGAGTTTCGTACCGCGGCCCTCCCAGACCCTCAACGGGCTAGGGAGTGCGAGAGCTTTGCCCTCTCAGGAGGCAGGGGTATGGGGAAACCAGGTTTCCCCATACCTCACAACGGCACGTCGCGCGCGAGCAGGTCATCTTCGGTCTCGCGGCGCTGGATGAGGCGGGCGCGCCCCTCGGCCACAAGAACAGCGGCGGGCCGGGGCGCCAGATTGTAGGCGCTGGCCATGCTAAGGGTGTAGGCCCCGGTGGTGGCGACGGCCAGGAGATCGCCGGGTTGCGCAGGAGGGAGCGAGACATCGCGCAACAGCACATCACCCGACTCACAGTAGCGTCCGGCGACGCTGACGGGCGGGCCGGGAGGCGCGCTGGCGCAATTAGCCAGCAGGGCGGTGTAGCGGGCATTGTAGAGCGCCGGGCGCGGGTTGTCGGCCATGCCGCCGTCAACATGAAGGTACCGTATCGTCCCATCGGCGGCCAGTTTGCGTCCCATCACGGTGTAGAGGGCCACGCCGGCCCGGGCGACGATCGAGCGCCCTGGCTCGACCGTCAGGCGCGGCAGCGGCATGGCGTGGGCGGCGCAGCGGTCGCGCAGGCTGGCGCACAGCGCCGCGGCGTAGGCCGCAACATCGGGTGCGGCTTCTTCCGCCAGGTAGGGCGTGCCCAGACCCCCGCCGGGGCTGAGTTCTTCGGCTGTCAGGCCATGGCGGGCGCGGAGGCGGGCCGCCAGATCCACCAGGACGGCCACGGTGGCGCGGAATGCTTCCAGGTCGAAGATCTGTGAACCGATATGCGCGTGCAGCCCGAGGAACCGCAGACCAGGGCTGACCCGCAGCCGCGCCGCGGCAGTGTCGAGGGTTTCGGGGAGCAGGCCGAACTTTGAGCCGGCGCCGCCGGTGGCGATAGCGGGGTGGGTACTCGCTTCAATGTCCGGCGCCACACGCAGCATGACGCCCTGCGGCCGCTCGCGGGCGGCTGTCAGCGCAGCGAGACGTTCCAGTTCATCGAGATTGTCAACCACCACCGCGCCGACGCCCCAGGCCACGGCGCGCTCCAGTTCCGCGGCGCCGGGGGCGTTGCCGTGGAAGTGGACCCGCTCCATCGGCAGGCTGGCGCGCCGCGCCACCAGTAACTCGGCCCCGGAGACGACGTCCAGCCCTAACCCCTCCTGAGCGACAATCTGGGCCAGCGCGGTGTTGAGCAGCGCCTTGGCGGCGTAATGCACCCCGAAGGGCAAACCCTGGCGCTCGAAGGCCGCCAGGCAGGCGCGCATGGCGCCGCGCAGGGTGGCCTCGTCGAACACGTAAAGGGGCGTGCCATAGGTAGCGGCGAGGGCCCTCGCGTCGCAGCCACCGAGGTGGAGCCGGTCGTCGCTGATGGTCGCCGTATCCGGCCAGATGTGGCGGGGAAGCATCATCAAGCGATAGTGTTCACATCTACCAGACACCTTCGCACCGCAGAGGGGCGCAAAGGGCTTCAAAAAGCTTACCTCGGCGCTAAATCTGAACACGGACCACCAGGCGAACATTCGAACGAGCGGCTCACGCCGCGCCCTGCAACCCCAGGCCCGGCGCGGCGGCGCGCAGCGCGGCGATCACCTCGGCGATGAGATCATCGAGGGGCATGCCGATGACCTCGGCGCTGTGACGAATACCCTCGCGACTGACCCTGGCGGCGAAGGCCTTATCCTTCATCTTCTTCTTCACCGACGCCACCTCGACGCTGTGGATCGACTTATCCGGGCGTACCAGGGCCACGGCGGTCACGAAACCGCTCAGTTCGTCCACGGCATAGAGCGCGCGCTCCAGGGGCGACTCCGGGGCGATGCCGCTGTAATCGGCGTGGCTGAGAATGGCGCGCAGCACCTCGGGCGACCAGCCGGCGTCGCGCAGATACTTCACGCCGTAGAAAGGATGCCCGGGCAGCGTTTCGGGTACCGGCTCGCCGGCGATCAGGGCGTGCGACAGCGCGTGCACCTCCGGGGTGCCTTCGGGCATAGCAGGGTAACGTTCAAAGTCCATATCGTGGAGCAGGCCCACGGCGCCCCACAGGTCGGCGTCCGCGCCGCCCCGCCGGGCGAAGTGGACCATGCAGGCCGACACGGCCTCGCAGTGTTTACGCAGGCTATCGGTGGCGACCCAGGCGTAGAGCGTCTCACGGGCGCGGTCGGTGAGCATCGGGGGATCTCCTGCTGGTCCGATTGGCAATTGTTCCTTCTATGATACCGCAGATCGGCGGGGGGCGGGAATCGGAACAGGACCGAAGGGCTACTGCCCGCCGGCGCGGCAGCGGGTAGAATGCCGGAGAATTGTTCGAACCAATCGGAAGGTCTGGGAGGACGACGCCCTCCCAGGAAAACCCTTTTCGGCCGTTGGCCGCGTGGCCTCACGGGTTACTGTTCCGGGGAGGCGCGGAGGGTGCAGCCGCTCCGGGCCCCTCCAAACAGCAACGCAGGTGTGAAGCATAACTGATCTGATAAGGAGCCAGCATGCCCTACGACCGCTACCTGCGAAGACTCGCGCCAATGCTGATCCTGGCGACCCTGGCCAGCCTGATGATCCCCCCGGCGGCGCCGGTACGGGCGGCGCCGGAGCGACCGATCATGGCCTTCTACTACCCCTGGTGGGAGCATTCGGACTGGTCCTACAGCCGGATGAGCGACCTGCCATCGCCGCGCTACAGCGGCGGCGATGACGAAGCTATTCGCCGCCACGTGCAGCAGGCCGACGACGCGGGCATTGACGCCCTGGTGTGCACCTGGTACGGTCCCGACGAAGAGCGGTTGAACAAACGCTGCCGCCGACTGATCGAACTGGCCCGTGAAGGGGGCCGCGACCTGCAGGTGGCGATCATCCCCGACCATTCGGCCTGGGGGCCCCTGCGGAGCGTTGAGGGCCTGGCGCGGGCGATTGACGTGCTCAAGCGCGATTTTTTCGGCCAGCCGAACTACCTGCGCTACCAGGGCCGTCCGGTGGTGTTCTGGTTCAACCCGCCCGCCCTGGGCGGGGTGGACGCCTGGCGCGATGTGCGCAATCGCGCTGATCCGGGGCGCGAGCAGTTCTGGTTCGGCGGCACGGACAACTTCGGCTATCTGGAGGTCTACGACGCGCTGTACTACTTCGACATCAGTTGGGAGCGCCGGCCCGGGGCAGCCATGGCCTCGTATGCGAGCCGGCTCGAGCAGTGGAACCGTGCCAATGGGCAGAACCGGCCCTTCGTCGCCACGGTGATGCCGGGGTACAACGATCTGCGCAACCGCGGCGGCCACGCCCGCGATCGGCAGAACGGCGAGTACTACCGCAGCACCTGGCAGACGGCCATCGAGCGCAATGCGCAGGCGGTAGTGCTGACCAGCTTCAACGAGTTCTATGAGGGCACCCATATCGAGCCGAGCGAACAGTACGGCGATCTGTACCTGCGCCTGACCCGCGAATTGAGCGACCGCTTCCGTCGCGAGGCAGGCCAGACCGCGCCCCCGCCGGCCCCGGCGAATTGCCAGAGCTTCCCCGAGACGGGGCAGCAGGTGTGCGGGCGCCTGCTCTCCTACTGGCGCGAGAACGGCGGCTTGCCGGTCTTCGGGTTACCGATCGGCCCACAGCGCAGCGTCACCATCGAAGGGCGCGAGGTGCAGGCCCAGGAGTTTGAACGCAATCGCCTGGAACTGCATCCGCAGAACCCGCGGCCCTACGACGTGCTGCTGGGGCGCCTGGGCGCCGAGGGTCTGGCGCGGCGGGGCCGTGACTGGCAGCAGTTTCCCCGGGTGAACGGCGCGCCCGCCGGCTGCCTCTACTTCGCCGAAACCGGCCACAGCCTCTGCGAGCCGTTCCTGAGCTACTTCCGCAGCCGGGGTCTGGAGTTCGACGGGCGGCGGGGCTACAGCCTGGCCGAGAACGTGGCGCTCTTTGGCCTGCCCCTCAGCGAGCCGCAGACCGAGACGATCGAGGGGCGCGCGCTGACCGTGCAGTGGTTCGAGCGCGCGCGCTTCGAATGGCACCCGGACAACCCCGAGCCGTACCGGGTGCTGCTCGGGCGCCTGGGGGCGGAGTAGGACCGAAGCAGGGCCGAAGCAGCGGCGCAGCCATTGCTTCGGCCCTGCTCTCAAAGTTAAGAAATCATTACCCGGGGAGATCGCAGGGGCCTGTGTCGCCTCATTCCGGCGCAGTGTATAATATGTACACATGTCTGGAAAGGCGGCGCAGCCATGACAGGTATTCAACCGGACAACGGGAACACGGAAGCCTCCGGGCGGTTCCTCGAGATTGCTGAGCGCGAAGTGGGCCGGATCATCCTTGACATTCACGATGGTCCGGTTCAGAATATTTTCGCCGCGTTGTCGCAACTGTATGTGGTGCAACGGCGTTTGGCGCAGCAGCAACCGTCGCTCAATGATGAGTTGCTGCGCATCAAGCGCAGCATCGGGTTGCTGGAGCATGCGCTCAACGAGATCCGCAATTTCATGGGCGCCTTCCGCCCGCCCGAGTTCGAGCGCCGCGACCTGGTCTCCATCCTCGAAGGTCTGGTGATTCAGCACGAAGAGTTGACCGGCAATCCCGTCAGCCTGGAGATCCTGGGCGAGTTGCCAGCGGTGCCGCTGCCGGTTAAAATCTCACTCTACCGGATTCTGCAAGAGGCCCTCTCGAACGCCGCGCGTCACGGGCAGGCCCGGCGCCATAGGGTTACCCTGAGTTGTGATGGGCGCCGGATAGCGATGCAGGTGTGCGATGATGGCCAGGGCTTCGATGTCGCCGCGGTGATGCAGCGACCCCTGGCCGGGCACTTTGGTCTGGAGGGGATGCGCGAGCGGGTGCATCTGCTCGGCGGAAGTTTCAATATCGAGAGCACTCCCGGTCGGGGCACGCGGGTGCGGGTTGAGGTACCCTACGGTAGAAATGATTAGAGTTTTTCTTGCCGATGACCATGCGCTGGTGCTGGAGGGGCTGCGCTCGCTGATCGAGGCCGAGGGCGATATTGAGGTGGTCGGCACCGCCAGCGACGGTGACCAGGTGCTCGACGCAGTGCGCGCCTTACGGCCCGATGTGGTGGTCCTCGATTTGCAGATGCCCACGGTCAGCGGGCTCGAGTGCCTGCAACGCATTCGCGCCGAGGGCTTGCCGGCCAAGGTGCTGGTGCTCTCGGCGTTCTACGATGGCGACACCATCCAGTCGGCCCTCGAAGCCGAGGCCGATGGTTTTGCCCTGAAGACCGAACCGCCCCAGCAGACGGTGGCCTGCATCCGCCAGGTCTACCAGGGGCAACTGGTCTTTCCACAGGCCGCCCGGCGCTGGTTGCGCCAGCAACGCCACCGCCCCGGCCCGGCCGCCGATCTCTCCGAGCGCGAGGCCGAGGTGCTCTCGCTGGTGGCCCAGGGATTGACCAATACCCAGATCGCCCAGCGCCTCAACGTCAGCGAGAACACGGTCAAGTTCCACCTCCAGAATATCTACCAGAAACTCGGGGTGAGCAATCGGACCGAGGCCGCAGGGATCTTTTACAAGCAGCGCCAGGAGGGGCGTCGATGACGCTCTATCTGCTCTTTGGCCTGGCCGCCCTGGCGCTGGTTGGCCTGATCGTTCTGCTCTGGCGCCTCTGGCGCGATTACGCCCATCTAAGCCCCGAAACTGAGGAGCGCGAACGGGAACTGGCCCTGCTCAACGATGCTCAGGCAAACCGTGTGAGCGACCAGATCCTCGCCAGCCCTCCCGACCCTGATGCTGCCTGGCGGACGATGGTTGAGCGTGGCGCCGGCAGGCGCCGCCGATCACCGCCGCGACGGTAAAGGCTTTGCGTAAAGACGGCCCCCGGGCCGTCTTTACACATTCGCCGGGGCCACGTTGCCCGCCGCTTCGGCGGCGCGACGCACGTCCACGAAGAGCAGCAGCGCGAACCCCGCCACGAAGAAGATGATCAGCGAAATGATCGCGATGCGGTAGCTGTCGGTGAACTGGTAGGCCAGCCCGAAGAGAAAGGGGGCCAGCCAGCTCGTGCCCCGCTCGCTCACCTCGTAGATGCCGAAGTACTCCGCTTCCTGGCCCTTCGGGATCATCAGCGAGAAGACCGAGCGGCTGATGGCCTGGCTGCCCCCCAGCACCACGGCGATGATCGCCGCCAGCAGGAAGAACTGCGCCGGTACGCCCGCGGGCATAACATAACCGTAGACCACCGCGCCGCCCCAGATGACCAGGCTGACGAGAATGGCGCGCTTCGAGCCGATGCGCTGCGCCACCCAGCCAAAGGCCAGTGCCCCGAGGAAGGCCACGAATTGCACCATCAAGATCGCCTGAATGAGTATCCCCTGATCCAGGCCAAGCTCGCGTGCGCCGAACTGTGAGGCCAGGGCGATAACCGCCTGGATGCCGTCGTTGTAGAGCAGGTAGGCGCCCAGGAACAGCAGCGTCTGCGGGTAGTGGCGCATCTCGCGGAAGGTGTGGGCCAGTTGCTTGAAGCCGATGGTGAGGTAGTGCTCTCCCGGCGGGAGACGCTTCAACGGCTCGCGGCGGCGCAGGGTGAGGAGCGGAACAATGGTGAAGATGGCCCACCACATCCCCGCCGAGGCCAGACTGATGCGCACCGCCAGGTCGGTGGGCAGGCCCAGCGCCTCGCGATTGCTGAATAACACCAGATTGGCCAGCAAGAGCAAGCCGCCGCCCAGGTAGCCCATAGCCCAGCCGCGCGACGAGACGGCGTCGCGCCGGTCGGGGCTGGAGATTTCGGGCAGAAAGGCATTGTAGAAGACGATGGACGCGCCGAAGGAGAGGTTGGCGATCAGGAACAGCAGCCCGCCCAGGAAGTAGCGGTTGCCGTCCAGGAAGTACATCAACAGTGTGGCGACCGCGCCGATGTAGGCGAAGGTGGCCAGCATGCCCTTCTTGGCGTGGGAGTAATCGGCGATGGCGCCCAGGACAGGCAGGAAGAAGACCTGGAGCAGAACCGACAGCGAGACCATGTAGGGAAAGAAGGCGCCGGCGGCGACGGGGATGCCGAGGGGGTAGACCAGGCCGCGCTCGTCGGCGGCGGCCTCGGTGATGGAGGTGAGAAACGGCCCGAGAAAGACGGTGACGACAGTAGTCGAAAAGGCCGAGTTGGCCCAATCGTAGAAGTACCAGCCGGCCAGTTCGCGACGATCGTCAATCGGCGGCGCGGCTACGGTGGGGGCGGTCATGCAGGGTCTCCTCTCCTCATCAGGATGCCTCAATCGGACGATGATACGCATGCACTGTGTTCAACACGAATGCATGTCGGAGGCGCAGGTTCAGACCAGGTTTACCCCCAGCACCACCAGCCCGCTGGCGAGAGCGGCGGCGGTGAGCTTGCCGGTGCGCATGTAGCTCCAGCCAGCGGCGAGACCGGCGATGCCCCCGGCCAGCGGCCCCGGCGCCCACCCGCCCGGAGCGATGCCGGCCAGCGCCGAGAGGGCCGTGGCTGCGGCGAGGGCCAGCCACGGCGCGCGTGTTCCGAAGCGGCCCGCCAGGGCACGGGCCAGGCCGTTCTGCGCGCCGCCGCGCAGGAGCAGTTCAGCGGGCAGGGCCACGAAGAAGTAGCTGGTAATGATTGACATAATAAATGAGGTGGCAGTGGGCAGGCCGCTGGCGGGTCGGATTCCATACAGTAGTGCGCTGGCGCCCAGGGCCAGGGCGGTTGCCAGCAGCCCGGCGGCCAGGGCATCGCGCAGTTCGCCCCCGCTGAGGTGCCAGGTGAAGCCCAGGCCGGGCCACCCCCTGGCCGCGAAGAGGACGAGCAGCAGCGGCACGATAGCCAGGGAGAAGAAGCCCACCAGCCCGCCCTGCTGCGGCAGGGTGAGTTGGGGAACGAGGTGCAGACCCAGGGCCAGGCTGAGGTAGGTCAGCGCCACAGCGTCGGCGAGGGTGGGTTGCCGGCGCTCGCGGGCCAGGCCGAAGGCCAGGGCGGGCACGACGGTGAAGAGGATCGCCGAGAGCAGCCCCACCGTGGTCAGTTCGCGCACCGCGAGGGCGTAGGCTGCGTAGAGAGTGGGCGCCAAAGCCAGCAGCGCGGCCAGGGCGCGCCGGTCGCGCCGCACCACGCGGCCCAGCCCGTCGTACAGCGCGGCGCAGCCGGGCAGGGTCAACCCCAGGGCCAGGAAGCCAAAGGTGGTCAGGCTGCCCCAGCGCTCGGCGGGAGGCATAGGGGTGGCGAACACGTGCAGCGCGAAGGCCCCGATCAGCAGCAGCGCGGCGACGATGGCGGCGAGCAGTCCTTCAGGCAAGCCGAACATGTCGGTGGGGTGAGAATGGTCCTGTTCGCGAGCCACGCCGAGGCGCTCCTGTTTCGATGACGATGCTGCGTATGAAGTGCCGTCTGGAGAGTGCGGGGAGACTCCGCCTCCCCGTACTCTCCGTCCCGCCTGCGGCGGGCGGAACCGAAAGGATCGCCGAGAGGGTTACAGCCCTCCGTATCTCCTCCGGGCTGGTACGAAAAAGGCCGCTCAGCGAAACCAGGCCTTACAACACCTGTACCGGCTGCAACAGACCCGGACGCTCCCGGTTGGCGGCTGCGATGGCCTCGGCCGAGCCAAGGACGGTGATGATGCCGTGGGTGCTGGCGGCCTCCGCTGCATCGGCGAAGGCGCGGAAGTCGTCGGCGGTGGCGTCGAGGATTTGCTCGCGGATGCTCTGACGATACGCATCGCTGACGCCGGTCAGGTGGCGCACCAGGGCGGTGTAGCCCCGCGCGTCGGGCAACTGGTAGGCGTCCAGGTCGCCAATGGTGCCGATGATGCTGCGTTCGACCGTCAGGCGATCCAGTTCCACGCTCCGCAGGAAGGCGGCGGTGCCGTCATACACCTCCAGAGTGCGCAGCAGGTGGGGATCGCGGTACGACGTCCAGGCGAAGATCCCGGTGCTGCGGTCGTAACTGCTGCCGGCGCCGTAGGCGCCACCCTGCACGCGGATCTTTTCGAGCAGGTAGGCGTTGTAGAGGAAGCGGGTAACCGCGCTGGCCGCCCCGCCGACATTCATACCCAGGGCCTTGAGATTGGCGCCCTTGGCGACATAGTTGACCTGGGCGGGGATGATCAGGCCCTCGTTCGGGCCGGCCTCGGCCACGCGCCAGGTGGCGGGTGCGTAGGGTGCGGCGGGCAATTCGGCGAGAAAGTCGTCGAGGGCCGGTTCGATGGCGTTAAAGCCGCGCCGATCCACCGTCACGTTGGCGATGAGGGCCGCGCGATTGATGAGGTGGCGGCGCAGCGCCTCCAGTTGCGCCAGGACGCCGGGCCAGTCATCGGCGACGCGGCGCTCCAGTTCGCGCACAAAGAACAGGCCGCTGATGCCGCTCATCTGCTCGTCGGCCCACTCGGCGGCATCGAAGCGCGCCGCCAGGCGCTTGCGGGCGTAGGCGTTGCCGCTGGGGACCAGTGACGACTCGCGGCCAGCTTTTGCGCGGGTGACGATCTGGCGGAAGCGTTCCTGCTCGTCCAGACGTGCCTCGAGCAGGATGTCGCGAATAATCGCCAGCATGGCCCCGGTCCGGGCCAGGGTGCTCTTGCCGCGCACCAGCAGCCGGCCCACCGGCTCGCCGGTGATCACGTGGGTGGCAGTGATGGCCGAGGCGCCGATGCCGCCGGTCTCGCGGCCGATGCGCTGCACGAGGCGCACAAAATCTTCTTTATTGGTGCCCATCTCGGTGAGGGCGCGAGCGAAGAGGGGCACGAAGGGCAGCAACTCGGGCGGCAGCGCCCGCAGGTCGAAGGCCAGGTCGAGATACACCACCCCGTTGGTAAAGAGGTCGTGGAAGAGCAGCGGCGTGCCACCCACGCGCAGTTCATCGGTGGGAATGGTCTTGCCGTGGCGGTCGAGGTCGGCGATGGTGAGGGTAGGGATGCGGGCGAGATCCTCGGGGCGATCCGGTTCCTCCATGCGCCGGTGCAGTTCGGCGGTCTCAACCACCAGGCGCTCGAGATCAGCCGCGCTCATCGCGGCGCGGGCGGCCTCGAGACGGTCGCGCTCCGCGGCGGCGTCGCGCTCGGCCTGGGCGGGGTCGGGGCGCAGCACCACGCGCACGCGGTGAGGATTATCGAGCAACGTTTCGCGAATGAGGCGTTCGAAGATCGGCTCACCGCGAGCCACGGCCGCCTTGATTGCCTCCAGGGGCGCCTCGAAGCGCAGCGCGGCGAGAGGATCGCCGTCGTAGAGCCAGGTGTGCAGGGCGCGGAGCATCAGGCTCAGGCCGCGCGGGAAGGCCCCGGTGTTGTTCTCGCGGAGGGCGAACTCGACCGTGTTGAGGGCCGCGGCCACCTGCTCGGGGTCGATCCCCTCGCTGGCCAGGCGCTCGAGGGTGTGGAGGGCCAGTTCCTCGACCTTTGCCGCATCGGCGGGGTCAATCCCCTTCAGACCCACCGAGAAGGTGTGCTGGCGCAGCCCGTCGTAGTAGCCGCTGCCGGTGAGACTCTCGCCCAGGCGCGAGTCCATCAGTGCCTTGTAGAGCGGGGCGGCGGCGGTGCCGACCAGGATGTAGCTGAGCACATCGAGGGCCAGCACGCGGGTCATATCAGTTTCCTCGCCGAGCATCCAGCTTACGGTGACCATGCCCTTCCTGCCGCTCTCCTCGCTCGGGGCGGCATAGGTCTGCTCGACGACGCGGGGGGCCTCGAAGCGAGGTTGCAGAGCGATCTGCGAGGGACTCTCCAGCGGCTCGAACTGGCTGAGGTAGGCGTCGAGCACCCGCAGGCGGCGTTCCGGGTCGTCGTCGCCGTAGAAGAAGATGCGCGCGTTGGAGGGATGGTAGAGGGTTTCGTGGAAGCGTTTGAACTGCTCGTAGGTAAGGTCGGGAATGTGCCGCGGATCGCCGCCCGAGGAGACGCCATAGGTCGTATCGGGGAAGAGGGCCTGCTGGCTGTAGCGGTAGAGCAGACTATCGGGCGACGAATAGGCGCCCTTCATCTCGTTGTACACTACCCCCTGAAAGACCAGGGGGGCGTCTGGTTGGGGCAGTTCGTAACGCCAGCCCTCCTGTTTCAGCACCTCGGGCGTCAGGCGCGGGAAGAAGACCGCATCGAGGTACACATCAACCAGGTTGTAGAAATCGGTCATATTGGTGGACGCGACCGGGTAGACGGTTTTGTCCGGGTAGGTCATGGCGTTGAGGAAGGTCTTGACCGAACTCTTGATCAGTTCAAAGAAGGGTTTCTTGACCGGGTACTTGCGCGAGCCGCAGAGGACGCAGTGTTCGAGGATATGAGCGATGCCGGTGCTATCGGAGGGTGGGGTGCGAAAGGTGATGCCAAAGCTCTTATTTTCATCATCATTTTCAAGTGAAAGAAGTTGGGCGCCGGTTTTGGCGTGGCGGTACAGCCGCGCGCGGGTGTTCAATTCGGCGATGTACTCATCGCGCAGCAATTCAAAGCCATGGGTCAGAGTCATTGGGGTGCTCGCTTTCGCTGGGCAGGAACGGCGTCAATGTGGAGCGCGTGCTAATTGGCGCTTTTGCGTCCGTGCGCGCGTCGCAGATTTGATCTGACCCTTGTATTGTACCAGGTATCCATGGACCCGCGCCGTATGCCAGGAGGAGACAGGGCTGAGGCAGCGTCTCTGGGGCCAGCCCCGAACTCCAGGTGATTTTTCCGAGCAGCCTGGCTCTTCCAACAACCGCACCGCCGAAGGCCGAATGTGCATGAAGCCCTGAGGAGAGAGAAGGTGTCTGGAAGGGCGTAGACCTCCCCGGAACCTCATGCACCTGCTTCCAGGGCCGCGGCAATCTCGGCGAGGATGGCGCGTTCGCGTTCGTTAACCCGTTCGCCGCCCATGCCCATGAACCCGCCCTCGATGGCGGCCTGCGCCACCTGATGGCTCAGATCAATCAGCCATGCGCGCACCTCGGCGGTCGTGTCGGGTGGCGCCTTGCGCGCCAGGAGTTCGCCCGCCTCCCGGCATGCGGCCACGGCGCGGGCGGGGTCACGCCCCAGGGCGAAGATGTCAATGTGTTTGACTGCGGGGTCGTCGGCGCTTTTGCCGATATAGGCGTTGAAGCGGTCCTGGAGGGTGACCAGCATGGCGGCGATGAGGGGATTGGAGCGGCGGGTTTCAGCGGCGTCTTCAAAGGCGCGCACGGCGGCGGCCACCTCCTGCGAAATACCGATCGGCCCGCTGGGGCTGGCGCCGATCACCGCGGCGATCACTGCGATGGGCGCGCTGATGAGGGTCGCCCATTCTTCGTCGGTATACTCCTGTCGTTCGGACATGTGCTGCTCCTTCTAGCCCAATCCCGAGGACTGCGCCATGGTGTTCTCCTGTTCACTTGCCTCAACGTTGAGGACATCGGGATGCTCCTGGAGCCACTGGGAGAGCCGGCGACCCTGGTGGAGCACCTCAAGGTGGTAATCGGGTTCGGCGTCGGAGGTGCCGAGCACACGGCGCAGGTTGCCCTGGAGCCAGATCACTTCAACGAGCACGGGCAGGGCCTTGCATTCGGCCTCGGTCAGGGGCGCAATGGTATGGTACCCTTCCAGGAGCAGCGCGGCGCGTTGCGGATCGAGGGGGCCGGCGTACACGCCCCAGGGGAACCAGTCGGGCGGAGTGGCGCCGACGGTAAAATCCACCAGCGCGTCGGCCAGATCCACAATCCGCGCATCTACCGTAACCTGGTCAAAATCAATCAGGGCGGCCACGGTATCGCCGCGGAAGATGACATTATCACGGTGCATATCGCCGTGGATGAGCACGTGCGGCAGTGCATCGTAGGCCTCGTTGGGCAGCAAGTTCCGCAGATGGACGGCACGGCGATCGTACCAGTTCAGGGGTTCGGCGAGTTCGCCCATCATATCACGCTGCATCAGGCGCTCGATCAGGCCAAGGAGCGAGCCGGGATTATAGCGTGGCGCTTCGGGGGGCGGCAGATAGGGAAAGTCCTCCACGGTGCGGTGGTAGCGGGCGAGAATGCTGCCCGTGCCGCTGATATGCGCCGGGCGGTCAATGTTGAACTCGTCGCCGTCAATGAAGGTGAAGACCTCGAAGACGCGGCCGTCCACTTCGACGGCGTTGTCGCCATTGCGCGCGTGGATCAGGCGCGGGCTGGGAAAGGCCCGGGCGCGCAGCCAGTTCAATAACTGGTGCCGCAGTTCGAGCCTGCCCCATCCCGTGGCCCGCTGGTTCCGGCGCACCACATAACGCCCGCTGCTCGTTTCTACGAAGGCGGTTTCGTTGACCATGCCATGTGATGCCGGACGCACCGAGCGGACCGTTCCGAGGTCATAGTGTTGTAAGGCGCGCTTGACGTCGCCAGGTGTAAGCATGGGTCTCCTCGTCTGCCTCTCACCCTCCGGGGAGCGCGAGAGGGGCGGCGCGGGCGACTCTGCCGCGCGCGCGCGGGCGAGTAGAATACGCCGTTATTATATCGGCGCGAGGTACATTGAAGCGAGAGCGAGCCAGGGAGGTGTGGCGGTGTGCAACGGCCGGGGTTTCCCGGGTGCGCCCTGGAGGATGGAGGCGCAGGGGCGCTTGCGTCGGACGGCGCTCTGTGGCACAATCGTTCGCGCGAGGGTTGCAACCGGTGGGGAAGGCAGCGATGGCTGATGTCCACCAGACCATACGCCTGGATCAGGGCGAACTGGCCGCTGGCGCGGTCCTGGGGGCGCGCTTTCGCCTCGAAGCGCAGATCGGCCAGGGCGGACAGGCGGTTGTCTTTCAGGCGGTCGATCTGCGCCGCGGCGGCGCGCCGGTGGCAGTGAAGGTTGCTCGCCAGGACCTGGGCGCCGATGCGCGGCGCGAGGCCGAGGAAGTGCTGCGCCGGGAAGCCGGTCTGCTGCGGCGGCTGGGCCACGCCGCCCTCCCGCGTCTGTACGGTCTGGAGCGTGGCCCGCAGCGCGTCTGGCTCGCTCGCGAGCTGGTCCCTGGCCAGCCGCTCAGCGTTCTAGCGCGTCAGGGACCCTGGCCCTGGCGCCAGGTGCAGGTCTGGGCGGTGCAGATGTGCGACCTGCTTACCTACCTGCACACCCGTGAGCCGCCGGTGGTGGTCGGGGACCTCAAGCCGGCCAATCTGGTGCGGCGCCCCGATGGCAGCCTGGCGCTGATTGACCTGGGGGCGGCACATACGCTCACCCGGCGGGCCACGCGGGCGACACGCCCGCGCCACGGCACGCCCGGCTACGCGCCCCCCGAACAACTCGGCGGTCGCACTTTCGACGAGCGCGCCGATGTCTTCGCTCTCGCCGTCACCTGTTACGAATTGCTCACCGGTCACGACCCGGCCGCAGCGCCGCTGCAATTCAACCTTGAGGATCTCGAACGGGTCGCGCCACTGCTCGCCGTCGGGCTGCGCTCGGCCCTGGCCTTCGATCTGGACGAACGCTGCCCCACCGCGGCCGTTCTGCGCTCGCGGCTGGGCGCACCTGCCCCGCCCCGGCGCCTGTTCCTCGGCGGGGGTCCCGAACTGGGCGACCGGCGCGACCTGGAGACGGCGCTGCAGCGCAACCCCCGCGCCCTCGCCGGGGCAGTGGCAGATGGCAGTCTGGAGCGCTGGTTCGCGGCCCATCCCGATGATGGCCTGGGCGCGCTGCGCTATCGTCTGCGCCAGACCCGGCTCGCGGCCCCGGCGCGCGGCGCCGATCCGCTGGACCTGCTGTTCGCGGCCCTGGCCCCGCCTGAGGGTAGCGGGTTACTTCAGGTCACCCCGACCCATCTGGACCTGGGGGCCGTCCCCCTGCGTTCCTGGCGCATCTGGAGCCAGCCGCGGGCATTGATGTTGACCAATGCCGCGCTGACGCCGCTCTCCTGGGAACTGGAGTGCCCGGCGCAACCCGATGCCGACGTGCGCGTGCTCGTCGCCGGCAAGGCGCAGCGCCGTGCTGCCGGGGTGCTTGCCGCGGGAGAACAGATGCGCCTGGAGGTGGTGGCCATGGGCAAGGCAGGCGCGCGTTCCGGCGTGCTGCGCCTCCGCTGTGGCCAGCATCGCTGGAGCATTCCATGGGAAGCGCAGGCCCGGGCGGGAGTGCCGCTGGCGGGCCGGCACGTGGCGCGGCTGGAGGACCTCGACCTGCGCCATCCCGACCTGGCGCCGGAGTTGGAGGCCCTGCTGGCGCAGGGTGTGCTTGCGCGCTGGCTGCGGGCCATCAAGCGGCGCGATCTGGCCCGCGAGATTGAAAGCGCCCCCGCCCCGGACGCGCTTCAGCGACGCCTGCTGATTGGTCGACTCCTCCACAGCCTCGCGCCCGACCGCTTCCCGATCCTCCAGGTGCGCGGTCTGAGCGAGACAACGGCGCGCCCGCTCATTGCCGGCGAGCCAACCTATGCCCTGATCGAGATTGACAACCTGGCCGCGCCCGAGGCGCCCCTCGTTTGCCGGAGCCACACTCCCTGGGTTGAGGTGGCCGCCGCGCCCGCCACCGTCGAGGCGTGGTCCACCGGCCGCATCGCGCTACGGTTGCTCCCCCCGGCAGACCTCCACGGCCCCCAGGAGATCGCCCTGCACCTGGCGGCCGGGGCGCTTCCCCTCACCGTAACGATCCCGGTGCGGATCAACGCCCCACGCTGGTGGCAGCGCCTCCGGCGGCTGTTTCGGGTCTCCTGAGCAGACACGGAAGGGGGATGGGGACAGCAGGTGTCCCCATCCCCCTTCAATTCCTCCCCCCGGGCAGGGGGTGGTGGGGAAACCAGGTTCCCCCACCTTTCCATCAGTTGACCCGGTAGACGCTACTCACCAGATTGAGAAAATACTGCTCAATTTCCGCCGTCAGGGCCAGTTCTTCGGGGGTAAGGGGCAGCTTGCGCACCTCTTCGAAGAACCAGCGCACCATCGCCGACTGGTGCTGGTAGGTGACTCCGTGGCGCGGTAAGACGCCATGGGCCCAGGTGATCTCCTTATCGGCGAGCGTGGGGGCCTCGAAGAGCAACACCGAACGCACCAGTTCGCTCAAACGCTCCACCGAGACGGCTGCAAGGCGCTCCGGGGCAGTGTAGTTCTCTTCCAGACGCAGCATGCGCGACAGCTCCGGATAGGCGCGCAGCAGGCGTCCCGCGACGTTCTGGCAGATCTGCTTCTGCTGTGCCGTGAGTTGATTGGCCAGCCGGGTAGCGGCAAGCGTGTCCATTGGCCTTCCCCTTCCCCTTTCACGTGGCGCCTGCAACCTGCTCAGAGTATAGCATCCCTTGATTACGGGTGTATGTTGCATATATTTGAGATCTGCTGTGCAGAAGTTGGGCATTGGAAACTGGCGGGACGTCGCCGCGCAACAAGAGGTTTTCCGGCCAGCCTCCCCGTTGGAGGGAGGCGCCGGCCTCCCTCCTCCAGTTGGGGAGGGGGCGGGGTGTAGCGAAAGACTTTGTTGACAGGCTACTCAGCGTCCCATGACGGGCAGGAAATGCCGCTCAACCGGGAGGCCGGCCAGTTCGCGCAGGGCGAAGTAGGCCCCGCGGCGAAAGGCCGGCTCGCCGGCGGGATCGTAGCAGGCGCCGCCCGGGCAGCGTGGATCTTCGACAAAGGGGATGTGCACGATGCCCCAGTGCTGGGCGTTCGGGCCGCTAAGCGGTGGAAAGTCCTCGTACTTGAACCAGAACACCACCGCGACATCGCTGCGGGCGGCCATCTGGCGGTAGACGGCGCGGAGAAAGGCGGCCTGCCCGGCGCTGTTCTGCTGTAAATAGGCAGCATTGTAGCCAATTTCGGTGATCCAGAGGGGGATTTCAGCGGCTGCGGGGCTGGTTGCCTGGAGGACCTGGCGCAGTCGTAGCCGGAGGAGTTCAAGGCGTTGATCAATGCGCCCGACCTCCTCTTCCACCGGAGCGGCAAGGCGGATCTCCGCCGGGTAGGGATGGTAGCCCAGGGCGTCGGCGGGGTAGGTCCCGTAGGCGCCGAAGTAACTGCTGAATGGCTCCGAGGTGTACAGTTCGGCCAGGTAGTCACGGTCGTTCATCGAGCGGCGCCCGCTCGGCAGGAGAATGTCGCTCCCTCTGGGATGCAGGCCGCCGATGACCAGAATAACGCCAGCGCGCCAGGCGGGATCGTCGGAGCGGTGATCGCACTCGTTGCGCTTGAAGCAGCGGTATAGCTTGGTGTGGAGCCGTCCGGTCAGAACGGGGTCGATCCCCTCGCCCCCGACGAAGCCCTGTTCCGCCGGCAGGCGGTTTTGCTCGTTCAGGATCTCGTAGGCCGCGATGCGCCCCTGGTAACGGTTCATAATTTGCAGCGCCCGGTCGAGCCACAGGCGCATGTAGGGATTGACGCCTCCGCCGTAGACCGGATCGGTGTCGGCCTTGGCAATGAGGCCGTAGGCGCCATCGCGCGGGTCGATGTCCACCAGGCCAAAGCCGAGCAAGCCCATCACCGAGAGTCCGTGGCGCGGGGCCACCTCGTTGATGAAGTAGTCGTAGCGGGCGATCTGCTCGGCAAACGTGCCTGCGCCCCGATCACGCACCAGAAACTCCACCCGCACCCGGCGCACCCCTGCCTCGGCCAGGATCTGCCCCATACGCTCCTGGGCAATGTAGTTGGGCTGGTTGGGGTAGGCAGGATGGGTGCCAAACTCGTACCACGGATCGCGGACCACCATGCCGATCATGTCGCGGGACACGGCAGGCTCGGCTTGCGCCCCGACGGGGGGCGAGGCGACGAAGCTCAGCGTCGCCAGGAAGAGCAAGGCGGCAGTCACGGCCGCGGAGATACGTTGCATGGTCATACGAATGCTCCGATCAGACACGGTTCCTCTGATTAAACGCCCGGCGGTCGGGTGTCTGGCGTGCCGGCCAGTTGAAGAGCTGTGGGGCAACCCGGGTTTCCCCACGCCGTCGCCCCGGAGGAGGATCGAAAGGGCGCCTTTCTCCCCGGAAACGGCCCCGCGCTTGCGCGTCACGGCGGCAGATGCTACGATGCGCACGGCCGCATCCGTTTCTGAGCACAAGGAGAGCAGCAATGAGCGACCTGAAGGCCCGGTTCGAGCAGGCAGCCCAGGAGGTGCAGCAGCTTCCCAGACGCCCGGACAACGAGGCACTGCTCAAACTCTACGGGTTGTACAAGCAGGCCACCAGTGGGGATGTGACCGGGACCCGTCCGGGCATTCTCGATATGCAGGGCCGGCTGAAGTACGATGCCTGGGCCAAACTGAAGGGCCTGAGCGCGGAGCAGGCCATGCAGGATTACATCGCCCTGGTGGAACAATTGAAGGCCGCGGTCAAGTAGGAGACCCGCCAGTGTCGGCAGGGGTGATTCTGGGAGGGCTACGCCCTCCCTATTTATGATCCGCGTGGTACGCGGCGCAGGGGCCGCCACGCTCGCCAGAGTTGTGGTATGCTACCGAGTATGCCAGAATTGATCACCACTCCTGACGGGCTGCGCATCCTGGTCGAAGAACTGCCCCACACCTATTCGGTGTCGGTGGGCTGCTTCGTGGCCGCAGGCGCACGCCACGAGCCTGACCCGCAGGGCGGCGCGGCGCATTTTATTGAGCACATGCTCTTCAAGGGCGCCGAACGTTACCCCTCGGCGCGCCACATCTCCCATGCCGTCGAGGGGGTGGGCGGCGTGCTCAATGCCTCCACCGCCTACGAGTCTACGGTGTACTACGCGAAGGTGGCCACCCTGCATGTGGATCGGGCGCTGGACGTGCTCAGCGAGATGATCCGCCGCCCGCTGTTCGATCTGCATGAACTGGAGAAGGAGCGCCGGGTGATTATCGAGGAGATCCGCGGTCTCCAGGATACGCCCGGCGACTGGGTGCACGAGTTGCTGCAACAGGCTATGTGGGCCGGCAGTCCGCTGGGCCGCGACATCGCCGGCAGTGTCGAGACGGTGAGCGCCCTCGGGCGCGAGGATCTGGCCTCGTTCTGGCAACGCTTCTACCACCGCACCAACCTGGTCGTCTCGGTGGCGGGCAGGATCAGTGTGGCCGAGGCTTACGCCGCCGTGCGTGCCGCCTTCGATGGCTTGCCCCCTGGCGCACCGACGCCCCCGCAACCGCGCCCCGTACCACGCCCTGGCCCGCGTCTGACCCTGCTTGGTCGCGATACCGAACAGGGGAATTTCTGCCTGGGCCTGCCCGGTCTGTCCTATAGCGATCCCGACCGGCGCCCGCTCCAGGTGCTCGACTCCATCCTCGGCGGCGGCATGTCCTCGCGCCTGTTTCAACTGCTCCGCGAGGAGCACGGTCTGGCCTACAGCATCGGCTCCTATCACAACGATCTCTCCGACGCTGGCATGTGGGTCATCTACGGGAGCGTCGAGCCTGAGGCCCTGCGCGATGCCGTGGCCCTCGGCCTGGAGATCCTGCGCGATCTGGCCAACAACGGCGTGACCGCCGATGAACTGGCGATGGTCAAGGAGCAGGTTAAAGGAGGGCTGTTGCTCTCGCTGGAGGATACCTGGTCGGTGGCTTCGCGCAACGGCGCCCATCTGCTGCGCTATGGCCATGTTGCGCCGGTCGAGCAGGTGATTGCCGAGGTCGAGGCGGTCACCGCCGCCGATGTGCAGCGCGTGGCCCGGCGCCTGCTGCGCAGTGAGGCGCTGCACCTCGCCGTGATTGGCCCCTACGGGCGCGAGGACAGCCACGAACTGCAGACCTTGCTTGAGCAGGGCTTCGCATAACGGCGCGTCTATGGGCAGCATCGCTATCATTGGCGCCGGGGTGGCCGGGCTGGCCGCAGGCCGCGTGCTCGTCCGCAGTGGCCACACCGTCCGGGTGTTCGAGAAGAGCCGCGGCCTCGGCGGGCGCGTCGCTACCCGGCGCGTCGCCGGCTTCGCGATTGACCACGGCGCCCAGGTCTTCAAGGCGCCGGCCCCGGAGTTTCAGGCCCTCGTCGCCGAGATTGACGGCGCCCAGACTATCGCTCAGCCGGTCTGGACCTTCACGAGCGAGGGGCAGATCGGCCCGGGTGACTCCGCGCAGGCCGCGGAAGCCAGTTGGACCTGGCCCGGCGGTATTAATGCCCTGGCCCGCCACCTGGCCAGCGGCCTTGTGGTCCAGCGCGAGACGACCATCACCGCCCTGCACCAGGCCGAGACGGATTACGAGCTGGTGGACGCCAGCGGGCAGCGCAGCGGCCCGTTCGCCGTGGTGCTGCTCACCCCGCCCGCTCCACAGACCGCTGCCATCCTGGCGGCGAGCAGTATTGACCCGACGGTGCAGGCGCAGTTGCTCGCTGCGCTCGCGCCGGCACGCTACCGCCCCTGTCTCTCACTGGCCTTCGCCTATGCGCACCGCCCTGTGCCGCCCTGGTACGCGCTGCTCAACCTCGACCGGCGCCACCCGATTGCCTAGCTGGCCTGCGAGCACGTCAAGCCGGATCGCGCGCCCGCCGGCCACGGGTTGCTGCTGGCCCAGATGGCGCCGGCATGGAGCAAGCAGCACTGGGAGGCGCTGCCCAGGGGCACCTACGGTGGTGCTGCGCCGCTGCCCGCTGCGCTCACCGCCGTCCATGGGCTCATCGGCGAACTGCTCGGCGCCGATCCGGGCGCGCCGCTGTGGGTTGATGTGCATCGCTGGCGCTATGCCCTGGCCGACGCGCCGTGCGCCCCCGCGGCCAGCGCGGGCATCGCCGGGCTCTTCGTCGCCGGTGACATGGTCGCGGGCCAGGGGCGCGTCCACCTGGCCATCGCCAGTGGCCGGGCCGCCGCCGAACGGATCGCGGCAGCCCTCGACCAGTGACCGCGTGGCTGAGGCGCTGCGCGCGGCACGGCCCCCTGCCCCCCTCCCGGCCTCCCCCCGCTGGCAAGCCCCCCTCCCAACCTCCCCCCGCCGGGGGGAGGAGCGATGACGGCCTCACGGTCGTAGACGGGCATGTCCCGGCCTCGCCCCGCCGGGGGGAGGAGCGATGACGGCCTCACGGTCGTAGACGGGCATGTCCCGGC
>CAKZSI010000016.1 GCA_937918935.1 uncultured Chloroflexales bacterium | reverse complement strand
TGGCCGTGGGCGCGCTGGTGGCGGTGGGCGGCACGGGGGTGGCCGTGGGCGCGCTGGTGGCGGTGGGGGGCGCGGGGGTGGCCGTGGGCGCGCTGGTGGCGGTGGGCGGCACGGGGGTGGCCGTGGGCGCGCTGGTGGCGGTGGGGGGCGCGCTGGTGGCGGTGGGGGGCGCGCTGGTGGCGGTGGGGGGCACGAAGGTGCTGGTTGCCGTGGGTGGTACGGGCGTATTCGTCGCCGTCGGCGGCGCTGCGGTGGGTGTCACCACAATGATAGTCGTCGCCGTAGGCGTGGGCGTGTTTGGGCGAGGTGTGCTGGTACCAGTGGGCGCCGCTGTGATCGCCGGCGTGGACGTGGGCGCACTGGTTGCCGTGGGTATAGATGGTGTCGTCGCCGCTGGAAGGGTGGCCGTCAGCGTTGGTGCAACTGGAACAGGCGTCGCGGTGGCGGTTGGCTGGCCAATGATAATTTGCAGCGTCGGAGTGGGGCTCGGCGTGCGGTCGCCCCCCGGCGTGGCGGTGGGCGTGCGTGTTGCCGTCGCGCCAGTATCAGGCGTGGCGGTCACGCCGGGGATAATCACAATGATGGTGGAGGTTGGTGAGGGCTGGCTCCCTCCAGCGATGGCGGTAGTTGCGGGCAGCGACGTCACCGTGGGGCGAGGGGTCGGCGGGACGGTCGGGGTCGGGGTCGGCGGAACGATGGAGGCGATTGGCGGGGCAACCTCGACCAGCGGGGCGACAGTAACGCCTGCCGAGACGCCAACGGGCGTTTGCGCACGGCGCGCCACCTCGGTGGCCTGCAGGTCCCCGAGGGCGGGATCGACCGCCGCGAAGCTGATTCCGGGCGGGAAGGGGCGGTAGAAGTCGAACCCCGAGGTGGCTCCCACATCCTTGAACGGATCGTGGTCGGGCATAATCAAGCGCAAGGCCACCTCGGCAATGCAGCCGATCGGCAGCAAGGCCAGCAGCAGCGCGAGCAGCACGAGTCCGGTCAGGCTGTCACGGCGAGGCCGCTGACTCGTTGGATTGGGCGACGGCGAGGGTTCGTTCATTGGCCTGCTGCAGAGTGATGCTGAAGGTGCTTCCACGGCCCGGTGCGCTGTTGACGCGCACCGTGCCACCCTGACGCTCGATCAACTGGCGGGTAATCGCCAGTCCGAGGCCGCCGCCTCGCTGGCTCGAGCTATTGCCGTCAATGCGCTGAAAGCGCGAAAACAGACGGGGCAACATCTCCGGCGAGATGCCCTGGCCGGTATCGGTGATATCGATCTGCACCTGCCCATGCACTGGAAACGCGGTAATGGTCACACCGCCGGCATCGGTATACCGGCGGGCGTTGTCGAGCAGGTGACCAAGGGCGCGTTGGAGTTGCTCGCGATCGGCGAGGACAGCAGGCAGATCAGGCGGGATTTCCACCGTGATGCTGAGGTGTTTGGACTCGAAGGCAGGGAGCAGTGGCGCCAGGGCCCGATTGACCACGATGTCGAGATCCAGCGGCTGCAGATCGGCGCGCAACCGCCCCGACTCGATATCGGCGATCAGAATGGCGTTATTCACTATATCGGTCATCTCGATGGCCCGCAGGCGCACCTGTTCGAGCAGGTCGGCCTGGTCCGGCGTGGGTGGTTTGCCGCCGGTACCCCGCAGGAGCAACTCGGTAAAGCCACGGATCACCGTCAGGGGGGTGCGCAATTCGTGAGAGATGGTGGCGATAAAGTCGGTCTTGGCCTTGTCGATGGCCACGGCCTCGGTAACATCGTGCAGCACGATCACCTCGCCGGCGGTGTGACCTTCTTCGGCCAGTAGCGGTGAGCGCGTCAGCGTAAGGAAGCGCCGGCCCAGGCGGAACTGCGGGTCGCTGCGGCCAAACACCTCGCGCGGCTGCGACGCCGGTTCGAGGGGCAAGGCATCGAAGCGCGGGCGCGTTTCGCGCCAGTTGGTGAGGCCCAGTATCTCTTCAGCGGCGCGGTTCAGTTGGATGATACGCCCCATCTCATCGCAGACGACCACCCCATCGCCGATGGAGGTGAGAATGGCCTGGCGTTGTTTGGCGTCCTGCTGCACCTGGCTGTAGAGTAGCGCATTGGCCAGCACCGCGCTGGCCATGTGCGCCACCACTGCCAGGCTCTGCTGGCTCGACTCGTCGAAGGCCTCCGGCTCGGGGTGGACCATCAGCAGTCCACCGGCGACCTGCCGTTGCCGAAAGATTGGCATCCAGTGGACTGTCTGAAGCCCGGCGCGTGCCAGGCCAGCCGTCTGAGCAGTCTGAGGATCGACAGGCATCAGGCGCGGTTCCTGAGGGTCGAAGGCGCTTAATGCGGCGATGCAGGAAGGCTCAAGCGCCTGGTTTGGGAGTGAGCGCAGGCTCTCGTGTGCAGCAGGACGGGTGCGATAGCGGAATCCCTCGGGCGTTTCCAGCAGCGCGATGGCTTCCGTACCAGGCACGAAGGCGGCGGCGGCCTCCGAGGCAACCGTCAGCGCCTGGTCAACATCGATTGTGCGGTTCAATTCACGGCTGGTCACGTACAGGCGCAGCAGGTGCTCGGTCATCTGGTTAAAGGCCAGGGCCAGCCTGCCAAGCTCATTCGGGTCGCTAACCGTACTGCGCCGCTCCAGATCCCCCGCAGTGACTGCTTCGGCCGTCTCAACCAGGTCTTGCAGGGGGCGAGTAATGCGTCGCGCCACCATCATGCCGACGATCACTGTCGCCAGCGCAAGCGCGGCAGTGACTCCGAGCACCGCCGAGCGGCTCGACGACCAGGCGCTCACCACGAAATCGGTCGAGAGACCGACGGAGAAGTAGCCCGACTGCACCCCGCGGATCACCAGCGGCGCGTAGAGTTGTTGAAACTCACGGCCGGCCACCATGGTCACGGTATTAACGGAACAGGCGGGTGGGCGTATCGTTGTGACGGGTGAGACCAGGCGCCCCGAGAGCATGCCGATATCGAGGCAGGGATCTTCCGGTTCGGAACCACTCCGCATACGTCTCGTTCCCGCGCGCGCGTCGGGTGTGTTGAGGGCGCTCAACTGAGCCAGCAGGCGCTCGCTCATATCGAGCGAGGCGAGATCCACACCGGTGCCGGTGGTCGCATAGGCGATGCCCCGGACATCGTAGATTGTGCTCAGCGCCGACTGGCTGCGCTGCTGCAAATCGGCGAGCAGGGCATCGAGGCGTTGAGCGACGAGCACCCCGCCGACCAGCAATTCATCGTTGCCGGTCCGGCTGCTCACGTACACCGGTGCGACGGTAAAGAAGTGCAGATGATCCTTCCCTTCGCTATCGCGGAAGGAGATCAGGCCGCTGAACTTATCACCCTGCTCGCCGGTGCCGGGTATGGGTGTGCTCTCGCCGCGCAGAACGCTCTCAACCAGAGGGATGCCGGCCAGATTGGTGCCCAGGTAGCGGATGGGTGCGCTGCCATCGTCGGAACTGCGCTCCCAATCCACCAGGGCCTGGCCATGGGGATCAAAGACGATCAACCGGTCCGGCTTAACGTTCTCGTTGACCTGAGCAAGTCGCCACAGGCCCTCAAGGGCCTGTTCGAGGCCCCTGACGTTGCGCTCGCGCATGGCCTGGGGTACCGAGGGAGCGCCGGTCTCGGCGTTCGGCGCGGTGAAGATCATCTGCCCTAGGAAGGTCAGGTTACCGATCTCGCGCTGGGCGAACGACTCGGAGAAGTTGCGCGCCACCTGACCCAGTTGATTATTGAAGCGTTCCTGCCAGCTATCGGCCACCAGGGTGATGGCGATAAACGAGCCAACCAGCATCACCAGGATCATCAGGACCAGGTACGGACCGATGACGGTGTACTTGAGTTGCGAGCGGTAGGTGTTGAGAAACTGCCGCATCGTTGTGACTCGCGTGAATGTCTGGCGTCGCTGGTGTACAACCCCGGAGGGGCGACGAAAAGTTCTGCATGTGCCGCGGCTCACCGGCCCGCCGGGAGCCTGACCCCGCTGTATCTTACGCTATGTAGCAATATCCATGAATGAACTCATTATAAAACATTGCTAATGAAAGAAATAAATGCCATGTGTGACAATTATTTTAAAATATCAACGTGTAAATCATTTGCCCGTGCCGGCGGGGAAGCGCTCTGAGGGTCCCGATGTTCACATCTGACGAATCCGCTCTGCTTGCGTCGCGTTTAGCGTACTGCCTGGCCGTCATCTGGCGACTCATCAGGCGATAGTGGCAATCCCAGGGCGAAGGTGCTGCCCTGGCCCTCAACGCTCTCCAACCAGATTCGCCCACCATGGGACTCGACCGCGAGTTTACAGAAGGTTAAACCCAGACCGGTGCCCTGGGTCTTTCGACCGCCGTGGGCCTGGCCAAACTTCTCGAAGATGCGTTCGTGGTACTGGGCGGGAATGCCCGGGCCTTCGTCGCGCACCCAGAAGACGAGCCAGTCGCCGGGGGCAAGGGCCGGCAGGCTGACAGGCGGATCGTTCATCGCCTCGCCCTCGGCGCTGACCCGCACCGGCGCCGCTCCCAGGGTGACCGTACCACCGGTCGGCGAAAACTTGATCGCGTTATCGAGCAGGTTCTGCAGCACGCGCACAAGGGTGTCGCGGTCAGCTTCGATCAACGGCAATCCCACGGCCAGATCCTGCACCAGGTGCACCTTCTGCCCCTGGGCCGAGACCCTGAGACGATCCAGCACCTGATCGACCACCTCGTAGGGCGAGAGCGGTTGCCGGTCGAGTTGTATGCGGCCCTGTTCCATCCTGGCGATATCGAGCAGGGTATTCACCATATCCAGCATAGTCTGGCTGCCCTGATAGGCGATGCTGAGCAACTCCTGCTGCTGGGAGGTGACCGGACCGCCAAGGCCGCGCCGGACCATCGCGATGCCGTTCATAATCGAGGTGAGTGGCGCGCGCAGATCGTGGACCAGCATGCCGGTGTAATCTTCGCGCAGTTGGGCCAGTTCACGCTCCTTCGAGATATCCTGAAACAGTGCCAGGCGCCCGATCGTGGCGCCGCTGGTTTCGTGAACCGGCAGAAGGTAATGGCGAATGAAGCGCCGCGGCGGCCCGCTGAACTCCAGTTCAACGACCGCCTCGGCGCGATCGCCGTCGTTCAACCACGACGGGCGCTCCACCGCGGTAGCCCGGGCATTCAGTTCAGCCAGCACCGTATCGAGCGGGCGGCCAATCAGGGCCTCGCGGCGGGTTTGCAACAGGCGAGCCGCCGTAGGGTTGGCCGTCACAATCTGGTCGCGCATATCGGCCATCAGGATGCCGTCGTTGGCGGAATTAAGAATCGCCTCGAAGCGGTCGCGAACAGTCGTCACCGTCTGGAAGAGGCGCGCATTTTCGATTGCCACACCGATCGTCGCCGCCATACGCGCCAGGCGTCGGGCCTCTTCTTCGGTGAACAGCCCTTCAATCTTGTTCAGCAGTTCGATGACGCCAATGGTGCGACCCTTGACAACAATCGGCACACAGAGGATGTTCCGCACCTCAAAGCCGACCGAGTCGCTGACGTTGCGCAGGAACCGCGGGTCGTTGGCGACATCGTGAACGATCTCGTACTGCTGCGACTCGGCCACGCTCCAGACGATTCCCTGGCCATAGGGGATGCGCACGCCGAAGAGTTTCTCCTCGCCGGCCTCCAGGGTCATCACAAAGACCAGTTCGTCCGTCTCCTCGTCGAGCATCAGAAGGGAGCCGGCCTCCACCTGAAAATACTCGTTGAGCTTTTCCATCACCAGGTGGTAGACCTCACGGGTGTTGAGCGAGGAGGCGACGGCGGCGGCAATATCGTTCAACGTCTCCAACTCGGCACTGCGGCGCTGGGCCTTCTCAGTGATCCGGAACGCGGTGATCGCGGCGGCCATCTGGCCAGCCAGGAGGCGCGCGTGGCCGATCTCGTCGTCAGAGAAATGGCGCGGCTCCTCCACACTGGCGAAGATCAGCAACCCGATGCAGGCATCCTGGGCCACCAGCGGGAGCAGCAGTAGCGAACGAATGTGTCTCGCGATGGCCAGCGCGGCTATCTCGGACAGGTTGGGGTTGGTCAAGAACTGGGTGTGTTCGGCAATGTCGCTGATCTGCGCCGGCTGTCGGCTCAGCACCACCTGGCGCATCAGGCTGGTTTCCGCCAGGGGAAAGGGCGCCGGCATGCGCACTTGCGGCGGATAGGTATTGGTGAGTTGCGCCAGGCTGCCATCCTCGCTCAGCAGCACCACGCCGCTATTGTGCAGATCGAAGAGGTGGGCGAACTCGTTGAGGCTGAGGAAGAGCAGTTCATCGAGGTTGGTGGCTGTCTCGATCGCCCCGGCGATCCGCAGGAGCGCACCGTTACGCAATTCGAGCAGGGTATTGTTGGCCATCTGGTGCTCGTGATCGGTCATGCGCTTGCTTTCGTGTGCGTGGCGGTTCTGGAAGCAGGATGACCCGGAGCGTCAACGCCTTTCCGGAAGCAGTTGTTCTGGTAGTCCGGTTTTTCATATACAGCAACACCAGGCAGCGCCCGCAGCGGCGCTTACATTCTCCGTATTATAACGATAGTTGCTTGCCTGAGCAACCAGGGCGCCGGTGCCAGGGCTTGAGCAAAGTCCGTCTCCGATGGCGGTTGGTTCTGGCTTTCGCTGGTTCTGGCGCAGAACCAGCGAAAAAGCTGGAGAATAGGGATCGCCCCGGAGGTGCTGCATCAGCCCGGCTGGTGTAGCGAACCGCACTCCGTATAGAGCGCCTCGTGCTGGGCGGCGATGGCGCTCCAGGAGAAGCGCGCGGCCAGGGCGCGCCCGGCGGCGGCAAGGCGCGCACGGGCGGGCGCATCGGCGCCGAGGGCGGCGATGGCCGTGGCCAGGGCCGCCGGGTCGTTCGGGGGGACCAGCAGCGCCGCCGGGCGCAGGGCCTCCGTGGTGGCCGTATCCACCGGCATGGTGCTGACCACCGGGCAGCCGTGGGCCAGGGCGGCAAGCAGGCTCCCCCGCCGAAATGAGGCCCCGTCGCGGAAGGGCAAGGCGACCAGATCAGCGGCCAGCAACCACGCCGAAACCTCTTCGTCCGGCAGGTGGCCCGTCTCCACCACGCGGGGCGCCAGCCCCAGGCGCGCCACCAGGGCGCGCACCGCCGCGGCGTGGGCCACATCCTGCGGCGCGGTGGCGGCGCCGCCAATGATAATCAACCCCCACGAGGGGTCGAGGCGGGCCAGCGCCTCTATCAGCACGTCGGCCCCTTTGCTGGGGGCCAGCAACCCGAAGTAGGCGATCAGCCTGTCCGTGGCGCCAGGACCCAGCCGCGCCCGCCAGGCCGTCCGCTCAAAGCTCTCCGGCGGCGCAACGGGGATGTTCGAGCCGATGGGGATCACCTGCACCTCCACTCCCGCCTCTCCGAGGCTCGCCGCATCAGCCGCCGTGGTGGTGATCACCACATCGGCATCGCGGGCCAGGCGCCAGTTCACCCAGCGGCGCAGCGGTCCGGCTTTGGGGAAGAGGTAAGGCGTCAGTAGATCGTGAAACGTAACCGCGATCCGTGGTCGCCCTGGCAGGGCGCGCAGGCGCCAGGGCAACAGATTGACCTCGGGACGCATGGCGTAGGCGCCGGTCTGGTACTGGATGTGCAACCAGTCGGGCCGCAGGCTATCGAGCGCGCCGATCAGCGCGGGCCAGCAGCGTAATGACCAGTCGAGACCAGCGGATGCCTGGCGGGGCAGTCGCGCCGTCAGATCGCCGTGGCCATACACCCGCAGGCGCCGATCCTGAATGGTCAGCACAGTCATGGTGTGGCTGCGTCGGCCCAGGGCCTCGGCCAGGCGGCGCGTATAGTCGCCGATGCCGCCAGGTTGGGGCGGATATTCGCCGCTTACCAGGGCGATGCGCATTGGAGGTGCATTGCTAACGTTTCTGGGAGGGCATGGCCCTCCCTCTGGTGCGTCAACTTTGTCTTCCGATAAGGCTTTCGGCCAGGGTGCGCAGGCGGGCGCGGGCCGCGGAGGCGTCGGGGGTCTCGCCGGGGCCGAGACGGTCGAGGGCGGCGAAGGCGGCGGCGTGATGTTCGGCGGCCACGGTGGCGCAGTAGGCGCGTGAACCGGCGGCGTCGAGGATCGCCAGGGCCGCCTGCACGGCCTGGTCGTCCATCTCCGGCCGGGCGTAGAGTCCTGCCAGGGTTGCGCGGTCGGCGCCGGTGGCCAGGGCATGCACCACCGGGAGACTGACCTTGCGCCGGTAGAGATCGGCGGCGGCAGGCTTGCCGGTCACCTCGGGCAGGCCCCAGATGCCGAGGAGGTCATCCTCGATCTGGAAGGCCAGGCCCATACTGCGGCCGAAGTCGGCCAGAGCCGCTGCCGTATCAGGTGTGGCGCCGGCGACCAGGGCGCCCAGTTCGCAGGCGCCAGCGATCAGCGCGGCGGTCTTGCGGCCGATCATCGCCAGGTAATCCTCCGGGGTGATGGTCAGATCGCCCTCGTAGCTCAGATCGAGATACTGCCCTTCACAGACCTGGAGAATGATCTCATCGAAGCGGCGCAGCACGCGCAGCGTGCGCTCAGCAGGCACGCCCGTGTCGGCCAGGCCATGGATGGCCAGATGGGCGATCACGAACATGCCGTCGCCAGCGTTGATGCCCTGGGCCAACCCCCAGATGGACCAGACGGTGGGCCGTCCGCGCCGGGTCGTGCTGTTATCTTCGATATCGTCGTGGATCAGCGTAAAGTCGTGGAGCAACTGCACCCCGGCGGCCAGGGGCAAGGCCTGGCGCGGGTTGCCCCCGGCCGCCTGGCATGCCAGCAGCGCCAGTTGGGGGCGGATCAGTTTGCCGGGATCGGCGGTTGCAGGCCGCAGGTGTTCATCACGCCAGCCCAGGTGGTACTCCTGCATCTGGTAGAAGCGCGCCACCCGCTCTTCGGCTGCCGGAAACGCCTCGCCCATAGCCTGCTGAATCAGTCGCGCGCTGTCAGGGAGTGTCATTGCTTTATCACCCAAAAGTGCTTACAAATACCGTTATACCTGGTACGACAACCAATAGTTTTTTCGCTCCTCAGAGCCAGCAAGAACGATCGGTGCTCATTCCAACTGTCACCGCAGTGTAATCTGAAGCCATTGCCGCACACCGGCTTTGACTAGTACACTCCTGCATATGTAAGGCGGTAGGAGCAGGGCCAACGTCTGACCCGACACGCCGTTGCCCCGGCAGCGTCAGCCTTCAGCCGCAACCGACAACATCGAAGAAGGGGTGCTCATGATGCCGCTCAACTTGCGTTTTCGGTTCAGCCCTGCCAAGGATGGCCTGGTCAAGGTGCTCGGCCCGCTCGAGACGGAGATCATGCAGATTCTCTGGCAGAGCGAACGCAGTACAGTGAAGCAGGTCCACCGCCGCCTTTCGCAGCAGCGCGAGATCGCCTACACCACGGTCATGACCACAATGAGCCGCCTGGCGGAGAAGGGCGTCCTGAACCGGCAGCGGGAGGGTCTGGCCTACGTCTACACGCCAGCGATCTCGGAGACCGAGTTCGTACAACTGGTGGTGCGTCAGGTGCTGGACGGCTTGCTGGACGACTACCGCGATACGGCCATTGACTACATTGTCGAGTACCTGGCGAAGAACAACCCGGCTGAACTGCAACGCCTCCAGCAGGCCATCCGGTCCCGCACCGGCGAGGGGTAGCCAGGCTTCGGCCCATACGTCGGCTCGCCCCGAAGCCGACCTCCCTTCCCCTGCCACTGGCCACGCGCGAGCGAGTCTCCCACTCGCGCTATCACCTTCTCCCCTCTGCTTCCTCTCCACCTTCAGGCACGGCCCACAGGTCATAATCGGTAGTCCGTGTCACTCGCACGGTGAGGAACGACCCTACCGGCGCTTCACCCCAGACGAAGACCTGCCCGTCGATCTCTGGCGCGTCGCGGAACGAGCGCCCGATCGCCAGGGGGCGACCGTCGTCGGCGGCGCCCTGGCCCTCGATGAGCACCGGGAGGGTGCGCCCGAGCCAGCGGGCGCTACGGGCGCGTGAAATGCCCTGCTGGAGTTGCATCAGCGTGTGCCAGCGCTTTTCGATCACCTGGGGGCGCACCTGGTCGGGCAGGTCCGCGGCGGCGGTTCCGGGTTCGCGCGAGTAGCGAAAGGCGCCCACGCGATCGAGTTGAACCCGTTCGAGGAAGGCGAGCAAGGCGCGGAACTCCTCCAGCGTTTCGCCGGGGAAACCGACGATGAACGTCGAGCGCAGGGCGATGTCGGGCATGGCCGCGCGCAGGGCGTCAATCAGGGCCAGGGTGCGCTCCGTATCGGGGGGACGGCGCATGCGCCGCAGCGTGGCCGGATGGGCGTGCTGCAGAGGCATATCGAGGTACTTGACTATCTGCGGGCGGGTCGCCATGACCTCGATCAGGCGTTCGGAGATACCATGGGGATAGGCGTACATCAGGCGCACCCATATGTGCTCGGGGAGCATCTGGCAGAGTTCGTCGAGCAGGGTGGCCAGGCCGTCTTTCAGCCCCAGGTCGTGCCCATAGTCGGTGAGGTGCTGGGCCACGAGCACAATCTCGCGCACCCCGTTGGCAACCAGTTCACGGGCCTCGCCGAGGACGGCGCCAACGGGTTTGGAGGCCATATCGCCCTTGAAACTGGGAATGGTGCAGAAGGCGCAGCGGAGGTTGCAGCCATCGGAGATCTTGAGATAGGCCGAGGGAGTGGCGCGGTTGCGGCGGATGGGCATGGTGCGCCAGTCGGCGTAGCTCGACGGCTGCGGCGCTGCTGCGGGCAAGGGTTGCAACGTCGTACTTGAGGCGGTCACGGCCTGCAACGGGATCAGGGGGCGATGGGAGTCGGCGGGTTGCCCGTTGGGAGCGATCAGGTCGTTAATCTGCATCCAGCGCCGGGTGGAGAGCATGTTATCAACGCCCTCGATGGCCGCCAGCAGGTCGCCGTGGGACTGGGCCATGCAACCGGCGGCGATCAGGCGCTGGCCCTCACGCTTGCGGGCGCTCAGGTCGCGCAGCACGCCGAGGGTCTCCTCGCGGGCCGCCGCGATGAAGCTACAGGTGTTAACGATGATCACATCAGCGTCTTCGGGTGTGGCGACCGGCGCGTGCCCGGCGGCGGCGAGGAGGCCATCCATGCCCTCGCTATCCACGGCATTCTTGGGGCAACCCAGGGTGAGAATATGGTATTTCATAGAATTCGGCGACCTGCGCGGCGAGGGCCTATAATCCGCCGCATTTAGAGCGCCCCCCGGTGAGCAGGGGTGTGGGGCTGACGATCCCGCCGAGCACGGCGCTAATGACGTGCACCCCCGGTACGCAGAGGTGTGGGGAAACCTGGTTGCTCAACTTTCCAACCGGTGTCGGGGTCGCTGGCGCCCCATGGGCCGGTAGGGGGAGACCCGGTTGACCCTTTGCATCACCGATAATTTGTAAACTGCAAGGGAACCTCGATCTCCTGCTCTTTGCTTTTAAGAAAGCGAATCACATCTTGCAACTCGTCACGGCTCTTCGAGGCCACGCGCAGGCTCTCGCCCTGAATACGGGGCTGCACCCTGGGAAACTCGTCCCGAATCAGCTTCGCGAGCTTTTTCGCCAGCTCGGCGTTGATGCCTTTACGCAGGGCGACCACCTGGCGCACCCGTCCGGCGCTGGTCGGTTCGACCTTCCCGTAGTCGAAGATCTTGAGTGACAACTGGCGACGCAGGGCGCGGGTCTCGAGCAGATCCCGCACGCTGCGCAGCGAAAGTTCATTGTCGGTGGTTATCACCAGTTCGCTCTTCCCGAGTTCGAGGGTCGTCTTCGTATCCTTCAGATCGTAGCGGGTCTGGATCTCACGTTGAGCCTGATCGACTGCGTTGACGAGTTCTTGATACTCGAAATCGGAAACAATGTCAAAGCTATGTTCATTTGCCATAGGAGTTCCTGATTACAACGAGACTTCGTCTCAACCGGGGTACGAGGGCCTGCGGCCCGCAAGATTTCCCGTTCCGGTGGGGCACGGCGTGGCCGCTCCCCGACGGAACGGGGCTTTCAGAGGGGCTCGTCGCATATCCCTGCCGGAGAGCAATTCCCGGCCTCAATTGGGGGGCCAGAACCAGTTGACAGGCTGGCCGGCTGCCTGGCCGAGCGGCCCCTGCTGCAACCCATTGACAGTCACCTGGACATCGGGCGGATTGCCGGCGCGGACGAACACGCGGCGCTGGGCCTCGAACACCAGTTTCTCGCCAGAGCGCATGATCCCCTCGAAAGCCGTGCTGCCGTCCGTCTGCACCCGCACCCACGAGTTCTCGGTGCCCCGACTGTTGGGGATTACAATCTCCAGCACGATGGGCGCCGACGGGGTAGGCGTAATCTCCGGAGACGCCTGTGCTGGCGGCTCGACGTTTCCGCCCGCAACCGGCGTATCAGGAGTTGCCGGGAGAGGCGGTGCGGGCTGCGCCACAGGCGCAGTGGTGGGCATGATGGCTGGCGTCACCGTCGGCAGGGGCGAGGGTGGTGGGGCCACCACTGTAGACTCGGCCACCACCCCCCCGGCCCGGTCGCCGATGCGCCCGACGGCATTGAGGGTGACATAAGCCAGGCCAACCAGGGCCATGGTCACAAAAAAGACACCGAGGAAGCTCGGCAGGACATACGCGCGAGTGCGGGGCGGATTGGTGGCGGGAACGATGCGGATCGGATCAGTGCCACCCCGCTCGCGGCGGTAGAGTTCAATCATCTCATCGGGCGGTAGCCCGAGGTACTGCGCATAGTTACGGATAAAGCCACGTACCACGACATCGCCGGGGAGGCGCTGATAGGCGCCCTCTTCCAGGGCTGCGAGCGATGCCTGAAGGATACGGGTATCCACTGAGGCCTGGGCCAGCGAGAGCCCCTGCCGCTCCCGCGCCTGCCGAAGCCGATCCCCTAGCTCGCTCATACACGCGCACCTTTACTATTGCGCCGGTCGAAGGCTGTATTACGGTCGCCGCACCGTTGCGCGTTCGAGGCGCGCCGGCGGCCAGAAGTTAAACTCCGGTTGTTGCGGCTCACTGCCGTGTGGCCTATTATACCAAATGCTGTTGGATGCGCCGCGCGGCTGACCCGAATCTGGGGAAAGCGGGTTTTCCCCTGCCCGAGGGGGCGGTCCTGGAAGGCAAGGCCCTCCCCGAAATACTCTTCTCCAGCCACGCGGGCAAGTGGCTCGCCCGCATGCAGAAAGCTCGATGGAGAAACACGGACCATGGCAATGCCCGAACTCATGGCTGGCGGCTACGACTGGTTGGAGACGTGGCGACGGATGTACGACCAGGAGCGCGCCCAGGGTGAGGCCGTGATGGACCCCGCCTTTGGTCGCAGCGCAGACTACTGGGCCCATCGCGCCGGGCGCTTCGCGGCGGCGGCGCGGCGTCACCCGCAGCCCGACTCTTCGATGGAATGGCTCTTCCCGCACTTGCGTCCGGATGACACGGTGCTCGATATTGGCGCGGGAACCGGGCGCTATCTGCCGCACCTGGCCCGCCGCGTGGCCCACGTCGTCGCGGTGGAGCCCTCGCCGGCGATGCGTGCCGAACTCGAAGCCACGGTGACTGAAGCGGGTCTGAGCAACGTCACAATTATTGCCAGCACCTGGCCGATGGAGGACCCGCCAGCGGCGGACGTAGCCTTCTCGGCCCACGTGGTCTACGGCGTGCGCGAGATCGGCCCCTTTCTGGAGGGTATGGACCGGGCGGCGCGCCGGCTGTGCGTGCTCTTCCTGGGCCTGCGTCATCCCACCTCGGCGCTGAAGCCGGTGTGGGAGCGTGTGCACGGGCAGCCGCGCCTGCCGCTCCCCGCGGCGCTCGAGACGCTGTGCGCCTGCCACCAGCTCGGGCTGCCGGCGCGGCTCGAGTTGGCGCCCATCGCCACGATGATGCGCTACGCCAATGCCGAAGAGGCCCTCCTCGATCTGCGCGATCGGCTGCGCCTGACGCCCAATCCCGAACGCGACGTGCTCATCCGTGCGGCGATCGCCGAGGTCTTCGTGCCGACCGATGATGGCATGCTGGCGCCCAGGGAGCAACAACGTTACGGAGGGATCGTATGGTGGGAGCCGGGAACGCGAACGGGAGCAATGTCACTGTGAAGCAGAGCTACGCGATTGCCGTAGTTATGGGCCTGTTGATCGGCAGCGTCGCCGTGCTCCTCGACCGGTGGGTGGGCGAGGCCGGATGGGGGTTGCGAGTGGCGGCGCTCCTGCTCACGGGAAGCGCCCTGTGTCTGGCCCAGTACGGCCTGGCGCGCTGACGTCGCTGAGGTGAAACAGGTCCTCTGATGGCGGAGGGTTGCGGGGAGGCGCAGCTTCCCCGCAACCCTTTTTCCGCCTGCGGCGGCAGAAACCCACCGGCTTTGTCTGGTCGCACGTCCACCGCGGGCGGAAAAGAGCAGTTCGTGGAGGGCGCAGCCCTCCACACCTCCCTGAAAAATATAGCAGTCCCGGGCTATCTCTCAACAGCGACCGTGCGTAAGAACGCAGCGCGCTGCGTCGTTACGGGTACTCCTGATACTCCGGGCTTCACAACCTGAAGAGGACTGCTCTATTACCTCCAAAGTCTGCAATCCGAAATAGTATTACCCCCCATACTCGCGCAAGAATGCGCTCAGGAGGCGCACGCCGACGCCGGTGGCGCCGGGGGCATCGTAGGGCTTTGCCGGCTTTTCGGCGAAGGCCGTGCCAGCAATGTCGAGGTGCACGAACGGAACGTCGCCGGTGAATGTGGCGAGGAAGGCGGCGGCAGTGATCGAGCCGGCCGGCCGCCCGCCGATGTTTTTGACATCAGCGATCTCACTCTTGATCATCTCGCGGTATTCGTCCCACAGCGGCAATTGCCAGACCCGCTCGCCGCTCGCCTCGCCGGCACGGCTGATCCGCTCAGCCAGGGCCTGGTCGGTGCCCATCATGCCGATCGCATGCGGCCCCAGGGCAATAATGATGGCCCCGGTCAGGGTGGAAAGCTCGACGATGGCGGCGGGATTGTAGCGCCGGGCATAGTGCAGCGCGTCGGAGAGGACGATCCGCCCTTCGGCGTCGGTGTTGAGCACCTCGACGGTCTTGCCGCTGAGGGTAGTGATCACATCGTCCGGGCGGTAGGCGTTGCCACTGATCGCGTTTTCAACCGCCGGCGCCAACCCCACGACGTGGAGTGGCAACTTGAGTTCGGCCACCACCTGCATTGCGCCGAAGACTGCCGCTGCGCCAGACATATCCGTCTTCATGGTAGCCATAGAGTCTGACGGCTTGATCGATAGCCCACCCGAGTCGAAGGTCAACCCTTTGCCAACGAGGCAGATTGTCGGGGTTGCCTCAGAGGGCTGGCCGTACTCCATCACGATGAAGCGCGGCTCGTTGGCCGAAGCCTGGCCCACGGCGATGATCCCGCCGAAGCCGCCCTCGATCAGTTGCGCTTTGTCCAGCACCGTCACGTTCAGACCCAGCCGCTTGCCCAGGGCAATAGCCTCGTCGGCGAGGGCTGCGGGGGTAAGCACATTCGGTGGCGTGTTCACCAGGTCGCGCGCGAAGGCGACCCCGCGGGCGATCGTCTGGCCGACGGCCACACTCGCCTGGAGCGCGGTGGCGTCGGCGCCGTACAGGGTGGCGCGCTCAACGGTGAAGGTCTGCTCGTCGGTGAGGTTGGTGCGGAAGCGCTGGTAGCGATAGGCGCCGAGTTCGAGCCCCTCGGCGAGCGCCTGCCCGGTAACGTTCGCGTTGAGCGGTAGATCGCCGTTTATACCCAGGGTGAAGGCGGCGATCTGCAACTCCTGGGCCTGGCGCGTGGCAGTGGCCGCCGCCTGGCGCAGGTGATCGGCGGTGAGCTTCTCAGGCTTGCCGAGACCGATCAAGAGCAGCCGTTTCGGCCCGGCCCCCGCCGCGAACAGTAATCGGGTCTGTTTCGCCCGCCCGCGAAAATCTGACGGCGTGACCAGCGCAGCGAGCGCGGCGGGAAGGGCGGCGTCCTCGAGGCTCAGCAGGACGGCCAGTTCCGCCGGCTCGCCCAGCACATCCCCCGTCCGAATGGTGATCTCCATAGCCCTGTTCCTTTCTGTGATGTTTATGAAGCTGGCACGGGCGCGCAGCGTGAATGCCGTTGCGGGCCTCCGGCAGCCACATTCGTCACCGGCGGAATCTTGTGTTCGCAATGGGGTGGTGTCAAACCTTTCACCACCTCTGGTAACCTGTGCCGTGCAGTATATCCTGCGTATCCTTAACAATCATCATACCAGGTATGGAACGGCCAGGTTTGAACATCAATGCTATACTCAGGGGCAGAGACGAGCAACAAGATCAAGGGAGACGATCATTTCCACTGCAATCGACATCGCCGAGATTATCGCCCGGACCGATGCTTCAAAGGCGCCGGTACGGATCGAGTATGTCCGCGGGCGCATGAAGTCGGAGGCGTCGCCGACCAGCCGCCACCAGAAGGCCCTCCAGTGCATCGAGCGCTCACTGCGACCCATTCCGGGCCATTCTGGCGGCTGCGCCTGTTTTGCTCTGGCCGACACGCTGATCCGCTTCAACGATCCGGATCGTTCAATTAAGCGCCCCGACCTGGCGATCTTCTGTGTGGAGCCGCCGGATACCGACGGGGCGCTGGAGATGATCCCTGCGGCCGTGGTGGAAGTGCTTAGCCTCGGCTACGAGGAGAAGGATCTCGGCGCGGATGGCGCGCCGTTCTATCTGGCCCACGGCGTCCATGAGAAGTGATCGCGTTTGATCCGCGCAGCGGTGCGGTCTACTATGACGCGCGCGGCCAGGAGCGGCGCACGTTCACGGCCCCGGTCACGCTTGACCTGCGCTGCGGGTGCCGCGTGACGCTGGCATAGGCGCACTCTGTTGATCAGGCGACGCTCTTCCCGGGCCGTTCAGGGGGCGCCATCCCATCCCTGGATGCTCGCGATGACCTCACGGGCGGAGTGGTCGCTGTGGGTGGTTCCGTCGGGCAAGGTGGCGTGGTTATCGTAGTAGCCGCCCTTCCCCATATGGGTGAGCGGGCCAATGGCTCGCTCGCGGTAGATGCCCCGCTCGCGGGCCTGCTGCCAGGGTGAGCGGCGGTTGAGCGGCCAGCGGCCGGGAAAGACGATCTGCGGAAGGAGGGTCGCAACCGGGTCCTTCGTCCCATAGAGGTGGTCAACATGGGTGGAGTGGAGGATGGCGGGGTCGTCGCTCATCACCCCACTCAGGGAGACCATGCGCACAGGGGCCATCAGAGCATCGGCGAGGAACGGCCCCGCCCCGAGGCCCATCTGTCCGCCGCCGCTCGATCCGACCAGGGTGATCGGCGCCCCACTACCAGGAACGTAGCCATGGTGTGACAGAGCGACCGGGATTTGCTGTGCCAGCCCCAGGCCGATGATCGGGCCGTAGTGCCGGTCAGCCGAGACGAGCACCTGAAAGAGGTTGCGGGCGCTGA
>CAKZSI010000015.1 GCA_937918935.1 uncultured Chloroflexales bacterium | reverse complement strand
GCGCTGGCTAATCTGTCTCTGGGCCGCCGGACCGCTGCTCTGGCTGGCGGCGCGCATTACCACCCCGTCACTACGGCCCGGCCTGACCAGCAGCGTGTATCACCTGGGAGTGGTGCTGCTCGTAGGGTTCGCCCTCCTGAGTCTGCAATTGCTTCGTCAGCAGGTCGTGCAGGCAGAGGCGATCACGTCCTTCGTCGCCACTGCTCCCGATGGCCGCACAACCAGCAACGTGCGCCCTGTTCTGGCCTCGCAGCGCATCTTGCGCGGAAGCATGTTCGACCGTCGTGGCGAGACGCTGGTGGCCAGCGAACCCGCAGTCGGGTTTGCCCGCCGGACCTATCCGCTGGCGGAGCGTTACGACCCGCGGGCCTTCAGCAATGTGGTGGGCTTTTTCAGCACCCGCTATGGTCAAAGCGGTCTGGAGGCTACCTATGCCGAGTATTTGACCGGCGAGCGGGGCAACGAGTGGGCACGGCTGCGCGAACGCTTCCTCGGTGGCGCGCCTCAGGGCAATGACCTGACGCTGACTATCAATGCCGATCTGCAGGCCCGGGCCGCGGCGGCACTCGGTGGGCGCACGGGGTCGGTCGTGGTGCTGGATCCCCGCACCGGGGCCATTCTGGCCCTGGTGAGCAGTCCGGGGTTCGACCCGCGCGGGCTGAGCTTTGACCCGGCCGCCGCCGATTGGCAGGAGGAAAATCAGCGTATCAGCGCCTACTGGGCGCAGTTGACCGCCGACGGCGCGGGCCAACCGTTGCTGAACCGGGCCGCTCAGGGCGTCTATCCGCCAGGGTCCACCTTCAAAACTGTCACCGCGATCGCCGTGCTCGAACATCCTCAGGCCGGACGGCCCGCCGAAATCACCTGCCCGGAGACCTACACGCCTCAGGAGGGCGCGCCACCCGTGACCAACGCCGTCGCCGGTCTGTCCTCGCTGACCGGAACACCGTCTGACCTCGAACGGGTCTATGCCTTCTCGTGCAACACGGCCTTCGCCCAGTACGCCATGCGCCTGGGACCGGACCTGATGAGCGACGTGGCGCGTCGCTTCGATATTCTTCCGCCCCGGCGCGCGTTCACCAATTATCCCGCGTTCACCGAACTGCCCGCCTCGCAGAGTCTGCTTTATGTGGATCCAGGCTTTTTGAATTACCCCCGCGCTCTGGCCGACACCGGCTATGGCCAGGGGCAACTGCTGGTCACCCCGTTGCAGATGGCCCTGGTGGCCGCCGCGGTCGCCAATGACGGAGTGATGATGCAGCCCTACCTGGTACAACGCATCACCCGGCCCGATGGGGGAACGATCCGCGAGTTCCGGCCGCGAGAACTCCGCCGGACGATGGCGTCGCAGACGGCCGCGACGATGCTCGCGGCTATGGGCGCGGTGGCGCAGTATGGCTTTGGCAGCAGTGTGAGCGCCTTCGTTCCGGGCATTCCCGTGGGCGGCAAGTCGGGCACGGCCGAGCACGTACCGGGAGCAACACCGCACGCCTGGTTCCTGGCAGTCGCCCCCCTCGATGCCCCGCGCTACGCGGTGGCGGTGATGGTGGAGAGCGGCGGCGAGGGCAGCAGTGTCGGCGCCGAACTGGCCGGGCAGGTCCTCGCCGCGGCGTTCGCGACGGAACAATGACGGCGCCTCGCGCGCTTAGAGCGTGGAGGAGGGTGGAAAACCCGGCGTTCTCCACCCCCCTGCCTGACGGGAGGGGCGGGAACGGGGAAGCCCCGGGTTCCCTGCGCCTCTGCCTGATGGGAGGGGCTGGCAGGGCGAAACCCTCCCAGAACATCATCGGATAACCTGGTGCATCCGCCAGGTTATGTTACCCGAAAGGGCTGGGCGGCGGGTGTCTGGGAGGGCAAAACCCTCCCAGACCCTCCCGTTCGAGAACTTGCTGGATGTACCACTTACGCTGTCGAGTTGATGATGATCCGTATCCTGGCTACACGCTTGCGAACTACCCTTGCGGCCTTGGAAAGGGTTGAAGAAGGTTTTTCAGGGAGGGCGAGCCCGCCCTGCGCCCCTCTCCGTCGCAACTTCGCTGGGGAGGCCCTCAGGTTCGGCGTATTCCTGGGGCTGGCATTGCTCGCCGCTGGCTGCACCACGCGCAGTGCATTGGCGCCGGCGACGCCCGTGGTGACGCCGATCTCCGTTGTTCTGGCGTCCACGCCTGCGCCAGCCCTGACGGCGGTTGCGGTCACCGCCACCAGCGAACCGTTGCTCACGCCGCTTCCACCCACACCCACGCCGGCGGAGGAGGCTACACCGCTGTCTGTGGCGCTCCGCCGGCAGATTTTCCACGAGGTCTGGAGCACGATCAACGAGAAGTATCTCTATCCCGACTTTCGCGGCGTAGACTGGGCGGCGACGCGCGAGGAATTCGCCCCGCTCGTCGAGAGCGCCGCCGATGATGCGGCGTTCTTTGCCATGATGGTCGGGATGGTGGGGCGCCTGGGCGATGAGCATTCGCGCTTTCTGCCGCCGAGCGACGCCCAGCGCCAGGATGTGTTGACCAGCGGGCGCGAGGAGCAGGTCGGCATCGGGGTCATCGTCCTGCCGCTCAGTGATGCGCTCCTTATCCAGCACGTCTTCCCCGATAGCCCCGCCGAACAGGCCGGCTTGCAACCCCGCGACCGGATCGTGGCCATTGACGGGGCCTCGTATTCCCAGGGTGACATTCAAGGGCCAGAGGGCAGCCAGGTCCGCCTGACCGTTGTGCGCCCCGGTGAAGCCAGCCTCGACCTGGTGATCACCCGGCGCCGGGTCGAAGGACGGATCAGTCCAACCGTGTTGCACCTTCCTGGCAACATTGGCTATCTGGGGATCACAACCCTGTGGGTTAACGACATGGACGTCCAGGTCCGTGAGGCGCTGGCCAGTCTTTCGGGACCGGCCCCGTTGCGCGGGCTGATCATCGATCTTCGCAGTAACCCTGGCGGATGGCGCAGCGTGATGACCGACCTTCTCGGCCACTTTGTGCGGGGCGAAGTGGGGCGCTTTACCAGCCGCGCCGGCGACACGCCGCTGCTCATTCAACCGGTGAGGCCTGACCTGCGCGGTCTGCCCCTGGTGGTGCTGGTGGATGAGGGCACCGCCTCCTATGCCGAGGTGATCGCAGCGGTGCTGCAGCAGCATGCCGGCGCGGTGGTCGTGGGCGCGCCGACCGCGGGCAATACCGAAACCATCTACGCCTACGATCTGAGTGGTGGCGCGCGCCTCTGGGTAGCCCAGGAGGGGTTCGAACTTGCCAACGGCGCATGGCTGGAAGGCGCCGGCGTTCAGCCCGACATCCTGACCCTCGACGACTGGACGCGCTTCAGTACTGCCGAGGACCCCGGTATCGTGCTGGCCCTGGGGTTGCTCAACCGCGGTGCGGGGGGGAAATAACCCCCAATCTCCTCGATCAGCCGGGGCCATGCCGCTCAACCGCGGCGCGGGGGGAAATACGCATAACGTTGTAGTAGTAGAATGCAGTTTCGTGCTGATGAGTGCAGCGCAGCTAAGCCGCGCCGCACTGGAAAAGAGATTTCGGAGGGCCGTTGTCCGTCTGAACCTCCTTATACGTATCACTGTAGATGAACTACTAGCATGCTAGTAGTCTATAAAGTACGTTTCGTGGCATTTCCGCCCCCCCTCCCAGCCTCCCTCCCCCGGCGGGGGAGGGTTGGGGAGGGGGTGGTGGGGTAGCGAAAGACGTTGTTTACAGACTACTTACTGGCGTACTAGTTTCTTGTAGACCGTGCGATGGGGCTGGTCGGCGGCGGAGCCTTTGCGCCGGTGGTAGTCGGCCTCGTACTCGGAATAGGTTCCGGGGAACCAGCAGACCTGGCTATCGTTCTCGAAGGCCAGAATATGGGTCGCTACCCGGTCGAGGAACCAGCGGTCGTGGGAGATGATCACCGCGCAGCCGGCGAAGTTCTCCAGACCTTCCTCGAGGGCGCGCAGGGTGTGCACGTCGAGGTCATTGGTGGGTTCGTCGAGCAGCAGCACATTGGCGCCCGACTTGAGCACCTTCGCCAGGTGCACACGGTTGCGCTCGCCGCCGGAGAGGGCGCCGACCCGTTTTTGCTGGTCGGCGCCGGTGAAGTTGAAGCGGGCGCAGTAGGCCCGCGAGTTGATCTGGCGGTTGCCGAGCACAATAATGTCGTTCCCCTCCGAGATCTCCTCCCACACGGTTTTGTTCGGGTCGAGGGCATCACGGCTCTGGTCCACGTAGCCGAGGCGCACCGTCGAGCCGATGGTCAGTGTTCCGCTGTCGGGCCGCTCCTGGCCGACGATCATGCGGAAGAGGGTGGTCTTGCCGGCGCCGTTTGGCCCGATCACCCCGACGATACCGCCGGGTGGCAGATCGAAACTGAGGTTCTCGTAGAGTAACTTATCGCCATAGGCTTTAGTCACACCCTCGGCCTTAATGACCACGTCGCCCAGGCGCGGCCCGGGGGGAATGAAGATCTCCAGTTCGCGGTCCTTCTGCTCCTGGTTCTCGGCCAGCAGCTTCTCGTAGGCGCCGATGCGGGCCTTTGACCTGGCGTGGCGGCCCTTCGGAGCCATGTTGATCCAGTCAAGCTCGCGCTGGAGGGCCTTCTGGCGCTGGCTTTCGGCCTTCTCGTCAGCGGCGAGCTTCTGGCGCTTCTGTTCGAGCCAGCTGGCGTAGTTGCCGCGCCAGGGGATGCCGTGGCCGCGCTCAAGCTCCAGGATCCACTCGGCCACGTTGTTGAGAAAGTGGCGGTCATGGGTCACGGCGATGACCGTGCCCCTGTACTCCTGGAGGTGGCGTTCGAGCCAGGCCACCGACTCGGCGTCGAGGTGGTTGGTCGGCTCATCCAGCAGGAGAATGTCGGGGGCCTGGAGCAGCAGCCGGCAGAGGGCCACGCGCCGGCGCTCGCCGCCGGAGAGCACGCGCACCGGGGTGTCGCCGGGGGGGCAGCGCAGGGCGTCCATGGCCAGGTCGAGCTTGCTGTCGAGATCCCAGGCGTCGAGGTGGTCGATCTTCTCCTGCAACGCGCCCTGCTCGGTGACGAGGGCATCGTAGTCGGCGTCAGGATCGGCGAAGCGTTCGGAGATCTCGTCGTAGCGTCTGAGCAGGGCGGCGATCTCGGCCACGCCCTCTTCAACTACCTGGCGCACGGTCCTGTCGGGGTCGAGTTGCGGTTCCTGCTCCAGAAAGCCAATGCTGTAGCCGGGCGCCAGCACCGTCTGGCCGTTGAAGTCGGTATCTACTCCGGCCATAATACGGAGCAGGGTGCTCTTGCCCGAGCCATTCGCGCCAATGACGCCGATTTTGGCCCCGTAGAAATATGAGAGGCTGATGTCCTTCAGCACTTCGCGATTGGGCGGGACGACCTTACCCACGCGGATCATGGAGTAGATGATCTTGTTGTCGGTCACGTGCCGTTGCTCCTCGATGTCGGTTTCAAGATGGGGAAACCAGGTTTCCCTGTGCCCCGGCCTGCCGGGAGATCAAGCGTAGCGCAACCCTCGGGTTGCACGCGGGTAAACCGGGTTTCCCTGTGCCCCGGACTGATCAAGAGGGTCTGGGAAGGCTGCTGTCCCTCCAGTATACCCTGATCTACATTACCGTTGGAAGGGTTCGGTGATGCATAGCCTCCCCGCAGTTTCCTTGCCGCCCGCGGCGGTAGATCCGTTCTGTCTTCGTCAGGGCGTGTGCCCGCCGCAGGCGGAATCAATCGATCGCGGAAGGCGCAGCCCTCCGACCTCCTCCCAACGCTCCCTCAACGTGCCGGGCAGGGAAACCATTGTTTAGTAGGAGGACTCCTATGTGCACCCGAGTCTTCTGGAACACCAACAAGACGGCACTGCTGGTTGGCAGGTCGATGGACTGGCCGACGTCCACCGAGCCGAAGCTCTACGTCTTTCCGCGGGGGATAGCGCGCGATGGTGGCCTGGTGGGTACGCAGAGGTTCATCGCCGAGAACACGGTCAGGTGGACCTCGAAGTATGGCAGCATCGTCACCGGGGCCTATGACCTGGGTTCCTTTGATGGCTTCAACGAACGCGGCCTCGCCATGCACCTGCTCTACCTGACGGCTGCCGACTATGGCCCGCGCGATCCGAACCTGCCGGCGCTCCATTCGGGGGTGTGGGGGCAGGCCCTGCTCGACAACGCGGCGACCGTCGAGGAGGCCCTGGCGTTGCACGCAGGATACCATCTGGTGAAGGCTCAGGCTCGGGGCCGCGAGGCCAGTCTGCACCTCGCGCTCGAGGACGCCAGCGGCGACTCGGCGATCATCGAGTACATTGACGGGAAGCCGGTCATTCATCACGGGCGCGAGTTTCGGGTCATGACTAATGACCCCACCTATGACGAGCAACTGGCCCTCGTGCGGCAACTCGACCTTGCCAGTGCCACCCGCGAAACACCGCTGCCGGGAAACGTCAATCCCGTAGACCGCTTTCAGCGCGCCACGTTCTTCCTCTATCATCTGCGGGAGACCGAGTCGCTGCGGCAGGCTGTGGCCAGGGTGTTGGGGATCATCCGCAACTGCTCCGTCCCCTTCGACGCGCCCTACAAAGAAGCTGGCTCGGTCTACAATACTGAGTACCGCACGGTGTGCGACCTGACCCACCGGCGCTACTATTTCGAACTGGCCGACAGTCCGAATGTCATCTGGGCCGACCTGGACAGCTTCGATCTGTCTCCAGGTGCGCCGGCTATGGTGCTCGACCCGGACGATATCAACCTGGCGGGCAATGTCTCGGCGGCATTTACCGCGTGTCAGGCGCCGTTTTAGAGGACTGACTGGATGCTGGTTCCCCCACAACCGTAGTGTCCCGCCCATGCACGCGCTCACCTGCAGCCCGGTGAGGGCCACGAACGCGGCGATCAGCAGGCAGAACAGGGACAGATAGAAGAGCGCGGGGATCAGGACGACCGCCAGGGCGCGGGGCCCTACGCAGCGCCCCGTCAAGCCCCCGTCGCGTGGGCCGGCGCTACGGTCGTGCGCTCGTCGAGGACTCCCGTGTCGCGAATGAAGTCGAGGATCACCTGCTCGACCACCTCGGGGTTGTTTACCACGATGATGTGATTGACCCCCGGCACGGTGATCAGCCGTGAGCCGGGCACGTGGCGCTGGATAGTTTTCGAGTCTTCGATGGTGAACACGGTGTCCTCACTCGCCCACTACCACCCACACTGGCCGGGTCATCGAGCGCATGGAGGCCACGCCGTCGTACTGGGCGATGCCACGGTAGACCATCAGCCATGCGCGCAGGGTGGTATGTGAGGCGTCGGCCATCAGCCGGTTGAGCTGGATATCGCCCGTGCCCTTGAAGGCGTCCATGTTGTTGGGCAGCAGCGCGCGCCGGTCGGCGGGAAGCAGTTCGAGCAGCCGCCCGAGCAGCCTGATCACCCGGGGCGCGCGGGTTGCCACCCAGCCTGGCGCGGCGGGGGCGCGGGCGGCGGTGTCGAGCAGCAGGTAGCCCTTGCTGAGTTGTGGGTGCGCCTGGTGAAACATGGTTGTGACCATGCTGCCGAAGCAGTGGCCGACCATGATGAAGTCGCGGATCTGGAGGGCCTCGAGCACATCGTAGACGTCCTCGGCGAAGCGCTCGAGCCGGTAGTCGTCGGCGCTACGGGGGCGATCCGAGTAGCCGTGGCCGCGCAGGTCGAGGGCCAGGGTAGAGAAGCCGGCGCCATGGAGGGCGGGGTACTGGGTGCACCATGCGTTGTGGTCGCCGCCAGCGCCGTGCAGCAGCACAATGGTGTGCGGGCCACGGCGGCGCCAGTCTGCAAAGATGTACGCTTCGCCTGCGATGTGCACCTGGGGCGCCTCGCCGCCTACCTGCGCATGCCCGGCTTCGACACCCTGTACCGCAACGATCAGAGTGACGCTGGACTGGTCGCCCTTGCCGGTGCCGAGGAGCGCGTTCTGCTTACTCGCGATGTCCGGCTGCTGATGTGCGGCGCGGTGACCTGCGGCGCGTTCGTCCGCGCCACCATCCCTGAGGCGCAGTTGCGTGAGGTGGTACGGCGCTACGGCCTGCGGGCCTTAGCGCGGCCCTTCCGGCGCTGCATCCGCTGCAACGGCCTTACAGCGCCGGTGTCCAGGGCCGAGATCCTCGATCAGCTACAGCCAAAGACCCGGCGCTACTACGACGAGTTCTGGCGTTGCCAGGTATGCGGGCAGATCTACTGGCGCGGCTCCCACGTACAGCGGATGCAGGAGTTGATTGACCGGGCCTTTGCAGACCAGTGCCGGTGATGAGTGATGAGTTGCGCAGATCGCATCACGCTGCGGATAGAGCAATCCGTAATAGCTGGCTGCTATAATTGATCCGAGATCCCGTTGTGGCACAGGTAATATCCGGTAGTGCACCGGCAACACCACATTTCCTGGCTCAGATCCATAGCCCTGCACCGCCAAACAGGCCGTTATGGAGCTGTCGCGCCGTGGGAGGGTGGAGCTGAGCCAGTGCAATGATGCTATGATGCTATGAAATTGGTAGAATTAGGTGCGAAACTTATCCAGCGCGGCACGGTCAGCAGGTAACAGCCTGAAGATGGACGATCTGATCGAGCAGGAACGGATCCACTTTGAGGCGCTGCGCCGACGCATCTACCGGGCTGTCGGTGTGATCGGGGTGCTGGTGGTGCTCTATGCCCAGTACGTGCTGCTCGACCCTGCTACAGCATACTCGGATCTCGAGCGGGTGATCTATGCGCTCAACCACATGCTGCTCGCCGGTTTCAGCACTGTCGTGCTCTGGAAACTGGCCCGCGGAAGCGTCCCTGTCGAGCGGCTGGAGCAGCACATGCTGCTCTTTTTTATCTTCCAGTCGTTGATCTTCAATAGCATCCTCCCGGCAGCGTTCAACACTCCGCCTGAAGAAGCGTTGCGTGGAGCAATCGGCGATGACACCTGGTTCTTGCTTGTCTGCTGCGTCCTGGCCTTCCATCTCTACACGAACCGGCGCGGCGTGCTGATTGCGCTGGGTGTCTACGGCCTTTCCTTCATGATCGTGATCGCCCAGGTGATACGTTGGAACATGCAGGGCCACGACAATGGCTACGGCGCCCTCATCATCCAGACCTACGCGATGACCGGGGTCTTGCTCGGGTTCATGCTCATTCTGGCCAGTTATCGCAACCGGACTATCCGCCTCCAGACAGAATACGCGATGCTGGCAGCGACCGCCCACACCGATACGCTGACCGGCCTGCCCAATCGCCGCCAGCTCTACAGCGAACTGAACGCCCTGATCACCAGTGTTGCAGACCATGGTCGCCCTTTCTGCCTGTGTCTGTTCGATCTGGATCATTTCAAGCAGATCAACGACCACCACGGCCATCTGGCCGGCGACCAGGCGCTCAAAGCCGTCGCGCAGAGTGTACGCGCACATCTGCGCGCAACCGACCGCCTCGCGCGCTGGGGGGGCGAGGAATACGCTATTCTGTTGCCGGAAACGCTCGCCGGGCAGGCGCTCGATGTTATTGAACGGGTTCGCGTGACCTTGCAAACGGTGGTCGTCCCCGGAGGCGCCTGCATTACGGCCAGCTTTGGGCTTACCGCGTATCAGCCGGGTGATAGCAGCGAGACGTTGCTGCACCGCGCCGACGAGAACCTGTACGCGGCGAAACGGGCCGGGCGCGATCGTGTTGTGAGCGATGTGATGAGCGTCAGAGAACCTCCTGACCGGCCAGGAAGCCGAGCAGCAACCCGTGAAACTGCTCCTGAGCCTCAATCTGCGGGAAATGGCCGCAGCGTGGAATGATCACCAGCCGGGCGTCAGGGATGGCGGCCTGGGCGTCCTTCGCATAGCGCGCCGGGAACAGGCGATCCTCCGCCCCCCAGACGATCAGCGTCGGGACGCGGATATCCGCAAGGCGCGGCCAGAGGCCGCTGCCTCTGAGGTCGTTGGCCTCGTAGTGGCGACTCAGGGAGAGCATAGTGTGGCGCACCTGCGGATCGCCGAGGGTCTCGCGCCCACGGGCGATCAGTTCGGGGGTGACGTAGCGCGCCGGGTCGGCGAAGGCGGCGCCGAGTTGCATGCGGATCACCGCCGGGAGCGCCGAGAGTGAGAGGATGGCCTCGCCGAGGAAGGGCAGGGCGCCGCCTTTGCGCATAAACAGCGGCAACTGCATAAAGCCCTCACTATCGGCGATCAGCAGCCGCGAGACGCGGGCGGGGTGCAGCACCGTCGTCGCCAGGGCGTGTTTGCCTCCCATCGAGTGCCCGACCACGGCGACCGTTTTCACCCCCAGGGCGTCGAGCACGCCGGCATTGAGGTTGGCATAACGCTGGAGGCTGTAGACTGCGCCTCCTGGCTTGTCCGAGTGGCCGAAGCCCAGGGCGTCGGGGGCTATGGCCCGGTACCCCGCCTCGGCCAGACAGGCGATGGTGGGGCGCCAGTCATCGGCATTCACCAGGAAGCCGTGCAACAGCAGCACCGCTGGCCCTTCACCGGCCGTCAGCACCCGCAGGCGGAATCCTTCGACCGTGACCGTCGTTGCCTCAACGTGGATCTGTTCCTTGAGATTCTGCATGGTGTCATCCTCCATAGGCGCACGCTGCGGGCGCCAGAACCCGGGGATGTTCCTGGGAGGGTGCGTCCTTCCCAATCTCCCCGGCGCCTGGCAGCGCCCTGATCCAGATGGTAAACGGGTTCGGCACATGGGGAACCAGGTTGCCCCATACCCCGGCTTAGTGGCAGCGCAGAAACCCGGTAGCCGCTTCTCTGGCCCCTCTGACCACGGGGCGCGTGCAACACCGCCTTCGGTGGCGGGTTTGGGGCGGCCACGCCGCCGAAACTAACGAAACACGTGCAGTCGGGGGCTTGCCCCGGAGACGTCCCATCGGCTCGCCCCCTACCCGGATCGTACCACACTCTCTGCCAGGGTTTGCTATAATAGTGGCCATTATCCACCCTCAATCGCAACACAGAGAAGAGCCGAAACCCGGTCCTGGCGGTGGCTCGCGGATCGCTTGAACTGGCTGGCTGCTGCGATCCGCAGTGCTGCCGGGGTTGCCGGGCACGTGTGAAGGAGGTGCGCTCATGGGCGATTCCTGCCGGGTGCTGGTGCTCTACGATCACGGCGATCTCCTCGCCGCGCTGGCGCAAGAAGTGGCCGCCGGGGCGCAGGAAGTAGCGGGTGCGAGCGTCTCGCTCCTCAAGCTCCCCGACGCCTCGCGCGAGGATCTGCTCGAGGCCGACGCGATCATCATCGGCACGCCGAACTGGACGGGGATCAAAGGCTCGCTCAAACGCTGGCTCGATACAACGGGGGATATGTGGGAAGAGGGCCTGCTCGCGGGCAAGGTTGGCGCGGCCTTCACCAGCAGCGCCGGGCGGCACTCGGGCACCGAGTTTACACTGCTCAACGTGCTGCACTGGGAACTTGGCAGTGGGATGATCATCGTCGGCTTGCCGTGGACCCCGACGATGGAGCGTTCCGGCTCCTACTACGGCGCCACCGCTATCGGCGGCCTTACCGACGAGGACCGCGCCCAGGGCCGCGCGCTGGGCCGCCGCGTAGCCGAAATTGCGGAACGACTGAAGCGTTGAGGGGGCTGCCACTCATACCGTGATGGCATTCACCTCTGCCAACACGTCCTCACCGCGGAGGGCGCGGAGGGTTTCATCCAGGGCATCCGCATATGCCCTGCTGCGCCCTCCGCGGTAACACTGAACACGTGCGTGCTACTGCCGTCCGCCCCGCTCCAGCGCCCCGGCGACGATCGCTGGAATGGCTGTCGCCACGTCCTCGCGGATCACCGCATCGGCCTGTTCGTCCAGATACGTCTCCTCCAGGTTAACGATGATAACCCGGGCGCCGCGGCGCGCGGCGATCAGCGGCAGGTCGCAGACGGGGGCCACTTCGAGCGACGTGCCGGCCACCAGTAGCAGGTCGCACTGTTCGAGCAGGGCGTGGGCCAGCCAGAGCAACCCTCGCGGCAACTCCTCGTCGAAGAGCACGACATCAGGCTTGAACACCCCGCCACACGAGCAGCGTGGCGCACGTCCCTGTCGGATCATCGGCAGCAACTTCTCGCCGGGCGCCTGCCGTTCGCACTCGAAACACGTCGCCGTCCGCAGGTGCCCGTGGAGTTCGTAGACGCGGCGCGATCCTGCCTGCTGGTGCAACCCGTCAATGTTCTGGGTGATCACCCCCGTCACCCGCCCGGCGGCTTCGAATTCGGCGATGGCCAGATGCGCCGGGTTTGGACGCGCCGCCAGGATCGGGTCAAGCAGGTCGTTGAGCCAGCGGTAGAAGCCGTCGGGATCACGTCGGAACGCCCGCAGCGACGCTACCTCAGAGGGGTCGCTGCGGGCCCAGAGGCCGTCCGGGCTGCGAAAATCGGGGATGCCGGAGGGCCGGCTGAAACCGGCGCCGGTGAGCACCACCGCCCGTTGAGCTGCCGCCGCCAGTTCAATCGCTCGCCCAAGCTCTGTGCGCATACGCTTTTCTCGTTCCTTCCCGCCGGATGAGAGGGTCTGGGAGGGCGCCGCCCTCGCAAGAACATCCTAACATAAACCCGGATGGTTGGAGGGAGGTGGGGAAACCAGGTTTCCCCACACCCATGCCCGAGCAGTCTGCAAACAGCGTTTTTCGCTCAACCCCCAGCCCTCTCCCCCCGTTGGAGGGAGGCTGGAAAGGGGGGGCGGAAATGCCAGGAAACGTACTTTACAGACTCCTGAAGGGCGATGTGCCCCTCACCCCCGGATTGAACGTCGAAATACCCCCAGCGCCAGCCAGGTGCAAACGATGGCGAACAGCGTCACCACCGCCACGCTCAGCGGCAGCGGGAGGGTAAAGGGCGCGCCAAAGGCCAGCCCGCGCACCGCGTCGATCAGGTAGGTGGTCGGATTGAGCAAGACGATGGTCAGCATCCATCCTGGCAGCACGGCGAGCGGATAGAGAGCGTTTGAAGCGAAGAGCAGCGGCAGGTTGAAGAGGAAGATCATGCCGTGATAGCCAGCGATCGAGCGTGAGACCGCGGCCACGGCCAGGGCCATCCCGCTGAAGCCCACCGCAAAGAGCGCCAGCAAGAGCAGGGAGACCAGCCATCCGAGCGGGTTGGGGGCGAGCCGGGCGCCCATCAGCACGCCCACCACCAGCATGATCAGAGCCTGGAACAACGCCTTGGTCGCAGTGCTGGTGGCGCTGCCCAGGAGAATGCTCAGACGGGGTATAGGCGCGGCCAGGTACTCCTTCAGAATGCCGCGCAGGCGCTCGTCGAGCAGCACCATGCCGCCGCCCACCGCGCCACCCAGGGCGCTCAAAGCGATGATCCCCGGCAGGATGTAGGACATATAGTCGCTGCCGTCCACCTCCCCGATCATGCTGCGCATACCTACGCCGAACAGCACGACCCACAGCACCGACTGCAGCAACAGACCCAGCAGTTCTTCGGTGCTGCGGAGGAACTTGGTCATATGCTTGTTCCAGATGACCAGGGTTGCGTCCATAGGTATGGGCCTTTCCTTATCTTAGACACTACCTTGCCGTCTTAGATGGGCGTGGAGAGGCGGAGTCTCCAACGTCCTTCTATTCAAGCAGGGGCGTGGGGAAAGCTGGTTTCCCCATTCTCAATCACGGAGCGCCCGCCCGGTATGGTGCAGAAACACATCCCCCAGGCCCGGGCGCGACACGGTAACGTCTTCGACCACAAAGCCATTGCCGCTGGCCAGGCCCACCACCTCGACCAGGCGTCGGCTGCCGCTGTCCACGTACACCAGGACCATCGCCGCTTCCGGGTCGGTCTCAACGCGCGCGACGAAGGGTAGCGCCGCAACATGCGACACGAAATGGGCCTGATCCCCGGAGCCACGCACGCGGATCACATCGGCGCCCAGGCTGGCCGCCAGATCACCCGGCGTCCCTTCAGCCACCAGGCGCCCCCGGTCAACGATGCCCACCCGGCTGGCCAGGGCCTCCGCCTCGTCCATGTAGTGGGTGGTGAGCAGCAACGTCAGGCCGCGCTCGCGGTTCAGGGTCCGGATATAGCTCCAGATTCCCACCCGATTCTGCGGATCGAGCCCCTGCGTCGGCTCGTCAAGAAAGAGCGCCCGGGGATCGGTCATCAGCCCACGGGCCAGTTCCAGCCGGCGCTTCATCCCGCCCGAGTAGGTGCGCACGCGCCGGTCGATCGCCTCACCCAGTTGCACCAGATCCACCAGTTCCGCGATGCGCTGGCGGCGCACGGCGGCGGGCTGGCGATAGAGCCGGCCGTGGATGTCGAGCACTTCCCGGCCCGTCAGATCGGCATCGAGCACAATGTCCTGAAACGTCACCCCGATGCACGCGCGCACCCGGTCAGCCTGCCGGACGACGTCGTAGCCGCACACCGACGCCTCACCCGCCGTGGGCACGGCCAGGGTGGTGAGCATATTGATCGTCGTCGTCTTGCCCGCCCCGTTCGGCCCCAACAGAGCGTAGATCGTCCCGGCGGGGACCGCCAGGTCGATTCCATCAACCGCGATCACCGTGCCGTACTGCTTGCGCAACCCACGGGCGATAATTGCCAGCTCGGTCATGGTTCGTGTCAGTTCTGTACTCAAGTAAACCGGGACTTGTGATATTCTACACCAGATACCGCTGCGCTGCGGCCGCAGCCCTCCCGGCAGGAAGCGGCGAGGGGAGACCAGGTTTCCCTACCCTGGTTTTGTCGAGCGGCCCGTTGCGGGGAGGTGCAGAGGTCTGCACCCTCCCAGACCCTGCCAGCAGGCAGGGGCGAGGGAAAACCAGGTTTTCCCACACCCGCCAACCGCGGTAAAGAGTTGAAGGATCATCACGCACTGGCGAGAAACATTGACGTGCAAGGGCCAACATTTTGCTATAGTGCTGGCACACTAGGCTTATGACGAATGGACAAGGACCATTACCCCCGCACGGTCCGACAGGTAGAACCTGACTGCCACGGTAGTCAGGTTTTTTTCTTTGCGCTCCTATCACGACCGGCTGCCGGTGACCAGCTTGAAGGGCTGACCCGTATGGCATCGCAGATCAAACGTTTTCTGGTCGGCAAGCCCATTGCCACTGAACAACAGCATCAAGAACGGCTCACGCGCACCACGGCGCTGGCCGTATTTTCTTCTGACGCGCTCTCGTCCGTGGCCTATGCCACCGAGGCTATTTTAACCGTACTTGTCCTTGCGGGCACACATGCTCTGGGATTGGCGCTGCCGATCGGCGGAGCGATTGCCGCCCTGCTGGCGATTGTCGCCTTTTCGTACCGGCAGACCATTCATGCCTACCCGCGGGGTGGGGGCGGCTATATCGTCAGCCGTGACAACCTGGGCGATACGGCCGGCCTGATCGCCGCGGCGGCGCTGCTGATTGACTATGTGTTGACGGTTGCGGTCAGTATCTCTGCCGGGGTGGCGGCAATCACCTCGCTGGCCAGCACCTGGGGCTACCCGGGGCTCAAGCACGCCGCCGTGGAGATCGCCCTGCTGTGTATTGCTCTGGTGACGCTGGCGAACCTGCGGGGCGTTAAGGAGAGCGGGGCAATCTTTGCCGTGCCCACCTACACCTTCGTCGTCAGCATCCTCGGCCTGATTGCGTTCGCCCTCATCAAAGACGTAATCTACGGCGTCTCACCGGTGGTTCACCCCGTTCCGCCGCCGGTTCCCGAGGTCGGTGAGGCCCTGAGTCTCTGGCTGATCCTGCGCGCCTTCGCCGCCGGCTGTACGGCGCTTACCGGCATCGAGGCAATTAGCGACGGGGTGCAGGCCTTCAAGCCGCCGGAGGCAAAAAATGCCGCCGCTACCCTGACGCTCATGGCCACGCTGCTGATCTCCATGTTCCTGGGGATCACCTGGCTGGCGCATCTGCACCAGGCCGTGCCCAACGAGATCACCCACGAGACGGTCGTCTCGCAGATTGCGCGCACCGTGGTTGGAACCGGCCCGGCCTATTTTGGCATCCAGGTCGCAACGGCGCTCATCCTGGTGCTGGCGGCCAACACCGCCTTCGCCGACTTTCCGCGCCTGGCGTCATTCCTCTCGCGCGACCGGTTCATGCCCCGGCAGTTCGCCTCACGGGGCGACCGCCTGGTGTTTTCGAACGGCATTCTGGCCCTGGGCTTCTTCTCGGCGCTGCTGGTGGTGATCTTCCAGGCCAATGAGATCGCTATGCTGCCGCTCTATGCGGTGGGGGTGTTCATCTCCTTCACGCTGTCGCAGGCGGGCATGGTGCGGCGCCAGATACGGATGCGCGAGCCGGGTTGGGAACGGGGGGCGCTGATCAGCACGGTGGGCACGCTGCTCACGGCGATTGTCCTGGTGATCCTGGCGATCACCAAGTTCACCCACGGCGCCTGGATCGTGCTGACCCTGATCCCCACGCTCGTGCTGATCTTTCAGGCCATTCACCAGCATTACCTGCGCGTGGCCGAGCAACTCTCCCTTTCCACGGCGGTCAAGCCCCCCGATCTGCGCCGCCACACGGCGATCATCCTGGTCAGCGGCATCCACAAGGGCGTGCTTCCCGCGCTACAGTACGCCCGCTCCATCGCCCCCGACAATGTAACCGCCGTGTACGTCAACCTCGATCCCGAGCAGACTGAGCGGCTGCGGGTGCGCTGGCGCGAGTGGGGCTGCGATGTGCCCCTGGTGGTGCTGGAGTCGCCCTTCCGCTCCTTGCTCAGACCGCTGCGCAGCTACATTGCCGAGGTGCAGTCGCACTACAAGGACGGCATGGTTACGGTGATCCTGCCGGAGTTTGTGCCTGCCCGCTGGTGGGAGCACCTGCTGCACAACCAGACCGGCTGGTTGATCAAGACGGCGCTGATGTATCAGAAGGGTACGGTGGTGACCAGCGTGCCCTATCGGCTGGAGCGCTAGGGCCGTGCAGCAGGCGCCGCTCCACGGCGATGCGATCGGGCAGCGAGACGAGGCCGGGGCCTTCGACGGCACAGGCGGCCGCCGCGCTGGCATAGGTTGCCGCGGCCAGGGCATTGCCGGTTTCCCACAGGCGCAGTAGCAGCGCGGCGGCGAAGACGTCGCCCGCTCCGGTCGGGTCGCGCTCCAGCGCAGGGAAGGGCGGCACGGATCGTGGTTCACCCGCCACATAGAGCGTCGCCCCTGCCGCGCCCCGTGTCACCGCTACCAGCGGGCAGAGCCTGGCGTAGTGGCTGACCAGGGCCTCGTCGCCGCCAACGTCCTCAATGCTGAGGACGATCAGGTCCACGTGTTGCAGCAGGGCAGCCGCGGGCCGCCAGGGCGCCGGGCGCACGGGGGCCGGCAGGGGTGTGTCCCAGGCGCGCAACCATCCCTGCGGCGTCACCCCCACCAGGGCGTGCGGAAATGCCGCTGCCCAGGCCAGATCGACCTCACCGGCGACGGGCGCGAGGTGCACCACCGGAGCCGCGCGCCAGGCCGCGGGCAAATGCTCCAGGCGTATCGGCGGCGCGAGGGCATGCAGCCACTGGCGCCGCCCGCGGGATTCGTAGCGATTCTCGAAGGTGGTAGTGACGGTGCTGGCCGTTCCAGCAGTGGTGACGCGGGGCAGCGTCGCGGGAACATGGGCGGGATTGGCGGCGGTGAGCACTGCCGCGCGTGCGCCGAGGCGGGCGACCGTCGCCGCGGCGTACAGCGCCGTCCCGCCGGGCGTGTAGCTGCCTTCGGGCAGGCAATCGCGGGTCATATGCCCGATCGCAAGGTACCGGACTGGTTCCAGGGCGTTCAGAGGTCAGAGACTCACTGTTTTGCGGGATAGATCACAATCTTGCGATTTTCGCCCTCGCCGGTGCTCTCGGTATAGATCGTCTTGTCGTCGCGCAGCGCCAGGTGGACGATGCGCCGCTCGTAGGCCGCCATCGGCTCGAGCATAATCGGGCGACCGGTCTGGCGCACGCGCTCGGCCATACGGCGAGCGAGGCCCTCCAGCGACTCCTGGCGGCGCTGGCGATAATTGCCCACATCAACCACGATCTGCGGCCACTTCTGAACTCGCCGGCTCACCAGGAGGTTGAGCAGGAACTGGAGCGAGCGCAAGGTGTCGCCGCGCCGGCCAATCAGCAACCCCATGGCCTCCTCATCGGCGCCCTCGACGTGAAGGGTGATCGTCTCCTCGACATCACCCTTCTGGCCGGGGACGCGGGTAACCACCGGCGTGACATAGGCATGGATATCCATGCGCTCCAGCAAGTCCTCGAGAATGGTGCGCGCAATCTCCTGCACCTCAGTTCCACCAGAAGCCGCGGCGGTGGTGACCGGGGCGGGCGACGTCTCTTCGTCGTCGTCAACCACGGTCACACGCACCAGGGCCTCATCGCCCGACTCGCCCGCGTCCAGCACCGCGATCGCGACCTCATCGCGATCCTTACCGAGCTGGGCCAGGGCCAACTCGACAGCCTCGGCGACGGTGCGCGCGCTGATCTCGATGCTCTTCATAGTGCTCCTCGTGTGCAGGCCAGCGACCTGACAACCTGGTTATGATGGACGGATCGTTACGGGGAGGATTGCGCTTCTCACGCCCCTCCCCCGGCATCCACCAGAATCCCCGTTCCTGACCCGTTATGCGTATGCGCTCATTTGCGCCGGCGCGGCTTCCGCGGATTGGTGACCGGTGCAGGCTGGCGTTCCACGGGAGGCGCTTCATTGGCATCGGGGCGCTCCGGTTCAGGTGCAGGCGTCTCAGGGGGCGCTTCGGTCGCCTCAGTCAGCGGGCGCATCACGCTCCAGAAATCGGCGCGCGGCGCCGCCACACTGGACGCCTCGGCGCTCACCGCTGCCGGGGCCAGCGTGGGCGTCAGCGTTGACGGCTTGCCATCCGGCGGCAGGAACTTCAGGTAGTTGGCGAGCGAGCCCCAGCCCGACGTGAAGTACTGCTGCACGATGCCCACCACGCTGCTTACCACCCAGTAGAGCACCGCCCCCTGCGGGAAGGTGAAGGCGATATAGCCAAACACCAGGGGCATGAACATCATCATCTGGGTCATGGCCTTCTGTTGCGGATCCTGGACCCGCGGGGTGGCCATCAGCGTCTGCACCAGTTGCAGCAAGATCGACAGCACCGGCAACACCACGTAGGCAATGCCAGCAAAACCGTTCGGTCCGAAGGTCACAGCGCCGACCTCGATCACCCCGAAGAGCTTCTGGGAAAAGATCTCGGCGATTGCCGGGTCGGCGAGGCGGGCCGCGGCCCGCTCACTGAGGAACTGGCGGCCAGCCTCACCGCCGAAGAGGTGGTAGACCGCCTGGTAAACGCCGAAGAAGATCGGCAATTGCAGCAACAGGGGCAGACATCCGCCGAGGGGGTTAATCTTGTATTCCCTGTAGAGCTTGAGGGTCTCTTCGTTGAGTTTCTGAGGGTCCTTGCCATACTTGCGCTGCAACTCTTTAATCATCGGTTGCAGTTCCTGCATGCGCCGACTCGAACGAATGGAAGTGAGCGTCAGCGGCAGGATCACCAGGCGCGCCGCGATGGTGAAAAGTACAATGCCCAGGGCGACATTGCCCGTGATGGACGAGAACCAGATCAGGGCCAGTTCAAGAAAGCCAACGAACGAGGACCAGATGGCACCCATACGTGCAATCCTTTATGGTGCGGGATCGGGATTCATTCCCTCCCCCGGTGAAACAACCTGAGGAGCAGGTGCGCCAGCGGTTTCGGACCAGAGGTGCGCCCGGCGCAGCAACTGTTCAATTTCGCCCTGGAGCGACGAGAAGGGCAGTGTCAGCACCCCGGCGCCTCGAACGACGAAGACGAGATCATACCCCGGAACGATAGAGGGCAGTACGAGGCGCACCGCCTCACGCACCCGACGCCTGGCCCGATTGCGACGCACTGCCGCGCCAAACTGCTTGCTGACCACAAAGCCGCAGCGGGTGCGCTGGCGACGGCCGGCCGCAACGTTCAGCGTCAGGTGTGGCGAAGTGTACGTTCGGCCTTCGCGCCTGACGCGCCGGAACTGATCCGGACGGCGCAGCCGATACACGCGCTTCATTGTGCCTGCCCACCCTGGCGAACGATGCCTTCCTTCTCGTGAAGCAGAGACATCGCAGTGGGGCGGAAACCGGCGAGGGACGTCAGATACACACCAACGCGACATTGCCCGCTGATCAGAACCCCCGCCTCAACCCTGGCGCCCTTGCAGGCGACCTCTTCGGGCGCCGGTGCCGTGCCCACCCTATCTGAATGCGCCGCGCCCAATCGAAGGAGTCTGTGAAGCGCGTTTCGGTGCCTGTCCGCCCTCTCCGAGCATCTCCCCGCCGGGGGGAGGAGCCGCGCGCGCCATCCCCCGGCAGGGGAGGATTGGGGGCAGGTAGTGGCGGAAACATCTGGTTCACAGACCACGAAGATCGAAACGCAACGATCGGCAATCTCCAACTCGCCCTAGCGATGCCCACGGCGCGCCCCGTGGCGCCGCTCATCACTCACCGTCAACTTCCAGCGGCCCTTGATGCGCCGGCGGCGAAGCACGGCGCGCCCATCTTTGGTCTTCATACGGGCCAGGAAGCCGTGTTTACGCCGGCGCGGAATGCGTTTCGGCTGCCATGTACGCTTTGGCATTGGTTAGCTCCTGAATAGTAATGGAAACCGGGGAAACCAGGTTTCCCCATACCCCTGCGGGAAGGGCGGAACTGCGCTTCTGCAACGACGCTTCATCTCGGCAGGGGAAAGAGGTTTTCGGAAGGACGCATCCTCTGCGTGTCCTTCTTACATAATTCGAGCAAACTCCGCTTATTATACCCGTCGGGTTGAAGCAGTGTCAAATGGCAACGCGTAGCAACGGCCTGCGCGGGCCGTGCTACGCGCTTGAGGCGTGTCATCGCTACTCGTCGCGCCCGACCTGCTGCAACGTGCGTCGGATGGCATCGCGCTGCCGGCGCTCGTGACGTTCCTCGACGCTCTCGTCTTCAAAATCGTCGTCACGCCGGCTGCCCCGCCGTTCACGTCGCGCGGTAGACGGACTGCCAAACTTGGTCAACAGATCTTCCAGGGTGGCGTCACCGACGAACTCTTCTTCAAAATCCTCGGAGGCGTAGGTTTCCGGCTGGGTCGCAGCATTGCGCCGTTCCCGCTCGCGGCGCTCGCGGCGCTCGCGGTCGCGATCGCGACCGGCGCGGGCCTCGGCGGCCGAAGCAAAGCGTGCGGCCGCCGCCGGGGGCGCCGGAGGTCGCGGCGCGGCGGGCTGCGTCCTGGGCGGCGCTTCCTCCGTCTCGACTTCAGCCGGGAGCGGCGCCTCCTCCAGCCGCATGGTCAGACTGATGCGCTTGCTCTGCGGGTCGACCTCGAGCACCTTGACCTTGACCTTGTCGCCAACCTTGACTACGTCTTCCACCCGGTTTACGCGCGTGTTGGAAAGGGCGGAGATATGCACCAGTCCATCGCGCCCGACACCGATGTCAACAAAGGCGCCGAAGGGAGCGATCCCGCTCACCGTACCCTCGAGGATCTGGCCAACCTCCAGGCCCTGCATTTTCTGGGTACGCTGGGCGCGGCGCAGGCTGAGACTGATGCGAGCGCCTTCGGGGTCGACTTCAAGCACCTTGAACTGCAGGCGGTCTCCTACCTTAACCGCGTCCTCGGGCTTTTCGACCCGGCCCTCGGCCAGTTCGCTGACGTGGATCAGGCCATCTTTGCCCACGCCAATATCGGCGAAGGCGCCAAAGGGAGCATAGCCGGTAATAACCCCTTCAACCACATCGCCGACCTTGAGCGAGGCGAGGCGCTCTCTGTCAACCTCGGCGCGCCTGGGGCGTCCGCGTCCGCCGCGGGACCCCTCGCCCTTCTCGTCCGCGCCGGTGCGCATGGTCAGGCTGATGCGCTTGGCATCGAGATCAACGCTCTTCACCCGAACCCTGACGGTATCGCCGATCTGCACCAGATCCGAGGGTGTATCAATCCGCGTATCACTCATCTCGGAGATGTGCACCAGCCCGTCGCGTCCGACGCCGATATCCACAAAGATGCCATAGAGGGCGATCGACGTCACCCGGCCTTCCAGTTCCATGCCGGGCTGAAGATCCTTCAGCTTGCGCGGGCGCGTTCCTTGCTCAGCCACGGGCACGAAACTCGCGCCCGCCACTGCCGCGGGCGCCGGAGCGTCTGCCGCTGCCGAACCCGCATCCCCCCCATCCTGCGGAGACGTTTCAGCCGAGATGACTGCACCCTGTTCTGCTGCGCTCTCCAGGGACGTCGCAGCCGCCACCCCATCCGGAGAAGTTGCCGTCGCCAGTTCCGTATCGCCCTCGCCAGACGACCCGGCAATCACGGTGACATCTTCCGCCGGCATCGCCGGGGTAACGGGCGTCGCCGTTGTCTCCGCAGTAGCCGGTGTTGTTGCCGATGGCTCGACCATCACCGCCTCAGGCGCCCCGGCCTTGGTCTCAGGGGTAGGCTGCGCGGCGGCCCCGGCCGTCTGCTCCGGCGTGGCAGCCTCGCTCTGAGCGGCCGGAGCGTCCCCTGCGTCGAGCAGCGGGTGTTGCAGCTCGCTCTCGGCGGACTCTTCCCTACGTACCTGATCGGTCATCTGCTCCCTTCCTCCTGGTGTATGGAACCATTTTACAACTGCATCTGGCGGCGAATGGCCTGCACCAGCCCTCCATCGCGCAGATCTTCTAACCGGTAGTAGGCGCCCTTCAGATGTTCGGCGAGCCGTCGCGAGAGACCACGCTCGAAATTGGGGTGCTCGGTATCAATGACAATGGCGCGGATCGCGTGGGCGGCGATCATAGTGGCAATCTGATAGGCCTCCTGCTGCGGCGGCAAGTTGCCGATGGCGACATTGGCCTGCCCATCGGTGAGCAGCACCATCAGCGGGAGGATCTCTTCATCCTGGCGCCGCGCGCGCTCCAGCAGTTCAAAGGCGGTCAGCATCCCCCGGGCCAGGGGGGTCTTGCCGCCGGTGGGCATGGTTTGCAGGCGTTTCTGGGCCAGTTCCACGCTGTTGGTAAGCGGCAGCAACACCCGGGCGTAATCGCGCTGGAAGCTGACCAACCCGACCCGGTCACGGCGCTGATAGGCATCGCGCAGCAGGGATAGCACGGCGGCCTTGGTAGCCTGCATCCGTTCCTCGGCGGCCATACTCCAACTGGCGTCCACCACAAAACAGACGGCGTTGCGCGTCCGGCGCACCCGCATCTTCTGGCGCAGATCGGCTTTGCGGATGAGCAGCCTGGGCCGGCGTTGGTGGGGCAAAGCGATGGTGTGGCTCAACTCATCGCGGCGTTTGCGCTGGTAGACGGCAGCCTCACGCAGGGTGGCGTCGAGGGCCAGGTCGGTGACCCGATCGACACGTCGGCTCTTGATGTAGCGTCCCTGCTTGCGGGTGGTGCGGGTGCGTGAGCGTTTCCCCGCCGACCTCCGCATCTGTCTGTCGCTGGCCCCTTCGAGTCGGCGAGCGCGAAAGAGCGTGGCGGCTTCGTACAGCCTGCCACCGCCAGCCTGTGCAGCGGACGGGTTCACATCGGCCCCGGCGGCGCTGCCCACCGGAGCGACGGCGACATTTCCCTGGCCGGGATTATCGCCGCTCTCACCGCAGTCAACCGGTTCGCCGCCTTCAGCCTTTTTTTTTTGCTCATCAGCGGCGTTGCCGTTCGCGGCATTGCCGCTCCGCTCGAGGATCTGGCTGATGCGCTGTTCATCGAGCTGGATCTCCGAGAACGGCTGCCGGCGCATCCGGTGGGGGAGCGCCAGTTCAGCAGCGATGCGGATGTCTTCCACCGTCACCCAGGTGCGGCCGCGCCATGCGGCGTGGGTGCGTGCAGTCTCGAGAATGGTCAGATCGGCGCGATGGCCGTCTACGCCCAGCTCCAGACACAGACTGGCAACCGCGGCCATATCGCTGCGGTCGATCTGCACGGCAGGCAACACCTCGCGGGCCGCCACCACCTGGGCAGCCAGTTCTTCCTCTTCTCGCTGCCACTGGGCGATGAAGCCCTGCGGGTCGGCTTCATAGGCCATGCGCCGCTCGATCACCGCCACGCGGGAGGCGACATCGGTCAGCCCGGTTACTTCCACTGCAAGGCCGAAGCGATCGAGCAACTGGGGGCGCAACTCACCCTCCTCGGGGTTCATCGTACCCACGAGAATAAAGCGAGCGGGATGCGAAATGCTCACCCCTTCACGTTCAACCGTGTTGACACCCATTGCGGCAGCGTCAAGCAGCAGATCGACCAGATGATCATCGAGCAGATTCACCTCATCCACGTAGAGCAGCCCACGGTTCACCTGTGCCAGCAGGCCCGGCTCGAAGCGCCGCTGCCCTTCGGTAATGGCGTGTTCCAGATCTAGCGCGCCAACCACGCGGTCTTCCGACGCCGAGACCGGCAGTTCAACCAGGCGCGTCGGGCGCATCATCACCGGCAACGACTCGCCCGTGGCGGCAAGGCCCTGGCAGACCTGGCACAGCCCAACCGGACGGTCGGGCGGGCAGGAGTAGGGGCAACCCTCTACCACCGTGATGGGGGGAAGCAGTCGCGCCAGCGCCCGAACCGCGGTGGACTTGGCGGTGCCTTTCTCGCCGCGGATCAGCACGCCGCCAACACGCGAATTGATCGCGTTAAGAATCAGCGCGCGCTTGAGCCGCTCCTGGCCAACAATCGCGGTGAATGGGTAGATTGGACGTTGGGAGGAAACTGTCACGGCAATAAAAATCTTCCAGCCCGGGGCGAGCCAGAAGCTCTAGCGACGACGCTCTCGTATGCAGTATGAGCCAAGCCACGAGGTGACTGAACGAATTGACCAGACACTTGACTACCCGCACGTCACGACGCGACGCCCCAGGTCGGCGACGAAGCGTATTGTCTCATAAGGCAGGGTAAAAGTCAAATCGGCTATCAGGTGCGTATCATTGTGGGGGCCACTCATTGCTTGCAAGCCGTGCGTGCAGCCGTGCACAGGGTGAGTTCAGGGAGGGCAGGTCCTTCCTGTGACACCCCTGCCGCACCTTCCGGTGGGAAGCGTCTGGTGAGACTGGCCTGGTTGGGCGGGCCGTTTGCTTATTCGGAGAGCGCGGCCCCCAGGCCCCTCTAGCCGGCGCGGGAGGCTGGTTGCGCTCGTGCTATAACGCGGTTGTTATGTTGGCCATTGCTACGCGCGATTGCCGTTGCCCACTTCTTAGCTGGTTGCGCTCGTGCTATAATGCGGTTGTTATGTTGGGCTGAAGCATCGGAGCGCCGCCGGAGAAGTTCTGTGGGTTTCAATCCGATCAATTCGCTGTTTGGAGCATTCAGCCGCGACCTGGGGATCGACCTGGGCACGGCGAATACGCTTGTCCATGTCCGTGGCAAGGGCATCGTCATCAGTGAACCGTCGGTGGTGGCCATCGACGCCAAGACGAAGCAGGTTCACGCGGTGGGTGCCGAGGCCAAAGCCATGGTGGGCAAAACGCCCGCCAACATCATTGCCGTGCGCCCGCTGAAAGATGGCGTCATCGCCGACTTCGACGTGGTCGAGAAGATGCTGGCCTACTTCATTAAGAAGGCCCACGCCTACTCGGCGGTTCGTTTGATAGATCCCCGCCCGCGCGTGGTCGTGGGGGTGCCCTCGGGCGTGACCGAGGTGGAGAAGCGGGCCGCCCGCGATGCGACTCTCAACGCGAAGGCGCGCGAGGCCTATGTGGTTGAGGAGCCAATGGCAGCGGCGATCGGCGCCGGGTTGCCGGTAGATGAGCCGATCGGCAGCATGATCGTTGACATCGGCGGCGGCACCACCGAGGTGGCGGTGATCTCCCTGGGCGGGATCGTCATTAATCACTCCATCCGCACCGCCGGGGATGAGATTGACGAGGCGATCATCCAGTTCGCCCGCCGGGAGTATAACCTGCTGATCGGCGAACGTATGGCCGAACGGGCCAAAATCGCCGCCGGCTCCGCCTATCCCCTCGAGGAAGAGATCAAGGTCGTGCTGCGCGGACGCGACTTGCTCACCGGGCTGCCCAAGGCAGTCGAAGTCAGTTCGGTGGAGATCCGCGAGGGCATTGCCGGGCCAGTCAACGCGATTGTCCAGGAGGTGCGCCTGGCGCTGGAGGAAACCCCTCCTGAACTGGTCGCCGATGTGATGGAGCACGGCATTACCCTGGCCGGAGGAGGCTCGCTGTTGCACGGCCTCGATAAGCGCATTGCCGCCGAAACCAAGATGCCAGTCCATATTGCCGAAGATCCTCTGTCGTGCGTCGCCCGCGGCGCCGGGAAGATGGTAGAGAACTTCGGCCAGAATAAGGTCTATCAGGATATCCTGACCCGCAGCCAGAACACGCGCCGGCCCAGGTTGTAAGGTGGGGAAACCCGCTTTCCCCACGCCCCTGCCGAAGGCGAGGGTTTGCGAGGGCGCCGCCTTCCCAGGAAAAGACCTCCACGTGTATGCGCGACTTTCTTGACGATCGTCCAATCAAGCTGCGCCGCGAGCGGTCACCCGTGCCCGCATCGCTGCGCCCCTTTGTCCTGGCAGTTGGGCTGTGTTTACTGGCGGGAATGCTGGTGTTGCTCGATAGGCTCGGGGTGATCACGCCCGCGCGCCAGATGCTGCAATCGCTGACGGCCCCCGTGGCCCAGCGGCTCACGGGCCTGCGAGATGACATCGGCGCCTTCTTCAGCGCGCCGCGGGGCGCCGCCGCCCTTGAGGCGCGCATTGCCGCCCTTGAGCGTGAAAACGGCGAATTACGCAATCAATTGCTGCGGCTTGAACAGGCCCAGGTTGAAAATCATTTCCTCCGCCAGCAACTGGCGATCCAGCAGGCCCATCCCTGGACGCTGCTCGGCGCCGAGGTGACGGTACGCTCGCCCGATGCGGGCCGGCGCATGATCACCATCGCCCGCGGCAGCCGTGAGGGGGTGCGGCCCGGTATGGCGGTGATTGGCCAGTTGCCCGGCACACTCGCAGCGCTCATCGGCATCGTTGAGTCCACCGGTCCCCATACTGCCGATGTGCTGCTGATTACCGATATTTCCAGCCAGGTGAGCGGTCGCGTGATTCACCGGGGCCGCGCCGAAGCGGGCCTCGTGCAGGGCCAGTGGCAGCGTGGCTCCCGCCTGCAACTCGGCCAGATCACCCGCGATCTTGAACTCGCGCCCGGTGATAGCGTGGTCACCGCCGGGCTGACCGGGGCGCTTCAACTGCCTTTCGACCTGGCCTCCATCCCGCCGAACATCCCGATTGGCAGCGTGGATCAGGTCCGTGTGATTGACCAGCACCAGATCGCAGAGGTGCGGCCCTTCGTTGATCCCGACCAGGTGCGCTACGTGTGGGTGATAATCAGCCAAGACGATTAGAAGAAGCCCTGGCTCACGAGGCGGGCCGGATGGCCGGGTTGTTCGCGCTGGCCTGTGTGCAGGTGACGCTCCTTGGCCTCCCTTCGGGCTTCACGCTGCCACTGGTGCCGGTGCTGGTGATCTGCCGGACGTTGCTCGGCGTCGGTGCGGCTCTTCCCGATGTGGGCCTCAGTCGCGCCCTGCGCTGGGCGCTCTACGGGGGCATGGCCCTCGATGTGTTTGCCGCCACGCCGCTGGGGGCGCATGCGCTGGCGCTGCTACTGGCGGTCCTGGTGGTCGCCGCGTTGACGCGACGCTTGCGGGTGGAGCGCCCTGCTGTGCCTCTGCTCGCCGTGCTCGTCGGGATGCTGATCTACGAGGCGGTGCTGGCCCTGTTCCTGCACCCCGGCGCGATTGACTGGCGCAGTTATCTGATCCTGGTTATGCTCCCCAGCGTGGTGGTGGCCCTGGCGCCAACGCTGCCGCTGTTCTTTCTGCTGCGTCGGTTGCTCCGAGGCCAGTTGTAAGCTGTGGTTTCGCTGCCCGGCCTGCCGGTTTGCAGTCCGGGGGAGGCGCGAAGGGCTGCGCCCCTGGCGATCCGCCGGTTCCGCCTGTGGCGAGAAGGCAGGGAAACCTGGTTTCCCCGCACCCCTGCCTGAGGGGAGCGTCTGGAAGGGCGAAGCCCGCCCATCGTGCGAGGGCTATGTCACGCTTAATCGTTTTGCGCGTGGCGCTGGTGCTGGTTGTTGCCATCTTCGTGGGGCGCCTGTATCAGGTTCAAGTGGCCGACCATGAGAGCCGGCGCTACAGCGCCGAGGTGTCGGTCACGACGCGCCGCTATATTACGGTGCCGCCGCGCCGGGGCGAAATCTTCGCCGCCGATGGTCGAACCCTGCTCGCGGAGAGCGTGCCGATCTACAATCTGGCGGTCATCCCCGGGCGCCTGCCCTCGCGCAGCGCCGAGCCTGAACGGCGCGCCGCGGTACTGGCGCGCCTGAGCCAGGTGGCGGGCCTGACCAGTACGCTGACACTCTCGCCCACCAGCGTTCTGACCGAGCGGCCCGCCCTGCGTGCCGCGCTGAACGCCCTCCAGGCCCCGGCGCCGGGTGCGGGGCCAAACCTGAGCATCACGGTCGCCCCCGCCGATAGCCTGCGGGCGCTGGAAGTGAGCCAGGCCTACAGTGATGTGCTTGTCCTCAGCAATCCGATCGAGGAGTTGATTGCCCGACCAGATCTGCGTAACTATCAGGGCGTGGTTATTAAAGAAGATATCAGTCCTGAACTGGCCCTGGCGATCCGCGAAAACAGCAACTATTTACCCGGCGTCGAGGTGCTGGAAGCCTACCGGCGGCGCTACCCGTTGAGCGGGACGATCCCCTCGCTGTCGCACCTGTTGGGGTACACCGGGCGGATCAACGAATGCGAACTGCTGGCGGTCAATCCGGCCAGTTCGTGGCTCACCGCTCTGGTGGACGTGCTGGGCCACGCCGGGCGCTGCGGGTTGATCGTCAAACCAATTGATCCCCCAAGCATCGGCTTTCCCCCGTATCAGGTTGATGACCGGATCGGGAAAGACGGTCTGGAGGCGGCGTATGAGAGCGATCTGCGCGGACGGGCCGGGGTCGAGAGCCTGCTGGTTGATGCGCTCCAGCGCCCGATCAGCCCGGTAGAAACTGTTCGTCCGGTGGAGCACGGCCATAACCTGGTGCTGACGATAGACGCTGCCTACCAGGCTGAGGTGGAACGCATCCTGCGCCGCTGGATCGCCGAGGGCGAACGGCGCCGACAGAACGCCCGCGAAGCCTATAAACGGGATTACCCCCCGATCTTCGCCGGCGTCGCCGTGGCGCTTGACCCGCGCGATGGGCGCGTGCTGGCGCTGGTCTCGCTGCCAGCCTACGATAATAATGTCTGGGTTGACCCAACGCGCCGCGAGGAACTGCTGGCTCTGCTCACCAGCAGTGATCCCGAGGCGCTGGCCGAGTTGCTGCGGCAGGCGCCTCTCACCAACCGGGCCATCAGCGGGCAGTACCCGCCGGGATCGACGCTCAAACAGTTCGTGGGCGCGATTGCCCTGCAGGAGGGGGTGATCGCGCCGGATACGCGCCTGCGGGATCCGGGCGTGCTCAAGCTGATCGAGCGCAACGGCGCGACCTTCGAATTGCCCAACTCGGTCCGCAACCGCGACAATGGCGAATTGACCGTAATTGACGCCCTGCGCCTTTCCTCAAACGTTTTCTTCGCTTCGGTGGCCGGCGGCAATGATCAGGCTACCAACCTCGACGCGCGGGCGCTCCGCATTCGGGGGCTAGATATTGACCGGCTGGTGCAGGGGTTGGAGTGGTTCCACCTCGGACGCATCACCGGCATCGATCTGGCCGGCGAGGCCCCGGGCCTGGTACCAACCAAGACCTGGAAGGCTCAGGCCAAGCGCGAGGTCTGGACCACCGGCGACACCTATAATACCGCCATCGGCCAGGGCGATATGCTGGTAACGCCGCTGCAACTGGCGGTGGCAGCGGGGGGCATCGCCACCGGCAGCGTGATCTATCGCCCCCACGTTGTTGCCGCCATCACCGATGGTAGTGGGGCCGTGGTGCGGCAGATCGCCCCTGAACCGCTCAGCCGCGTCCCGGTGGATCCGGCCTTCCTGGAGGTCATTCGCGAGGGTATGCGCCAATCAGTGACGAATGGCCTGAATGTCGCCGCACGCGAGGAGTGCTCGGGCCTGCGCATCGCCGGCAAGACCGGCACCGCCGAGTTCGGTCCCCTGATTGAACGCCCCGATGGGCGCTTCGTGCGCCAGAGCCACGCCTGGTTCGTCGGCTTCGCGCCCTACGAAGATCCCCAGGTGGTGGTTGCGGTGCTGCTCGAAGGCGCAGGTGACCTCAACGATGGTTCTTCCACCATGGCCGTGCCGGCCGTTACGCAGATGCTCCAGGCGTACTTCGGAACCGAGCCGCCCGCCAACGTGCCCGCCTTCTGTCCGGCGATGCCGCTCGACCCGGCGCCTGCTCCGCCAACCGTGGGCCGCCAGGGCTGATGCAGGGTCCGCCGCCAGCGGTGGGGTCTGGGGCTCAGGCATGGTTTACACCTGCTTTGCCGTCTGGAGGGGCGCGGGGAGGTGCAACCTCCCCGCAAGCCCCGTTTCGCCCACGGCGGGCATGTGCCCGGACGCCGCCAGAACGATTCTGCTGCCGCGGGCGGAACTGGAAGGATCGCGGAGGGTGCAGCCCTCTGCCCCACCCCAACCTGGCACGTAAAGTGCCACGCAGCGAAACCAGGTCCCACCTCGATTTGAGCCCCCGCCTGGCAGCGCCCTGTGCTATAATTCTCGAACAGTTCGCGTTCAAATCAGGCAAAGGTGCATGAGCAATCTGATCAGCATCAAAGGTGGACGCGATGGACTGCAGGTGCGGCTTGACGACACCGCTGAGTGGACCACCCTGCTCGCGCAGCTTGAACGGCAGTTGGCCCAGAACGAGAGTTTCTTCAGCGGTGCGCGGCTGACCGTTGACGTGGGCGACCGGGCGCTGAGCGCAGAGCAACTCGCGGCGATGCTGGAATTGATGCAGCAGCACGGGGTGCAGGCCGACGCGCTGGCGGCGCGTGCGCGTGAGAGCCGCAATGCCGCCCGCGCCGCGGGGTTGACCGCCCGGCCCCTCCCGCGTTACCCGGAACCGTCCGGTGGGGGGCCAGGCTCAGCCGGGGCCGGGGAAAGCGAAGCGCTGTTCCTGGTGCGCACCGTCCGTTCGGGCCAGGTGGTGCGCCATAGCGGCCACGTGACCCTGATCGGCGACGTGAACCCCGGCGGGGAGATCATCGCCGGGGGCAGTGTGGTAGTGTGGGGCCGGATGCGCGGCTTCGTGCACGCCGGCGCCCTGGGCAACCCTGAGGCGCTGGTCTGCGCGATTGAACTGGCGCCTACCCAATTGCGGATTGCCGACCAGATCGCCGCCGGGTCGCGTGAAGCGCCACGCACGCCTGAAATCGCGCGGATCGAGGGCGGACAGATTGTAGTCGCGCCATGGGAGGCTTTGAAGCGGTAGGAACCAGTATGCAGCGGTCCAACGGAGAACATATGGGGCGGGTGATCACGATAACCTCGGGCAAGGGCGGCGTTGGTAAAACGACCACCACCGCGAACCTCGGCACGGCCCTGGCCCTGCAAGGCGGGCGGGTGGTGGTGGTTGACGCCGACATCGGGCTGAGGAACCTGGATGTGGTGATGGGCCTGGAAAACCGGATCGTCTACGACCTGGTGGACGTGGTCGAGGGCCGGGCTCGCCTGCGCCAGGCATTGATCAAGGACAAACGCCTGCCCGAACTGTGTCTGCTGCCCGCTGCGCAGACCCGCGACAAGGATGCGGTGACCCGCGAGCAGATGATTGATCTTACCGGACAGTTGCGGCGCGAGTTTGACTTTGTGCTGATCGATAGCCCCGCCGGGATCGAGAATGGCTTTCGCAACGCCATCGCCGGCGCCGATGAGGTGATTATCGTTACCACTCCCGAGGTCTCGGCAGTGCGCGATGCCGATCGGATCATCGGGCTGGTCGAGGCCGCTGAGAAGGGACCGCCGAACCTGGTGGTCAACCGGATCAAGCCGCGCCTGGTCAATCGCGGCGAGATGCTCTCGGTGGAGGATGTGCTCGAATTGCTGGCGATTACCCTGATTGGCATTGTTCCCGATGACGAAAGCATCGTCACCTCAACCAATCGCGGTGAAGCCGCGGTGTATGACCATCAATCGCAGGCCGGTCGCGCGTTTCTCGATGTCGCCCGACGGCTGCGCGGCGAGGAAGTGCCCTTCCCCGTGCTCCAGGAGCAGCAGGGGGTGCTGGAACGCTTCTTCGGCATCTTTGGGCGCCGCCGTTCCTGACGATAAGGAGCGACTATGGGCTTCTTCGAGAATCTGTTTGGAGGTCGTCGCGACCCCAGTGCTTCGGTGGCCAAGCAGCGCCTGATGATGGTGCTGGTGGATGATCGCTATAAGCTCACCCCGGAAACGCTTGAGCAGATGAAAGTGGAGATTGCCGGGGTGCTCTCACGCTATCTCCCCGCTGTTGACGCCGAGCAGATCGAGGTCAAGATCCTCCGCGGCGAGGTCAACGATTACCTCAAGGCCGATATTCCGCTCAAGCGCGGCCAGCCAGATGTGGGGTGAATGGGGAAACGGGATTTCCCCATCCCCCTGCCCGCCAGGGTCGGACGGTGGGGGAAACCGGGTTTCCCCACCCCCTGCCCGCGGGGTGAACGAGCCAGGTTATGCTGCAATGTTCGTATGACCCGGAGGCCGGGTCGCTCTACATCTACTTTACCGAACTGGAGGAGGGTCAGGCCGTCGGCGTACTGGAGTACCCCGCGGCGCTGCTGCTCGACCCCCAGGAGCGGATCATCGGGCTGCGGCTCGATCTCGACGATGAGATAACCCTCGGGCAACTCGAACTGGCTCTCGATGGCGAGTACGAGCGCCTGGACATGAGCACCGGCCACCTCACGCTGCGGGTCGCCGACGAGGAGCCGGCCCGGGTGTTTTTGTTGCCCGAGACGGCTATCCTCGATCTCGATGGCGATGAGACGGTGCTGGGGGTGGAATTGTCCCTCCCCGCCGAGTTGCGGACGGCTGCGGCGCTGGAGCGTCTGGCGCCCCTGATGTTGCCCCTCGAAGAGGCGTCCGCTGATGGCGAGGGGCCGGTGGTGTTCACGCTCCCGCCCCCTGAACCCTCGGCGCCCGAAACGCCCTCAGATGTCGTCGCCGCGCCGGAACCGGTCACGCGCTCGGGCTTCGTGGCGCTGGTGGGCAAACCCAACGTCGGCAAGAGCACCCTGCTCAACGCCCTGCTGGGGCAAAAAGTGGCCATCGTCTCGCCCCGCCCTCAGACCACCCGCGTGCCGGTGCGGGGCATCCTCACCCGCCCCGGGGCGCAGATCATCTTCGTGGATACGCCGGGCATCCACCAGCCGAGCCACGCCCTGGGGCGATTGATGGTTGACCTCGCTGAGCGGACCCTGCCCAACGCCGATGTGATCGGCTTCATGGTTGACATCAGCCAGCCGCCGAGCCAGCTCGACCGGCGCATCGCGCAGCAGGTGCAACGGGCCCGCGGGCGCAAATTGCTGATCCTCAACAAAGTTGACGTCAAGCCCCGTGGTCAGCGCACCTACCTCGAAGACTACCGCAGCCTCGGCCCCTGGGAGCAGGAGATCGCTATCTCGGCGCTCAAAGGGCTGGGTCTGGCGGCCCTGCTGGAAGAGATCGTCGCGCGGCTGCCCGAAGGTCCGCTGCTCTACCCACCTGATCAACTGACTGATCAGAGCGAGCAACAACTGGCGGCGGAGTTTGTGCGCGAAAAGGTGCTCTACTACACCCAGCAGGAGGTGCCGCACGCCGTGGCTATCGAAGTCGAAGAATGGGAGCAACGCGAGGGCGCCACGTACATCCGTATGACCATCAATGTCGAGCGGGAGGGCCAGAAGGCGATCATCATCGGGGCCGGCGGCGCGATGTTGAAGAAGATCGGCACTGCCGCGCGTCAGGAGATCGAGCGCCTCATTGGCGGGCCGGTGTATCTTGACCTGTGGGTGAAGGTGCGCCCCCACTGGCGCGACGATGTCGCGGCTCTGGGATGGCTCGGCTACAGGGCGAAAGACTGGCGTTGATGCAACAAAATCGCCCCCTCAGGCGTCCTTGAATCGGGGCCGGGCCGGGGCGTCATGTAAAAAACCTGTCAGGTGCGGCAATTAGTGTGAGCGCCTGTTGATTGACGCGCCGCAGTGCCGCACCTGACAGGTTTGGATTTGCCTCTGAAACAGGACGTTGCTCAATCCCTGGCCAGGGACTCGTGAGCGGTTGCTCACGGGAAGCTGCTGTGCTACGCTGGAGGCAGAAATGGCGCCGAACATCCGTCTGGCCAGGGAAGCCGCGACCCGCACCGGCCCCTCACGGAGGGCTATGGCCGAGGTAACCCAGATCCTCTGCCCCTTCTGCCTCAAAGCGAACCTTCCCCACGCCCGGTTCTGCCAGCACTGCGGCCGGGACGTGGTGCTCAACAATGATGTCTTGAGCAGCGACCCGCGGCGGTACCGCATCACCCGGGTGATCAAGAAGGGCGGCCAAGGCGCGGTCTACGAAGGGCTGGACCAGGAAGGCTGCGTGTACGCGATCAAGATGATGCTTGATCGCTTTCACGATCCCGCTGAGCAGGCCGAGGCAGTGGCGCGCTTCAACGCCGAAGCCGAGGTCCTGCAGAACCTCAACCATCCTGCGGTGCCACGGGTCTACAGTCACTTCACCGACGAGGGCCGGCACTACCTGACAATGGACTTCGTGCGTGGCGAGGATCTGGAGCAGATCATCGAGCGCGAGCGGCGCATTCCCGAGGACCGGGTGCTGGCCTGGGCCGATCAGATCTGCGACGTGCTGGAGCACCTGCACGAACGGGGCCTGATCTACCGCGATATGAAGCCCTCGAACGTGATGATCGATCACGATGGCGGGGTGAAAGTGGTGGACTTCGGGATCGCCAAGCTCTTCAACCCCACCGAGCGCGGCACCCAGATCGGCACGCCCGGCTACGCGCCGCCCGAACAGTACCAGGGCCTGGCCACGCCCCAGTCGGATGTGTATGCTCTGGGGGCCACGCTGCACCACCTGCTCACCGGGCGCGACCCGACCGAAGAGAAGCCCTTTTCGTTCCCCCCGGCGCGGGACCTGGCACCGTCAATCTCGCAACGCACGAACGACGCGCTGGCGCGGGCGCTGCAATTCAAGCCCGACGATCGCTTCGCCACCGTCGCCGAGTTCCGCGCCGCCCTGCGCCCGCAGGGCGAGGCCCCGGCGCCCCAGGTGCGCGTAGCCCGGCCAACGGCCCGTCTCCCGGAGCCGGCCGCGGCCCGGGTGGCCCCCGCGCCTGCGGTTACCTCGCAACCGGCGCCGGTGGTCAAGCCCCAACCTGCGCCTCGTCCGGGCGCTCCTCCCACCGCACCAACAGCGCGGCCACGGCGCAACCCCTTCGCGCGCCTGGTTGCGGCGTTGCTCGCGCTGGTACGTCTGGTGCTCACCCTGGCCCTGGCGGGTGCGGTGGCCCTGGGCGTGTATGTCTACTTCGAGCGCCCGGCGTGGGCCGAGCCCTACGTTGCGCCATTGCTCGGTCCGGCCCCCACCGCGCGGCCCGACACCACGCCAGCCGGTGTGCCGGTCGTTCCCCGTCTGGCGAGTTTTGACCTCGAAGTGACCCTGCCCGAGGGCGCCGGGATCGGTGACGTGCGCGACGCGCTGGTCAGAGCCTTCGAGGAGCGGGCCAGGATCGAGTTTGGCCCGGAGGCCCGCCTCAATCAGAACGCCCTGCCCACGCCCATCGGCGAGCCGCAGGTAGTGGCGCGCGACAGCGGCCAGGTTACCTACCGCGCCAGGGTGCAGGGTTACGTGTATGTACCCTGATCATCTTTGATCTGTCTGTACCCGGTAGGGCCGAAGCACTTGTATCGCCAGTGCTTCGGCCCTATCCCTTTGGGTAGCCCGAAACCGGCAATTGATCCTACCCGGACAGACGGTGATTCCTATGATACAATGCGTCACAGGAGTCCGTTCCCATTTTCACGATCCGGGCCCCGGCGCCGGGAGCACAGTCCGGCCACGTGGCAGGCCCAGAACGAGGAGGTTCGCGCATGCAGCCGCGAGAGTTCATCATGCCGGCGCACATGGTGGTCGGTTCGCAGGCCCTGGAGCAGGTAGGCGCGCTGTGTCAGAAGCGCGGCTGGAAGAAGGCACTTATCGTCTCCGATAAGATCATGGCCAGTCTGGGGCTGGTGGCGAAGGTGGAGGCGCTGCTCAAGGAGAGCGGGATCGGCAGCGCAGCGTACACGGGGGTGAACACCGAGCCGGTGGTGGAATATGTGCAGGAGGGTCTGAACCTCTACCGCGGCGAGGGTTGCGATTTCGTGGTGTCAATTGGCGGCGGCAGCCCGATCGACACCGCCAAGGCCATTGCCGTGCTGGTGACCAATCCCGGATCGATCGAGCAGTACAAGGGCATCGGCAAGATCACCACCCCGGGCGTGCCCATGGTAGCCATCCCCACCACCGCGGGCACTGGCAGCGAGGCGACGGTTTACACGGTCATTACCGATCAGAAGACCGACGTGAAGATGCTGATTGGCAGCCCTTACCTGATGCCGACCATCGCCGTGGTTGACCCCATGCTCACCGTCTCCTCGCCGCCTGGGGTGACCGCCGCGACCGGGGTTGACGCGCTGGTGCATGCGATTGAGGCCTACGTCTCGGTGAAGCGCCAGCCGATGACCGACATCTTCTGCCTCTCGGCAATCGAGTTGATCAGCCAGAACATCCGCCAGGCCTGGTCCAACGGCAACAACATCGAGGCCCGCGAGAAGATGATGCTCGGCGCCCTGCAGGCGGGGATCGCCTTCAGCAACTCCTCGGTGGCCCTGGTGCACGGCATGTCGCGGCCGATCGGGGCGCACTTCCACATTGCCCATGGCGTCTCGAACGCGGCGCTGCTGGCCGCGGTGACGGAGTTTAGCCTGATCGGCGACCCGGTGCGCTACGCCCATGTGGCGAAGGCAATGGGGGAGCCTGTCGAGGGCCTCTCGATGATGGCCGCCGCCGACAGGTCGGTGACGGCGATTCGCCGGCTGGTCAAGGACATCAAGATACCCTCCCTGCGGCAGCTCGGTGTTGAACGCGAGCGGCTGCTGGAACTGGCGCCCTCGATGGCCGACGCGGCAATTGACAGCGGCAGCCCGGCCAATAACCCGCGCAAACCCACGCGCCAGGAAATCATCGAACTGTACCAACTGGCCTACGACAACGAGTAGGCCAGGGCCTCGCCCGGTAAGACCGAAGCATTGGCGTAGCCAGTGCTTCGGCCTTGCACCTCAGGTTTCTGACGCTCTATACAAGGGGTTGACAGCAATGAGCGTAACAGGTTCGGGCCGGCTCGCCGGCAAAATCGCCCTGATTACCGGCGGCGCCGGCACGATCGGCGCCGAGATCACCCGGCGCTACCTGGAAGAAGGGGCGACGGTGGTCATCAGCGGGCGCGATGAGCCAAAACTGCAGACCCAGCGCCAGGCGCTGCTGGCCGAGTACGGGCTGGATGCGTCGCGGCTCTTCGCGATCGCCCTCGACGGCAGCGACAGCGCCGCAGTGCGGGCGGGGATCGCCGAGGTCGTGGCGCGCTACGGCAAAATTGACGTGCTGGTGAACAATGCCGGCAGCGAGGCGGCGCGGCAGCGCCTGGCCGATATCCCGCTGCGGCGCGAAGAGTTGCGCGAGGGCGACAGCGAGACCCTGGCGGAAGGCATTGGCAATGTGCTGGGAATCGCCTGGAACTTCATGCGCGCGGCGGCGGCGCACATGCCGCCCGGAGCCAGCATTATCAACATTTCGACGATCTTCTCGCGCACGGAGTACTACGGCCGCGCCCCCTACGCGGTACCTAAAGCGGCCCTCAATGCGCTGGCCCAGGCCGCGGCCCGCGAACTGGGCGCGCAGGGCGTGCGGGTCAACCTGATCTACCCTGGTCCTATTGAAAGCGAGCGCATCCGCAGCGTATTCCGGCGCATGGACGAATTGCAGGGCCAGCCCGAACATGCCACTGCCGAGGCCCTCTTCGCCCGCATGCGCCTCAGCCGGCCCGGCGCCGATGGGCGCCTGGAAAAGGGCTTTCCCACTACCCTCGACGTGGCTAACGCATGCGTCTTCCTCGGTTCCGACGAAGCGGCGGCGCTGAGCGGCGAGGCGCTCGAGGTTACCAATGGCATGGACGTGGTCGAGGAGAGCCGCACGACCTTCACCGCCCGACCCAGTCTCCGTGCGGTGGACGGTAGCGGGCGGGTGATCCTGATCTGCGCGGGCGACCAGATCGAAGATGCCATGGCCCTTACCGGCGCACTGCGATCCTGCGGCGCCGAGGTGGTGCTGGGCTTCCGTTCACACGCCACCATCGCCCAGCTCGAACAGATCCTCGAAGAGAGCCGTCGCTTCGCCGGAGCCAATTACACCCCGCCCGTGGCGCTGTACCTCAACCCGAATGAGCCGGACAGCGTGCGCGAGGCGCTGACCTGGATGCACGATAACACCGGCGGCCCTCACAGCGCGGTGATCCTCCCGGCGACCGGGGCCAGCCGCGGGGCGTCGGTGTGCGATGCGACGGACGAGGTTGCCCGGGCCTTCCTCGACGAAGAACTGGCCGGCATGGTGGCCCTAGCCTCCCAGCTCTCGCGCCACTGGCAGAGCGTCACCGTCACGCCCGGCGGCGCGGCCTACCCCCCGCGGGTGATCTTCCTCAGCAATGGCGACGATCGGGCGGGTAATGTCTTCAGCGACATTCTGCGGGCGGGAGTCGAACAACTGGTGCGCATCTGGCGCCACGAAGCCGAAGTGGACTACCAGCGGGCTGGCCCCGAGGCCCAGGGACGGCGCTTGCCGCCAGTGTGGGCCAATCAACTGGTGCGCTACGTCAACACCGAAGAAGAGGGCCTGGATTTCGCCTGCGCGGCGATCGCCCAGTTGCTGCTCAGCGACCGCAAGATCAGCGAGGTCAACCTGTACCTGCCTGAGGAGATCGTCGCCGCCACCGGAGCGCGCCGGCCCTCCTTTGGCTGGGCCGAGAGCCTGATCGGCCTGCACCTGGGCAAGGTGGCCCTGATTACTGGCGGTAGCGCCGGCATTGGCGGCCAGGTGGGGCGCCTGCTGGCCCTCAGCGGGGCGCGAGTGATGCTGGCCGCCCGCGATCGGGCCAAGCTCGAACAGATGCGCAAGTCGATCGTCCACGAACTTGAAGAAGTGGGCTACAACGATGCCCCCTCGCGCGTGCAGATCTACCCCGACTGCGACGTGGCCGAGGAGGAGCAACTGGTGGCCCTGGTCGAGCGCACCATCGCCGTCTTCGGGCAGGTTGACTACTTGCTCAACAACGCGGGCATCGCCGGCGAGGAAGAGATGGTGCTGGACATGCCCCTCGACGGCTGGCGCCACACCCTCAACGCCAACCTGATCAGCAACTACTCGCTGATCCGTAAAATCGCGCCGTTGATGAAGCAGCAGGGCAGCGGCTACATCCTCAACGTCTCCTCGTACTTCGGCGGCGAGAAGTACGTGGCGATCGCCTACCCCAACCGCGCCGACTACGCGGTGAGCAAGGCCGGCCAGCGGGCTATGGCCGAAGTGATGGCCCGCTTCCTCGGCCCGGAGGTGCAGATCAACGCCCTGGCTCCGGGACCGGTGGAGGGCGACCGTCTGCGCGGCACCGGCGAGCGCCCGGGGCTGTTCATGCGCCGCGCGCGACTGATCCTCGAGAACCGGCGCATCAACGACCTCTACGCCGCGCTGATCGAGACCCATCGGGAAAGCGGCCTGCCGGTGGTGGAGTTGCTGCGCTACCTGAACAGCAACAGCGTGCGCGCGCTTGAAGGCGCCGATGTGCCCGCGCGCCTGCGGGAACTGGCCCGGACAATCGTGAAAGAAGGCGATCCCGGCGCTTCCTCCAGCACCTACCTGATGAACCGCAACATCGCCGAAAAGCTGATGACCCGCCTGCGCACCGGCGGCTACCTGGGCATCGAGCGGGAGCAACTGGCGGCGGTGAGCGCCGGAGGCGAGAGCCGGACGGGCGCCAGGGCGGACATGCCCGGCATCACCTCACTGGTAGAGGCGGTGATGAACGGTGCCGCCCCGCCTGAACCCTTCTTCGCCCGCACCCAGATCGAGCGCGAGGCGCGCAAGGTGCGCGACGGGATCATGAGCATGCTCTATCTCCAGCGCATGCCCACCGAGTTTGACGTGGCGATGGCGACGGTGTACTACCTGGCCGACCGCAATGTCAGTGGCGAAACCTTCCACCCCTCGGGCGGCCTGCGCTACGAGCGCACGGCCACCGGCGGCGAACTGTTCGGCCAACCACCCGCCGAGCGCCTGGCCCAACTGGTCGGCTCGACCGTCTACCTGATCGGTGAGCATCTGGAAGAGCACCTGGAGTTGCTTGCCCGGGCCTACCTGGAGCGGTATGGCGCGCGCCAGGTGGTGCTGATCACCGAGACCGAAGCAGGAGGCGAACGCCTCACCAGCCGGTTGAGCGACCATGCCGAAGCTGGCCGCCTGGGGCTGATCGTCGCCGGCACAGATCTCGAAGGGGCCTTCGACCGTGCCATTGCCGAATACGGCCGCCCGGGGCCGGTCGTCTGTACGCCCTTCCGCGACCTGCCATCCGTGCCGCTGGTGGGGCGAGCCGACAGCGACTGGAGCACGGTGCTCAGCGAAGCGGGCTTCGCCGAGCTGTGCGAACAGCAACTCACCCACCACTTCCGCATCGCCCGCAAGGCCAGCCTGATCGACGGTGTGGCTCTGGTGCTGGTGACGCCCGAGACTGCCGCCAACTCCAGCACCGAGCAGTTCGCCCTGGCGAACTTCGTCAAGACGACCATGCACGCCTTTACGGCCACCATCGGCGTCGAGAGCGAACGGACGGTGCACCGCATCCTGGTGAACCAGGTGGACCTGACACGGCAGGCGCGGGCCGAGGAGCCGCGCAGCGACCGCGAGCGCCGGCAGGAGCTGGAGCGCTTCGTTGACGCGGTGCTGCTCACCACTGCGCCGCTGCCTCCAGAGGAGGACACGCGCTACGCGGGCCGCATCCACCGCGGGCGGGCGATCACCGTGTGAGGCGTGGTGTGGCCGTGCGGCGTGGCGCCTGAGCCTGGGCAGGAGGTGAGAGGGCTGCGCTCTCTTACCTCCTCTTTTTAGTAGGGCCGAAGTATCGCACAGCCGATGCTTCGGCCCTACCGCGCGAGAGCCGATCCTCCAAACCCCCGGAGGGAGAAGACTTGTCGTAATGTCCGAGTGACCCACGGACATTTTTTTCGTCTATATTGAAGAAGGCAGGGTCCAGGGTTGCATATTCTAGCGCTGGCGGCGCGCCCAGGAACGTCGCTGACCCATACGGCCATGACAGAGGTTCATAGGAGCGCGAAGGCCTCTGGTAAGGAGGAGGAATACGGTACTATGTTAGTACAATCCAATGAGCGACGCGTGGGACTGCCAGAACAGCCAGTGGCGCAACAACGACGTGAGGAGAATCCGATGAGTGACGAAAGGAAACAGCCGCCTGCAAAACAGCGCCGCCGGACGCGCCAGGAATGGGATGCCCGGCGCATCCGCGCCTTGCGCGAATATATGGGGATGACCCAGCAACAGATGGCTGACGAACTGGAAGTGCGCCAGCAAACAATCAGCGAATGGGAGACGGGCGTCCACCGTCCCCACCGCTCGACCCAGAAAACCCTCTCGATGGTTGCCGAACGCGCCGGCTTCGTGTATCGCGCGGAGAACTCCGAGGAGAGCGAGAGCGACGGTGAGAACACCATAAGCACCGACTGAGGCTTGACATTTACACGTTAACGTGTTACCATCAAACCTGAAAGAACTGAAGGGGCGTTCCCCACTGATGTGAAAACAGATCGCAGACGCGAGGGTTCGGGGGGGCGCAGTCCTCCCAGGGATATTGCGCTACATCCCGGGTGTCTGCAGCACAGTCCTCCAGGCATCTTGAGTCATAACCTATAGGCGCCAGGGAGCACGTCCAACGACGTGCTCTTTCTTCCGGCTTTTTATCCGTTTTCGTGTATTATGCAGGAGGAGCGAGGGTCTCACACGCAATGTCCCGGATATGGAGAAGGTCTGGGAGGCTTCAGCCCTCCCAGGCAAACCAGCGGTGCAGCCGCGGGCAAGGCCCGAAGCAAGACCACCCGACGATGATGGCGACGACGCAGAGGTGTCGGGAGGGCGTGTATCTGTCAGGAATGCGGGTCGGAGTCCGGCTCACCGAGGAAGCGGCATTTCTTTTTTGATGAAGGTGAGGCGCCGGTTATGAAGAAGCGACTACCCATCTCGTGCGGGGAACTCCAACGCCTGTATCTGGAGGAGGGGTTAAGCATGGCGGTGCTGGCGCGGCAACTGGGGTGCAGCGCGCCGACGGTCGGGCGACGGTTGCGGGAGTGTGGCGTTACAACCCGGTCCGGGCGTTTTGAGCGGCGAGAGGCGCCTTGCGCAGTATTGACGCGCCTCTATCTGGAGGAGGGGCTGCCGTTGCGGGTGATTGCGGAGCGGCTCGGCGTCAGTGTGGGCACGGTGAACAACTGGCGGCGCGCCTGCGGCCTGCCCGGCCGGCGCGCCGCCCGGCAGCGCGGGGAGTAGCACCCCGGTGCAGCTTCTTCTGAGGCCCTCTGCTAGAGAAAACTCTTTGCACTTTTTTGTGGCGCACAGGTCATGTACGCCGTAACAGCGCGGCATTATCTGCATCGATTGTTGACCCTTGCCACTACGTGTGTTAGAATAGCCGCGAGATGAAGGGCAGATTGTCGGGCAACTCTGAAACCCTGTCGGGCCATGGTTTCGCGGTGCAGCCTTTTGGGTTGCCGTTCGGGGAAGGCGCCGAGGGTGAAGCCCTCTGCGATCCAGATTGTTCCGCGCAGAGCGGCAGACTGGTTCTCCCCTCCCTGGAGCATACGCTCGCCGCGGGCGGAACAGAGGGTTGCGAGGAGGCTCCGTCTACCTGCAACCCTCCTGACTGTAACCTGAGTGTGATCTTGTCTAAGAGGAAGGATCGGGGATGGCGGAGCCAGACAGCATTCTGCAACTGGGCATCGAAGCCGCGCGTGACAACAAAAAAGAGGAAGCGCGCCAACTCTTTCGCCTGCTGACCCGCCAGGAGCCCACCAATATACAGGGATGGCTGTGGCTTGCCGGCGTCGCTGAGAACCGCGAAGAGCGTCAGGCTGCGCTGGAGCGGGTTCTGGAACTGGATCCGGACAACGAAATGGCCATCAAGGGGTTGAAGGCGCTCGGCGTGGCGCCTGCCACGGCTGCCCCGCCCACCTCCGCCGAGCCGGCACCCACCCCACCAGTGCAAGAAGCAACTACGGCGGCGGCGATCACCGCCGCAGCGGCGCACAAATACGAAGACGACGCCTTCGCCGAGCTTGATAGCCTTTCGGAAGCGATTGCCGCTGACACCTCCGGCCCCGTCCGGCGGGCCGAGAGCGCCGCCGAGGCCGAGGAGCGCGCCGCGGTTGCAGCAGGGGCCGCCGGGGCGGCTGCGGCCGCCGGTGCGCGACAGTCCGCCGGCCCCCGGCAGGCCCCCGGCCGCCCGTCCCGCCGACCAGCTCGCTACGCGGAAGAAGACGAGCTTGAGCCGGCGCGACGTGGGATCAGCCCGCTTCTGGCCCTGCTGATCTTCCTGATGGGCCTGGGCTTGATCGGATTGCTGATCGCTTTTCTCTTCCCCAATCTCTTTGGCGGCGCTGAGGTGGTGGGAACAGGCAATGCGCAGACTGCCGCGGCCCGGACGGCCCAGGCCGGGACGGGGCCTACTACTGGCGCCTTCCCTGGCGGGGTCGGTCAGGCACCCGCCGGGGTGGAAGCCTCGCCCGTCGCTCCTGCCACGCCCGGGACGGAAGCCACCCCGGGGACCGAAGGCGCCCCGACAACCGAGGGCGCGCCCGGCGTCCTGCCCGCACCTACGACCGAGGAGCCTCCTGTTACCGAGACAACGGCCCCTGCTCCGCCCCCCACCCCGCCCGCCGATGTTAGCGGCGCCACACCGGTGATCATCCCTGCTAATACGCCGCTGCAGAGCGAAGGGTGGCTGTATGACTTTAACCAGCCGACCTTTGCCGCCTCCATCGTCGGTAATCTCGGTCAGTTCACGCCAAAGAATGGCCGTTTTGCGGTCGTGCTGGCCTTTGTGGTGAACAATACGGGCACGCCGCAGCCCGTACCCGCCAGTTTCTTCGTGCTCAAAGACGCGCAGGGACGGGTCTGGGAGGCGCGTCCCGATGTCTCGGAAGCTTACGTCGTGCCCGGGGTGAACGCCGATCTGGCCCATACCCAGCCGCTGCCTCCCGACGGGATGACGCGCAGCGTGGCGATCGTCTTTGATGTGGCGCCCGATGCCACCGATCTGGTCTTCTTCGCACGGAGTAATCCGGGTCAGGGCTGGCTCGTCCTGCGGAGTCTCTGAATCGGCGGTGAGGGCCGAATTGTAAGGCGGCGCTCAGATTCGAGCCAGCCCCGTCCGGCCAATGCGCAGGCGGGGCAGTGAGGGCCGAATTGTAAGGCGGCGCTCAGATTCGAGGGTGCAGGTTGTGAGCCAGGCCAACTCTCCCGGACCGGACCTCGACAAGCTGCTCGCACTGGCCAGCGATCTGGCCCAGAGCGGCAATATGGGCAATGCCCATACCCTCTTTGTCGCCCTTACCCGGGAGTACCCTCAGGATGCGCGGCCCTGGCTCGGCCTCGCTGCCGTTGCCGCCTCACCCGATGAGCGGCGCGTTGCCCTTGAGCGCGTCCTGGCCCTCGACCCGCAACATGTCTACGCCTGGAGCGCTTTGCAGCGCCTGACAGAGCAGAACGGCCGATCCGAGGCAACTGCCGGCGCGCATACGGTGCTTCCCCTACCCGAAGCGCCACCATTCCCTCAACCGGCGGAGCAGCCAGTCACAGCGACCCACACCGCGCCCTTGCCGGTCGCGACCCCTGAGCCAGCGGAGGAGGAGCGGGAGCAAACGCCGTTTCCACTCCTCAATGCGATCATGAGCGGGATCATCCTGGTGTTGCTGGTGATCCTGGGCATCGTGATCGGGCGCGCCCTGCTCGTTGGTCGTCTGGCAGCCAACGCTCCCGCCGCGCCAATCGCTTCCGGTAGTCAGCCAGACGTACCCGTCGCAGTGGTGACAACTGGCGCCGTGGGTCCGGTAGCGTCTCCCCCAGCCGTCTCAACCGTTGACGCCGCTCCCCCCCCGTTATCAGCCACACCGCCGTTGCCAGGCGCCGTGGGCGGCGAGCCAACGGCGCCTCTCGCACCAACCCTCGCATTGCCCCCCACGGTTGCACCCGCGCCGCTCCCCCTCGGCACCGTGGTGGATTACGACGGGTGGAGCGTGACCCTGCTGCGGCCAGACTATGCTGTCACCCTCGACGGCGCCATTGGCGACCTGCGCCCGTCGGGTCGCTTCGTGCTGGCCATCGTCGCCGTCAGCAATAATCAGCCGCAGCCGCGACGTCTGCCACCCGATTTCTTCCTGGTGCGCGACGCTGGTGGGCGCGCTTACGCGCCGGTTCCCGGCGCCTCAAGCGCCTACCTGGCTCTCTACGAACGCGCTCAACGCGGCGATCTTGCGCTCGAGGATGAGTTTGCGCCCAGCAGCGGCATGCGCAGCGTGCCTCTTCTGTTCGACGTTCCACCCGATGCTGGCGACCTCTCGCTCCTGGTTGCTGGCGCCGGTCTCGCCGGATGGCCCATCGGAGAGGCTGCTCCTCCCGTCACCTCCGGGCCGTAGGAGGCCCGAAGCATTGGCGCAGCCAATGCTTCAGGCCAACGCACCTGCTCGACACCTCCAACGACCGTTGACGCGCCCCGGACGCTCTGGTACGCTACACATGAGCCGTAAGGCGCTATCGGCGTAACAATCGGTCATTCACGGGTTGCGAAGGGGGTTCGACATGGGGCGACCACTGACCTCACCGGTTGCGACGCCTGAACGACGCTTTTCGCTGTTTGTACTGCTGGCCCGAGGCTACGACTGGATCGCGGCGCCCCACCGGCGTCATGCCGCCGAACAGGCGATGGTGCAGATCGCGGCCTGGGGTCTGCTGCTGCACCTGAGCCTCATCGCCCTGGCGTGGTTCGTTGGCGGGCCACTCGAGGACCTGGTGGGGCGCAACTGGCTGGCAGCTCTGTACACACCGTTCGCGGCCATTCTGATCTTCGAAGTGCTGTTGCTCGTCCTGGCCATCCCCGAGTCGACTACGCGGGCCATGGCTTTGCAATTTCAAATCATTTCGCTGATCGTTATTCGAAATGGTTTCAAGGATCTCGCCGGTCTGGACCACCTTGGCCGCCTGCTCGAAGATCCTGAAGCACAGATCCGCCTCGGTCTCGACATTGTCGGCGGAGTAGTACTGTTTGGCCTGGTGTCGGTGTTTTACTGGGTGGCGGGGTGGCCATCGGCGCACCAGCAGGCGCTGCGCACCCCCAGTCCGGTACTGGCGCGTTTCATCGAACGGAAGAAAGCCATTGCCTTCGTTTTAAGCCTGGTCTTCGCGGCGCTGCTGGGCAGCACACTGATCCAGTGGGTGCGCGACGGCTGGGCCGTCCTGTCGGGGGTAGCCACGACCCGGCTGTCACTCTCGCCGACCACGCCCTTTTTTCAGACGTTGTTCGCTATCATGATCGTGGCTGACATCCTGATCCTGGTGCTGTCGCTGCAACTCTCGGACGCCTACCAGCAGGTGTTTCGAGGGGCGAGTTTCGTGCTGGCGACCATTCTGCTGCGGGTGGCGCTGTCGGCTGAGCGCCCCCTACAGGTGGGGATCGCAATCCTGGCGGTTCTGTTCAGCATTGCGATTCTGGCGATTTACAAAAAGTGGGCGCGCGATCCGTGGCAGATGCCGCCCGAGACGGACGAGGGGGCGGCCCCACACGGATGAGGCATAGCAGACGGTGGAGGATGTTGGGGCGAAAAGCCTTTCGCCCCCAACCAGGAAGGCTTCTGTAGGGTTCTCCACGTCGAGGATCGGCTCAAGGCTCCGTTCTGAGAATTGCGGCAAACTGGTCGGCGGTCAGGGAAAACGCGCGGGCAAAGCCGCCAATGTAGCGCGCCGATTGGGGTTCGAGGCGGAAGAGGGTGAAATCGGGAAAGCTGAACAGATACTCCTGCTGGGGGAGGCGTGTTAGATAAGCCAGACGAGCGGCAGGATAGGTCGGGTCATCGGGGGCCAGCGGGATGGCCCGGCACTGGATGGTGACGCGGGCGAGGGCCTGGGGATCGTTGGCGCCAGTATCCGGCTGCATCACCAGCAACGAGGCGCGCGGGTCGGCGCGCATGTGCCGGGTATGGGCCGACAGGCCGCTGACGTGGATGATGAATGCCGGCCCCGCCTCGGTGCGCCATTCCAGGGCGTAGAGCACCATTGACACGAACGGCGCGCCGGCGTCCACCGTTCCCAGGGCAGCCTGGCGATGGGTCGTCATCAGTTGGCGGAGTGCTGCACGATCTTCGGGCTGCATGGGTTCCTCATATCAATGCGGTCGGGGAGAGGAGGGCCGCGCCCTTCCAGGAAACCCCTCGTTTATCCTGTCTTTGTGCGCCGAAACCGCACGGAGCCTGGCGTGAACATGGCCGGTTGCAGGGGTATGAGGAAACCAGGTTTCCCTGGATCCCTGCCGGAGAGGCGGGCCAGGGCGAAACCCGATTTCCCCACGCCCCTGCCCAGAGAGAGAGTTCCGGGAGGGCGCTACCTTCCCAGACCCTGCTGTGCTGCGGGTGGTACATACGCATTATAGCGCCTGGCGTAAGAGAGGAAGCAACCCCGCGTATGCGTGAGCGCTTCTCTCGGGAGGAATGGGCCGATCTCTGTACGGCGCCGTTTGTGGCGGGGATGTACGTGGCGACAGCGAGCGGAGGCCGGGTGCAGTATACGCAGGAGATGACCGCTCTGGTGCGGGCAGTGCGTCGCAGCGTGGCCAACGGCGGCCCGATTGCAGTGGCCATTGGCGCGGAGTTTGGCGGGCGCTTTGGCAACCAGCCTGGCACGGGCGAGGGAGCGATTCAGCCCCACGAGCGCGGTGAAATGCTGGCGTTGTTGCGGCGCGCCGGGGCGGCGCTGGCGCGCGCGGGCAACGCCGAGGCCCCCGCCTACCGGCGCTGGGTGTACGGCCTGGCGGCCCACGTGGCTTCGACATCCAGCGATGGGGGGATGTTCGGGCCTGGCGGCCGGGCTGTCACCGCGGCGGAGCAGGCCGCATTGGGGGAAGTGGCCGAGGCGTTGGGGTAGCAAGAGGGTGATGCAAAGGAACACTGTGATGGAAATGCCGGTCTACGAGATGGCGATCATCGGCGCGGGGCCAATTGGCATCGAGCTGGCCGTGTGTCTGCGGCGGGCAGGGGTAGAATACCTGCACTTCGACTCCGGGCAGATCGGCCATACCATGACCTGGTGGCCGCGTAATACGACCTTTTTCAGCACGACTGAGCGCCTGGCCATTGCCGGCATACCCATTCCCAACAACCACCAGAACCGCATCACCGGCGAGGAGTACCTGGCCTACCTGCGAGCGGTGGTCGAGCAGTTCGATCTGCCGATCCACACCTACGAGCCGGTTACCAGCCTGAGCCGCGACGCCGAGGGCTTCACCCTGATCACCGCGCCGCTTGCCGGTGAACGGCGCTACCGGGCGCGGCGGGTGGCCCTGGCCATTGGCGACATGCACTACCCGAACCGGCTGAACATCCCCGGCGAGGATCTAGCGCACGTCTCGCACTACTTCCGCGACCCCCACGACTACTTCCGGCGCCGCCTGTTGATCGTCGGCGGCAAGAACTCGGCCGTGGAGGCGGCGCTGCGCTGCTGGCGCGCCGGGGCGCGGGTGACGATCAGCTACCGTCGCGCCAGTTTCGATGAACGGCGGATCAAGCACTGGCTCCTGCCTGATCTGGACGCGCAGATCGAGGCTGGAACCATCGCCTTTCTGCCCGAAACCGTGCCTCTGGCAATCCACCCGGGGTATGTCGAACTGGCGCGTACCGCAGACGGGCGGCCGGTAGATGGGCCGACCATCGTTCACGAGACGGACTTTGTGCTGCTCGCCACCGGGTTTCGCGGTGATCAGCACCTGCTCGAGCAGGCCGGTGTGAAACTGCGTGGAGCGAACCGCGTCCCGGTCTTCGACCCGCAGACAATGGAGACGAATGTGCCGGGTCTCTACCTGGCGGGCACGGTGGCGGCGGGCATTCAACAGCGTTACACCATTTTCATCGAGAACAGCCACGAGCACGTGGGAAAGATCGTCCGCGCCCTCACCGGGCAGTGGCCCGCGGCCCTGGGCGATGTGCCGGCGCGCAGCTATGGCCTGGCCTTTGAGCGGTACGAAGCCAATTAGCGCACTGACCAGAATGAGCCACCGAGGACACTGAGCCGTGTGGCTCTGCCATCGTTGCCGATCAACCCTTTCGAGAAACGTTATACGCGAGGCTCCGGGAGGGCGAAGTCCTCCCGGAAACATCGCTTTTATTTTATCCCGTTGTCGAGCGGCGCAGCCAGACAAAAAACGCCGGGCGGATCAAGCGATCCGTCCGGCGTTTTCTTCAGAAAAAAGGGGCGTAGCCGGGAGGGACCAATGTCCCTTTCGCCTCTACCATCAGAGACTACCGGCTACGTCTGGCTATAGGATAGCACATGTCAGGCGCCAGATCGAGTGTCAGCGCGATCACCCGGAGTTGCGAGGGCGCAACCAGACAAAATCACCGCCCGGACAGGACACACGGTAGAGGCTCTTCGGTGTTGCCGGGGCCACGCGCCGGGCAGGCACGGCCTGCCATAGACCCCTGACAAACGCTTCAACTCGTGGCCAGTAACTGCTGCAGATCGCCATAGTCGTAGGGTGGACGTTTGCGGATGGTCAACACGTCAATGGCCTGATCCGCTTCGGTGATCGCATAAACAATTCGCCAGCGTTCCAATCGGATACGGCGTAACTCGCGCACGGGCTCCGAAGGAGCTTCTACAGGCTGTTCTGGCGCGGGTTGAGAATGCGCGGTTCGGCCACCGGATGGATACAGCAACTCTTTGCTCTCAGAAGGGCGGGGCTCATCGGCCAACGCGGCAATGACCCGCCGTACTCGTTGCCGGACATGGCCGGGCAACATCTTGATTTCGTCCCAGGCCCCGGGTGTGACATACACGGTGTAGCGACTCACTCCAACTCCTGCTCCAGATCGCTCCAGGGTCGCCATCCTGCTCTGGCCCGATCCCCGCCACTGGCTCTGAGTTGCGCAAAGGCTTGTTCCGCTATGGTGGTATCTTCGAGTGTCTCCAGCCACTCGATGAGCGTTTCCCAATCTTCGACGCTGAGAACCGCAAGACGTTTACCCTGTACCGTCACAAACTGAACCGATTGCAGGGCATCCATTCCGTTCATAGAATCTACCGCTTTCACTCGATAACAGGCTCACGGGAAGCGCCCCGGCGCTGGCGGCAACCCATCGCCCTGTGTTCATGACGATCGCCGTGCCACTCACCTCGTGCGCCACGGGAGCCGGACACAACTCATCTTACCGGTTGCGCTGGTTATCTGTCAATCAGCCTGAGATCCTCCCGGGAAGGCTGCCCCCTTCCGGATCCTTACTTGAGGCAGATGGGAAAACTATAGCGTTTCTCGAAAAGGTGGACCCGTAACGATGGCAGCGCAGGCGCAGCGAGCTACACCGTTCCTACGCCTTAAGCAACTGCCGTCGGGTGATCAGCACGACGAGGGCAAAGGTGATTACCGCGATCAGGCCGAGGCCGATCCACGTCCAGAGGTTGGGGGCGATGCCGCGCAGCATCACGTCCTGGAACCCGGCGAGGCCGTGGGTCATGGGGATAGTGTAGGCCACCACCAGGGCGGGCCAGGCAAAACTGTCCAGGGCGATGAAGAAGCCGCTGAAGAAGATGGAGAGCAACAGGGAGATCATGGCCAGTTGAATGGCCTGGCTGTCGGAGCCGGAGAGGGCCGAGATCAGGAAGCCGACCCCCAGGGAGGCGAGGATGAGGAGCAGGATCAATGCGGCGAAAAGCGCCCAGTTGCCCAGCAGCGGCACGCCCAGGAGGGTCATGGCCAGGATCAGCACCAGGGTTGCCAGGCCGATGAAGACGGTGTAGCCCAGGTACTTGCCCAGGATCAACTGGGTCAGGTTCACCGGGGCGACGCGGAAGACCTCGAAGGCGCCCATGAGCCGTTCGCGCACCAGGGCCAGGGCGCCGAGCGTCACCGCGGTGTGCTGCACCAGTAGCGCCAGCACCCCTGGCGCGTAGTAGACCACGGCGGGGTAGGCGCTGCCGCGCACGTTGCGGTAGCTCTGGCTCACCGGCGAGACCAGGCGCTCCGGGGGCGTGTTGACGAAGATCTCCAGGCTGCCGTTCAGCATTTGCAAGTCATTCTTCGCTGCCGCAATCTCCGTCAGCGCCTCGGCGAGCTTATTGTCGGCGATGGCCCGGTCAATGCGGTCCATATTCGTCTTCAGGCGCTCGATGGTTGGGCGGAGCTGGGCGCTCTCTCCGCCCTGGGCGGCCAGAAACTCTTGCGAGGGCAGCACCTGCTCCAGGGCCTCGAGGGTGGCACGGATCTCGCGGATATCGCGCCGGGCGGCCTGGCTGCGCGCCTCGAGCGCCCCGCGTTCCAGTTCGGTCACCTTGCCCTCGGCATCCACCACGCGCACGCGAATAGAGGAGGCTTCCTGCTGGGCCTCGGCAGCCGTGGTGCGCAAGATGGCCTTGTTGATCTCGTTCACCTCGGCGTAGGCCAGGTACTGGATCCAGCCCTCCACCAGGGGGTTGATCGCGTTCGAGATGAACTCGATCTGCGGACTGACGCCCTCCTGCAGGGCAGTGGCGGCGTTCTCGGGGATAATCTGCACCAGCTCGAGGTCACCGGCGGCCAGTTGGGCCTCGGCGCCGGCCCGGTCGGTAGTAATTGCCCGCAGGTCGAAGTTCAGCCCGATCACCTCGCGGATCTGTTCCTCGCTGATGCCAGGCGCGCCGCCCGGCGGCAGGACCACGGCGGTGCGCACGCGGGGGGTGCTGTTGACGTAGGTTGCGCCGAAGAGGATCAACACCAGCAGCGGCCCGACGATCAGGCTCAGGATCAGCAGGGGCTGGCGGCGGATCTCGTTGACTTCCTTGAGGAAGTAGGCCCGCGCGCGGATCAGCCAGCGGCGCCAGGCCGGCACGCCGCCATGCGCGGCCTCCGCAGGCACGGTCCTCTTGATGAGCGGCGCGTCAGCCATTGCGGGCCTCCTGCGCGCGCTGGTCCATTTCCATGATTTTTATAAACACCTCGTCGTAGCTGACCTCAACCGGCGCGGCGCTTTCGACGCCAATGCGCGGTTTCTGGTTCTCCAGCCGGTTCAGCACCTCGGGCAGCCATTCGCGGGCGTCCTCGACCACTACGTGAATGTCGGCCTCGGCATCGGGGTTCGGCGAGCGATGGGCCGCCCGCACCACGTCATTCCAGCGCCTGAGCACCTCCAGGGCGCGGTGCACCTCTTCGGGGTTCTTCAAGGTCAGGTCAATGATCTCCCCGCCGAGGGCCATGCGCCGCAGGTTCTCGGGCGTATCCACGGCCAGGATGCGCCCCTTGCGCATTACAGCCACGTAATCGCAGTAAATCGCCTCACTCACCACCTGGGTGGTAACCACCAGGGTGCGCCCCTGATCGCGGAGCTGGCGGAAGTACTCCCAGAATCGGGCGCGCAGCACAGGGTCAATTCCGGCGGTGGGCTCGTCGGCGAAGAGCAGCACCGGGTCGTGCATCAGCGCCCCGGCGAGCATCAGGCGGCGCTGCATCCCGCCGGAGAGGTTCTGGGCCAGGCGATGGCGGGCATCGGTCAGGTCCACAAAGGCCAGCAACTCGTCGAGCCGGGCGCGCACCCGGCGGGTAGGCATACCGTAGAGTGAGGCGACGAAGGCCGCATTCTCGGCCACGCTCAGGCGGGGGTAGAGCACGAACTGCTGGGGGATGTAGCCGATCCGTTCACGATCGGCGGCACGAAACTGGGCCGGATTACGGCCCAGGGTGGTGATGCGTCCCTTCTGGGGGATCAGCAGGCCCAGGGCCACGCGGCAGGTGGTGGTCTTGCCGCAGCCCGAGGGGCCAATCATGCCCAGGATGGTTCCCTCCGGCACCTGGTAGTGCTGATCGAAGATTCCGGCGCCGTTGCCAAAATCGAGTTCGACACCTTCGGATAGGATTGCAAGCTTCTCGTCGCTCACACGCCTGCCCCTGTTCCTCCCTCTCCCCCTGACCCCCTCCCTCTCCACCTTCGGTGGAGAGGGAGGGGAAGGAGCTACGTTCCCATGCCTGGTGGGAAACGGAGACCCCAGGTTTCTCCACGCCCCCGCCGGTCGGGGCGAAAAACCTTTCGCCCCTCCTGCCGCCCGGTGGGAAACGGGGAAACCGGGTTTTCCCTATGGCCCCCACTGGTCGGGGGCAAAAAAACCTTTCGCCCCTCCTGCCGCCTGGCGGGAAACGGAGACTCCGGGTTTCTCTACGCCCCTGCCGTTTAGCGCGAAAGCAAGGATTATTCGCCTCAACGGGGCGCTGGCGGCCTGCACGCTGCCTGGCGGGAAACGGGGAAACCGGGTTTCCCCGTGCCCCTGCCTCTGGCGCGCAACCGCGTCGTTGTTGATAACGACGCCCCGGGCGCCCCCGGGGTCACGTGGGATGTGGAGGTGTGAAGGTCATGTTCATCTTCACGCCTCCAGTTCTTTTCTCTCCAGCTTAATTGGGACTCAATCCGAAAGACTATCAAGCGCCAGGGCCACCGCGCCGACGGTGACGCTCTCAGGTCCAAGGATCGAGGCCACGACCGGCAGGGGGCGCGTGAACTGGGGGGCAATAAAATCGTTGAGCCGCGATCCGATGGCCTGAACAAAGGACTCGCCGCCGATGCGCACCACAATGCCGCCCAGGACTATCATCTCCGGGTCAATCAGGGCGACAATCTGCGCGCAGCGAACGGCCAGCAGGTCAACCGTTTCGTGGACCACGCGCTGTGCTGCGGGGTGGGGACCGAAGATCAGTTCCAGGTCGGTGGTTTCGAGACCATAGCGGCTGGCGCAGCGCAGCAAGCCCGCGATCGAGACGCGCTCCTCGAGCGTCTCAGGGCGCCCGGTGCCATCCCAGCCCTGACCCACCACGGCATGGCCGATCTCCCCCGCGGTGGAGGTGGCGCCGTGGTAGAGGCGCCCGTTTAACACGAGGCCGCCGCCGACGCCGCTGCTCAGGTGCAAGTAGAAGACATGCTGATGGCCCCTGGCGACGCCGAAAGTGGCCTCACCGAGGGCAATCAGGTTGGCGTCGTTGTCAATCAGCGTTACCGTGTCGAAGGCCTGCTCGAAACGCTCCTGGAGCGGATAATTCTCCCAGCCCGGCATACGCGGCGATAGTCGCACCGTCCCGTAGCGCATATCTACGGGGCCGCAAAAACCCACCCCGACGCGCACGAGGCGCTCCGCGGTCACGTCGCTCTGCTGGAGCAGTGTCTGGCCCAGCCCGATCGCCTGCTCAACGACCTGGTCGGGTGATTCGTTTGGCAGTTCCGTGTGGAGGGAGGTGAAGGTGCGATGCTGGAGATCCACCAGCGCGGCGCGCAGGCCGTAACTGCCCAGGTCGAAGCCCAGCACATAGCCCTGATTGGTGAGCATACCCCAGCGGTTCTGTTCCAGGCGTTCCCGGATCAGGCTGTGCAGATCAGCCATCGTCGAACTCCTTTCCTGCTCACCGGGCAATGCGGCCGCATCGGTGTGGCCCGGCTGCGCACACGGGCACCTTATCACGAGATTATAACATACCGTCTCTCTTCGTCCGGTCAATCGATGGTTTACGTTCGGCAACGAGAAGGGCACAGGCAACAATCATCAACGCCAGCCCGCCAATGGCAAGGCCAGCGTGCGCCCGTGGCGGCGCTGGCGCTGGTTCGGCTCGAGACGTTTCGGCAGGTGCGGCCCGGGTAGGCGACGGTGAGGTAATCGGGAGGTAGTAGCGCGTGCCGGCCATACCCGTGTAGGTCGGCGCCGTCTGTGGTCCTGGCGTGCCCGCCTCAATCGGGGACTGAATCTCCCGGGCGATGCCTGCGTTGCCGGGGCGTGTTTCCTCGGTTGCTCCGGTGGTCGTTCCGTAACGCGCGGGGTTGGCCGTGCCCGAAGCGGAGGGGTTATTCCGGGGCGCGGCGCCCCGCGCCTCCCCTGTCTGCTCTCCTCCCGCCGGAGGGTTGGGAGCGCCGGGCGAAGGATGCGGCTCAAGGCGCCACGCGCCGGTGAGTGGGTCGCGTCCATGACTACGGTCCGCCGGTGTTGGGCCGAAACGATAGGCGTCGATCACCTCGCCCGCAGGACCCAGCAGGCGCACCGTGTCGCCGCTGTTATTGAGGATCGCCCGCTCAAGCTCCACCAGGAGGTAGGCGCCAGGGGCTACCAGATGCGTGCCCATGACCTGCGCCCCGCCCTCGTTGGCGTCGTCCAGGCGCCATCCCGTGGTATCCACGCTTTCCTGACCGGGGTTGAACAGTTCGATCCACTCGCGCGTGTACGCATCTTTGGGCGCGGGTAACACCTCATTGATCAGCAGGGTTCCCGGGCGCACCGGGCCGGCGCTCGCGGCGGACGGGGCCGGTGTGCGGGTGGGCGAGGGCGTGCGCGTCGGTGATGGCGTGCGGGTGGGCGAGGGCGTCCGCGTGGGCGAAGGTTCCACGACAGGCGAGGGGGTGCGCGTGGGTGAAGAGGTGCGGGTGGGTGAGGGTTCAGCCGTTGGTGACGGGGTGCGCGTGGGCGATGGCTCCACGGTGGGCGAGGGGGTGCGCGTGGGCGAGGGGGTGCGGGTAGGTGAGGGTTCAGCCGTTGGTGATGGGGTGCGCGTGGGCGACGGCTCCAGCGTGGGCGAGGGGGTGCGGGTGGGCGTCGGGACCGGCGGCAGGTTCGGGGCGCCCGGCGATGGCGGGTAATTAACGCTCCAGGTCGTGGCGCCATCACCCGCACGGGCGTAGACGGCCTCGCCTTCAAGCGCGGGGTAGACAATCGGTCCATCAACTGCCACACCGGTCGCACCGCGCAGGATCAGGCTGGCGCCGCTATTGGGGAGCGTGCCCCGCGTCAGGGTGAGCACCGCATACTCACCGGGGGCGAGGGTCAGGTTGGGCAGGGCGCGGCTCACCGGCTGGCCGCTGGAGAGGCGTTCGAGTTGCCAGCCGCTAAGTTGCACAGCTTCGGTCCGGGGATTAAACAGTTCGATCCACTCAGGATCGGCGCCGGGAGCGATTTCGTTGATCAACACGGCCCCCGGTTCGATCACCGGGGAGGGCGTGGCGCTCGCCGTAAGTGTGGGTGTAGGCGAGGGGGTGGGAGTGGGGGTTGCGGTGCCGGTCGGCTTAAGGGTGGCCGTAGGAGTTGCGCTCACCGTTGCCGTGGGCAGCTCTGATGGAGTCGGGTCGTTGGATACGTTGGTGGGCGTGACTGTAGCGTCATCGGGGGTAGGCGCAGTGGCAGTGAGCGTGGGTGTCTCACTCTCACCGGTCGGGGTGGTCGTAGGGGGATCGGGTGGCGGTGCATTCAGGCTGCCGCGGGTTGGCGGACCCCACACCCATACTGGCCCGCCGTCAGGCTGGCGCGCCAGGCTGAGATCGACGCTGGTGCTCCCGTAGGTGTGTGCGTCAACAGGATGTCCCTCGGGAGTGATCAACTGGATCGTATCACCGGTGTTGTTGAGAAAGCTGGTGTTCCACTCGATGACGAAGAGACCGCCGGGAGGGATCACCGTCCCCGCAGGGATCAGAGCCTGGCCGCTATTTCCCGGCAGATCGTCATCAATGCGCCAGCCGCCCACGTCGGCGGGCAGGTCGCCCAGATTGATCAGTTCGGCCCATTCGCGACCGCTGCCGGGCGCGGGCATAAACTCGTTGATCAGGACAATTGCCGTACCGGATTGGGCCGGAGCGTGGGCGAACAGCGCCGAGGCAACCAGAAGCGCGGCGATAATCCACGCTCGCGCCAGATGCAAGCCAGCCATGCATACCTCCCGCGGGGAATGGTAGGAGCAGAGCGATCGTTCTGCCCTTGTACCGTTGGAGCCTGCCGGAGGTAACGCTGTGCCGGGCGTGTGTTCACCTCAGACGCCCCCAGAAGGCGGTGGCGCGCATGGCCAGACGCAGACCCAGGGCGCGATCGAGCAGCACCAGGGGCAGTTTGAGTAGCCGCGGGCGCGGGCCGGCCAGGGTCCAGGCATAGGCCGCGTAGCGCGCCGCGGCGGCCAGGCGCCCGCTTCCGGCTTCCAGGTTGGCCATAGCCGCGTAGATGTCGGCGAGCACGGCGGGCCGGGAGCTACGCAGCGCGGGCGGCACTCCCGCGAAGTACTCCTCGGCAATCGCCAGCCACTCGGTGTAGAAGCCGCTTCCCCGGGCCACGGTCTTCGATTCGGGATGGAGACGGTAGGTAGCGACCAGATGGCCGGTCCGGCGAAAGGGGGCGTGGTGGATGGCGCGGGCCCAGTAGTCGCTGTCCATGCTGTAACGCCGTTCGAGGCCCAGGGGACCCACGCGGGCCACCAGGTCGCGCCGGAGAAAGACGGTGGGCTGCACGGGGATCTCGAGCCGCAGCACGGCCTCGGGCGAGAAGGGCCGCCCGACGATGCGCGCGAGGGGCCGCCCGGCGGCGTCAGTGTAGCAGGCGTCGCCGTAGACCGCGCCAGCGTGCGGATCGGCCAGCAGGGCGGTTACCTGCGCAGCGATGGCGCCGGGGAAGTAAGTGTCGTCGGCGTTTAGCCAGGCCAGTATGTCCCCCCGTGACCTGCCCCAACCTTTATTAATTGCGTCGGACTGGCCACGGTCCGGCTCGCTGAGCCAGTTGAGGCGCGGGTCAGTGGCGAAGGTGTGCAGCACGGCCAGGGTCCCGTCCTGGCTCCCGCCGTCAATCACCCAGTACTCGAGGTTGGGATAGTCCTGTTCGAGGACGCTGCGCAGGGTGGCTGCGAGGTAGCGTCCCTGGTTGAGCGAGGGAGTGACGACGCTCACCAGCGGACGCGCCGGATCGCGCACCTGGAGCGGCGGGAGCGGCTCTGGCGGGGCGTAGGCCGCCCAGGCAGGCGCCGTCAGGGCCAGGGGGAGCGGATCGAACATAAGGTTTGTTCCAGACCCAGGCCTCCCTTGCTGGATAGTTGCTCCATCGCCGCACCTGATTGAGGTGTGGGGGTGAAGGCTCGATTATCGAGCAGGGGTGTGGGGAAACCTGGTTTCCCTATACCGCTTCAACAGGCCATGTTTGTCTCAGGCGTCACTGATCTCCCGATACAACGCCAGATGGCGCTCGACCATCAATTCTAAGCGATATTCATTCTCGGCCACGGCGCGGCAAGGCGCGCGTAGATCGGCGCCGGCGGCGATGGCGGCCAGGGCCTCGGCGACGGATGCGGCCAGGCTGGCGGCATCGGGCGTGGCGGCCAGCCAGCCCGTCTCGTCAGGTCGCACCAACTCGGGCAGGCCGCCCACGGGAAGGGCCACCACGGGGGTACCGCAGGCCAGAGCTTCCTGGACGGTCAGGGGCGCGTTGTCCTGGGGCGCGGCGTGGATGAGCAGGTCGGCTGCGCTGTAGATCGTCGCCTGGCGTTGCGGTGCGGCCACGAAGCCCAGGGCAACGACGCGCACCCCCGGCGTGCGCGGGGGCGGGCGGCCGGCGCCCATGGCCAGGAGGGTCAGACCAGGCGGCAGGGTGGCGCCCAGGGCGGGCAGCAGGTTGGCGCCCTTGCGGGGATCGCGCAGGTCGGGCATCGCCAGCAGCGCCACGGGGCCGCTGGCGGGCAGACCCAGGGCGCGCCGCGCGGCGGCGCGGGGCAGGGGCCGCCACTGGTCCAGAGGCAGGCCGTTTGGAATGTGCTCGACCCGGCGCCCGGCCCAGAGGCCGCGCCGAGCCAGGGCGGCCATCCAGCGGGAGGGCGTCACCGCCGCCAGGCGCGGCGCAGCGGCCACCAGCGCCCGCCGCTCCTCCCAGGCCGGCCCCACCAGGCGCGGCGGCAAGGCGGGATAGGCGCGGGCGGTGGGACAGGCGGCGTTGCAGCCGGTCACGAAGCGCTCACAGGCGTAACTGTACACGCAGCGGCCCGTCAATGGCCACATGTCGTGGAGCGTCCAGACGACCGGGGCGTGCCGCCCGGCCACGGCCAGCAGGCGCGGCGACCATCCCGCTCCGCTGCCGCCGTGGAGGTTGTGCAGATGCACCACGTCGGGCCGCAGGCGCAGCAAGGCCCGTTCCAGGGCCGCCTCGGCCGCGGGGCGCGCCAGGCGGTCGAGGGTTGCCCGCGCCGCCAGGGGCGCGACCCGACGCGACGCTCTCCGCAAGGGGAACCACGGTGCGCCAAGGTATTCCGTGCGCCAGGGGTGCGGTTGGTGGTCGGGAAAGACCACCAGCCGCGTGACCCGCGCCCCGGCAGCCGCCAGGCCCGCGGCAAGCCGGCTCGCCGCCACGGCCGCCCCGCCGCGCGTTTCCCAGTCCGAGAGCATGACGATGTGCATAGTATTCTAAGGAGTCTGTAAAGTACGTTTCGTGGCGTCTCCGCCCCCCCTCCCGGCCTCTCCCCGCTGGGGGGAGGCCCCGGACTTCCTCCTCCCGGCGGGGGAGGGTGAGGATTACACCGTTTTCCGACCCAGCCGCTCGCTAGCCAGACGCCGCAGGCGCCGCAGGCGCCAGGCGAGTTTGGCCCGGAGGTTCGGGTCGAACAACAGGCGCTGGGTGCGGGCGTCCGAGCGTTCATCGGGCGCCAGTGCGGGCGGGTGGCGCAGGGGGAACGCCAGTTCGCCTGCTGGCAGATTGGCGGTGGGGCTGTCGGGGTTGGAGGTGTGGGTCGAGTCTGGCCCAAAGCCGATATTCTCGACCAGATTGACTGCCGGCAGGGCCGTCAGCCCCTGATGGCGCCAGCAACTGTACGTCCAGCGGTAGGCCCACGAGTTGACCTGGCCGGCATAAACCGCATCGAAGACGCCGCGCCAGTGGCGCGCGGCGCGCCGGTCGCGAAAGATGTCCAGGAGCCAGCGGGTCTCACGCAGGCGTGGCCAGTCGGCCATGGCCTTATCGTAGAGACGCCAGGCGCGCCGCCAGGTGGCCCAGCCAGAGCAATGGGGGAAGCGGGAGAAGGCATAGCTGGCGTCAATGCTCATAGGGGTGAAGCGGTCGCCGGAGATGGCCATGACCCGCGGCTCGCTGGCGTAGTGTTCCAGCAATGCGGCACAGAAATGAAAGAAACTGTCGCCGGGCAGGCAATCATCTTCCAGAATGATGGCCCGATCCACGCTGGCGAAGACGGCGTCGAGGGCTGTCTCGAAGCGCGCGGGCAGGCCCAGGTTTTGCGCGGCATACTCGCGGGTCACCTCGCAGGGCCAATCCACATGTTCCACGACGGCGCGGGCGGCGGCGCAGGCGGCGGCCTCGCCGGGGCGGTCGGGGCGCGGGCCATCGGCGACCAGGAAGAGGCGTCGTGGCCGGGCGCGGGCAATGGCGGCGAAGACGCGCGCCGTCAGAGCCGGACGGCGGAAGAGGACGAGGACCACGGGCACATCGAGCGGTGTGGAAGGGGGCATGGTGGGCGTTTCGGGTTACTGTTTCGTTTGAGTTGCAACGACGCTGCTCAGGGGAGGCTCGGCGGGGCGAAGCCCCCTCTCTCGTGCCGGTGTGTTGAACTGCACTGCACCGGAACAACGGGGTATGGGAAACCACGTTTCCCCACGCCCTGCAAGAGCATTGCCCGATACCTACTCCGCGTCAAACACCTCGTCCACGCTCACCGTAAAGCCTTCGAGCAGCCTGGATGTGGCCCGATCTCCGCGACGAAAAACGCCATGCTCCGTGTATGCCGCGCCTTCGAGTACGAGTACAGTGATAGTATGGTCAAGCGGGTTGACAATCCAGTATTCAGGGATGCCCGCACCGGCATAGTCCGCTCGCTTAACCCGGGTGTCACGCTCCGGGTCGTCCTCGCTGATGATTTCGACCACCAGATCAGCGCCAAGCCAGAAGCGATTCTGGCGCCGCGGATCGCGCGCATCACGAACTAGCAGAATATCAGGTTCGCGATATATCCCTTCGCGCACGCGCATCCGCAAAGGCGCAAACCGAACCTTGCCGCCGCGTTGCTCAATGAAGGTTTTGAGCGCGAGAAACAGCCATTCAAGAATAGCCTGATGCTTATCGGTCGGCATTGGCAGGATCTCGATGTAGCCGTTGGTGTACTCCAGCAGACGATTGGTCTGGTTGCTCAGTAACAGGTACTGTTCTTCGGTCCAATGTCCCTGGAGGGGATCGAGGCTCAGCACAGACTCATCGCCCTCTTCCCAATGCATGCGAAGTCTGGCCTGACGTGCATCAACTGCCATGGCTTCTGACCTTCCCCGTGAACTACTTCCAGGCACAGTATATTCCGAACACCACTGGCCTCGCAATGCCGTTGCCGGGGCTGCGGCATCACGCTCCACCTCGGGCATCCCCGATTATGTGGCTGTGCCCGGATTCTGGGATACTGCGGCGCGGCAGCGCCTCATCTTCAACAACCTGAGGGAGTGCTTGTCCTCTCTGCCGTGGCTTCGGGTGGAAGGCCTGTCATAGCGTCACCGCGGATGTAGAACGTCGTCTCGGTAAAGACGGGCGCGCCGGGCGTGGCCCCGGCATAGACGGTGGCGGTCCAGCCGTTAAACAGCGGGCCGAGGCGCGCCGTATAGTAGGCGCGATCACTATTGTCGAGGATCAGCATGCCACCCGGGCGCACGCGCGGCGCGGCATGGGCAAGACACGACGGGCGCGCGCGTCCGTCAACTAGGACCAGGTCGAAGCTGGCCTCGGGAAACGTATCAATCTGGGCCGCGTAGCGGGCGAAGCTCTGCCCGGCAAAGGCGGGATCACCTGAGCGGTACGCCGCGGGGTCGGCGCTATCGGCGGGCTCGGGGAGGGCCGGTTCCGGCGGAACCAGCCGGTAGTCGAGCGGCGCGCCGGGCGGGATCGCCGCGCGCACCCGCTCGTACCAGGCCGGGTCGTGCTCGATGGAGACCACCCTGGCCCCCCGTCGCAGCCAGTAGATTGTCGAGCCGCCACTGCCATACTCGAACACATACCGCCCCCGGAGTTCCAGTTGCGCGAGGGCATCAATGGCGTCGAAGTTGAGCCACGGCAACCCGGCGCGCAACAGGTAGCCGGGGCGCAACGAGATGAGCCAGCGGCCCAGGTATCGCCGCTGCCCCGGGAGGGCCAGTAGCCGGAAGGCGAAGCGCAGGCGCGCCAGGCTGTCACGCAGGGTTAGCATCACCAGAACCTCGGCCACAGGAGCGCCCGCGCCATGGCCACCCCGGTGGGGCGCAGGGCCGGGAACAGAAAGCACGAGCCGTGGGCGGCCAGCCAGTAGGAGATCAGCGAGGCAATGGCCGCGCCCAACCCGCCCAGGGGGGGGATGAGCCACCAGTTCAGCCCGAGGTTGGCCACACAGCCCAGGGCCACCGTGGCCAGGTGCAGCCGGGTGTAGTTTTCGGCGGTAAGGAAGCTGCTGCGCGCCACCCCCAGCGACCCGAACAGGCCGGCCCAGGTGAGCGCGACCAGTGACGGCGCCGCGCCAGCGTAGGCCGAACCCAGCAGCAGGATGGTCAGCGGCCCGGCCAGCAGCGTCACCGGCAGGGCGAAGGCGTAGCCCAGGGCGGCAACCAGGCCGTAGAGCTGGCGCAGGCGTCGCGCGTAGAGTTGCGGGCCGGCGGCGCGCGCGGCGACAATCGTCGGCAGCAGCGCGGCGACGATGGTGTTCGGCACGATGGGGAAGACCTCGGCGATACGCACCGCCCCGGAATAGACGCCCAGTTCCACATCACCCCGCAACCGGGCCAGCATCACCTGATCCACTCGCAGGTAGAGGTTGACCAGCAGCCCGCTGAAGATCAGCGGCCAGCTATCGTCGAGGAGCGCCCGTGCCGCGGCCCGCGACGGGCGCCAGCCCAGCGGGTTGCCGCCGTGCCGCCCGTAGGCCAGCAGGACTGCCACGGCGCCCAGGAGCGCCTCGGCGACGAAGGCCCAGGCAAAGGCGATCAGCGGCGCGCCGGCCAGGATAAGGCCCACCCGCAGCAGCACCGCGGCCAGGCAGGCCAGCGTGCGGGCCAGGGCCGCGTCGCGGGCCGCCAGCCGCGCGCGGAACCAGAGGTCAACCACCGTGGAAGCCTGTAGCACCCCGGCCACCCCAATGATCGCCGTCAGCGCCACCACGGCGGGATCATCGGGCCGCAGGCCGGTGGCGAGGGCGACGATCGCCAGACTGGCCCCCAGGCCGCCTGCCAGGCGCAGCAGCGCGGCGCTGCCGAGCAGCCGCCCCTCGCCTGCCGGGTCGCGCACCAGCTCGCGCACCAGAATGCCATCCAGCCCCAGGGTCGTCAGCGAGGTGACGATAATGCTCAGGGCAATGGCGAAGTTGTAGATCCCGAAGTCCGCCGGGCCGAGGTAGCGTGCCAGCCAGATCCCGACAAAGGCCCCTCCCGCGAGGCGAACCAGCCGTTCGGCGAGCATCCAGCCGGCGCTGCTGCCTGCACGTCGCAGGCCGGCGTGCTGCCACGCGGTGCGGAAGCGGGCGAGGGTTATGGCGAGGATGGTCATGGAGTTGGATGACCTGGACCTCAAACCTGGTGTCCTGACCAGTACGCTTGAGCGGGCTGTCACCCTGCGGGACCAGGCGATCAGTGCAGCAGTATACCATGGTCTGACGCCGCTCATTCCCTGGCAGCAAGACCTATGCCTGTTCTATTCCTCGCCCACTTCTCCCCCTTCGTCGAGATGGATGACCCGCCCGCGCGACTGCACGACCTGGCGCGCTCGCTGGCCATCGCTGGCTTCGAGATCGCGGTGATTACCCGCTTCCGCAACTACCGCAGGGTCACACCCGCGAAAGTCCGCGGCGAGGCACGCAACATGTCTACGTTCGACCCTTGACACTTCCCCACGCCGGTGGTACCGTTCCCCTGCGGCTGCCTGACCGCTTGAGACGAGAAGACCGATGTTCGGCCACCTCCGTGCCGTCCCGCTGCTGCTGGGCCAACCGGTCCGCTTGCTGCGGCATTACCCGCGGGGCGCCCTGCGCGATGATCTGCTCGCCGGGGTTACGGTGGGCCTTGTGTTGCTTCCTCAGGCTCTGGCCTTCTCGCTGCTAGCCGGTTTGCCTCCGGTGATGGGGTTGTATTCAGCGATTGTGGCCTCGATCGTCGGCGCCCTCTGGGGTTCCTCCAGTCATCTCCACAGCGGCCCCACCAATACCGCTTCAATCGTGACGCTCTCCGTCTTGCTGCCAATTGCCGCCCCCGGCTCGCCCGAGTTTATGGCCGCTGCCGGGCTGATCGCGGTGATGGCGGGGGGCATCCGTGTATTGCTCGGCCTGGCGCGCCTGGGGTTGCTGGTCAATTTCGTCTCCGACTCGGTCGCGGTGGGCTTCACGGCCGGCGCAGGCATCCTGATCATCTCCAATCAGATTGAACCGCTCCTGCGGATCGATTTGCCTCCCTCGGCGGGTCTGCTCGAAACGCTGGTCGGCGCGGCGCGGCAGATTGACGCCGCTCATCTTCCCTCGCTCGTGCTGGGCCTGGCCACGATGCTGATTATCTTCGTCTGGCCGCGGGTCACGCGCCAGGTGCCGGCGGTGCTGGTCGGTGTGACCTCCGTTGCCCTGGCTTCGTATCTGCTTGGCTTTGAAGCTCTGGGGGTAAGCGTGCTCGGCCCCCAGCCCGCCGGCCTACCACCCCTGGCCAGTTTGCCCCTCCTGAACCTGGAATTGATCGGCCATCTGGCCAACGGCGCCCTGGCCCTGGCCATCATCGGTCTGGTGGAGGCCGTCGCCATCGCTCGGGCCATTGCTAGCCACTCGCGGCAGCGCCTCGATAGTAACCAGGAGTTTGTTGGCCAGGGCATGGCCAACATCGCCGCCGGGTTCTTTTCGGGGTATCCCTGCTCCGGTTCCTTCAACCGCTCGGCGCTGAGCTTCCAGTCGGGTGCGAAAACGGCCCTCGGCAATGTCTTCTCGGGCCTGTTCATCCTGGTGGCGATGTTCCTCCTGGCGCCCCTGCTGGCGCACCTCCCCCGCCCGGTGCTGGCCGGCGCCCTGGTGGTAACCGCCTGGAGCATGATCGATCTCCCGACGATGCAGCGCCTGCGCCGGGGCGATCCCGGCGACGCGCTGATCATGGGCGTGACCCTGGTGGCCACCCTGCTGCTGCCGTTGCAGTTCGCCATTCTCATTGGCGTGCTGATGTCGCTTGGCTACTACCTGCTCCGCACCAGCGCGCCACGGGTGGTCGCCGTCTTGCCCGACGCGGAGTTCAAGCATTGGGAGCCCCACGCCGGGCGTCCGCAGTGCCCGCAACTGGCCGTGGTTGATATTCTCGGCGATCTGTACTTCGGCGCCGTTAACCACGTGGAAGAGACTCTCAACGCCATTCTTGCCGCCACGCCTGGCCAGCGCTTTGTGCTTCTGCGCATGCACAGCGTGCAGCACATTGACATCAGCGGGGTCCGGATGCTCGAAAACCTGCGCCGGCAACTCCGCGAACAGGGCGGCGAGCTGTTCTTCACCCGCGTGCGCGGCCCGGTACTGGAGCGAATGCAGGCCAGCGGATTTTTCGAGCAACTCGACCCGCGGCAGATCCTCGACGAGGATACGGCCATTGACACCCTCTTCTACCGGGTGATCGACCCGGCAGTGTGCATATACGAGTGTGAACGGCGGGCCTTTCTGGAGTGCCAGAACCTGCCCAGGCGCACCCTGCCGGGGGATGGCGCGCTTCACATTCCGCTCCTGCCGCTCGATGCCCGCCCCGCCCCGACCGTGACGCCGCGCGAGTTGTGGGCCGCAATGCACGGCCCCACCCCCCCGCTGGTGGTGGACGTGCGCGAGCCGCGCGAGTTCCGCAACGGGCGCGTTCCCGGTTCGCTCCTCGTGCCGCTACCCACGCTGCTCAGCGACCCGCAGGCGGTGCCGCGCGACCGGCGGCTGGTGCTCGTGTGCCGTAGCGGGCGCCGCAGCACCCGCGCGGCGGCCGTGCTCGCCGGTCGGGGCTACCACGACCTGGCCGTGCTGGAGGGCGGCCTGCTGGCCTGGGAGGGGCAAAATCTGCTGACCGCAGTGGGAGAGGAGGGAACAGATGTCGGAACCGCGCCTGAACCGCAATACCGGCCTTGACCTGGTGCGGGCCACTGAGGCGGCGGCGCTGGCCGCGGCCCGCTGGATGGGCCTCGGGCGGCGCGAAGAGGCCGATCAGGCCGCGACCGCCGCTATGGTCGCTACTCTCAACAGCCTGGAGTTCGATGGGCGCATTGTGTGCGGAGAGGAGGGCCGTGAGGTCGTGCCCGAGGCGCTGGTGGGAGGCGCCCGGGTGGGTAGCGGGCGTGGCATCGCTGTGGACGTGGTGGTTGACGCAATTGACGGGCGTCGCCTGCTGGCCCGCGGGCGCCCCGGCGCGGTGGCGGTGGCCGCCGTCTCAGTGCGCGGAGTGATGTGGAACCCGGCGCCCGCGGTGTACATGGATAAACTGGTGGTTGACCGCGCCGTTGCTCCGGCGCTGGTACCGGAGTGTCTCGATGCCCCGGCCGCCTGGACCCTGGGGCTGATTGCCCGCGCCAAACATAAGCCGGTGCGTGACCTGACGGTCTTTGTGCTAGAGCGCCCCCGCCACGCTGACCTGATCGAGGAGATCCGCGCTGCCGGGGCCCGGGTCATGCTCGCCGACGATGGTGACATATCCGGCGCGGTGCTCGCCGCCTCCTACGACAGTCCGGTGGACGCGCTGATGGGTGTTGGCGGCGCCGCCGAAGGGGTGATCGCCGCCTGCGCCATCAAGGCCCTCGGCGGCGGCATGCTGGGGCGCCTGGCCCCTCAAAGCCGCGAAGAGGCCGCCGCAGTTGCTGCCGCTGGTCTCGATACTCGCCGTGTCTTCTCACTCGACGACCTGGTGCGCGGCAACCAGATCTTCTTCGTCACCACCGGCATCACCGACGGCCTGCTGCTCAAGGGTGTGCGCTTCGAGGGTGACCGGGCCACCACCAACTCGCTCATCCTCCGCTCGGAAACCCGCACCCGGCGCCTGATTTTCGCCGAGCACCTGTTGGAGCAGGGGTCATGACCGGGGGTTGTGGAGGTGTGGAGGTCTGGAGCAGGACGTCAAGCCGATAGGCAACATACCTTCCTGTTGCTCCACAGCTCCACACCTCTACACTTCCACACATTCCCGGGTTCTTGACATTCCCCCCGCCCGCAGCGTACACTCTGCACATTGCGCCAGATCACTGCTTCACACAAAGGAACACGCAGAATGGCCCTCGAAAACCTCCTCGCCGATCCCCGCCGGCTCGTGCTCCTCTACGGCGCCACGCCCCCGCGCGCCAGCAGCCCTCCAGAGCGTATCCATCTCGCTGCGACACGGCTGGCGGGGCGTGTCGCCGCACTGCCGCTCGATGGCCTCGTGGTCTACGACGTCCAGGACGAGTCGGCCCGAACCTCCGAGCCCCGTCCCTTCCCCTTTCTGCCCACCATTGAACCGCCGATCTACGCTGCGCTGCTCCGCGAGTTAACCGGTCTGGCCACCGTGACCTACAAGTGCATTGTCAACGAAACCGAAGCGAGCTGGCCCGCCTGGCTCGACGCGGCCCACGAACGCTACGGGGTGCGTTACCTCTCGCTGGTGGGGCTGTCGAGTTCCAAACTGGCCCGTAGCAGCATCGCCCTCAGCCGCGCCTCGGAGATTGCCGCCGCCCACGCCGCGGGTTTCGTGCTCGGCGGCGTCGCCATTGCCGAGCGCCACTCGGCCTGGCGCAGCGAGAGCCTGCGGCTCATTCAGAAAACCGAACGCGGATGCCGTTACTTCATCTCCCAGGCTGTCTACGATGCCGAACCCACCGTGCGCCTGCTCAGCGACTATGCCCGCGACTGCGCCGAGCGCGGCCTGACGCCCCGGCGTATCCTGCTCGACTTTGTTCCGGTCGGGCGCGAGCAGACCATGGCCTTCATTCGCTGGCTGGGGATTGCCATACCCGATGCGACCGCGGCGGCTATCTTGAATGATGAAGCCCCCCTCAGCCGCTCCATCGCCGTCTGTCGTGACATTCTGCGCCGTGTGCTCGACCAGCCCTACACCGAGCACATCCCCCTCGGCCTGTGTATCGAGAGCGTTTCCATCAACAAAGACGAAATCGCCGCCTCGATCGAACTTGCCGCGGCGCTGCTCGATGTTGCCCGTGAGTATGGGCTGGAGGTGCGCCAGTCATTGCCAGGCTGAGACGGGGACGGACCAGGTTTCCCGCTGGCCCTGCGGGGCGAGCGGGTTTAGAAGGGCAAGGCCCTTCCAGAACCGCCCATCCCTGGCGCCTCACCCTCCATACAGCTTCCAGACAAGCAGAGGTGAAACCATCCCCTCCACGGCGGCCCCAACGGCAATCAGCGGCAGCAGCACCAGCAGCCAGACCTTTGCAAAGGAGGCCAGGCTCCAGAGCAGGTTGTCGCCCAGGGTGAAGCCTTGTGGCCTTGCCAGCAGGGCCGCCCCGATGCGCAGGCCCAGCGCGGCGCTCAGCACGAAGGCCGGCAACTCGATCACCCCGTGGGGCAGGACGTAGGCCAGCAGAAACTGCAGCGGACTATCTGCGCCGAGGGCCAGCCACGTGCCTCCCCGCGCGGTGAGCGTGCCGGTCACGAAGCCGATCTGGATAAAGGCCACAAAGGGCACCAGAAAGGCGAACAGCCCGAAGCTCAGCGCCGACAGCACGTTGGAGAGCAGAGAGACCCGCAGGTTGTTGGCGAAGATCGCCAGCGCCAGACCGGGTGATGGCGCCGGTGTCTCGCCCAGCCCCTCCAGCAGCCGGGCAAGGAGCCGCAGGGGTGCCTGGGTTCCGTAGTACCAGCCCAGGGCCAGGCCGGAAGCCGTGGCCAGCAGCGCGCAGAGCAGCGGCAGGCGCAGTTCTCGCAGCAGGGCGGGAAACTCCTGGCGATAGAAGCGCCGTGGCGAGAAGGGCAGCCCGGCGTAGCTGGCAGGCGCCACTCCTGCTGGCTGATGTTCGCAAAAGAAGAGCTTGAAGCGCGCCCACAGCAGCCCCGGAGTGAGATCCTCGTGCTCCCGCGAAAGGATCTCCTCGCGGTTGAACCCGGCCAACCCGCTGCGGATCAAGGCCAGGGCGATCAGCGCCAGGGCCGCCAGCATGTACCAGAGCACATCATAGCGCCGGGCGATGAACAGTAGCGCCTGCAACTGCACCGCCACCGCCGTCGGCAACAGCACCCCCGAAGCCAGCAGTGTTGCTGCGCGCACACTGCCGGTATGAGTCGAGATCACCACCGCGCCGGCAACCATCAACACGCAGATGGCCCCCAGCATCAGGATGATCTGCACCAGCACCTCCAGCGTCATTCCCGCCGCGTACAACGCCGGATGGACCAGGCGCACCAGCCCCAGGAACACGCCCATGGCCGCCAGGCTGCCCGCCAGCGGGGCCAGCAGCGCAGCGAGGAGCTTGCCCGTGTACAACTGCCGGTCGTCGAGAGGCATGGCCAGCAGCGCCTCCAGGCTGTTGCGCTCGCGTTCGCCCACGAACGACTCAATTGCCGTAATCAAGGCGAAACTGGCCGGCACAAAGCCGACCAGCAGGCCCACAAACGGCACGAGCCGCCCGAGCACCTCGGCGCTGGCCACAAAGCCGAGCGCCCAGCCCGTAGCGGCCACCAGCACCGCCGGCAGGCCCAGGGTCAGGAGGCCCAGCGGCAGTAATACCCGCCAGTCGCTCAGAGTCTCGGCCAGTTCGCGGCGGGCGATCACCAGCGCAGGGGGCGCCGGCGGCCCGCGCCGCGCCACTGTCCGGCGGCGCGTCATGCGCCACCTGCTCCAGCGACCCTGGCGTTGCTCGCGAGCAAGCAGCTCCTCGCGGCTGAAGGTGCGCATCCCGGCGCGGACCAGGACCACCGTGAGCACGCCCAGGGCCGCCGCGATCAGCCAGAGTTGCAACCAGCGCTCATTGATGATCCAGAACGCCGCCAGTTGCATCACCCCGGCCATCGGCGCCAGGATAAAGCTCGACATAAGATTAGCCGCGCGCACGCTGGAGATATGCGCCGAGATCACCACCGCGCCGCTCACCATCACCAGGGCCATGCAGCAAATCAGCAGAATGAGCAGCAGCAGGCGCGGCAGGGTCATCATCCCGAAGTACAACTCCGGCATGAACCCAAGCAGCAACCCTACATAGATCTGCATTGCCGCCAGACTGGCGACCAGCGGCGTCAGCAGGGCGGCCAGAAACTTGCCCAGGTACAACTCCGCGTCCGACAACGGCATGGCCAGCAAGGTTTCGAGACTGTTCCGCTCACGTTCGCCCACGAACGACTCGAGCGCGGCGATGAGCGAAAAACTGGCCGGCAGAAAGCCCACCAGCAACGCACCGAAGGGGATGAGGCGCACGGCAAAACTGGTATCCTCCAGAAAGCTGACGATCTGCCCCGCGGCGGCGACCAGCAACAGCGGCAGCACCAGGGCCAGCAGCAGGATCGGCGTCACAATGCGCCAGTCGCCCAGCAATTCGCGCGCCTCGCGCCGGACGATGAGCACGATCATGTCTGGGCGCGCACCTGCGGTATCTGGTGTAAACATCGTTCTCCTTCAGGGGTCTGTGAAACAAGGCGCCTTGCATGTCTGCTACGCTCCCAGCCTCCTCCTGTTGAAGGGAGAAACCGAATGCCCTCCCCCGGCGGGGGAGGGTTGGGGAGGGGGTGAGTTGAGTGAAAAGCTCAGTTCACAGACTCTTCCGTGTCAGCAGTTTTCTTGAGAGCGCACAACCCTTCTGCACCCTGCACTCGTCCCGGAGAGTTGTGCCACCCTTCGTTTGCAGACAGACGGTGGGAAAACCAGTATTCCCGCCGCCCCCCGACCGGCATCGCCGCTCAAGACTCACCTGAGGCACTCATCGCGCCGCCGCGCCGCCTCAAGCAGCAACTCTTCGGGAGGCGCGGCCATCGTAGCCTGCATATTATTCGGCAGGCGGACGACCCGGAACAGCCCATCGGGCCAGTCAAGCAGGCGAAACACCGCCTCGGGACCATCGCGCCCTTCGCAGTGGGCGGCGATGATAAAGCCTTCATCCAGACAGACGCGGGCCACGGCTTTCTCGCGCCAGGCTTCGATCTGCGCCGCACGCCGCTCGTTACAGAGCGTCTGGATCAAAGCTGCGGCGCTGATAGTGCTGAAACTGCCTTGCAGAAACATCACGACCACCTCTACAGCTACACGGCGCGTCGCACGGCTGCCACCACGCTGTTCATGCTTGCTTTCAGCGTATCGAAGACCCCATAGCCTCTAATTGCCGACGCCTCGAAGCAGGGGCGACCGTCGATCGGCAATTGCCGGCGCAGTTCCTGGACGGGCAAGGCGTGCGGAAGATCGCGCTTGTTAAACTGTACCACAATCGGAAACGTGTTGAGGTCATGGCCCAGTTCGATCAAATGCTGCTCCATCGTGTACCATGACTCCTCATTCTCAGCCATGCGTCCTGCCTGAGAATCAACGACAAATACCACTCCATCGGTCCCCTGAAGGATCAGACGCCGGCTTGCGGCGTAATACACCTGACCAGGTACGGTGTAGAGCTTAAACTTTGGTTTCAGATTGGCAACCTTCCCGATCTCCAGTTGCAGAAAATCAAACAATAGTGTGCGATCCTGCCGGGTCTTCAGTGAGATAAGCCGTCCTCGTAGATTCGCCGGCGTGCGCGCATAAATGAACTGCAAATTGGTCGTTTTGCCGCTCAAGGCCGCACCATAGTATACAATCTTCAAGTTGATTTCGCCCAGTGCCCAGTTGATAAACATACATTCCTCCTACCAGATATTATCAAGGTGGGCGGCGAAATTACGCACAAAATCCTCGTTTACCGCAGGCGGCGGCGGCGTCATCGCGGCTTTGCCAACAATTGCCAGGATGCGCTCCGCTGTACGTTTGATTGCCAGCCGCGACCAGCCCAGCGGCACGTCTTTGGCCGTGGCCAGCAGCAGGAACAGTCCCTCGCCAACCCGCGAGATCAGGATGGTCATATCGTCATGTTCCTGGACTATCAGGTTACAGGTGCGCTTCCCGCCCAGCAGTTGCGCGATCTCCATCGTGGCCATCAGATCCCCCGCCGCCAGCGCGGCAAGGCTCGACACGTCGAGATGTGTGCGGCCCTCCCAGCTTGCCAGTTCCTGGCCGCTAAGGTCGCCCAGGAACGCGCAACGCACGTCAGCCTGCTGGCCGAGTTGCGCGAGCAAGTTCTGAATGGTCGTAAGATGGGCGGGGGACAGAACAATTGAAGAACGAGACATGCTGGCGCTCCTGGTCATTCTTGATGCTGTAACGTGTCGCCAAACAGTCGCTCGAATTCACGATTGAGCGAGGCGCTGAGTTCGGCTGCAATCACCTCGCCCGGGGTGCCTTTCACCAGGCGCATCCCGCTGAGTTGCCGGGCGCTGCGTTTGAGTTGCAGCCAGATGTAGCCAGGCCGGGGTTCAACGAACTCTTTAGCTAATACGAGGGCAAGGAGGTGCTGGCTGCCCACGTTGGTTGCGTAAATGTCAAATTGTATACCTTCCAGCACAATCAGGCAGCCCACCTGCTGGTCGTGCAGGGCGCGTCCCAACTCCGCAATGTTGATCGAGCTGCCGGCGATCAACGAGGTGATCGCGCCCACCTCCAGGTTCGCGGCATCACCCTGCTGGGCAACGGTGTTCCCAAGATTATCGGTGTAGATCACAAATTGCGCCTGCGTCTGCCGTCGCAGCATGTCAAGGAGCAGCAATACATCAGCCATCGTCGCTGCCGGGCGACCGGTATCCGATATCGGCGCCGGTCCTATTCCCAGTGGAAGCTCGAGGACCTTTCCCACCGCCGCCACCAGGTCCCTGGCAGACGCCGGCTGTGGCGCCAGGCTGCAACCGGCCAGTTCCGCTTCCCGCAGGCTGACCACGCTGGTCTCTGGCGGATGCAGTAACAGCGCGCGGAGGTTGGGCCACCGTTTGCGAAGCCGCCGAATCACACCGAGGCTCTCGATCTGCAGACTGGCAATGACCAGATCGTAAAGCTGACGCCCGGCGACGAGTTGTCCGGCAGTGGCCGAACGGACGTTCTGTACCTGTATCTGCACGCCGCAGTCGGCTCCGGCACTGGTCAGCGCCTGTGCCCAGCTCTGGCCTAGAGCGGGATTCGCTTGAACGATCAGCACCCGATACTTCATCCGCGTACACTCCCTCTGCATGCGATTGTGGATCGCGAATGCTGGATTGCGGATTGGGCGCGGCGTGTCTGGACACGATCCGTGTCGTGCTGTTCCTTGAACCGGTCGCCTGGAACTGGATCAGGTAGTTCGCTCTCGCTGGACAGTCCGGCTCTCGCCTCCCCGCCTCCACCATGCCTTCACGCCTCTATGCCTCCCCGCCTCCACACCTCCACCCGGCGCTCTGTGGGATGGACGAGCACCTGTCGGGCCTCTCCGGATCTGAAACCTTGCCTCGCGGCATTACCCCTCCGCGGCGTCCTTATCAGCGCAGGGTAGTCGGAATGTAAAGGTACTGCCAGCCTCAGGACGGCTATCAGCCCAGATCTGGCCGCCGTGTTGCTCGATCACCGCCTTGGCGATTGTCAGCCCCAACCCTCTGCCCGACACACCTGCGCGTTCGGCGCTTTCAGCCCGGTAGAAGGGTTCAAAGACCTGCGCCATTTCGTCTTCGCTCAGTCCGTACCCGGTATCTTCGACCATGACCAGGATATTGCCGGCTTCATGCCGTGCGACAACTCGAATGTTCGCTCCTCCAGGGCTGTATTTGATTGCATTGTCAATCAGGGCGTTGATAGCACGGCCCAGACCTTCTTCGGAGCCAATCACTCGTGGCAACCCCGGGGCCAGGTCTACCGTCACGTGCTGGCCCCGTCGCCCGAACTCGGCGTATTGCAGCCCGACGGCGGCTTCGATGAGCAGATCGAGGCGCAACGGCGCGCCGGCTTCAAGGGTCTGGAGCCGGATCTGCCCGAGCGAGAGCAGATCGTTGACCAGCATCGTCAACTCGCTGTTCAGTCGTACCACCTGCCCGATCAGGCGCGACTGTTGCTCATTGAGTTCTCCCGCCGCCGGCACACTGGTGATCAGGCTGCGCAACTCGCGCAATGGGACATGAATGATGCGTGAAAAGTTGCTCAGGAACGTCTCGTGCTGTTCGCGTTCGCTCAGGGTGGGCGGTTTCGGCTGTGGCGTAGACGGTGCGCGCTGCGGCTCTGCGGCGAGACGAATGACGAAGCTCCACAGGGCATCGTCAATGCTGCGAACGATCACGCTGGCGCGCCCGCCGCCCGGCAACTGCACCGTTCCCTCTACCGGCCCATCGCCCATCAGAGCCTCGCTCAGGAGCGGCACCAGACACGATGCACCGCTCTCGACCAGCGTGCGCCCGCGTGCGGTCTCTCCCAGACCCAGGGCCGCCCCCGCTGTGGAAGTGTAGCTGACCAGGCGGCCCTGACCGTCCACCAGGGCAACTGCATCGCTCAGGCGTTCGAACAAGGCGCCGATGTCACTGGCCAGGGCCGCCTGACGGCGCGCACGTGACGATCCAACGCCGTTGGTTCGTGGTGCGGAGGGGATGGGTCCCGATTGGGGCGACCTGGCGGCAGATGTTAGCGGGGCGAGTTCGCCGACGGTCGTTGCGCCGATCCCGTGTGTGGCGCTGATCAGCGCGCCCAGGCCGTGCAATGCCGCCCGCGCAGCATTCGCCAGCGGGCGCTGGCTGGTCGCCAGCAGCAGACCCCAGAGTGTTCCATCACGTTGCAGAGGGATCACGGTCAGCGTTGAGCTTCCCAACCACTGCTGCCCCTTCACATCGAGGCCGCTCTCGGCGGCGGTCGCGGTGCTGCCAGGACGCCGGCTGCGTAACACACTGGATACCAGACGCCCCTGCAATCCAACCGTCGCCGGCCCTTTGCCGCCTATCGCGGCAATGATGCGCATCTGGCGCTGATCGGCGCTTAGCGTCCCGATCAGCGCACGCTCTACGCGTTGTTCGTGGAGCGCCTGGCGCAGATCGGGGGTGGCGAAGAGGGACGGCAGATCGGAGCAACGGCCAAAGACCCGCGCCAGTTCGATCCAGCGCCGCTCGGTGGGCAGCAGTGCGTGCAGATCGACCGCATTCAATCGCCGATCGGCCACCAGCGTCGCCACCAGTGCGGCCACGAAGGCCCGTTGCGGCTCGGGGGCGGCCATTTCCGGCAGGCTCAGCGTCTCGTCGCCGAACTGGGCCAGCGCCATCATCGCGTGATCCACCCGCTCCGGATCGCTCAGGATCACGCACCGAAAACGCTCCCCCTCGCCGCGGGAGACCAGTGCCAGGGCGCTCTGCTCGCCGGCGATGATCAAAAACGGTGCGCTCTGCCAGGTGTCGCCCCAGGCTATGCCTTCGTCCAGATCGCCGAGTGGGCCACCGAAGATCACCCGCGCATGCAGATCGGCTGGACGGCACTGCACTGCCAGTGTCGCCAGATGTCGCACTTGATCGAGACTGAGCAAACATCCGGCGTTGGCCGGAACGCCCAGTAGAGCCGGAAGCGAAGGGAGCGCCACAGAACTGGTCATGGAATGTCTCTCCTCTGCAGTTAAGGCATCATTTTGCTGCGCGGCCTGTCACGTCCTCATCTGGGGGCGGAGCGGCTGGCTCAACCCTCAGCGACAGTTTCGCCTGCGGCGGGCATGGGCTATGGCGAAGCGAGACGAGCCGGCTGCCGCGGGCGGAACCGGATTGGGGGGAGATAGTGCTTCCCCGCGCCTCTCCACAGGACGCCCTGGATTTGAACGTCGCCAGGACGAGTTGAAGACTTGTCAGGCGGAGAGCGCCCGGTGCGCAATCTGGAGCACGGCTAACGCCTCCTGGGCGGCATAGTCCGGGGCCAGACGAGTGATGGCTTCCCCGAGGGCTTCGTAGCCAAGCTGTAGCGGGCTGTCGGGCAAACCCTGGTGCGCGAGCCAGTGCTGCATCCAGCGGGTGTAGTTCAGCAGCGGATCGGCTACACCGGCAGCCATGCTGTCAAGCAGGTACGCGACGTACCAGCCTACTTCCGTCGTCGTTTCTTCGCCGCCAGCGGCAACCCCCGCTGCCAGCAGCCGTTCTGCGGTCTGTTCAATCAGGTCGGCCTCAATTGACTGGAGCGCCTGGCAACTCTCCCGTTGATAGACCAGCGCCCCCCTGGCCGCCGCCAGCAGGTTACGCGCCTCCTCGGCCGGACCCCGCGCGAGTCGCGCTGCCAGCGCTTCGCCCAGCAGCCAGAGGGTATGCTGCATGTGACCGGTACACAGGCCGCGCCTGATCCACGTCTGGCGTTGCCATTGCACATGCTGACCGAGCGTCGTGGTACTGCGCACGCCCAGGGCATCAACCAGATAGTCAACCAGATACCAGTACTCGTGCACCAGTCGCGCGCGCCCGTCAGTGTGATAGGCCGCCTGCCAGTGCCATTGCCGATCAAAGGTCGCCCTGGCCAGATCCTCGGCGAGCTGGCTCTGCTGTTCGGCGACGGCGCGCGCAGTAGCGTCAGCAAAGGCCAGCTTTTCTAGCGCCGTTTGCATGTAACCAAAGATGAAGGCATGCCACTGCTCGGGCGTGTGTCTCGTAATCGCTCGCCAGAGGTTGCCGTACATCTCGCGAATATGACCGGTCGAACAACCAAAGCCGCGGATCTGGTCGCGACGCCAGCGGGTGTGATCCTCGAAAATCATCGGCGACCGGTAGCGAATACTCTGGATCAGCACCCCGAAGTTGCGATCCAGGTCCAGCTTCAACCGGACATTGATGCCCTCGCCGAACCGTTGCACCCAGAACGGTTCGTTCATCGCCTGATTGACGGTGTCCTCGATGATCGCCAGGCGCTGATCTTCGAGCCGTTGCACAATGTCGAAGGTTTCCATAGCCTTTTCCTGATCCGCTCCCGTGACACCTATGCCCGCCCGGCGCGCCGTCAAGGTAACGAAAGAACGGCACGGCGCTTATCCCCTGATAAACTGAGCCGCCAGACGGCGCGCGATGGTTCGCGGATCGCCGTCCATGAACTGGCCTCCCTGGACGCGCGCTCGCAGATCGGGCCGCTCATAGAAGGCCATACCGCCAAAAATGAACAGCGGACGCGGTGGTTCGATCCGGCTGAGGATCTGGCCGGCCTCGGTGAGATGGTGCGCTGCTTCTACGGTGGTCGCCGATAGCCCCAGGATCTGCGGTCGGAGGGAGCGTATCAACGTTTCCAGGGTTGAGTTTGGCACTGTTTGCCCCAGGTAGTTCACTCGAAATCCGGCCCATTTCAAAAACAGCGCGACGGTAAGCGGGCCAAGCTCGTGCAGTTCGCCCTGGGCGCAGCCGATCACCGCCAGCGGCCCGTGCGGATTATCCCGGTGCGCGGTAAACAGATTGTGCAACTTGCTCTCAGCGAAGCGGGTAGCGAAGTGCTCCGTAGCCACCGAGATTTCGCCCCGGTGCCAGCCCTCGCCGATCGCCACCTGCACCGGCATTAACAACTCAGTGCATAGCACTTCAGCCGGGTAGAGCGCCGCGGCTTCGCGCCAGACCTCTTCGGCACTATTTTGATCAAATGCCACCAGCGCGCCCATCAAGCGCCGCTGGTAAATCGGGAAACCCTGGCTGGGCGGCAGCGCTCCCGCCTGAGTCCCCGGCGCTCCAACCGCCGCATCCGCCGGGCCGGCAGCCCCGCCGCCTGGAGTCGTTTCTGCGCCGCTCGGAGGCAACCACGGCGGCAGGCCAAACACCGGGGCTGTTGGCGCCGACCGGGGTGTGCCGGCGGCGGGAAACCCGTTGAACGCTGGCTGGGGCGTACCGGCCGCCGGGGGCGCGCTGAACGCGGGCGCCGGCCCGCCTGCCGGAGACCCCGGATTGAGTGCTGCCGTGGTGCTATCCGCGGGGCGGCCTGGTCCGAAGATCTCCGCTCCGGGCATGGTCGAACTGCCACCCCCGAAGGGGGCTGCGGCTGGCGCGGCGGGGGCGGCGCCAGGGCCGAAGGAGGCTGCGGCTGGCGCGGCGGGCGCAGCGGCGGGGCCGAAGGGCGAAGGGGCCGCGGTGGGGGCGGCGCCAGGGCCGAAGGGGGAAGAGGCCGCGGCGGGCGCACCTCGTCCAAAAGGTGAAGCAGCCGGGGCATTGGGTGTTGTCGGCTCGAACGCCGTCTTCCGGGCTGATGGCGTGCGCTGGACCTCCGCGACGGGCGCCGGCGCGTTGTCGGTAAGCGTTGCCCCCGTCGGCGAACGGAGAGCGGGATAGGCGGCGCTCTCACCGCTGGCATCAAGCAACTGCTCCAGTAACGTTGCCAGACCCACTGCTCGCGCCAGACCCTCTGCCTCGTGCGGATCAGGCTCTGCCTGCCCAATCAGGAGCACACCCCAGGGTTGACCACGGGCGCTCAGCGGGATTGCAACGGCCGACGCAGCCCCGCCGAGAAGGGCATATTCCGCGTCGGTAGGCACGAGCGCCTGCATCGCCAACTGGCGCTGCTGGAAAGCCTGTCCCACCAGTCCTTCGGTCAAAGAGTGCGGCGGCGGCGGGCTGGCGGCGCTCCAGGCTACGGGCGCCAGGGCGCCGTCTGTGTAGCGATAGAGCAGCTCGCCCACCGTGCCGCAGAATCGGCGCAATGCATCCATCGCCAGCGGCACCATCTGGTCGTACTCCAGCGACGCCTCGCTCAGCAACGACTGCAATTCGGGCAAATCGCTGAGACAATCAACGAGTTTGAGGCGTTGCGCTTCGGAGTGGCTTGCCAGGGCATAGGCGATCCTGGCCCAGCGGGCTGCATTACTTACCGGATCACGACGGGGCGTCTCCGGGAGCGCCTGACCGCGTGCCAGGCTGAGCAGCAGGCTGGCGCGACTGACCACGCGCTCCTCGGCGGTCAGCACCCCTTCGAACTGGTAGCGTCGCGCTGCACTATTCGCGCGATCCATACTGGCCCGGCTGATCATGGAGCCCCAGAACACCGGACTATCAACGATGAGGAACCACTCCTGACTCAACGGTGACCCCGGAGGCATCGGTACGAAGGTCACATGCGGGATCGTTGGCGGCGCGACATCGGCTTCGCCGTACACTGTCACGCTCCGGCACAGGGGCGCCAGTTGCGCGATCCGCCCCTGATGCAGATGAAAGAGCGAGAAACGCAGCGTGCCCAGTGCGACATGCGCCTCAACCCCGCGCTCCTGTGCCATCAACTCGAACTGCCGGCCGATGACGATCAGCGCGTCAGCCTGACGGCGCCAGCGGCGTGTCTCGGGGATATGCTGCACCAGTTTCATCAACGATGGCCCGGCCCCGCGCGTGGCGGGCGTTGCAGGAGTAGTCATAGACCTCTTCCTTAGAATGCTCCAGGCAGCCGATATGCGTGAACGCAGGGGTGCTCCCGGCCTGGCGGGCCGAGGCGGGACAGCCGTTCCGTGCTCTTCCCACAGTATGGCATATGCCTGGAACCAGACAATTAGTCCATCACAAGCGTTGCGTTAGGGATGCGTTAGGATCGGCAAAATAAGGGACTTTCCAATTTACTACAAATCGTCGTTATACTGACTCAGGTAGCATGCGTGGTGTATACTATTGCTAATACGAAAAGTATAGCTATTTTACGTATCAAAATGTTTCTTTTGAATAATATTGCTTGAAAATCGGTTTGTGCTTGTGTGCATGGTGCTGAACTGACAATTGATCAGTGCAGGTCTGATCACCGTTATGCAGCAACCGGTTTTTTCCCCCGACACTGCGCGTATCTGGCAACCGACCCTGGCTTCGCTGTTCGACCTGTGGCAGCACGTGCTGCAGGACCGGCGCAGCCCGAACAGTCTGGGGCGGGCCCTGCTCACCGTGGTTGCCGAGGCCACCCGCGCCGCCTGGGCCTCGCTCATGGCCTTCGATCCTGAACGTGGCCACTTGCAGATTACCGAAGCTATTGGACTTCCCGAAACGATCGTCCAGAACACCTGCGTAGCCCTTGGCGAAGGCATTGCCGGCTGGGTTGCACTGCACCGCCAGCCGCTTCTTCTCTCCCCCGACCGACCGGCGCCCCCGCACCTGGTTGTTCACCTGCGCCGTGACGCCATCGGTTCGGCTCTGTGCGTCCCCATGGTCAGCGATGGCGAACTCTACGGCGTCTTGAACCTGGCCCGTAGAGAAGGTGAAGCGCCGTTTACCGAGGAAGACCTGTGGTTCGCCGCCCTGGTGGCCGAGCGGCAGGCCCTCGCTCTTAAAACGGCGCGGCTCTATGCTGAACTGGCCCATCGTGAACGATTCATGGAGCGCATCATGGAGAGCCTGCCGATCTCTCTGGTCGTTCTCAACCGGCGTCTCCAGGTCGTTCTGGCCAATCAGAACTTCTTCCTCAAACTCCGGCGCAATCCTGTCCAGACCATTGGCCGCACGATCAAGCATCTGTTTCCTGCGGTGTTGTTGCAGTATATGCGCCTGGAGGAGCGCATCAAAGACGTGTTTGCCAGTGGGGCGCCGTTCGATGGAGCGAAGGTGGCCTACACTGCCCCCGGCCTGGGCAAACGGAACTATTTCTACCGCCTCGTTCCGCTCAAGCAGGGCCCCGGCGTTGATCACGTCTTACTCTTGATTGAAGATGTAACCGAACGCGAGAAACTGGGTGAAGAGGTGCGCCGCATCGAGCGGCACCTCGCCGGCGTGGTCAATCAGGCCAGCGATCTGGTGGTGTCGCTGACCCCTGATGGAAACATCATTACCTGGAACCCGGCTGCCGAGCAGGTCTCCGGCCTGCGTGCCGAGCAGGTCTCTGGCGAGCCATTCGTCAAACTCTGCGCGCCTGATCAACACTGGACCGTGCAGGACCTGCTCAGGCGTCTCGCGGCGGGTGAGACGGTCAAGGAAACCGAGATCAGCCTGCTCTCTGACGATCCCCGGAATCTGATCACCGTAGCCTGGAATTGTTCAGCCATGCGTGATGACGCGGGCAAGGTGGTGGGGATCATCGCCGTGGGGCGCGATCTGACCGAACGTCAACGTCTCGAGGCGCAGGTGGTGCAGGCGGCCAAGATGGCCTCCCTCGGCGTCATGGCGGGCGGCATCGCCCACGAATTGCGTAATCCGCTGGCAGTTATCCAGACCAACGCCCAGTTGCTTGAAGAGTATCAGGACAGCCCGGAACTGACCCGGCAGTGTCTCCAGCATATTGTCGCTTCGACCAGGCGCGCCGCGCTGATTATCGAAAACCTGCTCAAATTCGCTCGTCCACCTCAAGACCGCTACCGCTTGCTGAATGTGCACGAGGTGCTGGAGGAGACCTTCGCGCTGCTGATCAATCAGCTTTTGATGGCGAAGGTTGATCTGGAGCGCGCATTTGCGCCCGATGTGCCGATGATCTACGGCAATCCGGTGCTGCTCCAGCAGGTGTTCACCAATTTGATCCTCAATGCCCTCGCAGCCATGCCCCGGGGCGGGCGCATTACTGTGACGACGCGCAACGTCGGCGAGCAGATCGAAATCCAGGTCTGCGATACCGGCCTGGGTATTGCTCCAGAGCATCTGTCACACATTTTCGACCCGTTCTTTACTACGCGCCCGGTGGGGATGGGTACCGGCCTGGGTCTGTCTATTACCTATAGTATTGTGCAGCAGCATCACGGCCACATCAGCGTCGAAAGCCAGCCCGGGCGCGGAACCTGTTTTTCTATTCGTCTGCCCGCCGCTGTGGTATGTCAGGAGCGATGCGGCTTCGCTACTGAGTAAGGAGGACGCACTGCTCAGGAATGCGGAGCAACTTGCTCAAGTCTTTGCGCGCTGTGTGATATTCTCGACTTCATGTTCCCATACGTGCCAGGAGATGATCATGCGCCAGATACTTATCGTTGACGATGAAGCCGATCTGGTCTGGGCCGTTGGTCAGTCTCTGCGCCAGGAGGGATACACCCTCAGGGTCGCCTATGACGGCAGCGAGGCTCTGGAAATCTGTCGCTACATTATGCCGGATCTGATCATTCTCGATGTCTCTATGCCGCATATGGACGGCCTGAGCCTCTGCCGCACGCTGCGCCGCGATCCGGGCCTGGCCGACGTGCCGGTGCTCTTTTTGACCGGACGGGATATGATTGATGATCGTCTGCGTGGGTTCGAGGCGGGCGGCGATGATTACCTCGTCAAGCCGTTTGATCTGCGCGAGTTGAAGGCCCGTGTGGCTGCTTTGCTGCGCCGCAGCTCCCGTTCGGCGCCTGCCCTCGCCGAAAGTGGCGCGCTTCAGGTTGGGGCGCTGCGGCTGAACATGCATACCCGTAGCGTGCAGATCGGCGATGAGGTGCGCCAGCTTACTCCCGCCGAGTTCGAGTTGCTCACCTTTTTTATGCGCCACCCCAATGAGGTGTATTCGAGCGAACAGTTGTTGCGGCATGTCTGGGGCTACGATCCTGACGCCGCCGAACCAGGTCTGGTGCGCTGGCACGTCATGAATTTGCGAAACAAGATCGAGCGTGATCCTGCCCGGCCTGCCTATCTCTGCACCGTGCCCCGGCATGGTTATATTCTGCGGAACGGCTGATGCGTGGTCTGTGAACTACGTTTTTCGTTAACCCCACCCCTTCTCCAACCCCCGCCGTTGGGAGAGGGTGCCCGGCGCCTTCCCCTGACGGCAGGGGGGCCGCAGTCCAATCCGACTTCCTTAACGCTACCGATAGCTGTAGTGCGGCAATCGGGTTGCTCCGCCGGCAACTCTGGCGGTTGCGCCGCCCCGCGCCTTCGTTAGCAGTGGCGCCCGGCGCCTAACACATCCCTAACCGAAGTCTCGCGAAGGGCTAACACCCTCTCGCGGGCTTTTTGTGTGTAATGAAGGGCGGGTTCCGTACCCACTCCTTTACGTTGTAGCACAGGAGGAACTGTATGGCGGTCGAGAAGGTGAATGCGTCGAGCAGTCTGGCCGAGGTTGTGGATCGCATTCTGGACAAGGGTGTGGTGATTGACGCCTGGGCCCGCGTCTCCCTGGTCGGCATTGAACTGCTGGCCGTCGAGGCGCGTGTGGTCATCGCTGGCGTTGACACGTACCTCAAGTATGCCGAAGCCGTGGGCCTGACGGCCTCGGCGGCGGCCCCGGCCTAGCGCGATTGCCAGTGTTGATCGCGGATCAGGGGCGGCCCATCTGAAGGTAGCCGGTGTTGGGAACGATGGGTCTGGAGGGGCGCGGGAAGACTGAGTCTTCCCGCACCCCCGTTTCACCGGCGGAGGCATGCTTGTCCTGGCTGTACCGGGGCGCTCATCCACACGCGGGCGGAATACAGAGAGTCGCCTGTCCTCCAGCCCGGGATGCAAATGGCCGCCCAGCGAAATCATCTTTGTCATCAGCAATCATCAATAAGGAACGCCTGAATACCCGGGGAAACAGCATGGTGACTAACGCGACCTCTGAACAATACGCTCACGATTTTGCCGGTCTACGGCCTGAGACGACGAATACGCCACGCTCTCCTATCATCGCCGGGCTGCTGGAGGAGCTGCGGGAGACGCGGGCGATGGCGGCGGCGACGGAGCGGGCGGAACGGGCGCGGACGCTGGCGGAGCGCCAGACGGAGGTGGCCGGGCTGCTGGGGGAGCTGCGGGAGACGCGCGCGGCGGCGGCGGCGATGGAGCGGGTGCGACGCCAGATCGAGATCGCGCTACGGCGAGAGCTGGTAGCCGGCCAGATGATCATGCCTGGAGGCGCCGACGTGCCGGAGTCTGGTCCCATTGCGAAATTGGCCTCCCCCTCAGCCTCCCCTGCCGCTTCTGACACTGCGCCCGATCCAGGCCGGCGCGCAGGCGGGCGGGTTCGCAGGAATGGCGCTGCGCCGATCCCCGGTCTTGGATACACCGGCCTGGTGGCCTATGCCCAGATGACACGGGTGGCGATCCTGCGTGAACTAGAACGCGGCGCTCCTGGCAGCGAGGCCCTACAGCGTCAGCTTGAGGCGCACCTCGAAAGCCTGCGGAGCAATCTGCGACCGCTACTCGACGAAATTGCCGCGCTTTCATCCACAGACGAGCCACAGAAGACGCAACTTCTCGAAACGGTCGAGGGGGTGCGCCGCAGCGTCGAGACGCTCAGCAGCGATCTCGCGGCCTTACCCTGGCCCACGGCGCCCGAACAGCAAAAAGTGTTCGCCGCGACGATCGCTCGGCTGTACGATCGCATCAAACCATTGCAGGAACGCCTGGAGAGCGCCACGGCCCGCCTGCATCCCGCCCAGGTGCGCGCGCGCCCAAATCAGCGCGGACGCTCGCAGAACAAAGCGCGCCCCGGGCCAGCGCAGGAGACGGATCCGCGGACTTCCACCAGTTCTTGAAACCGTTGCGAGCCTGCAACTCCCGCAACAGCTCGCTTTCTGGCGCGGAGCAGCCTCTCCGAACCTCATCTAAGTTGTTGTAGTACCGAGGAGCAAACTGATGACCCTGGCGGCACGTACTGTGGTGGAACCAGGCCGCACTACCCTGGCCCTGCGCCCCAGCGCCACCTTCATCGCGACGGGGGCGCTCCAGGAAGTAGCTGCGCGCGCGCTGGGCTACCTTCAGGCCGGCTTTCCGGTGCATTTTCGCGGCCCCGCTGGAACAGGCAAAACAACCCTGGCCATGCACGTGGCCTCCCAGCTTGGCCGGCCGGTCATGCTGCTTGTCGGCGATGAAGAGTTCTCGGCCTCCGATCTGGTTGGCGGGCGGCATGGCTACCGCTACCGCCGCGTGGTCGATCGTTTCATCCATTCCGTCGTCAAGTACGAGGAAGATGCCGTCCAACGCTGGGTGGACAGCCGCCTCACCACCGCCTGTCGCGAAGGCTTTACCCTGATTTACGACGAGTTCACCCGTTCGCGCCCGGAGGCCAATAATGTGCTGCTCACCGTGCTGGAGGAGCGCATGCTCGTGCTGCCGACCAGTGGCAGCAGCGAGGTCTATATCAAGGTTCACCCTGAGTTCCGGGCCATTTTTACCAGTAATCCGCAAGAGTATGCCGGGGTGCATGCCGCCCAGGACGCCCTGGCCGACCGGCTGATTACCATTGATCTGGACTTTTACGACCGGCGTACTGAGGCAGCCATTCTCGCCGCTTCGACCGGTGTTGATCCTGAAGACGCGGCGCGGATAGCCGCCCTGGTGCACGCCTATCGCGCGAGCGGCGTCTATACCCAGACGCCGACGATGCGCGCAGCCATCATGATCGCCCGCATCAGCGCCTCACAAGATCTCAGCGCCAGCGCCGACGATCCGCGATTTGTCGCCCTGTGCCTCGATGTCCTGGAGTCGAAGCGCACCTTCAATGCTCGTGACCAGGAGCAGCGCCGCCAGCACCGTGAACTGCTGCTCAACCTGATCAACGAGCACTGTCCAGGGAGGGGCTGATGGAACGACCTCGCTTTCGCCCCGGCATTCCGCCGCGTTCTGGCATGCGTGGGCGACCGGCGGCCAGAACCACCGCGGCGATTGCTGCCGAGCGCCTGGCGCTCGAACGCGAGCGGGCGCGTCTGGAGCGTGAACTGGCCGTGTGGCGACGCAACCAGGCCCGTGCCGAGACCCGTCTGGATGAAGTAACGCGGCGTCTGGCCGCCCTGGAAGCGCCACCTGATGCTGCCGCACCCCGGGCCGCCGTGGCCCGCTCGCGGGCCGAGGCCCCATCGGAGCCATGGAACAGCATCGTGGTGGAGTACTGATGCCAGTTCCTGCTGCATGCAGCGCATGCGCATCATTGTCGGCGCTCACTGCAATGGCATATCCATTCATCCACAATCCGAAATGGTACGATCTATGCGTGATGATCAACGCCAGCGCCGATCCGAAGGCGCCTTTACGGTTGGGTTGGGCGGCATTTTCAAGAATCTGGGCGACATGATCAGTCTACTCGCCGAAATCGCCGAACGCGAGGATGTGCTGATCGAGCGTGGCGGCGAAGTGCGTGGCGAGCGGTTTCGCGCCGTCTACGGCTTCAACATTCGCACCGGTCTCAACGGCGATCTGCGCGTGGAGCGTTTTGGCAACCTGCGCTCTACCGCCGCCGGGCCAGCCGTCACGCCGGTGCGTGAGCCGCTGGTGGACGTGTTCGATGAGGGCGAGACGATTATCGTCATCGCCGAGTTGCCCGGTGTAGACGAGTCTGAGGTGCGGGTCGAGGTGCACGGTGACGTGCTCAGCCTGGAAACAACCGGCGAGCGCCGCTATGCCCGTGAAATCCTGCTGCCCGCCTCCGTCTTGTCTGACACTCTTCAGCAAACCTATCGCAACGGCATTCTCGAGCTGCGGCTGACCAGGCAACCCTGAAGCGAGCAGGCTTTGTAAAACCCCGACACGGAGCCAGCTATGACCGCAATCGGCCGTTATCTCTACGGGATTATCCCCTGCGGCGAGATGCGCAGATTTGACATCCAGGGCATCCATGAACAGGGTCGCGAGGTGTATAGCATCCCTTATCGGGATCTGGCGGTGGTCGTGAGCGACTCGCCTTACGAACCCTACGAGAGCACCCGCCGCCATATGCTCGCTCACACGCGCGTGCTCGAAGCCCTGATGCGCGAGTATAGCGTTCTGCCCATCCGTTTCGGCATTGTCGCCCCGGATGTGGATACTGTTCGCGAGCAATTGCTGGCGCGTCATTATAGTGATCTTCGCTCCCAGCTTGATGCCCTGCGCAACTGCATCGAACTGGGCCTGAAAGTGTTCTGGACCGCCGAGGACATGCTGTGCCGCATCGCTGACGAAACTCCGGCGATCAGGGTGTTGCGCGACTCACTCAGGGGACGTTCCCTCGAAAGCACCTACTACGAGCGCATTCGCCTCGGCGAGATGGTCGAGCAGGCCCTCGCCGCGCGCCGCAACCACGACGCCGAGATGTTCCTCGGCAAATTGCGGCCCCTGGCCAGCAAAACTGTAGTGCTTCCAGTGCACGCCGATCGCATGGTGCTCAATGCCGCCTTCCTGGTCGAACGTGAGCGGGAAGCTGACTTTGATGACGTCGTGCGATGCTTCGGCGATCGTTTTGAGGACCGATTTCTGTTCAAGTATGTCGGCCCCGTGCCGCCCTACAACTTCGTTTCGATCGCCATCCAGTGGCACTAGCGTCTGGAGAATCCTATGGGTCCGCTTGGTTCCCTGCTCACCTTTCCGCTGACCGGTCCGCTGCACGGCCTCCTCTGGCTGGCCGAACAACTGCGTGACCAGGCTGAACGCGAGTTGTTCAATCCCGATCGGATTCGCCAGCAACTCACCGAGCTGGAGCTCCAACTCGACCTGGGCCAGATCAGCGAGGAAGAGTACGAGGCCGCCGAGACTGCCTTACTCGAGCAGTTGCGCCATCTGCGCGAGCAGATGTGATAGAGACTGGAGCCATCGATGCCTGGAAATCTAAATGCTGCCACGATTGTGAACGTCGCCCGTGAGCAGATCACTGCGCTTACCGGCATGCCCGTTGACACCGTCTCGCGCGTCTTGCGCGACACGAACGGCTGGATGCTCGATCTGGAACTCCTTGAGATGAAACGCATCCCCGATAGCAACGATGTCCTGGCCACCTACCAGGTGCATCTGGACGCCGACGGAAATCTGATGAGCTTTCTGCGGACTAACCGCTACTACCGCGGCCAGGTCAGGCAGTAAAGGATGGTTCCATGGCCAACTACGCCCTCCAGCACGCCACCCAGTCTACCAATCTGGCCGATATTCTGGAACGGGTCCTTGACAAGGGCATCGTTGTCGCCGGGGATATTTCGATTTCTCTGGTCGGCGTCGAGCTGCTCAGCATCAAGGTGCGCCTGCTGATCGCCTCAGTGGACAAGGCTGCCGAGATGGGGATCAACTGGTGGCAGAGTGACCCCTTGCTCTCTACCCGCGCCCGTGAATTGGAGGCCGAGAACCGCCTGTTGCACGAACGTCTGGCTCGCCTTGAGGAACGCCTTGATGCACGGGCGTAGGGCCGGTATGAGGGGAGGCACGGCGGGGGCCTGCGGCGCACGCCACTCCCGCCGAAATGAGGAAAAGATTGCGCATGGAGCCTTCTCCTTCAATGATTGAACTTCGTGTCGCCGAGGCCCCCGCGAAAGACGTCGGGCGAGGTCTGATCCGTATGGACCCGCAGACAATTGCCCGGCTGGGCGCCTCCATTGGCGATGTGGTGCGCATCAGTGGTGCACGCGCCACCGTGGGCCGGCTCATGCCCACCTACACCGAACAGCGCGGGCAGGGCCTGGCACAGATGGATGGGATCATGCGCGCCAATGCCGGGGTCGCGCTCGGTGAGCGGGTGCGGATCGAGCCGGTCGCCGTGGCGCCGGCGCGCCGCCTGACCCTCGTGGCCGAGGGTGGGCCGCTGCCGGGCGGGTTGGCCCCGCAACTGGCGCGTTTGCTCGAAGGGTTGCCGGTGCTTGCCGGTGATCGGGTGCGGGTGACGCTGTTCGGATCGCGTGCGCAGAACCTTATGGTGGCCGAAACTGTGCCCCCCGGCCCGGTGCTGATTGGCCCCGGCGCCGAGATCGTCCTGGGCGGTGAACGGCCCACAACCGCTCCAGGCACGATCACCTACGAAGACATCGGCGGCCTGGGCCGCGAATTGCGCCGCATCCGCGAGATGATCGAACTGCCCCTGCGCCACCCTGAGGTCTTTGCTCGCCTGGGCATCGATCCGCCGAAGGGTGTGCTGCTCCACGGGCCGCCCGGCTGCGGTAAAACACTGATCGCCCGCGCCGTCGCTGCCGAGACCAGCGCCCATTTCATTCACATCAACGGCCCGGAGATCATTGACCGCTATTACGGCGCCTCCGAGTCCAATCTGCGCAATGCCTTTGAAGAGGCCCGCCGCCGCGCCCCGGCGATTCTTTTCATTGACGAGATTGACGCCATCGCCCCGCGTCGCGAAGATATGGGCGGCGATCGCCAGATCGAGCGCCGCGTCGTGGCCCAGCTCCTGACCCTGATGGACGGTCTCGAGTCGCGGGGCAACGTGATTGTCATTGGCGCCACCAATCTCCCTAACACGCTCGATCCGGCCCTGCGACGCCCTGGCCGCTTCGACCGCGAGATCAGCATCAGCATCCCCGATGCCGCCGGACGCCACGAGATCCTCGAGATCCACACCCGTGGCATGCCCCTGGCTGATGATGTTGATCTGCACACCCTTGCTGCGCGCACCCACGGCTACGTCGGGGCTGATCTGGCCGCCCTCTGCCGTGAGGCCGCGATGAGCGCCCTGCGTCGGGCCATGCCCGAACTTGACCGCGGCGCCACGACCGTTGCCGTGCAAGACCTGCACGTGACCGCCGCCGACTTCATGGCCGCGCTGACCGAGATTGTTCCCTCGGCCGGGCGCGAGTTGTTCGCCGAGCGACCCGCGGTCAGTTGGGAGGATGTAGGCGGACTGGAGACGGTGCGGCAGGCGCTTACCGAGGCAGTTGTCTGGCCTTTGCACCACGGCGCGTTGCTGGAACGGGCCGGCATCCGACCTCCGCGCGGCATTCTGCTCCACGGCCCGCCCGGTACGGGCAAGACCCTCGTGGCTGCGGCCCTGGCCCGCGCCAGCGAGGCCAACTTCATTCCCGTCAAAGGCCCGCAACTGTTCAGCATGTGGGTCGGCGAGTCGGAGCGGGCCCTGCGCAAGCTCTTTCACACCGCGCGGCAGGCTGCGCCGTGTCTGATCTTCTTCGACGAACTTGACGCCCTGGCCCCGTCCCGTGGCGGCGACGCCAGCCAGGTGGCGGAACGCCTGGTCGGCCAGTTACTCACTGAACTCGATGGCATCGAGGAACTGCGCGGCGTGCTGGTGCTCGGGGCCACCAACCGGATTGACCGGATCGATCCGGCCCTGCTGCGCCCCGGACGGTTCGAACTCGTCATTGAACTGCCGCTGCCCGATGAGCCGGCCCGCGCAGCCATCCTGACCGTACACACTCGGACCATGCCCCTCGCTCCCGACGTGAACCTGGCGGCTCTGGCTTCCGCCACTGCCGGAGCAAGCGGCGCCGACCTGGCCGGTCTCTGCCGGCGCGCGGCCCTGGCAGCGGTACGTGAACGCCTCGCCGCCGGTGACGCCGATCCGGGTCGGCTCCAGGTTGAACAGCGCCACTTCCTGGCCGCCCTGGGCAAAGGCTGAGGAGCCACTGCCATCTCTCCGGGGCACTGAGAACACCTGTCAGCAGACACTCGATGAAGAGTACCCGGAGGAGCAACGCGGAGCGTTGCTCCTCAATGGAGAAAACCTATGCCCATAACCGAACCAGGCTCTCCCGGATTCGAACAGCACGGCTACTACGTCTACGGTATCACCGATGGTTCGCCGAAAGGTCTGGCACCTGGCGTAGGACGGGGCGCACCGGTGGAACTGCTGGTCGTCGAGGATCTGGTGGCGATTGTCAGCCCCGTGCCTCTGGCCGCCTTCACACCGGAGGCCCTGCGCGCCTGCCAGGATGACCCGGCCTGGATCGAGGCGCAGGTGCGCGCCCATCAAGAGGTGCTGGCGCGCGCATCGTGCCAGGCAACGGTCATACCGCTGCGCTTTGGAACCGTCTTCCATGACGCGGCGGGTGTGCGCGCGATGGTGATCGAGCACGCGCCTCGCTTCCGCGAAGCCCTGACGCGCCTGGCCGGACGGCAGGAATGGGGGCTGAAGATCAGTATGGATGAGGCGCGCCTGGCCGCGCAGATCGTCGCTACCTGCGCTCGCATCCAGGACCTGGACGCCCGCCAGCGGGGCCGGTCTGCGGGCGCGGCTTATCTGCTGGCCAGGCAGCGTGAGCAGATCCTGCGCGAGGAGGTGGCCCGGGCCATCGAGACGTGCGCGCGCGAGGCACACGCGCGCCTTGCCGCCGAATCTGTCGCCTCAGTGATTGACGGCGCTGCGCCTGCGGGCGTGCCGTCTGAGGGGCAACCGGTATTCAAGTGCGCCTATCTGGTTGATAGTTCCAACCTCGAAGCCTTTCTGGCCACACTGGATTGTCTTGCCTCCGCCTATCCCGCGTTCTCCTTCACCTTGAGCGGTCCATGGCCGGCGTATAGTTTCGTAAACTCGCCTGTAGAGGAGCACACTCATGCCTGAGCATCTGGTCGTCGAACGTGAGGTGACTCTGCTTGACCTCCTCGACCGCATTCTCGACAAGGGGGTCATCATCAGCGGTGATATCACCATCTCTGTTGCCAACGTCGATCTGATCTACCTGGGCCTGCGCTTGCTCCTGACCTCGGTGGATAACCTCGAGGCCATACGCACCGGCATCCCGGCGCTACCTGCCACACCCGGGCAAGCGTAGCATAATCGAGTTTCCCTGCTCCCAGGAGAGGGGTGAACAGGCGCCTCTGCTGCCTGTTGAACAGCGCGAATAAGCCCCGGGCCGAACGACCGGCCCGCGCTTCCAGGTTGACCCGGAGTTTATTCACCCGCACAGATCGTCCTATGCTCTACCTGTACGCCATTATCAACCGCCCCACCGCGCCACTGCCGCCCAACACCGGGCTTGGCGGTCAGCCGGTGCAGTGCAGCGCGTGGGGTGAGGTTGCGGCGATCTACAGTCACCACGAAGGCCCCGCTCCACGCCCCGAAGCGGCGCACCTCTGGCGGCACGAGGAGGTTGTGGAACGTCTACTCGATGGTCGCGGCGTGCTGCCGGTCCGCTTCGGCGCCCTGCTGCCCGACGAGGCGGCGCTGCTGGCGCTGCTGGGCGAGCGCCACGACCGCTTCGTGGCCGGACTGGCGCGCGTGGCCGGGCGGGTCGAGGTAAGCGTGCGCGCCCTCTGGTCGGCGGAGGCGCCCCTGCCGGTATCGCGTCCAGCGGAGGCGGAGAACGGGCGCGCCTACCTGGCCCGGCGTATGGCCGAGGCGCAGGCCCGCGAAGCGCGGCTGCGCGAGGCCCGGCAGCGTGCCGGCGCCCTCCACGCCGCGCTGAATGAACTGGCGGCTGCTCATACCCATCAGGTACTACCTCACGAATGCATCCTGCTCAGCGCCGCCTATCTGATCCCCCGCGAAGCCATCGATCCGTTCCGTGCCACCGTTGGCGCCCTTGGCGCGGCCAACCCGGACCTGCGCCTCCTCTGTACCGGCCCCTGGCCGGCCTACCATTTTGTTGAAGGAGAGTAATCACCGATGCCGGCCTTGCCAGTTCCACACCAGGCCACGGCGCAGCCCGCAACGTCGCCGTCGCCGATTCCCTCCGAAGGCGACACACTGCTCGCCCTGCAACACAAAGTACTTCACAGCACGGGCGACCCGGCGGAGTTCGCTGCTGAACTGGAACGCGCCTGCACGGCGCTTCCACAGCGGATTGATGCCGATCCCGAAGAGGTTGAGCGCGGCCTGGCTAAACTGGTACTGACCCTGATTGAATTGCTGCGGCAACTGATGGAGCGCCAGGCCCTGCGGCGCATCGAACGCGGGACGGTCAGCGACGAGGAGATCGAACGTCTCGGCGAGACCTTCATGCGTCTGGAGCGGCGCATGGAAGAACTCAAGGTCATCTTCGGCCTGGAGGGCGAGGAACTGAACCTCAACCTCGGCCCCCTGGGGAACCTGTTATAGCCTTACGCCGCGACCGGCAGGCTGAAGGTGAAGGTGCTTCCCTGTCCTGGTGTGCTGGAGACTTCAATCGTGCCGCCGTGGGCCTCGACGGCCAGCCGGCAGAAGGCCAGCCCCAGACCGCTGCCGCTTTCGGGGTGATCGCCCTTGACAAACTTTCCAAACAGACGTTTCCGCAGCGCCTCGGGAACGCCAGGGCCGGTGTCACGGATCGCCACCAGCAATTCGCCGGGCCGTTCGTCACGCTGAAAGACCTCTATTGAAATGAGGCCATGTTCTGGGGTGAATTTTATCGCATTTACGATTAAATTTTGTAGCACTCTTTGGGTTATATCTAAATCAATATATACTGATGGTAACTCTTCGGGAACATCATACATCAAGCGCTGGTTCCTGGCTCTGGCCGCTGGCGTCAGTTGTGCGACTGTGTTAGCGATGATCGCGGGCAGCGCTATCTTTATGCGGTGCAATGGTAGCTTGCGGCTTTCCAGGCGGTTAAGATCAAGAATATCACTCACCATCTTTAACATTTTCTGGGAACTCTCCATTGCTATCTGGGTCGTTTCCTTGACCTCCCTGCTGGTATCGGGAAAGAGTTGAAGTAAACTGAGCGCAGCGTGGATGGCAGTAAGCGGATTGCGCAGGTCGTGGACCATGGTATGGATCAGATCGTTGCGCATCTGATCAAGAGCACGCTCCTCACTAATATCGCGCAACACCACCAGCCGGCCCGAGGCAGGTGCGCTGGCGCGTACCTGGAAGGTTTGCCAGACCACCGTGTGCGAACCGCACGTAAATTCACCCGTGCCAGGCGTCCGGTCGCCACCGAGCACCCGTCGCAGCTCAGTTTCGATGATTGTTGCAATCTCTGGATTGGCGCGGCCAACGGTTTCGATCATCTCCCTCAGGTGGCGTCCCGTCCAGTCTGCGGGTGTTCCGGGCAGATCCAGCAGGCGCAGCGTCGCCTGATTCAGGACCAGGATGCGCTGATTGACCCCTACGAGCGCCACGCCGTCGCGGCTCGTGCTGATCATGGCTTCCAGCCGGCGGTTCTGGCTGGTCACTTCTTCGTACAGTTTGGCACGGGAAAGCGCCAGGGCGATCTGCCGTCCGGCCTGTTCGCCCATGGTGATCTCTTCGGGAGTAAAGCGGCGCGGCTGGCGAAAGGCGACGACCGCCCGGCCAATCCGTTCGCCGCCATTTAATAGCGGAACCACCATTGCCGAACAGTACTCAGTGCTGAGGTCGGGCGTATCCACGTAGCCGTGCTGCAAGTCTTCGATAATAACGACGCCATCCGGTGCGGCTGGTACTGCCGCTTTCCGTTCCACGACGGCAACCTTCTCAGCGCCATCTCGATGCTCATGAGTTGCCATCACGGCAACGGCCGACGTCACCGCGAGCGACTCGCGCTCGATCCAGCAGGCGTCCGCGTCCAGCAACTCGCCCATCTGGCAGGAGAGGGTCTGGAGGAGGAGATCCGTACTGCTAATCTCGATGGCTGCCTGGCCCATGGCGTTCAGTACGGTCAGGTAGTGGGCCTGCTGGCGCAACAGTGTTTCAGCGCGTTTGCGGGCGGTGATGTCGCGGCTGACGGTGGCGAAGGCCCGCGGCTCGTCCGTTTCCAGGCTGCGAACCAGAAAGATGCTGGCGTAGATAGGAATGGGCGCCCCGCTCTCAAAGTGCCGGTACCTGATATCGCCGCGCCAGTGACCGAGCCGCTGCACCTCCGGGACGATGGTTTCGTAGAAATAGGAAAGATCTTCGGGGAAAAGAAACTCAAACATCACCCGCTCGAGCGCCGCCTCCAGACTGCTCAGGCCGATCATCCGCAAGCCCCCGGCGTTAAGATAGAGCATCCTGCCCTGGAGATCGGCCATGCCGATCAGATCATCACTATGCTCAACCATAGCGATTAACTGCAGGCGCTCTTCCGCGCTACGCCGTTCCTCGGTCACGTCACGGAGGAGCACAATGCGTCCCCCGGCGCGTCCGTAGCGATCGTGCACTGGCGAGGCGCGCCATTCAAAGATGCGTCGCTCCGCGCCAGCGCCGACGCTCAATTCCCCCTGCGAATCGGGCGCCGCGGCGCCTTCGTGGAGGCAACAATGCAGACCCTCGTGCAGACGTTCCACCGCCTGACCGATAACTTGAACCGGAGTCACGCCGAAGATCCTTGCGGCGGACGGATTCAGATCCACGATGCGTCGCTGCTGGTCAAGGACCAGCACGCCATCGCGCATGCTCTCGAGCACCACCTCACGCGCCGTCGGTTTGAGGTCGAGCAGGCGAAACCCGACGATGCTCCAGGTCAATAACAACCCCGTAAGCATGAAAGCGAACGGTGTCAGATCCAGTTCACTTACTCCCGCGAGATAGATGGCGTTGCCCGACCAGGGTAGCAGCACCGCGCTGAGCAACAAGACTGATCGCCAGCGAAACAGGTAGTTTGTCCGGCGGATTTGCTGAACCATCAGGAGACTGCCGAGCAGCAGCAGCAGATAGGAAGAGACCGTATGTACCCAGAACCAGGGTCCATACGTGACTTGTAAGATTGGAAACGGGCCATCGGAGTTGATGCGGGTGCTGCTCCACACCAGGCCGTGCCAGTCGCCGGTGAGCTGCAACAGTATGGTGATGACTGGCGCGATTGACAGCCCGATCAGAACCTTGCGTGCAGATCGTACCTCATGCTGCGCGTACTCGACGGCGAACAGCAGCCAGACAAGAGGAATGACGGCTATCGGAATATACTCCAGACGTCCCCAGAAAACCTTTGTCGCCAGATCCGTAACGCCAAGCTCGAACGCATACCCCAGTGACCATCCGGCAACCAGAGCCATAAGGATAGACAGACTCAAAGCGCCTGCAATCTGACGGTGGCGCCAGGCATGGATCGCCAGCGCGCTTGATAGAATTGATGCGGAACCGAGGAGAATGGTGTACAGTGGTAAATGGTGCGTCATCATAGCAGGGCCGATATACTACAGGTTATGTTTTGAGTATACAATCTCAGCACTGATAGACGGATTTCAGAGCTTTTTTGTCACAATGTCTATTTCTTCATTCCTTGCGGCAGGGCTGCGGAAAACAGCGTGCTGCATCTTACAACGAGACTTCGTCTCCGCAGGGAGGAAGGGGCCGCAGTCTCCCGCAGTATTTCCCGTTCCGGTGCGGTGAAGCTGCGCAGCTTTTACAATATTCAATATAACTGTGCTGGATATACTAATCCTGCGCTGGCCCAGAACTGGAAGCGCGTGCCACTACCATCCATGTGGGTGGCATGAGTGCAGGATCTCCCCGGTTCAGGGTCGGGCTACACCGGACAGTGCTGGATCAAGCCCGGTCTCGGATGGCTGTGTCACCGGTGAGGGCGTTTCGCGTTCACCAGCAACGATGCGCAGATAGACCTCCTCCAGGCTGCGAGGCATTTCGGCAAGTGCGACGACAGGGAGGCCATGTTCGACCAGGCGGGCCAGCAGGGGCGGGTTTACCGCCCGCGGCTCGGCGCAGCGGTAGCGCAGGTAGTTATCACCCTGCTCCTCGACCGCGACCAGGCCGTCAAGGAAGGGCAGTGCGGCTGTGGCGGGGCAGGCCAGGCGCAGTTCAAACAGCGGCTCGCCGAGAAGTTGCCGACTTAACTGAGCAAAGGAACCCTGGGCGATGATGCGCCCGCCGCGGATGATCGCAATGCGGTCGGCGAGGACCTCGGCCTCGGCCAGGTTGTGGGTGGTAAGCAAGATAGAGCGATCGGCCTGCCGCAAGTCGCCAATCGCATCGCGCACGACGCGGGCGCTCTGCGGGTCCATGGCCGTCGTCGGCTCGTCGAGGAAGAGCACTGGCGGGTCGTGGATGAGCGCCCGCACCAGGGCCACCTTCTGGCGCATGCCTTTGGAGTAGCTGTCCAGCTTGCGCTCGCGCGCCTCCCACAGCCCGAACTGCCGCAGCAGCGCCTCGGCGCGCCGGCGGCGCGTCGGCGCGTCGAGGCCCAGCAGCGCGCCGAAGAAATCGAGGTACTCCAGCGCGGCCATGCGCCCGTACAGGCCGGGGTACTCGGTGAGCAGGCCAACCTTGCCGCGCACCGCCTGGGCCTGTTCCACCACATCCAGCCCGGCAACCCGGGCGCGGCCCCCGCTCGGGCGCAGGATCGCACCCAGCATGCGCACCGTGGTCGTCTTCCCGGCGCCGTTCGGTCCCAGCAGGGCCAACAGTTCGCCCGGACGAACTTCCAGGTCAATCCCGCCCACCGCCTCGAAATTGCCGAACCGTTTGGAAAGTTGCTGCGCTTCAATCATCGGGTTGCTACGCCGGGGAAACCAGGCGTCCCCGGACCTCTGCTGATGTATCTGTATGCGGACATACCGTATGAGTATACCAGAGGGGCGTTACCCCTTTCCGCCCTGTCCTTGCCCGAACGGAGCGTCGGCAGGGGCTTTGTCTTCCCAGGCGAGTCCCGCTATCATACCAGTCTGGTGCGGCGCCCTTCGAGGGAGGCGTGGAGGGCCAGTGTGCTCGTGCAGCGTCTATCCATAGCGGAGCTTGGAATATGACCCTGCAACAACTCCCGGGCATCACGTTGCCCATCATTCAGGCGCCCATGGCGGGCGCGCAAGACAGCGCCCTGGCGGTGTCCGTTTCCAACGCCGGCGGGCTGGTCTCGCTGCCCTGTGCCACCCTCAGCCCGGACGCCCTGCGGAACGAACTGGCCATCCTCACTGCCCGCGACGTCCCGTCCCTTCAATGTAAACTTCTTCTGCTACCAGCCGCCCGCGCCAGACCCTGCGCGTGAAGCGGTCTGGCGGGCCTTGCTCTCCCCATACTATGACGAGCCTGGCGTGGCGTCGGAGGCCGTTTCCGCGGGGCCGGCGCGCGCGCCCTTCAGCGCCGAGGCCGCCGAGGTGCTGAGCGCCTTCGCACTGCCGGTGGTCAGCTTTCACTTCGGTCTGCCCGCGTCCGAACTGCTGGCACGGGTGAGATCCTGGGGAGCGAAGATCCTGGCTTCCGCGACCACCGTGGCGGAGTCCCGCTGGCTCGAGGCGCAGGGCGTCGCTGCCATCATCGCCCAGGGGCTTGAAGCGGGCGGGCGCCGGGGCAACTTCCTGTTCGACGATCTGAGCGCCCACATGGGCGCCTTCGCGCTTGTGCCCCAGATGGTCCAGGCAGTCAGGGTCCCGGTGATCGCCGCCGGGGGCATCGCCGATGCCCGAGGCGTGGCCGCGGCGCTGGCGCTGTGGGCGTGCAGGTCGGCACGGCCTACCTGCTCTGCCCCGAGGCGCGTACCACGCCGGTGCATCGCGCGGCGCTGCGCGGAGAAGGCGCCGCGCATACCGCGCTTACCAACCTCTTCACGGGCCGGCCCGCCCGCGGCATCGTGAACCGCTTGATGCGCGAACCTGGCCCGCTCAATGTCGCCGCGCCGCCCTTCCCGCTGGCCGTCGCAGCCATTGCCCCCCTGCGCGCCGAGGCCGAACGCTGTGGCAGGGGCGACTTTTCGCCCCTGTGGGCCGGCCAGAACGTCAGCGGCTGCAAAGCCGTTCCCGCCGCCGACCTCACGCGGGAGCTGGCCGCCACCAGCTAAAGGTACGGACGCAGCGGGCGGCGCCGGACCCTGCAGATTGCAGATTGCAGATTGCAGATTGCAGGTCCGCCCCTGGCGCGCGGCGTCTGCCCCCGGCGCCGCCGGAAAACGCCCCCATCCGTGCACATTTGTGTAAGGTTCAATTGATATACTGAGCGCGATCGGTTCAGTGAGCTGTCTCAGAAGGAGCAATCGACCATGCACTGCACAACTTGTGACACGCCCAACCCCGACGATGCTCGCTTCTGCACCGGCTGTGGCGCTGCTCTCACTCCCTCGGCGGGCGTCGCCACCGCGCCCCTCGGCCCCGTAGCGACGCCAACCGCGCCGCAGCCGCCGCTTACCCCGTCCGCTGCGGCCCCGATTACCCATGCCCGACCCGACATCGGCGCGACCCAGAACGTCATTCCCCCGGCCTCACCCTTCAACCAGACGATCAACGTCAACGTACAGGCGGCCCCCAGCCCGGTCGTGGTCATGGCCCCGACCGTCGCCGGGCCGGGCTGCCTGGTGCGCACCGTGTACTTCCTGTTCATCGGTCTCTGGCTCGGCGCGATCTGGACCGGCGTGGCCTGGGCCTTGCTCGTCAGCGTCATCGGCCTGCCCCTGGGCCTGCTGATGCTCAACCGCCTGCCCCAGGTGATGACCCTCAAGCCCATTCGCACCCGGATGCAGGTGGTCAACCAGGGCGGGGTGGTGCTGATCAGCCAGGGGCAGATCGAGCAGCGGTCCTTCTGGGTGCGGGCGCTGTACTTCGTACTGGTGGGCTGGTGGCTCAGCGGCCTGTGGCTGTTCACTGCCTGGAGCCTGATCGGCATTACCTTTGGCCTGGGGCTGCCGCTGGCCTTCTGGATGTTCGACCAGACCCCGGCGATCGTGAGCCTGGCGCGACAGTAGGTTTCGGAGTGGAGGTGTGAGGCGAGCGGGGTTTCGACCCTGCCGTCCCACCTTCCTCCCCGCCGATCTGAGATATATCGTAACAGTTTTGTCATCATCCCATGGTATTGTTTTGGCGTTCAGGTCTTGTTTGTTGATGCGAAAAAGCTCTGGCATCCCCGGGATCGCGGGTGTCTCACCCGCATGCATCATGGCAGGTAGAGATAACGTTGTTGCTCTGTTGCAACTTCGACGTCTCACCCGCAGAGTTCACGGCAGGCAGCTTCAAAGCAGCTTAAGGGTTTGTGTGGACGCGCTGCAGCGAGGACGTAATCGTAGCGTCTTGCATCCTTGACACGCCGCAGACGGGCGCGCAGCAACAGAAAGGGCCGCTGATGACAGACGAGGCTTCGCTGGCGTTTCCATCGCTCCCGGTATTACGCGCGCGGGTCACCTACCGGCTGCTCGAAGCGACGACCCTGCCGCCCTTCAAGGGTGCGCTGCTGCGCGGCGGCTTCGGCTACGCCTTTCAGCACACCGCCTGCGCCCCCGCCTGCTGGGGCCACGCCGAGCGTTGCGCGGCGACGCTGCTCTGCCCCTACCGCCAGGTCTTCGAGACGCCGCATCCCGAAGGCGTGCCTGCATTGCACGACCTGCAAGACGTGCCCCGTCCCTTTGTGATCGAGCCGCCGCTGGACCACAGGCGCCACTATGCCGCCGGCGACGCACTCGAGTTCGGGCTGATCCTGATCGGGCAGGGCATCAAGTTTCTGCCCTATTTCCTGGTCGGCTTTGCGGGACTCGGCGAGGCGGGGCTGGGCCGCGCCCGGGCGCGAGCGCGCCTGGAGCGGGTGGAGGCCCTGGCGCCCTTCCGCCCGGTGGGTGTACCGATCTACCAGGATGGGTGGGTGGGCGAGCCGGCGGAACTGCCGCTGCTCGACCTGGCCGAACTGCCCATCCACGCCGCGGGCCTGGCCGCCGACCTGCGGCTGGAGCTGCCCACGCCCCTGCGGGTCAAGGCGCGCGGCGTCTTCATCGAGCACCTGGACCTGGCAGCGATCGTCCAGGCGATCTGCTGGCGCATCGGTGCGCTGGCCGTCTTTCACGGCCCAGGGGCCTGGAACGCCGACTACCGTCCGCTGGTCGCGGCGGCGCGCCTGGTGCGCATCGAGCGCGCCGATCTGCGCTGGGCCGACTGGGAGCGCACCAGCACCCGCGGCGGCCAGTCGCGCGCCATGAAGCTCGGCGGCCTGATCGGCAGCGCCACCCTGCGCGAGGCCCCGCCCGCAGTGCGCGCGGCGCTCCTGGCGGCCAATGTGCTGCACGTGGGCAAGGCCTGCGTCTTTGGCCACGGCCGGGTGGAGGTGGCGCAGGTGTGATTGGGTGGGAGTGGGGAGGTGGGGAGGGGTGGAGGGGTGGAGGGGTGGAGGTGTCGGGCCGGCGCCTCTGGCGCGTTCTTGAACAATCTGTTTTCTCAACGATATAGCGATTCTAAATGTGGCGTGTAGGCGCACATCTGTTAAGTGCGCGCTGCAAGGTAAGCACGATACCGCGTCGCACCCGACAGATTTACAACCCGCGTAGGATTGCTATACTATCATGGGTTTTTCACACAACTCTTGTACGGTCCAACGAGGGTTGGAAATGTCTTCTGGCTGAAGGAATGCAACATGAACTGGATTGATTACATTACGGTCGATCCATCCATCTGCCACGGCAAGGCGTGCATCAAGGGCACGCGAATTATGGTGTCCGTGATCCTGGACAATCTAGCAGCCGGCTTGACAATCGAAGAAATTATGCGCAGTTATCCTGCTCTCAGCCGAGAAGCCGTCGCGGCGGCTCTCGCGTATGCCGCTGAACTCGCCAGCGAACGGGTAGTTCCTTTGCCTGCATAGAACATATGGCAGAAGTCCCGCGTTTCAAACTTGATGAGAATATGCCTCTCGAAGTAGCGGAGCATCTGCAACGAGCAGGCTATGACGCGACAACAGTGTGGGAAGAGCGTTTGAGCGGCTCTCCCGACACGGTGATTGCAACGATCTGTCAAAATGAACAGCGGGCGCTGCTTACGCTGGATGTGGGTTTTGCGAACGTTCTGACGTACCCGCCCGCGCAATATCCCGGGATCATCGTGTTGCGCCTCAAACGACAGGAACGATCGCGCGTGCTGGAGACCATCGCTCGCCTGGTCGCTCTGCTTTCCAGGGAGCCATTACAGGGACGCCTGTGGATCGTAGAAGAAGAACGGGTCAGAATAAGAGGTTAAAGCTACCATGACGGAACCTCACGACTTTGCGCCACAGATTGTCAGATACCTGGCCCATCCAGACGCACCGCCGCCGGCGCTCCTCGACCTGGTGCGCGAGGTGCTGGCCATGCCCGAGGCGTGCCCGCTCGCCAAACTCCTGGAGATGAAGCAGCGCATTGACGCCGACCCGCTGGCCAGCCGGCCAATCGGCCTGGTCTACGGCGGGGCGACAAAGATCAAGGGCTACGTCTTCGAGGCCCCGAAGTTGCCGGAGATCCGCGGGGCCAGTGCGCTGCTGGACCATGTAGGTGAGCAGGGTGTTAACCAGATCTGGCACAAGCATCTGCCCGTTGAAACACCTGACGATGCGCTCCACCCCGCCATCATCTACGCTGGCGGCGGCTCGTTCCTGGCCTTCGCTCCGGCAAAACTGGCGCCCACGCTGGCGACCGCCGTCGAGCGCGCATACACCACCCAGACCCTCACCGCCAACAGCGTGGCGGTGGCCGCCAGTTTCAACCTGCTGGAGTTGCGCTACGGGCGGCTCTATCCCAATGGGCGCCAGGGCGAACCGTACTGGGTCGAACGCTTTCTCGTGGATTGCCAGGACGAGTGCAAACGGGCCGCCCTGCTGGCCTACTACTATCCTCCAGAAGGCGTCGATCCCGGAGACACGAGCGACGAGGCGTTACGGAGGCGCTTCTTCAACCGCAAGACCTTCGGCGAGCTGGTGACGGTGCTGGCCACCATGTTTAACCGCCGTCGCGATGAGCGCGCCAGCCACGGTGAACCGCGCAGTCTGCCCCATTACGCGATGATGCCGTGGGCCGAGAAGTGCCAGAGCAGCGATGTGCGTCCGGCGGTGCTAACCGCGCGGGTTGGCAGCGATGAACGCCTCCTGAGCGCGTCCTCGGCGCGCAAACTGGCCGCCGGACGAGCCGTCAAAGGTGTTGAGATCGGCAGCCTCGCTTCCAACCTGAAACCCTGGACCGTACCGGAGGATCTTGCAGCCCGATCCTGGGAACAGCGCTGGCTGGACTATCTCCGGAGCGAGGAAGGGCGGCGGACCCCATACGCCGGTGACGCTCAGGCACATAGTGCCAACCCGGCCAGAGATCTGGCCGACATCGGGGCCGCTTCGAAGCCAGGGCGCTACATCGGCCTGATCTATGCCGATGGCAACAACATCGGGCGGCTGATGGCGACCCTGGCCACGCCTGCGGCCTATCACGCCGTTTCCCGGGCCTTGAGCGACGTGGCCCAGAATGCCGTCTTTGCCGCCCTGGCGCGCCATCTCCGGCCCGTCGTAGCGAAGGACAAGGAAACCGAAAAACAGCGCCCTGTCCACCCCTTCGAGATCCTGACCATTGGCGGCGATGATCTGTTCATCATCGTGCCCGGCAGTAAGGCATTCGAGATTGCCCTGAGCATTGCTCAAGTCTTTGAACGAGAGTTGACCGGGCGCTTTAAGGACCTGGAACGGTCAGTCGGGCTGTCGGTTCCGACGTCGCAATCCCTTCCGCTGCGCTATGCTGGCGACGATGCCACGGCAAGGGAGTTGCGCGATTTCTTGCCCTCCGTGGGGCTTTCAGCCGGGGTGTTGATCGCGCAGGAAAACACCCCATTCTTCTTCCTGCGCGACCGGGTCGAGGAACTGCTGAAGTCGGCCAAGAAGCGGGCCAGAACCAGCGCGCGGCTGGCTTTCTTCGGCGGAGCGGTGGACTTTATGGCGATGAAATCCATCACCATGGTGAGCGACAATATCGCCGCCTTTCGTGAGGAGGCCCAGGGTGACCACAAGGAGAGCAGGCGCCGCCTGACGGCCCGCCCGTATACCTGGGCCGAGTTCGCCGGTCTCCTGGCGACCGTCCGCGCGCTCAAGCAGGCCCGTATGCCGCGTTCACAGCTCTACCGCCTGCGCCGGGCGCTGGATGCCGATCAGGGCGACGGTGTGCTCGTCAGCACGATGGAGTACCTCTACACCCGCGCCCGGATCGGCAAACCGCTTAACGAAATCCTGTTGAAACATATCGAGCAAGCCTGGTGCTATCCGTCGGTGGCTGCGACGGGTCGCATCGGTATGCCGCCCTGGTCGCCCTGGTCAAAGGACCGGAGCGACAAAGACGGCAAGCCAGCCTATGAGACAATCTGGCCCGATGTGCTGGAGGCCTATGAGTTCGTGGAGACCGAGGGCCTGTCTCGAACCGCACCGGAGGCGAGTAGAGCGGAACCACCTGTGGCGGAGGCGTAATGGAGCTACGGATCGCATTAACCATCACGAGCCGCACCCCTGTCAGTGTCGGGGCGGGGGGCAGCGTCGGCACGCTGGCCGATAAGAGCATCGTCCGCGATGGCTGGGGGCGCCCGATCATCCCCGGCTCCCAGGTGAAGGGCAAGCTGCGCTGGGCCGCCGAGCAACTGCTGCGCGGCCTGGGGCAGGATATTCCGGCCCCGTTTGAAGGTCGCGAACGCGAGGAGCTGGACACCCTGGTCCGCAGCCTCTTTGGCAGCCCGCAACAGCGCTCGCCGCTCTTCTTCGCCGACCTGCCCGGGGTGATTGGCGACCCGGCGCAACTCGAGGCCCTACGCGACAAACCAGAGCAACGGCGCAGCCAGATCCGGCCCTCGGTCGCCCTTGACCGCCAGCGCCGCACGGTCGCCGAGAAGCTTCTGGTCTTCCAGGAAACCGCTCTGGAGACGACCCGCTTTCATACGGAACGGGCCATCACTGGCAGAGTTGACAGCTTCGATCACGCGGCGCTGCTCTGGGCGGCTGCACGCCTGAGCACCCGCTGGGGCGGGGCCAGATCGCGCGGTCTGGGCTGGGCCGAGGTGACCGCGCGGGTCTGGGTGGATGGCGACGAACGGAGCGCCGACCAGTTACGCGCGGATGTGCGCGCCCTGGTAGCGCGCAGCGGAGGCGGGTGATGCTGCTGCTTACCTACGATCTTGAGGCCCTCGCGCCGCTGACCTTTCCCGAGCGCAAGCCCGGCGTGCAGTTCAACGCCAGCCTGCCCTACGTGCCCGGCGCAGCGATCTTCGGCGCGCTGGGGCAGGCCTTCGGCGCGCAGGCGTCCTTTGACGCGGCGCTGTTCCGCGCCATTCGCTGCCACAATGCCTACCCGGCGCGGCCAGATGACCCCTGGGTGCGCCCGCTCCCGGCGACCGCCACCCAGCCCAGGGGCGCGGACGAAGGCGAACACGTCGCTGACTCGCTCTACGCGCGGGTGTGCTGGGAGCGCCAGCAACCCCCGGCGCTGATCTATGCCCCCACCGACGCCGATGGGCGGCCCTGGGAGGCCGTGGGCCAGAAGTTCTACACCCTGAGCGGGGACCGTCTCCGGTACCGCAGCGTCCAGCAGCGCGCTCTGACGCGCGTGGGGATCAACCGGCAGCGCGGCACGGCCGAGGACCGGCGCCTGTACTCGCTGCTGGCCATCCGTGAGACGACGAAAGCCGAAGGCGTCCCGCCCTGTGTGCCGACCCGTTTCCGCGGCAGCATTGCCCTGCCGGACGGCGATGGGAATCGCGTGCGTCAGGCCCTCGATAAGGTCACCCATCTGGGCGGGCGGCAGACTAGCGGGCTGGGCGCCGTGAGGATTGCAGTCTCTTCGACCGATGATCGTGCCGATGAGCCGCGGCAGATTCTGCAACGAGTCGCGGCGATGACCCGACGCTTCCAGGAGCAGGCGCAGTTATACGAGGATCTCGGCGGGGCGCCGTGGCCGATCACGGGCAGCATCTTTACCCTCAACCTGCTCGCCGATGCGTTTCTGCTCGAACACGGCTGGCTGCCCACCCAGGAGTTTAGCGCCGAACAGCTTCGGGAGTTGACCGGCATCGAGGCCACCCTGCTGCGCGCCTTCACCACCACCAGAACTATCGGCGGCTGGCATGTGCTCTGGCAGCGTCCCAAACCCACCGGCGCAGCAGTGGCGATGGGGGGGCTGTATGTATTCCAGACCGAAAAGCCTCTCACCGAGGAAGACTGCCGGCGTCTGGCGCATCTCCAGTTCGACGGCATCGGCGAGCGCCGCAACGAAGGCTATGGTCAGGTGCGCATCTGTGAGGATTTCCATCTACGCTGACACCGAGGAGCGACAATGAGTGCAAACCAGCTAGAGCCAACCATCCTGCGCCGCGATCTGCTGCTGCAGGAGGCGATTGACAGGCAACTCGACACCCTGGTGCGACAGGCGAACCAGACCGCGGCGCTTCTCGAAAAGACCAGAATGGAAAAAAACCAGTTGCGGAACCTGCTCAACGTCGCCGTTACCTCGCGCTCTCCCGAGGTGGTGATTAACTTTATTCGCTACCAGATTGCCCGCGAGCAGGACAAGTGGAGCCGCCACAGTGCAGGCTTCGGGCATACGGTGATCGAGGATCTGCGCGGGATCGTTGCTCAACTCGCCGCTCGCGTCGAGGAAACCGTCAAGAACGAAATGCCCCATGCGCCGCAGGCGGAAACCCTGCGACACACCGCCTATGTGCGCCTGATGCAACTCTACCTCGGCTACCTCAACCGGGCCTTCTATTACGGCAAGGAGACCAGTGATTTTAAGCGACTGCGGGAGGGCGCCAATGCCTGACGAACTGGACTACTCCTTCGCCGCGCTGCGCAACCGCCTGACCGTGCGCGGCGAACTGGTGGCGCTGAGCGGGCTGCGCATCGGCGCCGGCCGCGACAGCGGCGTGGTGGGCAACGACCTGCCGGTGCTGCGCGATGCCTTCGAGCGCCCGTTCATCCCCGGCGCGTCGCTGAAAGGCGCCTTCCGCGCCCGCGTCGAGGCGCTGATCCACAGCGCGGCCCCCGACCAGGCCCGTGACCTGGGGGCGATTGAGCGGCGCATGCGCGATGGTATGGCCGAAAAGCAGGATGCCGAGATCTGGCGTGAATCAACGATGATCGAATTGACCTTCGGCGCGCCGTGGATCGGCGGGCGGATTTTCTTTAAGGACGCGCCGGTAAAAGCCGATCTCTGGTTCGGCCAGTTCGAGGTGCGTAACGGCGTGGCCCTCAACCGCGATACCGAGACGGTCGAGCAAGGGCTGTTGTACGACTACGAAGTGGTTCCCGCAGGCACGCGCTTCGATTTTGAGTTGACGTTGGAGCATGCTGCCGACTGGCAGTTGGGGATGGTGCTGCTGGCGCTGCAACCCTGGGAGCGTGGCGAAATGCAGATCGGCGGCTTCCGCAGCCGCGGTCTGGGGCACGTGCGACTGGAGGGGGTCACGTACAGCTACATCACCCTGCGTCCCGGCAACGCCGATGATGTCCTGGCCTTTCTCGATGGCGCAGGTGATGCGCCGACCACGGAGCAGATCACGGCCTGGAAGCAGGCGTTCCGGGAGGAACTGCGCCGCCGGGCCATCGCGCAGAGCAAGGGGTGAGCAGCCATGCACAAGGCAACCTTTCTTGAGGGAACCATCCGCTTCACCATCGCTCCCGATGGGCCGATCCTGATCAAGGCCGGCGAGAGCGGCGGCGCCGACCCGACCCTGCCGGATATGGAGTTCGTGCGCAGCCGCGGGCAGATCTACATCCCCGGTCCATCGCTCAAAGGCGTGATCCGTGCCCAGGCCGAACGAATCTGTCGTTCGCTGGACGGCCCGACCCGTTACGACCTGGCCCGCCAGCGCCATGGCGATGACGAGTTCATCCCGCCACTGGCCGATAACCCGCTGGTCGAAAAGAGGCGCTACGAGCCTTATGAGCGAGGCGGCGATGAACTGCGTTTCTCTTCAGGGATCTACTTCGAGGAACTGCGTAATGGCAACACTGCTGGCGATACGGCCCTGATCTACCGTCGCTCCTCGTTCGTGAGCCAGATCTTCGGCCACACCAGTCTGGCCGGGCGGGTGCGCTTTGCCGACGCCTATCCGACCGGCGAGGTGCTCATCGAGGAGCGCAACGGCGTGGCGATTGACCGCATCTACGGCTCGGTCGCGTTCGGCCCCTTCAACTACGAAACCGTGGTGGGCGGCGCCTTCGCCAGCCGCATTGACTTCAAGAATCTGACCCTGGCCCAACTGGGGTTGCTGGGCCTGGCCCTGCGCGATCTGGCCGAGGGGCGCGTGGGCATCGGCTTCGGCAAGTCGCGCGGTCTGGGGCGGGTGAAAATGACCTTCGATTCCCTGCGTATCTTCTACCCGACCTGCGAACTGACGAGCGGGGCGCTGCGCCTGCTCGACGGGCGCGAGGTGGCGCCAGCGGGCAAACTGGCCGGCCTGGGCGCGCTGTGCGCCGATGGCCGCTACCAGGGCTACGCCCTGCCGCCGCGCGAGGATGATCTGGCCGATCTTCCCGAAGGACTGGCTTATCAGCCCGATGAGATCATGGGCGTAAGCCTTACTGCCACGGGCAACGAGCAGGTTCGCGCCATCTGGAGAGCCTGTATGCCCGCCTGGCGCCGGGAGGTCGGCCTATGAAGGGCTACCTGTACCGGATCGCCCGGGCCGACGCCGCGCGCATTCACGAACTGGTGCGCGAGGTCGTCACTCTGCCCTGCTGGAGCTTCGGCGGCGCGGCGCTGTGGGATCTCGATCCTGACAAGGGGACCGACAATCTGCGCCCGGTCAAGGCCCTCGGCAGGCCGGAGGACCTTGACCTGCGCGGCGACTTTGGGCACATCTTTTCGTCCCGCGCCGAGGTGCGCTGGAAGCGGCGCGACGACGGGGCCTACGACGTGCTGGTGCTCAGTGAGCAGCCGCTCAGCATCGCAGGAGCGCAGACCGTGGGCGAAGCGTGGGACGTGGAAAAGCATCCCGTGCGCAAGATGATCCAGACCGGCCAGTATCCCCCGCTGACGTACCTGACCTATTACGCGCCCAATGGCGCCGCGCAACTGGTGCGCTATAGCCACCCCGAGGTGACACCATGACGAACCGCGACCGCGGGCGCGGCCCGCAGCAGCCTCCTCTTCCCAAACCATATGCGTTTGTGCCATTGCCGGAGGGACGACAGAACCTGGCGACACCTGTTGGTCACCACCAGTACAAATCTGACACCTTAAGCGGCACGCTCCAGGCGGTCATCGTAGCCTGCTCGCCGGTACACGTCGCCTCGGGCATTCTGGAACAGGTTCCGGGCGATCGCCAGTATCCCCTGGTCAAGGGGCACTTCCGCACCGGCGGCGTTCCGGCCATTCCGGCCACCTCGCTCAAGGGTTGTATCCGCAGTATTGTCGAGGCCATCAGCCCTTCGGCAGTCCATATCACAAGGTCACGAGACATACCACGCAATATGCTTCCATCACGCTCGGTCGATCAACTCGATCCTGCCGCGCGACTCTTCGGTGCGCTGGGGTACCTGGGCGCGGTGCGCTTTTCGGACGCCGTTCTACGGCAAGGGAAGGTTATCCCTGTCCCGACGCCGCAACTCTTCCGTCCGCGACCCGAGTCGGTAGACACTTACTTCGACGGGCGCACCCCGCGGGGACGCAAGTTCTACATGCACGGCAAGCTGGCAAAGGTCGACCTGCCGCTGGAAGCCTGTGATGTCGGGAGTCGCTTCGATCTGCGCATGGACTTCAGCAACCTGACGCCGGGCGAACTGGGCTTGATCCTGATCGCCCTGGGTCTGGGCGAGCCGCGGCTATGGCCCAAGCTCGGCGGCGGCAAACCGGCCTGCCTGGGGACGATTGAGGTGCTTGAGCCGCGCCTGACGCGCGATGATCCGCAGGCGCGCTACACCGACTTCGACGCCGGCACCGCGCCGCTCGAGGTGGCGCCCCTGATTGCCGCCGCGCGCGCGGAAGGACTGGTGCTTGAGCCGCAACTTACACGTCTGGCCGAGACCTTGCACTGGCCGCGGGAGGATCGGGGATGCCCGGATAGGAATTATTAACTCTTTTGCCAGATCGCCTCCGAGTTTCAGGGATTTCTCACATTGTGAACACGCAAACATAGCAACCCGATAGCTGGTGCGCGAAGAGAACAAAAGATGAGTAGCAGCGTGGATCTGCGGCAACTCGCTGAGAACCTTTTCGCTCTCGCTCCGCAAGAACGAATCGAGTGTGTATTGAAGCGTCAGGGTTATGAAATTGACCCGGAATCCGTGCTGACTCTGTGTCTGGATCGGGGAGTAACGTACACAGTCAGGGAACTATTGGAGCTAGAGGATGAAATCAGGGAGCTTTGTGAGCACATGGCAATCAAGGTTAACGACTATGATGAAAGAGATGTAATGATAGATAAGATAAATCGGTTATATGTGAAAAAACCCGAACGGCCAATTGGCGTACAAAGCATATTAAGTTTTGTTGAAAGGGGCAAAGAGAGCCAGGATTTGCCCGGTTTAGCGCGGGAGTGCTTCTTAAGAATAGAGGCGTTGATGAAAGATTTTTATGGGATATATATTTGCAACTTTCTTTGGCCTTATTTGGATCGAGGTGAAAAAGAGAGCGTTGAAAACACCACACAAAGGCGGCCTGGGATCAGAAACGTCATTGAACAAATGATCAAGTACGAAAAGAAGATTAAGAACGGCGATTTCCAGGTTTTGTTGAAGAAATGAGCCAAAAAAACAACCAGACCTCGATTTTCCAGGGAGTTGAAGATTTAGACGGCTTGCTTGAGCTTGTCAATATTCGCAATGAGTACTTGTTTCACAACAATAATCATGCCGAGAAAGACGTGCAGTTATAGTCAAAGCGGTTTTTTGATATCGTTGAGATGCTTTTTTCTCAATTAACTTCTCCCCCCATGGCCATCGTTCCTCAGCGACATGGCGCCAATGAAATGGGTTATCACTATATCGAGTTTCTAGACGAGAATGGTGAGACGAGAAAATTCTATCTCTACGAGCGCCCACCCAACTTTAAACCAGACAAGCAAGCATATTGTTTTCATCCCATCAGGAAGCATCCTATGATCGATCCGACCATCATCTATCGGCACGAGCTTATTTTCAGCCAGCGAACAACCGAGGTGGTGCATTCATGACCCTGTTTCAAACTGCCGAACTCCTGGCCGCCGACCTGGCTGGTGCGCGCGTGGATCACAACGAGGCCCAGAAGGCCCTGGCCTACCTGCGCAGCAAGCGCGACCCGAAGGCCTTTTTCGACTATTTGCAGGCCATCGTCACCAACGGCCAGGCGGTGATCCGCTCGCGCCAGACCCTCGACTACTACCGCAACCTGCAGAGGGCCTGCCAGCACCATCTGCGGGGCATGGAATACGAAGACCTGATCCAGACCCTTGGCTGGGCTATCCGCCTGATGCGCTATTACCGCAAATGCCCCGAACACGCGCCCAGGCGCACGGCAGCCGACAGTGGGGCGTCAGCACCGGAACCCGCAGCCAGGCAACCTTCCAATCCTGAGAAAACGACACCTGCGCAGAGTAGCGCGTCAGCGTCGGCAAAGCCGGCTTCAGGTATTGCTCTGCAAGTGGGGAGTGTCTTCACCGGCAAGGTCATCGAGAGTGATGAGAACTATTTCGTCATCGAGGTGCCTGATCACACCACAGACAAGGTCATTGCCGTGCTAAAACGTGATGCGAACACGCCGAAGTTTGTTGTGAACAAAGATACCGCGCGTGTGGAGGTCGTGGGCATCCGCCACGCGAAAACAGGCAGAACCATCCTCGATGTGCGGCGCGCTGCGAAGCGGGGATAGGCGAGGGTTCAGTTCCGGGCGTTCCCGTGTGAGTTGACTGATTCGGCGGGACGTGAAGGAGGGTTGATCGCGCCAACGGGGAATCATGTTGACTGCGGCGATGAAACAGTGCCGATCCGGCTCACGGCGTCTCGTCTGGCGCGCCGGCGAAGAAGGCGGCGATGGGTGCGCGGAAGGGCAGGGTCGGGGAGATGAGTTCGCCGTCGGGAGTGACGCGAGTCTCCTGGCGGTAGTCGCCGACGGCGGGGTCGGGCGCGCTGAGGACCAGCACATCGCGTTCCAGCGGGCGAACGATCCAGTACTCGGGCAGGCCGGCCTGCGCATAGGCGCCACGCTTCACCACCAGATCCTGGGCCGGGTTGCTCGGCGAGAGCACCTCGACAATCAACGCCGGAACGCCGTGGACGCCCCGGTCGTGGATGATGTTCAGGTCCTCGCGCCGCACCACCAGAATGTCCGGCTGCACCGGGTCACAACCAGGCATCAGTACGCCGATCGGCGCCCAGGTAGTAATGCCGACGCCGTTGTCGTCGAGCTGTTTGACCAGTGCCAGAACAATCTGACGAATGATCCATTGGTGAAAGAAACTGGGCGCGGTGGTCACGTAGAGTACTCCGTCAATCACTTCGTAGCGGTTGCCGTCGTCTGGGAGTTGTGACCAGCGAGCGTAGTTCCAGTTTGCCCCTATCGAGCGAGTGACCAGATCGGGTTCGATCAGCATGGTGGTGGACATAGCGGACCTGCCTTTGAGGTGTGGAAGTGTGTTTCTGGAGTACCGCTAAGATAGGCGATAGCGCGAAGACTCTAGCGGTAGATTGTTGAGAAACAACAATTCTTAGAGAACAGGGAAGGTTGTTAACGGTTTTACGTATCTCTAAACTCTCTGCGGTAAACAAGCTCCCTGGCAATGCCGCAGAGCTTTTGCCCTACCCAAAGAGCCGCTCGGTCGCCACGTTCCAGCGGGGGATGATGGTGGAGGGGATGACCGCCTGCCCGCGGTAGACGTGCTCGGCGCGGTAGAGGCTGCCGGCCAGGGTGAGCAGTTCCACGACGCGGTGGCCGGGGTCGGCGATCCAGTACTCGCGCACCCCCGCGGCGGCGTACAGGTCGCGCTTCTCGCGCCGGTCGTAGCTGGCCGTGGCCGGGGAGACCACTTCCACCACCAGGTCGGGCGGGCCGACGATGCGCTGCGCGGTGATGCTCGCCGCCCCGCCGTGGAGGATGACGATGAGGTCGGGCTGCACGATGGTGGCGGGGCCGAGTTGCACGTCAATCGGCGCCGCGAAGACCCGCCCGTGGCCGGCAAGCTGGACGTGCTGCATCAGATGGTAGAAGATCAGGCCGCTGGCATTCTGGTGATCAGGGGTGGGCGCGGGGGCCATACGGAGGTCTCCGTTGATCAACTCATACCGCTGGCCGTCGTCGGGCAATTGTTCGTAGTCGGCGACCGTCCAGCGCCCGCCGGGGGGCGGGGGCAGATGGGTCGCTGCCCCGGCGATGGGGAGAATATCGGTGCTCATAGGCGTGTCCTGGTGGTGGCTCCGATCCTTGATAACCTGACCGCAACCTGGAGGGTTGCGCACACTGCTACTGCTTCCCGAGGATTCTCGGGCGGGTAAGCGGATACCCGGTTCTCCCTGCTCTTTCCCTGGCATTGTAGCATCCCAGGAGGCCGATATGGACGTGGACTTCGCCGACGAATTGCGCCTCTTCCGCGAGCGCTGTGGTGGAACGACATTCGACGGGCTGGTTGTTCCTGGCACCCTTCAGCCGACCACGGCGGCGCTGCTGATCGGCGCGCTGGAACCGCAGCGAGTCGCCTTTTTACTGACGCCCGATTCGCATGCGATGCCCGATAAGGTGGCTGGCAAGCTCCGGCTTGATAACGTTCCGCAGAACTGGCAACGTTACGACGAGGATCATACCGATCCTTTGCAGATCTATCGCTCGTTGCGCAAGATCATCGAAGCCTGGAGGGATCTGCCGCGCGAGCGCCTGGCGGTTGACGTGACCGGCGGCACGAAGCCAATGTCCATCGGCCTGGCCAAGGCCGCGTATGTGTTGAACCTGCCAACGCTGTACGTCGAGAGCGAATATGTCAGCGCCGGCGATGGCGCCGAGCGGAAGGTCCCCCGTCCAGGCTCCCAGCATCTCGCGCCGCCGCCTGATCCGTATGTTGTGTTTGGCGACCTGGAGGCCGCCGAGGCGGCCCGCCTCTATGCCGCCCACGACTATGCGAACGCGGAGCGGATCTTCGCTGACCTGGGGCGGCGCGTGCCTTCACCCGACGGGCCGCGCTACGCCGCACTGGCGCTCCTCGCTGGCGCGTATGCCGCCTGGGATGTCTTCGATCTGGCGACGGCCCGCGACAGACTGGCAGCGTGGCTCGCCTCCGCGACGGGGGAGAACGAGCTTGCCGCAACTATCACGGCCCAGCAACGGACCCTGGAGCGTCTGGAACATGTCGCCGGCCAGGCAGCCAGTCGCGGCCCTGAAACCCTGGCTACGCTTGCCGATCCGGACGCGGTGCTGGCGCTGCTCGGCTCGCTCTACGCCAGCGCCAGACGCCGCGAGGATCAGGGGCGTTACGATACTGCGGCGTTGCTGCTGTATCGCTGTCTGGAATTGATAGGCCAGCATCGCCTGGCCACCTGGGGCGTGTTGAGTGAGCGTCCGGATTTCACCCGGGCACAAAGCCGTGTCACCGATCTGGAAAAACGTTACAGACGGATCCAGAGCGATCAGGGGCGCCGTCGTCCGTATCCCTTGCCTGACCGCGCCATCGGCCTCTTTGTGGGGTACATGCTCCTGGCGGCGCTTGATGATCCTCTGGTCCGAGGTTACGACATTAGCCGGATCGAAGCTCGCAGCGACGCGCGCAATACGTCCCTCCTCGCCCACGGCTACCGCCTGATCTCGCATGACGAGTATCGGGGGTTTGCCGAGGTGGTGGAGGAGTTGCTTGATCGTCTCCTGGCGTTGCTTAGTCGCGACCGGGCCGCCTGGGAGCAGACCAGCCGCTTCGTGGCTCTTCCGTGGCGCGCCGCGCTTTGATAACGCCAGGATCATCCGGCGCCTGCGGGTCATGCCCCCGCTCTGCGGTAGTTACGTCGGCCATCCGCTGCCCTGTCACAGCAGGCAGCTTGACCCTTCCTCGCATAGCTTGAGCCGCCTTATGCGAGATGAAACGGGTAGACGTAGGGCCGACTTCAGTCGGCCCAACTACCCCGGATTGCCAGGCGCCCATCAGGCAGGGGGATGGGGAAACCTGGTTTCCCCATCCCCCTCAAACCGGCTCTGTTCACTTCAGGAAAATTAATGAACCAGTTCTCACTGAACGACCTGTTGCGCCTGTTCCTGGAGACCCGCGTGCCAGCGCTGTTTCTGATCGGCTCGCTGGCCCTGGCGATTCTCGGCAACGCCGTCTACGAATTGTTGACCGGGGTGTTCGGGGCCACGCCGCAGTTTCTGATCGCGCTGATTGCCGGCGCGGTAATGATCTTTGCCTTTGTGATCGTCGGGTTCCAGCGTTTGCTGCGGGGGATCAAAGGTAGAGAACAAACGACGGTGGAGCCGGATCGGCAGGCGCCGCCGCATCACGGCCTGATTCTGCCGGTAAGCGCCAACCCGCAGGCCGCCGATAGGGATATTATTGCCTGGCACCGGCGCAATGCGACCCTGCGTCATTGCTGGTTGCTGGCATCGCCCTCGGTTGCCAATAGCGAAAGGTTTCGCGACCTGAAACAGAACCTGTTGGAACAGAACGTGACGCCCCACGTCGTGTTGCTTGGCGATGTGCTCCGTGCCGACCAGGTCTATGCGAAGGTGCGCGAGGCGATCAGCCAGGCCGTGCCGATAGGCGATGCCTGGCCGCTGATCGCCGACATCACCGGCGGCACGAAGGTGATGACCGCGGGCATTCTGCTCGCCTGCCTCGACGCGGGCGTGCCCGTGCAGTACTGGGTTGCGCTCCGCAATGACCATGGCGATCCGCTGCGCTCTGCGGAGAGTTGCGCGATGCAGGTTGTGGTGCGCACACCCTGAGAAGGAGCCTGATAGCTATGCCGGTACTCGTGTTGAACTACTCGCATCCGCTCACCGAAGCTCAGTTGGCAACCGTTGCCGGGATCGTTGGCGAGGCGCCAGACGTGCGCGATCTGGCTGCCCAGATCAACCGCGCTCGCCCGCTGGCCGAGGTGGCTAGCGAGCTGGCCGACGCTGCTAATCTTACTTCTCTGCAGTGGCAGACGACTCCAATTGTGCTCAACCCGCCCGCGCTGGCCCCGGTGGCCCTGGCGCTGATTGCTGAGATCCATGGCCGACTTGGCCATTTTCCCGCGATCCTCCACATACGACCTGTTGAGGGGAGCGTGCCGACGCGCTACGAGGTGGCCGAGGTGGTGAACCTGCAGGCCCTGCGTGACGTGGCGCGAATGCGGCGTTAGGTCGGGGGGACTGAGCACCGCAGCAGCATTTCGTCCTGGCGGGGGCCGCAGGGACCTCCGGCATCGCTTCTACCCGAAGAGCCGCTCAGTTGCCACGTTCCAGCCGGGGATGATGGTGGAGGGGATGACCGCCTGCCCGCGGTAGACGTGCTCGGCGCGGTAGAGGCTGCCGGCCAGGGTGAGCAGTTCCACAACGCGGTGGCCGGGGTCGGCGATCCAGTACTCGCGCACCCCCGCGGCGGCGTACAGGTCGCGCTTCTCACGCCGGTCGTAGCTGGCCGTGCCCGGAGAGACCACCTCCACCACCAGGTCGGGCGGGCCGACGATGCGCTGCGCGGTGATGCTCGCCGCCCCGCCGTGGAGGATGACAATGAGGTCGGGCTGCACGATGGCGGCGGGGCCGAGTTGCACGTCAATCGGCGCCGTGAAGACCCGCCCGTGGCCCGCAGTTTCGACGTAGGTGAACAAATAGTGTGCCAGGCGCAATGAGGCGGCCTGGTGATCAGGGGCAGGTGTGGGGGCAATCCGGAGCTCTCCATTGATCAGTTCGTAGCGCTGGCCGTCGTCGGGGAGTTGCTCGTAGTCGGCGACCGTCCAGCGTCCGCCGGGGGGCGGGGGCAGGTGGGTGGCCGACCCGGCGATGGGGAGGATGTCGGTGCTCATAGGCGTATCCTGCTGGATGAAAGCCCGCGGTTCGCTCACTCCATTATACGCGCATGCGCGGCATCAGGCAGGGGCCTGGGAACAGGGCTGATGCAACTCCGACCACCCACTGCGCCGGGGCCGTAACCGGCCCGGCTGGCGATTGCGCAGGCCGGCGTTGTCGCGGTAGCCTGCCGGTACCGGCCGGGCGTAAGGGGCAGAACGACGGTGCATCAGCCCTGGACGTGGGAACATCCGGTTTTCTCATCCCTTGTACCAGTTCGGCTTGATGGTATCGCATTCGCTCCACTCCACAGCTCTACAACGGCCCGTGTAGCGATGGAGCGCCGTGGAGATGCGCCGGACCATGGGGTGTCGCCAGTTCCATCCTGGTTTACGGCGCCCGCACGCCGAGCACCACCCGCGCGCCGGGCAGCACCCAGGCGCCTGCGGGCGGTTCGGAACTGACCACCTGGTTGGCCCGGTAGCGGTCGAAGACCTCGGGAATGCGCTCGCGGTCCTGCAGATCCACGATGATGTTCTCGCGGGGGATGCCGCGCCGTACCAGATCCTCGATCACGTTCTCGACTTTTTCGCCCCGAATGTTCCACGAGACCTGGATGGCCCCCGGCGCCGGCGGGTCGGGGGGCGTGTCCTCGACTATCCAGGCCAGCACCCAGCCTTCATAGCCGACCAGATTGGGATCGAAGTTCTCCTTCACCCGCACGCGGTACCAGCCGGGCTGGCTGGTGGTGTCGAGGATCTCCAGCAGGTCGCCGTTGCGCAGGTAGCCGCCCCGGGACGCCTCGTCGGGCCGCAGGTAGAGCAACCCGAACGGGCCGGGAATCTCTTGCCCCTGGAAGCGGTAGCTGGGCAGGGGCCGGATGGCGGCCAGGTGGCGGTAGTCGTACTTAATGCCGAGGATGCGGCTCTCGCGGAGATAATCCTGAAGCCGCAGGGTCACATCAACGGGCAGCCCGTTGAGCAGCAGGTCGTACTGTCCGCTGCGAAAGCCATCGGGCAGCCGGTTGAGACGCAGGTCGATCCGGCCCGGTTCGGCGCGCTCGACGATCAGCCCGATGGCGGGTCGGTTGTCGCTGGCCGGGGCGGGTTGCAGGGTGACGGTGCGAACACTGGTCAGTCGTTCGCCGATCAGGGTGAATTGCAGCGGCAACTGGCCCACGAAGACGAAGTCGCGGTCGCCCTGATCGGGGATCTCGAAGCGCGACACCACGAAGGGCGGCGGGGTCGCGGTGGGCGTCTCGGCTGGCTCGGGGGGCGTTGCGGTGGAAATGCCGCCAGCGGGAGCGGTCGCGTCGGGGGTGGGGACGGGAATGGTTGCCGGGACCGATGCGTCTGGAGTCGAGTGAGCGATGAGCGCCGGGCTGCCGGTGACTGCCGCGGGCGGGGTGGCGGCGACACTCGTCGTGGCGGCGATTGGCAAAGGCGATCCGGCGGAGGGGCGGGCCAGGCCGGCGATGGCGAGGCCCACGCCGATGACCAGCAGCACGGTCAGCCCGGCCCAGACCGGGCGCACCGGGGTGAAAGAGCGTATGGACAGGCGCACCCGCCGCAGGTCCTCGAGCATGGCCCGGGCGTTCGGGTAGCGATCGGCCGGATTGGGCATCAGTGCTTTGAGCACGATGCGTTCCAGGTCAGGGGGGATCGGCGTGGTCGCCTCTGCGGGCAACAGAATGGGCTTGCTCTCGTCGGGGGCGCGATCGGGCGGGGGCGCGCCAACCAGCAAGTTGTAGAGCACCGCGCCAGCGGCATACACATCGGCGGCGGGAGTGATGGGTGCGCCGGGCCGGCGCTGCTCGGGCGCGGAAAAATGGCGCGTGTACCCCCGCACGACCAGGCGGTTGTGGCGCCGGGAGATGCCAAAGTCGAGCAGGTAGAGTTCGCCGTTGAGGTGATGGACGCGCAGATTTTCGGGCTTCACGTCACAGTGGACGATCTCGCGTCCGTGGAGGTAGGTAAGGGCCTCAAGGAGCTGGCGCGTCCAGCGGAGGGCCGTGGGCAGATCGGGAGGACCCTGGCGGAGATAGCTCGCCACATCGCGCCCGCGGATGTACTCCATCGAAATGCAGAGCTGCCCTTCGAAGAAGAAGGCATCGTAGACCTTTGGGAGCCGTTCGTGGCTGAGCTGACGCAGCAACTCGCGCTCTTCGAGCAGGGCGTCCTGCTTGCTATCGTCGGCGGTCTTGCTGGCCTTGATCACCACCTCCTGGCCACGCTCGACATCGAAGGCGCGGTAGGTCGTGCCAAAGCCTCCTTGTGCGCTGAGCAACTCGCGAATCTGATAGCGTTCCTTGATCGTCTGGCCGATGGGCAGCAGCGCCGTACCGCCCCGGAGCAGCGGGTCATCCGCGGAGGCATCGGCCGCGACTGGTTGGGTTGGCGCCGGGAACGTGGCGGGCGTGGAGGCGGTGACGGGCCGTGTTGTGGGGGGCCAGGCATAGCCCAGGCGCCGCAACTCATCGAGCATGGCCCGCGCGTCGGGGAAGCGGTCGTCCGGATCGTAGCTCATCGCCTTGAGCACCACCTGTTCGAGTTCGATGGGAATGGACTGGCTCTCCTCGCTGGGGAGCCGCACGGTGCGATCGTTGCGGTCGTCGCGGAACGGCGGCTCGTAGCCCGTCAGAAGCAGATACAGAGTAGCGCCGACGGAGTAGACGTCGCTGGCCGGGGTGGGGCCGGCATCGGGGTCGTACTGTTCGGGAGGGGAGAAGCGCGGCGAGTGGGCGCGAATGGCGGTTTGCGCGATGGACTGGGAGAGGCCGAAATCGAGCAGAAAGATCTCGCCCGTCTCCATATGCACGCGCAGGTTCGAGGGCTTGACATCACGATGGACGATCCCGCGCTCGTGGAGGTAGGCCAGGGCCTCGAGGGTCTGGCTGATCCAGCGCAGGGCGGTGGGTCGATCGGGAGGATCGGCGCGCCGATCGGGGCCGCGAGGCGCCACGTAGCTCGATACATCACGGCCGGGGATGTACTGCATGGCGACGCAGAGCTGGCCCTGGTGAAAGAACCCGTCGTACACCCTGGGCAGGCGAGGGTGCTCCAGGCTCTTGAGCAACTGAAGTTCCCGCAGCAGGGCGTTCTGCTCGATATCGCCGGCCGTTTTACTGACCTTGATCACCACCTCGCGCCGCTCGACGGCATCAGTAGCCAGATAGGTGGCGCCGAAGCCGCCCTGTTCGCTGATCGCGCGGCGAATGGTGTAGCGTTGGTTAAGCGTTACGCCTGGCTGAATGGACATGCGGTGTACGGGAGTTTCGAACGTTTCAGACCGGAGTATGCCTGCTTGACAGTTGCTTTGCTGGTCGGCTGCGGCCTTGTGGATTACCGTTCGAGGGAGGTGCGGAGGGCGCGGTCTTTCGCAAACCTTGTCTGAGTCACGGAAGCTCGGGTTCCCCACCTCTGGTGACGCGGATGGATGCGCTTACTCCTCAAGATTAAGCACATAGCCCAGGCCCCGGCGATTCACAATCAAATCCCCGGCGGCCTGGGGATCAGCGGCGCGCAGGCGCCGGCGCACTTCGGCAAGCTGTTGATCCAGCGGCGCGGCTTCATCGCCGGGACGATAGGAGTCGCCCCAGATGGCCCGCGCGCAACTATCGCGCGAGCACACCTCCCCGGCATGCTCGTAGAGAAAGCGTAACAGACGCACCTGCATCGGGGTGAGATCAACGACGCGGTCGCCGAGCAGGAAGCGCATCTGGCGATCATCGTAGCGCAGGCGACTCGCGGCGACTTCGGTCGCTTCGGGATCGTCGAAGCGCAGGACGGGCCGGGCGCTGCCCAGGCCAATGTCATCGTCGTGGCGCAGCAAGTGCGGGGCGCTCAGGCGACGCCTGTTGATAAACGTGCCGTTGACGCTGCCCGCATCGACCAGCAGAAAGTGCATCCCGTTGCGCTCGATCCGGGCATGCAGGCGCGAGACCAGGGGGTGCAGTACGACCAGGTCGCAGCCCGGCGCCCGCCCCAGCGAGCAGACGCCCCCCGTCAATGCGTAACTGCGTGTGGCCACAAGCTCAGGATCGAGCGCCAGAAGCCTGGCGCAGGGTGTCGTGTTGCTCATGCCGCACCCGCTGCCGACTGCACGATAGACCAGATAAACGCAATTTAAGCATAGCATGCAAAACACACTTGTGCCAGAGGAAAAATATTCATCCACATTCACTATGGCCCTGCTGTCAGGGAGGGCTGCGCCTTCCCAGGAATGCTCGCGTAACCCGAGTTGGAGAGGTGAGGGGAAACCAGGTTTCCCTTCCCCCCTGCCCGACCGGGAGTCATAGCGTAACCCTCCGGCTTGCGCGCAGGGTCCGGGAGGGCCAGACCCTCCCGGCAATGCTCTGGTCCCCGTGGCCTGCACGCGGCGTAATGAGCAAACGCAACGTCTTTTCTTAGTCAGCGGCTATAGCTCCGTATCCGCCCATGTCGGTATCCTTCCCACAACACAACCAGCGGGAAGGAGAGGGACTATGGCCTGGTGTTTCTGGAGCGGAGCAATCGTCCTGGCGCTGCTCGGGGTGAGCGCGCTGGCGCTCGACACGCGCCGCGTTCGCCTGCCGCGTCTTTCGCTGCGGCAGCTGCTGCGGGGCTGTTTCGCCGTGCTCCTGCTGCTTATTGCTATGCTCCTGGCGAGCCTGGCCTGGATGCTGCGATGAACTACGGATTACTTCTGGTGCAGGTGGATGGCACACCCGGATCTCCGCCGCGGGGCGTCGCGGGGATCGGCGTGGTGGTGCGCGGCCCCCGCGGCAATCTGCTCTGCACGCGCTGCCTGCGGGCGCCGGCCGCCACGAACCATGAGGCCGAATACCAGGCGGTGATCGCCGGTCTCACTCTCATGCTTACCCACTATCCGGGGGTGGCAGTGCGCTGCATGAGTGACAGCCAGGTAGTGATTGAGCAACTCTGCGGGCGAGCCGCGGTGCGTGCCGAGAGGATACGGCGGTTGTTCGAGCAGGCCCGGTCGCTGTGTACGCGCCTGAGCGCGCTGGAACTGATCGCCATTCCCCGCGAGTTGAATCGGCTTGCCGACGCTCTGGCCTGGGAGGCCCTCGGCGGGTGCCAGGCAATCGTGGGATTTCGTCGCCATCAGGTGTAACGCGAGCATCACAGCTCCGCAATCTGAAACAAGGAGGCTTGCCATGACCCGCCAGATCGTTACCGAAACCTGCGCCGCGGTGGAAGAGGCGCTTGTTGAAGGGCTGGCGGTTGCCAGGGGTGAGGTGAGCGCCGAGGGGATGGGGCGCGATCTGCCGTTGCCCCGCTTCGTGACGGGCCTGGCCACGTTGCCGCAGGCGCTCCCGCGGCAGGTGTTTGGTCTGACCACCCAGCTCGTGGTGCCGCCGGGCGCCTGGGCCGTGGTCCATCTGCCCGGCGGAGAGCCGGCGGTATATGGGCCGGGCAGTTACTGGCTGTGGGGCCAGCCCGGCGCGGTGCTGGTGCAGTGGGTGGACGCGCGGCGCCGGCAGGCGCCGGTGGGTCCGGTCGAGGGCTTCAGCGCCGACAAGTGGCGCGTGCGCCTGTGGCTGGTAGTGGACGTGGCGGTGAGCGACCCGCGGCTGATCGCCGCTCATCGCCAGCCGCTCGACGCCCTGGCGACGGCGACGCGGGCGGCGACGCTGGCCTACATCGAACGGCATAGCCACGCCGCGCTCACCGGGCGTGACGGCGAGGCAGGCGGGATGGACGGTCCGGCCCTGGCCGTGCTCGAGCGCCTGCGTACCGACCCGGCGCTTGCCGGGCTGGAGATCATCAGCGTGCGTGTGGTTGAGCGCCAGGGCGACGAACGGCAGATCGAGGCCGCCACCGCGGCCACCGTCGCCGCGGCGCGAATTGACGAGGCGCTGCGGGTGGAAGCGGCCGAGCATCGCGCCACGCTGCAGCGGCTGGAGGCGCGCTCGGTGGTCGAGGAGCGCGAGCATGGCCTGCGGCTGGCGGCCACGGCCGCCACGGCCCGCGAGCGCCTGCTGGCCCAGCAGGCCGAGGTGCAACAGGCGGCCCTGGCCGCGCGGCTGGAGATTGTTCTGGCCCAGATCCGCGCTCAGACCGCCGAGATCGCCCGTGAGGAGCAACTCTGGCAGGCCGAACAGGCCCGGCTCCAGGGCGAGTGGGAGCGGGTGCAGCGCCAGTTGCTCGAGGCCCACCAGACCGACCAGCACGTGCGGGTGCTGGAGGCGCAGCAGGGCCTCGTCCGCGCCGAAGGCGACGTGGTCCTCGCGGCCCAGACGCACCAGAACGAGCGTGCCCTGGCCCTGGCAGCCATCCAGCAGCAGATCGCCGAGCAGCGCGCCCGCCAGGCCGAGATCGCCGCCGAGCGCCGCGCCCAGCACGATCAGGCCCTGCTCGAACTGCATCTGCGCCACGAGGCCCTGATGGCCGAGCAGATGCAGAAGCTGGAGGCCTGGCGCGCCCAGCAGGGCCTCGGCGCCTCGCGCGTGATGGGGGTGCTGGGGTTGGAGGTGGCGGAGTAAATGGGCAGGGGTGTGGGGAAACCTGGTTTTCCCACACCTCTGCCCGATGGGAAGGTCCGGGAGGGCGGCCGTCCCACAGGCGCCTTGTTTATCTATGAGCCATGGAGTGCTCCCATGCCAATCTTCCCCAGACACACCGGCCCTGCCCTGCTCGACCAGGTGGTGAGCGTCGAAAATCTGACGCTGGCCTGGCGCAGGGTGCGCGGCAATATCCAGGTGGCCCGGCGCGGACGCAGTGCCGGAGTCGACGCTGTGACGCTCTGCGATTTCGAGGCCGCATGGAGCGCGCAGATGACGGCGCTCGCCGACGAGTTGCGCTCCGGCGTCTATCGCCCGCTGCCGGCCCGCCGGGTGACCATTCCCAGGGCCAGCGGCGGCGAGCGGGCGATCGCTATCCTCGCCATCCGCGACCGGGTGGCGCAGCGGGCGGTGCAACAGGTGCTGCAGCCGCTCTTCGAGCCGCTGTTTCTCGATTGTTCCTACGGTTGCCGGCTGTACGTGGGTGTGCCCGAGGCGGTGGCCCGCGTCGCGCGCTACGCCGACCAGGGTCTGGGCTGGGCAGTGGATGCCGACATCGCCAGTTACTTCGACACAATTGATCACCGCATTCTGCTGGGGTTGCTCCGCCAGCGGATCGACGAGCCAGCAGTGCTGCGGCTGATCAGCCAGTGGTTGCAGGCAGGCGCGCTGCATGGCGCCGAAGACGCGCCCCTGGCCCCTGAGCCGGTTGGCCTGGCGCGCCTGGTTCGCCGCGGCGGCGCGCTGATCCGCGAAGCCATGGCGGAAGCCCCGGTCACGCCGCTGGCGCCGCCTGAAGACGACCTCTACGCCGCAGCGGTCTGGGAACGGCCCGATGGGGCGGCGCAGCGCCAGGGACTGGATCTGCGCGGCCTCGTTGCCGCGGCGAGCCTGGTGCAGCCGGCGCTCGAAGGGGCGCGCCGGCTGGCCCCCCATCTCCAGCGCATCGGGCGGGAGCGCCTGCTGATTGGCGGCGCGCTGGCGGCGGGCGCCGTGGCTGCGGGTGAAGTGGCCCTGCGCCTGCGCGCCGCCTCCAGCCCCCGAGGCGCGCCGCAGGGCGGGGCGCTCTCGCCACTGCTCGCCAACATCTACCTGCATCCCTTCGACCTGGCGATGACCAGCCACGGGATGCGCCTGGTGCGCTTTATGGACGACCTGGTGCTCATGTGCGCCTCGCGCGATGAGGCCGCCCGCGCCCTGGAGTTGACCCGCCGGCAACTGGCAACCCTGCGACTGACCCTCAATGACAACAAAACCCGCATTGCCGCCTACGCCGACGGTCTGGAGTTCCTCGGCCAGAGTCTGGCCCCGCGCCGCCGCGGCCCGCGTCTCGGCGAAGGGCTAACCAGCTTCGAGGAAGCCGAGCGCGCCCTGCGCGACGTGTCACAACGGGCCGGCGAGCGCATCCGCCGCGGGGCGAGGCGGATCCGCCGGGGCTTCTCAGAGTAGCAGTGGCGAAGGGGCGAAACACGCCCCTCCGGCAGGGGCGTGGGGAAACCTGGTTTCCCCGTGCTCCACCAACCGGGCGCGGAACTTGGAGAATGGCCCGGGGAATCAGCGGGATCAGGCGCTGGTTTCCCCGTGCTCCACCAACCGGGCGCGGAACCCGGGTTCCTGGAAGGGCCAGGACCTCTCAGACTTCCCCAAGAAGGAGCACTGGATTATGGCGACCCTCTACGTACAGGAACAGGGAGTAACGGTACGCAAGCGCGACGAGCAGGTGCTGATCACTCGCGAGGGCAAGACCTTGCAGGAGATCCCGCTGAACAAGATCGATCAAGTTGTGTTGATGGGCCGGGGTGTGCAGATGTCCACCGCGCTGCTGGTAGAACTGATCGGGCGAGGCATCCCGGTGATGCTCACCAACCAGCGCGGCAGCCGGCACTATGCCACGCTCACTGCCGGGCCGTCACGCTTCGGGGCGCTGCGCCTCGCTCAGATGCAGCGAGTGACCGATGCGGGCTGGTCGCTCGAGCTGGCCCGGGCGATAGTACGGGCCAAGCTGGCCAACCAGCGCGCACTGCTGGCCGGGGCAGGCTGGCCTGCCGCCACGGCGGCGCTGGGCCAGATCGACAATGCAGTTGCGGCTATCGATGCGGCTGCCGACATTGATGCTGTGCGCGGCTACGAGGGCGCGGGCGCGGCGGCCTACTTTGGGGCCTGGCGAGCCCTGCTCCAGGCCAGCTGGGGCTTCCAGGGACGCGAGTTCTACCCCCCGCCCGACCCGGTCAATGCCATGCTCTCCTTCGGCTACACCCTGCTGCTGCACGACGTGCTCACCGCCGTACAATTCACCGGCCTGGACCCGTATTTCGGCGTGTTTCACGTGATCGAGGCCGGGCGGCCCTCACTGGCCCTCGACCTCATGGAGGAGTTTCGCCCCCTGGCGGTCGACCGCATCGTGCTGGCCCTGCTCCAGGCGGGCGAGGTGCAGCGTGAGCAGTTCGAGCGACCCGCCCGGCGCCCCGACGCAGTCTATCTTGATGCCGGCGGGCGCGCGTTGATCGTCGCGCGCTACGAAGCAGCGATGCAGGCCCCGGTCCGGCTGCCCACCGGCGAGCAGACGCCGCTGCGCCGTGTGGTCCTGCTCCAGGCCCGGGCGGTGGCCCGCGTCGTTCGTGGTGAGCAGGCCGCCTATGTCGGGTATGTTGCTTGAGAAGAACCACCTATGTTTACCATCATCAGTTACGACATCGTGGACGATAAGCGGCGCACGAAAGTGATGAAGCTGCTCAAGGGCTATGGCACGCGGGTGCAGTACAGCGTCTTCGAGTGCATACTCAACCCGGGCGAGTTTAGCCGGCTGGGCCGCGAGCTGCGCGAGTTGATCGACCAGGACGTGGACAGCGTGCGCTGCTACCGCCTGGACGCGGACGCGGTCGAGCGCATCGCGATCTATGGCATCGGGCGGGTAAGTAGCGAGCCAACCCATTACCTGGTTTGAGGCATATGTCAGATCGGGGTGTCCCACGGTGATCGTCACTCCACCGCTCTACACCTCTATAGCTCGGCCCGCACCGCCAGGCCCCTGGTCATCCGCCAGCCACACTCGCAGCGCAGGACTGACGGGCGGGCCGGCAGCGCTGCGGAGGGTGCGTCTGGCGGGCGGCTGGCGTCGGGATGGCGATGTGGCGGTAGAGGGGCGGTCATCCGCGGCTGGGCGCGGATCGAGGAGCGCGGCGTGATGGATCCGGTCGAGGCGGAAACAGCGCTCGGCGCAGGCCTGCAAGCAATAGGCGTAGAGGTACCACCAGGAGCCGTGACGTTCCAGGCGGAGCGGGCGGACCGCGCGTTCGCGGGGCGTGGAGTCATCACGGCCCTGATAGTGCAGCCGCACCGCGCGACGGCGCTGCGCCGCCGTGCGCAGCATGGTCAGCAGGGTGGCCAGTGGTGGCGGTGCACCGGGTGCAGGGTGATGGCCGGGCGGTGGTGGCGCAACGGAGGCTGCAGGACTCAAGGCAAGCAGGGCCGTGTCGGTTGCCGCGGCGAGCGCCGGGGGGAGGCCAGCGCGCAGCCGGGCCAGCAACTCGTCGCGCGGGCCGGGAGGGGCGCCCTCGGGCGGGCTGGCACGATAGTGGGCGCAGGCGAGCAGCAGGGTCGCCTGCTCAGCCGGGGTAAGGCTAGCCGGCGGGGCGATGGCCGGAGGGGGTGGCGCGGTCACGGCGCGGCCAGCGCGGGCCAGGGTGCGCACCAGTGCCGCCTCACGCCCGGGCGCCACCAGAGCCACGCCGGGCGCCAGATGGGCCTCGATGGCGCGCCGGGTGGAGCGTTGGCGCAGCGCCCGGACCAGGTCCTCGGGCTGGTCACTGATCAGCACAGTACGGGCAAGCAGTCGCATCCCGCCAGACGGCGCGAGCGCGTCTGGCAGGATGGCGCCCCATCGCGCCAGCAACGCGCGCAGGCGGGCCGGATCGTGGCCCCGTGACGTGGCTGCGGCGAGAGCGGCGCGGTTGAGAGTAAAGACCTCACAGCCAGCGGCTCGATGGCTCCAGCGGGCGAAGGGTGCAAGCGCAAGCAGGTCAGACGGATCGGCATTGCGTGGCACGTGGAGCAAGCCAGCGGTATCGATCTGCCAGTTCGCGCCCGAGTTCTCCGCTGCTGGCGGGTCGGACCCGGCAACGGCGGAGGCAGGGAGTGCACCGAGCCAGGCCAGGGGTCCGGCGCAGGCAGCCGCCCAGACCGCAGCGGCGCGGCGCGGCAACCATGGTGAGCGCCGGAGCGAGGGACGCAGGCCGTGGGTATGGGCATCGGCCAGGGGGCCGAGCGCAGCGTGGAGCAGCGCGTGGCCGCTGGCGGGATCGGCGGCGGCTGTGGGCGGCAGGGCCTCGGCCCAGGCCAGCAGGCGGCGGCGCAGCGCCGGCCAATCGAGCCCCCGCGTACTGACCCGCAGTTGACGTAGCCAGTGCTCGCCACGCGGAGCGCGCACCCAGGCAGCGCGGAGCGTATGCAGGCGCTCGGCAGGCGGGGCGGCCAGAAAGCGCCGGGCTCCAGGAGCAGCTACGACGTCGCCGCCATGGGGTGCAAGCAGGCCCAGGTCGATCAGCAGCGGCAACAGCCAGCGCACCAGCGCATCCGCCTCGGCGGGGGGAAGTGGTGCGAGGCGCGGCCGCAGCGTATGCAGCGCGCGGGCGGCGGGCCGGCCATCACGGCGGAGCGGCAGCGTCCGCTCGGCGCTGGCGAGGAGGATCACCGTTGCTGCGTTGAGCGTCGGCAGCGCAGCCGAGTCAGGCGCGGTTTGCCAGGATGGCGCAGCGTCGAGAGTGGCGGGCAGCGGCGCCGGCGCGCTGGATGCCCCCCCCGCGCCGGCGGCGGCGGATGCAGGCGCAGCGTCGAGAGTGGCGGGCAGCGGCGCCGGCAGCCAGGCGCGCAGTTCGGCTGGCAGCAGATAGCGCAACGGGTGGTTGCGCGCCGCGGGGCGCGGCAGGAGCCAGCCGAGGAGCAGCAGGCGCTCGCTGAGCGTGCGCGGTGTGCGGTCGGCGCGCAACGCGGCGAGAGGGCGGATGGGGCCAAAGCGGGCGGCGAGGTCGGCCGGAGCGAGGCCACGACGGATGTGGCGCAGCGCCTGCAGCGCCGCTTGTTCTGCGTCAGACAGCGAAAAATAGACCGCATGCACGGCTGCCCGCCGGCAGAGGACGGTGCGCAAGCGCTGAAGGCGCTCGGCGGGCGAGCAGCCACGGGGAAGGCTCACCCGCTGCGTCGCAGCGATCAGGCGCTGCAGCGTCGGTGGAGTCTGAGCAAGGGCCATGGCCCAGCGATTCATGGTTGTCCTCCAACCAGCGACCTGCTACAATGTCGGCATAGCCGGGATGGTAGCCGATCCAGGCCAGCCATGCAAGACCGGTACAGCGAAGGGGGGCGCCGGTCCGGCGTCGCGTTCGTCATCAGGACGGGCGAAAGGCCAGACCTCGCGGGAGCGACCCCAAGGGCCTCAACGCCCCGCATCGAAGGGGTTTGAAACGTGTAGCGTGCGACGTACATTGCTTCCTCCTTTCCAAGGGCCTCAACGCCCCGCATCGAAGGGGTTTGAAACAAAGTCGCCGGTGTTGCTGGGCATGCGGATGTCCAAAGGGCCTCAACGCCCCGCATCGAAGGGGTTTGAAACGCCAACCAGAAGTAGAACTCCATTTTGGTACGCTCCTTAAGGGCCTCAACGCCCCGCATCGAAGGGGTTTGAAACGTGATAGGTATCCTCACCCGCGCTTCGGAACAGTGGTTAAGGGCCTCAACGCCCCGCATCGAAGGGGTTTGAAACCCGGTGGGCCAGCGTGCCTGCAGCGGCTTGGCCTCGCAAGGGCCTCAACGCCCCGCATCGAAGGGGTTTGAAACCCAGAGCAGCGGCGTGGACTGGAAGTCCAGATCCGCGCAAGGGCCTCAACGCCCCGCATCGAAGGGGTTTGAAACATATTCGTCGAACCCAGATCGTCCGGTGCGCGGAACCAAGGGCCTCAACGCCCCGCATCGAAGGGGTTTGAAACTACCTGGGTGGCATCGTGAACCTCCGCCTCCAGGGCCAAGGGCCTCAACGCCCCGCATCGAAGGGGTTTGAAACTTGAAAGGCGCTACTTGTGGCGCTGTGCTAGGGCTAAAGGGCCTCAACGCCCCGCATCGAAGGGGTTTGAAACTTGGCGGGTTCCGCCGCGGGGACTGTTCATTGTGTACAAGGGCCTCAACGCCCCGCATCGAAGGGGTTTGAAACGCAACCTGCTCCGTCCCGGTCGTCCACTCCACCAGCACAAGGGCCTCAACGCCCCGCATCGAAGGGGTTTGAAACGCCGTGCCGGAAACAATTGTTCCCGGCGGTGTCCCGAAGGGCCTCAACGCCCCGCATCGAAGGGGTTTGAAACCTGCCGCAGCGGGGGCACACTGTCGGATCTTGACAAGAAGGGCCTCAACGCCCCGCATCGAAGGGGTTTGAAACGCGATGGCCTTGATCCAGTTTCCCATTGGTTTGCTCAAGGGCCTCAACGCCCCGCATCGAAGGGGTTTGAAACGCCCTATCACCGCCTGGCACGCCGCCCGCTCGGCGGCAACGCCGCACTGCCCCGCTCTGAAGGGGTTTGAAACCCAATGGTCACGCTCCCCCAGCCCCACCAGGCGACTCAACGCCGCACCGCCCCGCTCTGAAGGCGTTTGAAACAGGAAACTGGGAAGGTTCGCGGGTTTATCACCCCCTTGGCAACGCCGCACCGCCCCGCTCTGAAGGGGTTTGAAACTTCAGAGCGCTGTCGAACACAAGCCCAGTCAGTCGCTCCAACGCCGCACCGCCCCGCTCTGAAGGCGTTTGAAACTGGACGTAGGGCGGAATTAATTCCGCCCTACGTGCCAAAGGCATTAATTCCGCCCTGCGTGCAGGCGGTGCGGATGCTCGCCAGCCAGGCAACCGAGGCGGTGGCGCTGGTGGACCTGGATGCAGGTGACGGTGGAGCTATCTGACCTATGTGGGCCGTCCGGGGCAAGAGACGGTGCAGCCCCAGGGGGGCCATGCCTGGGGGGACGGGCACGAGGCCCGCCCCTACCAGCGGTGCCCAATCTCCATCCGCTGGCGGTGGAGATGGACACGGGTAGAGACGGTGCATTGCACCGTCTCTACCCGTCAGGGTGGCGCCCAATCTCTATCTGCTGGGGGCTGCTCCGGGTCGTTTAGCGCCTACGACCGGCAAGCGACACAAGAAGGGAATGCTGAAGATGATCAGCGTGGCTAACAAGTTAATTACCCGTCGCGACGTCGTATCTCTCCGTGCCGTTTGTCGTTGATCTGTCTGCCCCCGGAGGGGTTGCCGGCGCCGTCTCAGGCCCGGCGGATCTGGAAGGCTGCGACGATGGTCAGGATGCCGCCAATGATGGCGAAGATACCGAAAATGAACGGGAGGACCACCACACCCGCGAGCGGGTTCAGCAGCAGCCAGCCCGCCAGAACGACCGTCACCGCCTGGTCAGGCGGCCCGAGGTTGGGGGCTATGCCAGGGCATGGGGAAACCCGGTTTCCCCACGCTCCTGCCCGCCCGGGGTTGGGGGAGGGTGGAGATTCCGGGTTCCCCGCCCTTCTGACTGATGAAAAGGCGCAAACCCGGGTTTCCCCACGCCCCTGACCAGTGGACAGGCGCGAATCCACGCATAAGCAAAAAATCGGTCAAATCTCGTTCTTGTGGGCATACATACTCATAGAGAACCCCCATCAAGTCAGCGCGATGCAGCGGCGCTCTATGCACCGTGTATCGGCATAACCTGATGCAGGCGCGGTATCTGCTCCTGGAGGAATCATGGCCCGGCACGCTACGCCGTTGATTGACCTGTTTGTGCCGTTACTGTTACACGACGATCCACAGGTGCAACGCCAGAGCGCAATGCTGCTCTACAGCAGCTATGGCGATGAAGCGGCCCAACGTTTGCGGATCCTCCTGGCTCGCACCGACGCCACGGAGCGTCGGCGGGTGCGTATGGCCCAGGAGGTTCTGGAACGTTATGTGCCGCAGCCCGCTACCGGGCCTCTCCCTGATTCAGCATTGCAGGTAGCCTGCCTGGGGGTGTTGCGGGTCTGGGTGGCGGGTGTGCCTATCCTGGCCCGCGTGGTCGAGCGTGATCGGGGCCGGGCGGGCAGCCACAAACTGCGTGCGGTGCTGGCGGCCCTGATCCACGCCGGGGGGTGCGGGATCAGCCGCGAGGCGCTGATGGCCGCTGTCTGGGGACAGGAAAGCGCCGCGAGCGGTCTTACCCGTACCCTCAGTTCGCTGCGCGCGCTCATGGTCGAAGTCGGCGGCGAAGAACTGGCCGATGCTGTCCTGGTGATCAGCGAGGATCACTGCCTGCTCCACCCCGACGATGTGCGCACCGACGTGGAGATCTTCGAACGGTTCCGCATCCTCGCGGCGGAGCTTGAGGAGCAGGAGGGGTTAGCGGCGGCGGCGCCGCTGTACACTCAGGCGCTCGAATTGTACCGCGGCCCTTATATGGCCGATGTCTCTGCCCCCTGGACCGCACTGATCGAGCGCCGTAACCTCCTGGCCGGCGATTTTTTGAACGTGGTCGAACGCCTGGCCGAGCACGCCTGCAACCAGCGCCGCTACCACAAATGCGCTCGCCTGTGTGACCTGGCTCTGACTGAGGACCCCGCTGCCGACGACCTGACGGTGTGGCTGCTGCGGGCCTACGCTGGCCCTGGCCACTACGCCGAACTTGAGCATGCCCTCCAGCGCTACCTGCGGGCTGCGCGCATCGACTCGCGCGCCAGCAACGACCCTGTGGTGCGCGTCTACACCCAGTTGCGCCGTGAACGGGCAGGAGGGTAAGAACCCATCCGGATGCCCGGCATGGCCGATGACGGTCCGGGAGGGCCACCCCTCCTGGAACCTCCTCCCAGGCAGGGGCGCGGGGAAACCTCAAACTGCCGCGGGCCGATGATGGCCACGCTCGTTCCTGGAACCTCCTCCCAGGCAGGGGCGTGGGGAAACCAGGTTTCCCCACGCCCC